>NZ_SSMW01000118.1 GCF_004799405.1 Bradyrhizobium sp.
AGTTATCCGCCGGCGACGGTGGCAACAAAGCCCGGTCACCGGGGAGAGCGCGAAATAAGCCGTAAAACCATTGTGCGGGGAATGCCGGGTGATTTCCGGTGTGACCATGGTGACTTTGCTGGCATGGCTTGTTTTTCTGCCCTGCCAGGCTGCGGGCGCATTGGGCGCCCGGCATTCCCTGCGCCCTCTGATTTCAGAGAGCAGAAGGTTCCTCGCAAAACTCGGGCGCATTGCGCCGCGAGATTGCGAAATTGTGTTTGCTAAAAAGATTTACCCTCAGCCGTCATCGCCCGCGAAGGCGGGCGATCCAGTATTCCAGAGACGCTGATGATTGAATCGATAAGCCGCGGCGTACTGGATGCCCCGCCTTCGCGGAGCATGACGACCTTAGCGCCGTGAGAGTGCGAACCGCTGACTCGCAATGACGTTGGGCTGTTTGAAAAATCGATGGGGCGCTGCTAGCGTCTGCGAAACTCAAGCGTCAGCGGCGAGGAAGCGCATATGACCAGGCGACTGATCGACATTTCCGTTCCGCTGCAAAACGACGTACCGGCCGATCCGCCCGGCGGACACCCCACCATCGTCTATATCGATCACCAGCAGGGCCTGCCGCGCATGCTGCAGTTCTTCGAGGGGTTGAAGGCCGAGGATCTGCCGGACGGACAGGGCTGGGCGGTCGAACAGGTGCAGCTCTCGACCCACAACGGCACCCATCTCGACGCACCCTGGCATTTCCATCCCACCATGAATCGCGGCGAGCGCTCATGGACCATCGACGAAGTGCCGCTGGAATGGTGCCTGCAGTCCGGCGTCAAGCTCGACTTCCGGCACTTGCCCGACGGTTACGTGGCGACCGCAAAGGATGTCGAAACGGAACTCAGGCGTATCGGACACACGCTCTCGCCGCTGGAGATCGTGGTGGTCAACACCAGCGCCGGCGTCAAATACGGGCGGCAGGATTACGTCACCTCGGGCTGCGGCATGGGCTATGAGGCCACGATGTATCTGCTTGAACGCGGCGTGCGGCTGACCGGCATCGACGGCTGGAGCTGGGATGCGCCGTTCGTCCACACCGCGAAGAAATACGCCGAAACCAGGGACGCCAGCCTGATTTGGGAAGGCCACAAGGCCGGCCGCCACATCGGCTACTGCCACATCGAAAAGCTGCACAATCTGGAGCTCTTGCCCTCGACCGGTTTCACCGTGTCGTGTTTCCCGGTCAAGATCGAGCGCGCCTCGGCGGGCTGGACCCGGGCGGTGGCTATCATCGACGGGTAGAATAAGGTGCTGGCGGTCTTGTGCAGAAGAACATCATGGAATGGTATCGGTGAAGTCTTCTCATTCCACCTTCACATTGAGTTCTTTTACCAGCCGCGCATATTTGTCGGAATCGTCACGCACCAGCTTCGCGTACTGCTCCGCAGTTCCGCCGGCAGGCTCTTGCGCCTGGTCGTTGAAGATCTTGCGAACTTTCTCGTCGCCCAGCGCCGCGTTGACCTCGCTGTTGAGACGGGTGGCGATCCCGGGCGGAGTGCCTGCCGGTGCGAACACGCCAATTCGTTGATCGATCACGAGACCATCGAGGCCCGATTCCTGAAACGTCGGCACATCTGGCAGCGCCGGCGAACGCTTCGTCATCGACTGAGCCAGCAGGTTGAGGCCGCCGGTCTTGCAATAGGGGACCAGCGGCGTCGTCCCAAGCGATCCGAGCTTGATATGCCCGGCTACCAGATCGTTGATGGCCTGGCCGCCGCCGCGATAGGGCACCTGTTCGAGCGTGATGCCGGCAAGCTTCGCATACCACAGCCCAACCATGGCTTGTGGCGAACCGGCGCCGCTTCCGGTCGCAAAACCGAGACCCGGTTGCTTCTTCGCCAGTTCGGTCAGTTGAGCAAGCGTGGTGACCCCGAGCGAAGGATTGGCCGCCAATGCGATCGGCTGGCGGGAAATCTCGACCACCGGAACCAGCTCCTTCAGGGGATCGAAGTCCATTTTATAGACGTGCGGGTTGCTGCTGACCGCGTCCGTCCCGATCAGGATCGTATAGCCATCCGGCGCGCTTTTTGCGACATACTCGATGCCGATGTTGCCGTTGGCGCCCGATTTATTCTCAATCACAACTTGCTGGCCAAGCGTGCGTGACAGATAATCGCCAATGACGCGCGCGGCGATATCGGTCGAACCCCCAGCCGGGAATGGAACGATGAAGTGGATCGGATGGTCCGGCCATTCTCCCGCCGCGGCCACCAAGGGAGCGCAGGTTGTAACAGCCAGAACCAATCCGACAAAACGCAACTTCATCATCCAACCTCACTCCTCAATCGCCGCCGGCCCGGGCATCTTATCCTGCTCCACCTGGAAAACGGCACTATACCATAGGCCATGAATCAACATGCCATATTCAAAATACCTTCCCCGGCAGATGGGCTCCATCAAACTTGCAACACCGGGGCCGTTCGTCGCCGGGTCTCTTGCCGAACTCGTGCTGGTCTACACCGCCGGGACATTCGGCATCGACGACACCGGCATGGTGAAAGTGTCGTGGCGGACCACGTCGGATTTCAGCAAACCACAATTCACCAAGCCGGAGGCGGCGAATTTTACCACCGTTGAGGCAAGCAACGGCGCAAAACTCGAGGTCTGGTACGATCGCCTCAACATTCGCCCCTACGCCAACACGTTGTTGATCCGTATCGGGCGCGGTTATCTGCGTGCCGGGGACACGCTGACCATTCGACTCGGCGACCGGAGGCAGGGATCGCCCGGTCTGCGGCTGCAGACCAACGTCGAGAACAAGGTCGAGCTTCGCACCTCCGTCGATGCGTTTGCGGCTTACGAATTCTGCGAATTGCCGGAGCAGCCATCGTTCGACCTGATAGCGGGACCGGCGGCAAGCTGGAAGGCGATCCTGCCTTCGCTCGCGGTCGTTGGCGAGCCGTTTCGCCTTGCGATCGTCGCCGAGGACATGTGGGGCAACCCGACCGAGGACGCCTCGGGGACGCTCAGGTTTGAAACGTCACTGCCCGTTGGCGGACTGCCCGACAGCGTTACAATCAAGAAAGGCGATGGCCCGCGTGTGATAGAAAATCTGGTCGCGAATGGTGCCGGCGATATCGACCTGAAAGTATCGGCCGATGGCCGCATCCTTGCGCGTGCCAACCCGCTCCGGGTCGTGACGTCGGCGCCGATCCGGCGCTATTGGGCCGATCTGCATGGCCAAAGCGGCGAGACCATCGGCATGGGCACGGCGGAAGAGTATTTTCACTACGCCCGCGACAAGGCCTTCATCGATATGGTCGGCCATCAGGGCAACGATTTCCAGATCACCGATGGATTCTGGAAAGAGCTGAACGAACTGACCGCGCGGTTCGATCAACCCGGCAAGTTCGTCTGCCTGCCGGGCTATGAATGGTCGGGCAATACCGGCATGGGCGGCGACCGCAATGTGTTCTTTCGCCATGAAGGACGGACGATACGCCGCTCCTCCCACATCCTGGTCGAAGGCGAAACGTCCAGCGACGCGGTCTATACCGCCGACAAACTGTTCGATGCCTTGAGCGGCGAGAACTGCCGTGTCATCGCCCACGTCGGCGGACGCTATGCCGACGTCAAATATGCGCATGACGGGCGCGTCGAGCGCTGCGTCGAGGTGCATTCGACCTGGGGAACGTTCGAATGGATTTTGCACGACGCGCTTGAGAAGGGCTACCGCGTCGGCGTGGTCTGCCACAGCGATGACCACAAGGGGCGTCCGGGAGCGACGACACCCGGTGCGTCGAGTTTCGGTGCGATCGGAGGCTTGTCCTGTTATTTCATGCCGGAACTGACGCGCGATGCGCTGTTCGAAGCGCTGCGCAGGCGCTGGCACTACGGAACCACCGGCACGCGCCTGTTCCTCGATGTGCGCGGCTCGTTCGAGCAGGATGTCGTCGGATTCTCCGAGGATCCGCAGCTTGGTCCGGCGCGAGAACTTGCGGTACGGGAAGCCATGATGGGTGACATCATCCGCCCCGCGGCCGTGCCGATGAAGCTGTCGGTTGAGGCGATCGGAACGGCGCCGCTGGAACGTGTCGACGTGCTCCACGGCACGCAAGTCGTTCAGTCGGCGCGCCCGTTCAGGGCTGCCGACCTCGGCCGCCGGATACGAATCCTGTGGCAGGGGGCTGAATATCGCGGCCGCGGGCGCGAGACCGTTTGGCAAGGCAAGCTCACGGTCACCGGCAATCGCATCGCGCGCTTTGCGCCGGTGAATTTTCTCAATCCGGAACGCAAGGTGCTGGAAGCGACCCCGGGCGCGTCGCTGGCCTGGACCTCGGTGACGACCGGCAACCTTTCCGGCATCGATCTGTGGCTTGACAAGGCGCAGGCCGGCCTGTTGCAGGTCGAGACCAACATCGTGTCGGGTGAGGTAGACCTCGGCCGACTCGCCGACGGCAAGGTCGAGTTCGATGGCGGCGGGTTGGGCCGCAAACTCAGTGTCTACCGGTTGCCCGAGGCGGACTGGAGCCGGCGGTTGACGCTCGAGCATAAAGCCACGTTCAAGGGCGGCGCCGACCTGCCGGTCTACGTGCGGGTGACGCAGGCGGACGGCCATCAGGCGTGGTCGAGCCCGATCTATTTGATCGAATAGTATTCATTGTTCGGAATCGCCGGATTGCCCGTGATCATCGTCGCGAACCACCCTGAATCCGATATTGCCCGAGGAACTGTCCGGCGTATTGGAACTGCGCGCCGCGACGCGATAGCGGTTGCAGTAGGATTCATGGCAGAGATACGAGCCGCCGCGCAGCGAACGATTGGCGGTTTGCTCGCGCTGCAGCGGATCCTCGGCGGCAGTGACACGGTGATAGTCTGGCGAAAAATAATCCTCGCACCATTCCCAGACATTGCCCACAATGTTGTGCAAGCCATATCCATTTGGCTTGTAGGCGTAGACGGGCGCCGTTCCGGCGTAGCCGTCGCCGGCGGAATTATGAACCGGAAAGTCTCCCTGCCAGATATTGCAGCGATGCTCGCCGTCCGGCGTCAGGTCGTCGCCCCAGGGATAGATTGCCTGCTCGATGCCGCCGCGCGCCGCGAACTCCCACTCCGCTTCCGTCGGCAATCGCGTTCGCGACCACCGGCAATAGGCTTTCGCGTCGTTCCATGAAACATGCACCACAGGGTGATCGAGCCGATCGAGGATCGTGCTCGGCGGGCCTTCCGGTTGCGCCCAATAGGCGTGCGGCACCGGTACCCACCATGGCGTGCCGGCGGTCCGGCTGCCGATCGCGAGTTTGGTGGCCGAGGGCAAGAAAGCTTCGAATACGAAGCTCCAGCCATAGCGTTCGGCGTCGCTGACGTATCCGGTTGCACGCACGAAGTCGCCGAATTGCAAATTGCTGACGGCATGACACGCGATCGAAAAGTCCCGCAGCTTTACCCGGCGCGGCGGCCCTTCACCGTCTTCCGGAAATCGCGTGTTATCGGATCCCATGGTGAAAGATCCGCCTATCGGGCGGCTCCAGCGGCGCGCGATATCGATCGGGCTCGGCTCGATCCTTTCGGGCGTTACGGCGGATTCGGCCGACGTCGCCCGGATATCGCCGATACGGCCGCTTGCGCAGCAGCGGGGAGCACCTTCGGTCATTTCAAAGTCTGCGATCGGTGTCGCGCTCCTATCCTTGTTTCTCTTCCTCCCAGAACGCCGTGCCGCCTTCCGCCTTCATCAATTCGAGAATCTTCTCGCGCGGTATCACGCCACAGCGGTTGGCCCAAACGGTGTATTGCAAACTCAGGTCGCGGACGCGATCGGGATGCTGCGCGGCAAGATCGTGCATTTCGGTACGGTCGGCTTCCATATCGTAAAGTTCCCAGGGACCGGGATATTTCCGCACCAGTTTCCATTTGCCGACGCGGACCGCGGCATTGCCTTCGTGTTCCCAGAACAGCGGTCCACGGCCGCTATAGGCGGACGCAAATGACGGCACCAGGCTTTCTCCCTCGCACGGCAGGATGTTGTTGCCGTCGAAGACC
>NZ_SSMW01000119.1 GCF_004799405.1 Bradyrhizobium sp.
CCGGCTGCGAAGGAGTTTCGCGGCGTCAGGGAGATGCTGCAGGCCGGCGGATAGCTATTCGCCGCCGTGGTCGCCGCCGCTCCAGCGGTCCGACAGGGCAAGCATGAACGCCGAGATCACGAACACCAGGTGCACGCCGACCAGCCAGGCCAGCTTGCCGGGTTCGAACACGGTATCGATGTTCATGAACGCCTTCAGCACCTGGATCGCGGAAATCGCGACGATCGAGGCCAGCAGCTTCTGTTTCAAGCCGCCGAAATTGACCTTGGTCATCCAGTCCGGCCAGTCCGGATGGCCACCGGGATCGATCTTCGAGACAAAATTCTCGTAGCCGGAAAACACCACGATCAGGATCAGATTGCCGGTCAGCGACACGTCGATCAGGCTGAGCACGCCGAGAATGATGTCGGACTCCTTGGAGCCCGGCGCATGCACGATGAATTCCCACAGCAGCATGCAGAATTTCAGCAACAGCACCGCCAGGCTGACGACGAGGCCGAAATAGAACGGCGCCATCAGCCAGCGGCTGTTGAAGATCACACTCTCGAATCCGCTCTCGACGCGCTTCAGCGTCGGGTTCGGCCGATAAGGAGCCGGTTGCTCGGTCATCGCAGTTCCGGCTCCTGCTAAAGCGTTTCCGAGCGAAGTGGATACCGGTTCGCGTGAAGAAAACGCGTCAAAACAAAAATTAGAGCGTCGGTTCTGATTCAATCAGAACCGACCTTGCTTTCACGCCGCCTTTTTCTTGGCGCTGATCAGCTTGCGGTTGATCAGGCATTCGGCGATCTGGACCGCGTTCAGCGCGGCACCCTTGCGCAGATTGTCCGACACGCACCACAGCACCAGGCCGTTGTCCACGGTGGGATCGGCGCGGATGCGGCTGATGTAGGTGGCGTCCTCGCCGGCGGCCTCGTAGGGTGTGACGTAGCCGCCCGGTTCATGCTTGTCGATCACGAGGCATCCCGGCGCATTGCGCAGGATGTCGCGCGCCTCGTCGGGCGAAATCGGATTTTCGAATTCGATGGTGACGGCTTCGGAATGGCCGACGAACACCGGCACCCGCACGCAAGTCGCGGTCAGCTTGATTTTGGGATCAAGAATCTTCTTGGTCTCCATCATCATCTTCCACTCTTCCTTGGTGTAGCCGTCCTCCATGAACACGTCGATCTCGGGGATCACGTTGAAGGCGATACGCTTGGGGAATTTCTTGTTGACGAGTTCGCTGTTGGTGTAGACCGCCTTGGTCTGCGAAAACAGCTCGTCCATGGCGTCCTTGCCGGCGCCCGAAACCGATTGATAGGTCGAGACCACCACGCGCTTAATCGTGGCGCGGTCATGCAGCGGCTTCAGCGCGACCACGAGCTGCGCGGTCGAGCAATTCGGATTGGCGATGATGTTCTTCTTGACGAAGCCGGTGACCGCATCGGCATTGACTTCGGGAACGATCAGCGGCACGTCCGGATCCATCCGCCAGGTCGATGAATTGTCGATCACGACGGCGCCGGCTGCCGCGATCTTCGGCGACCACTCCTTGGACACAGCACCACCCGCCGACATCAAGCAGATATCGACGTCGCTGAAATCATAGTGATCGAGCGCTTTGCACTTCAGGGTGCGGTCGCCATACGACACTTCGACGCCCATGCTGCGGCGCGACGCCAGCGCCACGACCTCGTCAGCCGGGAATTTGCGTTCGTCGAGAATGTTGAGCATTTCCCGCCCGACATTGCCGGTCGCTCCGACCAGCGCGACTTTGTAACCCATCGTTCACTCTCCGAACAAAAATGCCTTCCCGGCGTCCGCGGTGGAAAGGGAAGAGGCAGCGCTTCTATGCGAGAAACAGCGTTAAGACAACGTTAGACCGGCATTCCAGAGCGTTTGATGCGATCCTTTCGGGCCATCCCCGGCAAGCCTTACCGGGCCGGAATTCATCCGGCGCTGACGAGCCTTGCCGATGAATGCTGCGGTACGCTGGCGCGTCTCATCGCCTATGTGGGCGTTCTGGCCCTGCTTGCCATCGCCGGGATCCATTTTTGGGATCAGTTGCCGATTGGCGAGACATCGGAGCCTCCAAAGGCAGTCTGGAGCGTGGCCAGTCGCTCGCACCCGGCGTTTGCCGTCAGCCAGTTCGATCTGGCCGGAAAAACAGAGACTTACGAGATCTTCCGGCATCCGGAAGGGGGCCGAAAGGATGTCTTCCGCTGGTCGGCCCAGGATGAGAAGCCGGTGGCCGAACTTGAGCTTTATCGCCCCGGCGGCGAATTCGGCCAATCCGGACCCGCCGTTGCGGAAATCGCCGCGAGGATGGACCCCGAGGGCACGCGCGAACTGGAAACGGCTGGTGTCATCGACAGCAAATTCGGCAGCGTGACGCTGCTTCGCCTCACCGGCAATGCGGCCAACACGCCGTCCTGCCTTGGTTTCATGAAGCGGCTCGACGAACCTGATTTGCGGATCTCCGGCTGGTCGTGCCAGGGCGACACATGGCCGGCCCGGCGCGCCGCCATTGGCTGCATTTTGAACCGGCTGATCCTTTTGACCGCCGGAAACGAGCCGAAAATGGCCGAATTGTTCGCCCGCGCCGAGCTCAAGCGCGGCCGTTGCGCTCCCTCGGTCCCGTCAGCCACCTCGGCAGATTGGGTGACGGGCGCGGAGAACCCCGTTCTGCGCAGCAGTTTCTGACCCGGCGTATCGGCCAAGATGCTGGTTTTCATGCAACTTTTTCGCTTCGCCCGGCATTATTGTGGCCGGGTGTGGCCCAATTGACCTTGTGACGGCATGCCTGCGGCAGCTAAACTGCCTGCGTATCGGAAATGGCGACCCCGCCGGCCCATGAGGACGCAATGACCTTCAAACTTCCTGCCCCAAACCATCTTGCGCTGTTGCTTGCGGCGGGAGCGGCGATGGCGATCGGCCTTGGCGCCACCCAGGCCAGCAGTGCGGAAAAACGCAAGGTCGACGACAAACGCAGGTTCGACGGCGGCCATGCTTATTACGGCCCGGCCGGCCCGAACGTGGTCTATCAGCAGGGGCCGCACACGAAGGTATACATCACCAAGCGCTCATGGCTCGACGCCGGCGTCGAGGTGTTGCCGGGCGACCGCAAATTCACCGACTACGCGTTTCCGCCGGAGCTCGGGTATCCCTCGTTCGCGCGCGAGAACAACAACCGCCCGATCGACCGCCAGCCGCTGAATCCGCCGTCGGATATGGGCGGATATCCGCGCAGCATCCCGCTGGATTGAGCTGCGATCTCTGCGCATTTACCCGTGCAGCGCCTGTAATTCTTTCAGGATCGCCTCGCCCATCTGCGTCGTGTTCGCCGCGGTGGTGCCCTCAGACTTGATATCCGCCGTGCGCAGTCCGCTTGCGAGCACCGCTGCTATCGCCGCGTCGACCTTGTCGGCGAGATCGCCCATGTCGAACGAGTAGCGCAGCGCCATCGCGAATGATGCGATCATCGCGATCGGATTGGCCAGTCCCTTGCCGGCAATATCGGGCGCCGAACCGTGCACCGGCTCGAACAGCGATTTGCGCTTTTTGGTTTTGACATCGACCTCGCCGAGCGAGGCCGACGGCAGCATGCCGAGCGAACCGGTCAGCATCGCCGCGATATCCGACAGCATGTCGCCGAACAGGTTGTCGGTGACGATGACGTCGAATTGCTTTGGCCATTTCACCAGATTCATGCCACCGGAATCGGCGAGTTGATGCTCGAGCTGGACGTCTTTGTATTCGCGCGCATGTACCTGCGTGACCACCTCGTTCCAGAGCACGCCCGATTTCATCACATTGCGCTTTTCCATCGAGGTCAGCTTGTTGCGGCGCTTGCGCGCCAGATCGAATGCGACGCGGGCGATGCGCTCGATCTCGTAGGTATCGTAAACCTGGGTGTCGATGGCGCGCTTCTGGCCGTTGCCAAGATCGGTGATGGTCTTGGGCTCGCCGAAATACACCCCGCCGGTCAGCTCGCGCACGATCATGATGTCGAGGCCCTCGACCACCTCACGCTTCAGGCTGGACGCGTCCGCCAGCGCCGGATAGCAGATCGCGGGACGCAGATTGGCGAACAGCGCCATGTCCTTGCGCAGCCGCAAAAGCCCGGCTTCGGGACGCACGTCATACGGCACCTGATCCCATTTCGGGCCGCCGACCGCCCCGAAGATCACCGCGTCGCTCGCTTGCGCCAGCGCCATGGTGGCGTCGGTGATCGCGACCTTGTCGGCGTCATAGGCGCTGCCGCCGACCAGACCCCGCTCGGTCTCGAAATGCGCGATGCCTTGCGCATTCAGCCAGTCGATCAGGCGCTTCACCTCCGCCATCACTTCGGGGCCGATGCCGTCGCCGGGGAGCAGCAGGAGCTTATGGGTCGCCATGGAAAGTTCCTCATTCGACGCGTGGGCGCGGATTGCTAGATCGGCATTGCGCGGATGGCAAGACACCATTGCCGCTATCCGCCTGTGCAATCACGGCAGAGCCTGCCACAATGTAAGCCCTGCCGGAGCATCCCGTGAAAGCCCCCGACCGTCCCTTACCGCCCGCGCATCCGGCGCGGCTGATCCTGATCCTGTCGCTGGCGCCGATTATCGGCCTCGGCATCGGCCGCTTCGCTTATTCGCTGGTGCTGCCGGACATGCGCGATACGCTCGGCTGGTCATATTCCGCCGCTGGCTTCATGAACACGATCAACGCCGCCGGCTATCTCGGCGGCGCGCTGGTGGCCTCGAAGCTGATCAATCGCTTCGGGCTGTCCGCCGCGGTGCGCTGGTCAACGCTCGCCTGCGTGGCGTCGCTGGCGCTGTCCGCGCTATCGGGCAATTTCGCGATCCTGAGCTTCGCAAGGCTGCTGGTGGGTCTCGGCGCCGCGATCGCCTTTGTCAGCGGCGCCGCGCTGGCGGCGACCATCGCGCAATCGCGGCCCGAACGGGCGAACTTTCTGCTGAGCCTGTTTTACGCCGGCCCAGGGCTCGGCATCGTGTCGTCCGGCCTGATCGCGCCCTTCGTGCTGCAGGCGTTCGGGCCGGGATCGTGGTGGGTGGTCTGGTGGGCGATGACGCTGCTCACCGCGATCATGATCATTCCGCTGCTGCTGGCGCCGTTCGACAGCAGCGCCGGGATCGCCGATGCGACGCCGGTCAAATTCGCGATCCGGCCGGTGCTGATCTATCTCGCCGGCTATTTCCTGTTCGGCGCCGGATATATCGCCTACATGACCTTCATGATCGCCTATGTGCGCGACGCCGGCGGGGGTGCCGCCGCGCAGAGCGCATTCTGGTGCCTGATCGGCCTCAGCGCCTTCGTCACGCCGTGGCTGTGGCGGGGCGTGCTGGCGCTCGACCGCGGCGGCATCTCCACCGCGATCATTCTCGGCGTCAACGCGATCGGCGCCGGGCTGCCGCTGTTTGGACATTCGACGGCATGGCTCGCCGCTTCGGCGCTGGTATTCGGCGTTTCGTTCTTTGCGCTGGTCGGGTCGACCACGGCGTTCGTGCGGTTCAACTATCCGCCGGCCACCTGGCCCGCGGGGATCGCTGCGATGACGATTGCCTTCGGCGTCGGCCAGACACTCGGACCGACCGCGGTCGGCGCCGTCACCGACGCGATGGGCAGCCTGTCCTACGCCCTCAATATCTCCGCGGCGACGCTGGCGATCGGCGCCATCGCAGCCGCGTTTCAGCGCAGGCTGGCGACAAGCCGGCGCATCAGCTCCCGCTGAATGAATTGTATCCCTGGTCTTCCCAGTAACCTCCCTTGTAGAGGTTGGTGACTTCCATCGATACCACGTATTTCGGATTCTTGAAGCCGAGTTTGGTCGGCACCCGTATCTTCATCGGAAAACCATAGGCGCGGGGCAGCATTTCGTCGGCGAACTTGAACGTCATCTGGGTCTGCGGATGCAGCGCGGTCTCCATGTCGAGCGGGCTGTTGTAGCCATCCTTGTCGGCGCACTGGAACCAGCAATATTTCGCGCTGGTGTCGGCGCCGATCAGTTTGAGGAAGTCGCGCAGCGGCGTGCCGGTCCAGCTTCCGATCGCGCTCCAGCCCTCGACGCAGATGTGACGCGTGATCTGTTTTTCCTGCGGCAGCTTGTAGAGTTCCTCCAGCGTCCAGGATTTCTTGTTGTCGACGAGGCCGCGCACCTCGAACTTCCAGTCCTTGCCGTCGATCTCGGGGGCGTCGTCGAGGTCGTAATAGGCGTTGAACGGAAACGGCTTTGTGATGGCGCTCTCGGGAAAGGTCGGCGCCAGCGCGTGGGGATTGAAGATCGCCGCCTGCACGGCGTCGTTGAACTTCGAGACCCGCTTCAGCATCTCTTCGGCCGAAAAACTGTCGGACACGTCGCAGCCGGTCAACAGCGTCAGCGCGCCGAGACTGGCGCCCCCGGCGATGAAGCGCCGGCGCGCCATGTCCGGCATCGCCTTGGCGGCGTCCTTGACCAGCAATTGCCGGTCGACACCGGGTATCAGACGCGAGCGTAAGCGGCCCATGACAGATCTCCTCGAAACTTGCTTTAGCGGCCGATGATCATGGCGCGCAGGCTTCTCGGCACCAGCACCGCCAGCGCCACATGCACCACCAGGAACGCGACGATCGCCGACATGCAGATGAAGTGGACGTAGCGCGCGACATCATAGCCGCCGAAGAACGCCGTCAAATATTGCAACTGCACCGGCTTCCAGATCGACAGGCCCGACAGCACGATGACGATGCCGACCACGATGATCCCGGCATAGAGCAATTTCTGCACATAGTTATATTTGGAGAGATCGTCATGCGACAATTTGCCGGTCAGCGCCGCTTTGGTATCGGCGAGCACGCCTTGCGGGGTGATCGGCAGCAATTTCCTGGCAAAGCGGCCGCTGGCAAAACCCAGCGCGAGATAGACCAGACCATTCACCATCAACAGCCACATCGCCGCAAAATGCCATAGCAGCGCGCCGCCGAGCCAGCCGCCCAGCGTGATCGAGCCGGGAAACGAGAAATTGAAAAGCGGCGAGGCGTTGTAGATCTGCCATCCCGACATGATCATCAGGATCATCGCCACCGCATTGATCCAGTGCACAACACGGACCCACGCCGGCTGAATGACCTTTGCCGATGCAGGGCCTGTGTTCTGATCGCTCATCGCAAGGCTGGACATATTGGTTCCATCGCTCGGGGCCGATACCCCCAATATACGCCGGGAGTCGGTGTTTCGTTACTGCCGTGGACCCTATAGAATCGATGCATTCGACGCTTCGCGGTCACGAAAAAGCGAGCCGGGCTGCCCCGCTCGCTCCTCGCGCATACTATGGGGACTTTTCAGGAGCGCGCGGTGTTACGACGGCATCAGGACGGTGTCGACCACATGGATCACGCCGTTGGACTGATTGACGTTCGGGATCGTGACGGTGGAAGAGCCGCCCTTGGCGTCGATGATCATCACCGTGTCGCCCGAGCGCTTCACCGTTAGCTCTTCGCCCTGCACGGTCTTGAGCTTCTTGCCGTCGGTGAGGTCGGAGGCTTCAAGCTTGCCCGCAACCACGTGGTAGGTCAGGATTTTGGTCAGGGTCGCCTTGTTCTCGGGCTTCACCAGGGTATCGACGGTGCCGGCCGGCAGCTTGCCGAAGGCGGCGTTGGTCGGCGCGAACACCGTGAACGGGCCCTTGCCTTCCAGCGTGTTGACGAGGCCGGCGGCCTTCACCGCCGCAACCAGCGTGGTGTGATCCTTGGAGTTGACGGCGTTCTGGATGATGTTCTTCGAGGGGAACATCGCGGCGCCGCCGACCATCACGGTCTTCTCGCCGGACATTTCGCTCTTCATCTTGTCTTGCGCGCTGACGGGCGCAACGAGGGTGGCGGTCAGGGCCAGCGCGCCAAAGGCGGCGGCCGACAATAATGCAATACGCTTCGACATGTAACGTCTCCCGATGGGTTGAGGTAATCGGCGGAACTCTCCGCCTGATGACAACGACACTGTCCGATTTTTCCGATTGGCTGCGTCGTCGTTGGCCCGAGCTACGGGAGGCTTTGGCGGCAGTTTCAGCCAATAAGTTTTCGTGATGCTTGAAACTTTTTTTGGCGGAATACGTGGGCGGCATAGTGGGATGCGACGGGCGCCTCTTCCCTTCTCCCCTTGCGGGAGAAGGAAGAAAGCGCTAGTCCCTATTGTGCGGCGTCTGGATGAATCCTCGATTCCAGGTCGGGCTGATCAATATCTCGTTGATGCACACCCGCGGCGGCATGCTGGCGACAAAGGCGATGGTGCGGCCACAATCTTCGGGCTGCAGCATCCGCGCCTGCTCGGCCTCCGACGGCACCACCGGCCGCAGCTTCAGGATCGGCGTTGCGACCTCGCCGGGCGACAGGCAACAGGCCCGCAGGCCGTTGACGCATTCGTCCATGTTGAACGAATGGGTCAGCGCCAGCACCGCGTGCTTGGTGGTGGTGTAGGCTGGGCCCGGCATTTTCGACACGTGACGGCCGGCCCATGACGCGACATTGATGATGCAGCCGTCCTTCTGCTTGCGCATCGCCGGCAGCACCGCGCGCATGCAATACAGCACGCCGTTGAGATTGATCTCGACCAGTTTGTCCCAGCCTTCCAGTTCCATGTCGGCCCAGCTCCGCTTCGGCACGTTGATGCCGGCGCTGTTGACCAGAAGGTCGATGCGGCCGTGCCTGGCGAGAATCTGTTCGGCGGCCTTGTTGACGTCGGCTTTCTTGCTGACGTCGAGGGCGATCGCCTCGGCCTTGCCGCCGCTTTTGACGATCTTGGCCACCACGCCGTCGAGTGCCTCCTTGCGGCGCCCCGAGACCACCACGGTCCAGCCGTCCGCCGCCAGCGCTTCCGCGCCCGCCTCGCCGATGCCGCTGCCGCCGCCGGTCACCCAGGCCACGCGTTTCCCGTTATTTGACATGCAAACTGTCTCCGTTGCTTTGTGAAGGGCGTTTTTGCTAATGAACCCGGGAATTCGGGAATTGGCCAAAGATCGCTCCCCGGGGAATGATGCATGAACGCCCCGGTAAACGCCAATCGGTTTTCCCGCGGTTTTCCCGTCCGTTTCGCAGTAAAATGAGGTCCGAGCCGCATGCGCCCGCTTGAAGGATTACGTGTTGTCGATCTCACCCGGGTGCTGTCGGGACCGTACTGCACCATGCAGCTCGGCGATCTCGGCGCCGAGGTGATCAAGGTCGAACGTCCGGTCGAAGGCGACGACACCCGCGCCTTCGCGCCGCCCTACCAGGGCGACGAGGCGGCCTATTTCCTCTCCGTCAACCGCAACAAGAAGAGCATCACGCTCGACATGAAGAGCGACGCCGGCCGCGAGGTGCTGTGGCGGCTGATCGAAAAATCCGACGTGCTGGTGGAGAATTTCCGGCCGGGCGCGATGGACCGGCTCGGCTTCAGCTATGCCGCCGTCAGCGCGCGACGGCCGACTCTGGTGTATTGCTCGATTTCCGGCTTCGGCAACACCGGCCTGATGAAGGACCGCCCCGGTTACGACGTCATCGTGCAGGGCGAAGCTGGCATCCAGGACATCACGGGACCCGCCGACGGCGCTCCCTACAAGGTCGGCACCTCGATCGCCGATCTGGTTTCCGGATTGAACGGATCGCAGGCCGTTCTCGCGGCACTCTACGCTGCCAAGATCACCGGCCGCGGCCAGCATGTGTCGGTCTCGATGTATGAAGCGGTCGCCTCGCTGCTCTCCTTCAACGCCAGCATCTATTTCGCCACCGGCGAGTCGCCGAAACGACGCGGCAACGCGCACGCCACCATCGTTCCTTACGAGACCTTCGAGGCAAGCGACGGCTGGATCAGCCTCGGGGTTGCCAATGATGAATTGTGGAAGCGCTTCTGCAAGGCCGTGGAGCGGCCCGAACTGACCGACGATCCGCGTTTTGCCAAGGCCGCCGACCGCGTCCGCAACCGCGATATCCTGGTGCCGATCGTCAAGGACATCATCAAGCAGCGCAAGCGCGACGAGTGGCTGCCTTTGATGGACGCCGCCGGGATTCCGAGCGGCGCGATCCGCACCGTCGGCGAAGTCTGCGAGAGCGCGCTGTTGCGGTCGCGCGACATGATCGCCGAGATGCCGCATGCCGGCAAAGGCGTCGGTATCGTCAAGAACATCAAGAACCCGATGCATCTTGGCGCCACCCCGCTCGATACCTACACTGCGCCGCCCCGGCTCGGCGAGCACACGCGGGAGATTTTGACGGGATTGCTCGGCTACAGCGCCGGCGAAGTCGATGAACTCGCGCGCAGCGAGACGATCTGAAGCGATTGCGTCTCAACGTCGTCCCCGCGAAAGCAGCGACGACGCACAATGTTTCAGCGATGACGGTGCACTCCCTCTCCCCTTGTGGGAGAGGGTTGGGGTGAGGGGTCACGGTCTATCGATAGTCTGTAACCCCTCACCCGGATCGCATCTGTCGATGCGATCCGACCTCTCCCACAGGGGGAGAGGTGGCACCGAGCGTTTTGTATCGATCTTGGTAATTTCAAACAGCCGCAGTTTCGCGATCTCGCCGCATGCATGCGCGAAGTTTTGCTGGAAAAGTCCTGCCCTCCAATCAGAGGGCGCAGGGAATGCCGGGCGTCCAACGCGCCCGCAGCCTGGCAGGGCAGAAAAACAAGCCATGCCAGCAAAGTCACCACGGTCACGCCGGAAATCACCCGGCATTCCCCGCACAATGGTTTTACGGCTTATTTCGCGCTCTCCCCGGTGACCGGGCTTTCTTGCCACCGTCATCTGCGAAAGTTTCCTTTCGCAAACTTGACACCAGCGTCGGGGTGTCAGGACCACACGACTTCGCCGTCCGCGCCGGTGCCGTTCGTCCACGGCACCTCGCGCGTCCACCGCATCCCGCCGCGCGTTGATGACGTTGCGCAACGCCCCTCTGTGGGCGGGACGCTGAAGGTATAGATTTGATTTGGGTCCGCTGTCAAGTTTAATTCTGAAATACAGAAATTAAGCCGAAGATGCAGATCGAACCCGGCCTGTTCCGCTATTGCCCGCTCAGCAGGCTGATCACGAACCGGCTTCCGACGGTCAACAGGTAACATCCGAACGCGACTTCGAGCATCCGTTTCGACATCGCATGCGCGGTGCGCACGCCGAGCGGCGCTGTCAGCACGCTGGTCGGTATCACCAGCATTACCCCGATCAGCGAGACATAGCCGAGCGCGAACGGCAATTGCAGCGCGGCGACCCCGGGATAATGCGCCGCAGCCGGCCAGCCGGCATAGACATAGCCAAGCGCGCCGGGAATCGAGATGAGCACCGCCAGCGCCGACGATGTCGCGACCGCCTGGTGGATCGGCCGGCCATAAAACGTCATCAGCAAATTCGAATACAGGCCGCCGCCGACCCCCATCAGCGTCGACAGCAGGCCGACAAAGAAGCCGTAGATCTTCATCAACGGGCCGCGCGGCAGGTCGTCGCCGAACCGCCAGGCCTCGCGCGCCAACAGCAGCCTTGCGGCGGCCGAATACGCCACCATCACGAACACGATCTTGAACAGCCGCTCCGGCGCATAGCGCGCGATCACGCTGCCGACGATGACGCCGGCAAGAACCGGCGCCCACCAGATGCGCAGGATTTCCATGTCCACGGCGCCCCGGGCGTGATGGGCGCGCCACGACCGGATCGAGATCGGAATGATGACGGCGAGCGACGTGCCGATGCATAGCGGCATCCGCACCTCGAGCGGGACGCCGGCCAGCCGGAAGCATTCATAGAATACCGGCACCAGCACCGCGCCGCCGCCGATCCCGAATACGCCAGCGAGGAATCCCGACAAGGCGCCGACCGCCACCAGCAGCAGGACCAGTTCGCCGACCTCCGAGGCGTTCAATCCGGCGATCATGGTCCCCCCGTGCCCGTCGCGCGTTGATCCCGCGCGAGCGCTCATGAATCGAGCTTCATCGCACTAGCCAACAGCGCCCATGGCCCTGTCAACGCCCATGATTGCAGGCCTCATCTGAAGCTATGAACATTCATTCGCAAACGGCGATTTCATCGTTGCGCTGGCTGTTTCGAGTTCGTAAATAGGAATCATCTACCGCGATCCCCGAAGGGCCCCCGCGCGCGGGCCCAAAACCGTCAAAAGCCGCCGATGACCGCCAGGATCGAACGACCGCTTTCACCGCATTTGCAGACCTATCGCTGGACCCTGACGATGGCGCTGTCCATCGTCCATCGCGTCACCGGCGTTGCGCTGTATTTCGGCACTTTGCTGCTGGCGTGGTGGCTGATCTCGGCGGCGTCGGGGCCACCCGCCTATGCCAATGTGCAGGCCTTTACCTCGAGCTTGATCGGCCGCCTGATCGTGTTCGGTTATACCTGGGCGCTATTGCATCATCTGCTCAGCGGTATCCGGCATTTCGTCTGGGATCTCGGCTACGGCTTCAAGGCGAGCGAGCGCGAAGCCCTGACCTGGAGCGCGCTGATCGGCGGCATTTCGCTGACGGTGCTGGTATGGATCGTCGCCTATGCGATCGGAGGCGGACGATGACCGCGCCGGATACCTCAACCGTGAAATCGATGCGTACGCCGCTGGCGCGCGTCCGCAACCTCGGCGCCTCGCATTCCGGCACCGGCGATTTCTGGCGCCAGCGCGTCACCGCGGTCGCGATGACGCTGTTGATCCTGCCCGTCATCGTGGTGGTGATGATGCTGCTCGGCCGCAACCAGGCGGGGGCCGCGCAAATCCTTGGCTCGCCGCTGGTCGCCGTCATCCTGCTGCTGTTCATCGTCGCCAGCGCCTGGCACATGAAGATCGGCATGCAGGTGGTGATCGAGGACTATGTGCATGGCGAAAAGCTGAAGCTCGCCGCCGTGATGGCGAACAATTTCTTCTCGATCGCGGTGGCGCTGGTCTCGATCTACGCCATTCTCAAACTGTCGTCCGGAGTTTAGCGCATGGCCGCTGATGGCAACGGCAAGGTCACCAATGGCGGTCCCGCCGGCAACGGCCACGCTTATCCGATCGAAGACCACACCTACGACGTCGTCGTGGTCGGCGCCGGCGGCGCCGGCCTGCGCGCGGTGGTCGGCTGCGGCGAAGCCGGGTTGCGCACCGCCTGCATCACCAAGGTATTTCCGACCCGCTCACACACGGTGGCGGCGCAGGGCGGCATTTCGGCAGCGCTCGGCAACATGCATCCGGACGACTGGCGCTGGCACATGTACGACACCGTCAAGGGGTCGGACTGGCTC
>NZ_SSMW01000012.1 GCF_004799405.1 Bradyrhizobium sp.
GGCGATGTGCCTGTCCTGGTATCTCAACTTGATATCGCTCTCGCAGCGGCGCACTATTTCCTGGAGCAGCGGCCAGTTCATCAGCGGCTCGCCTCCGAAGAACGCCACCTTCAACGTGCCGCCGGGAGCCAGTCGTTCCAGGCACGCCGTGATGCTCCGCAGGGCGACATCCGGGTTCATCCGGGATCGGCCGGACTTCTCGTAGGTCTCGGCTCCGTTGAGACAATAGATGCAGCCTAGGTTGCACGCCTCGGTGAGCAGCAGGAACACGGTCATCCTGTCTATCTTGCGAGGGGCGGTTGCCGTGCCCGCGATCTCGCGCGGGTCGTATCCCTCCTTCTCAACTAGCGGGTCGACCAGGATGCGGTGGTCGCGTAGCAATTGGATCAATTTCTCGTCGGCGGCGAAGTCGGATTTGAGTTGCTCCAGAGTGCGTCCCTTGGGCAACTCCGACAGCAGCTCAATGATGCGCCTCCTGCCGTAAGCGACGTACAGCGGGCGCATGTAGAAGGCATTGGACAGAAGCAGCTCGTCGCTGCCTCTGTCCAGATGGATCAAGTTCCTGGTCAGCTGCAGGCTCAAGCTGGCCCCCCGGCTCGTGTCCACTTGCGGCGTTGCCGATCAATCAGCACGCGCATGGCACCGTAACATAGCCGCTGGTGCACTCGGATCCGCATTCGGAAGCGAAGCCTTTGGTGCTGTCCGCGCGGGGAAGCTTGTCACACAGAGAGAATACCCTGTAGGCGTCGTTCTCGAGGGCGATTGTCCCCGAAGACTCTTGTTCGGCTGTCTTTTCCATTTCGGTTGACATGGCTCGATTCTCCGTCCTTGATTTCGTAGGTTTTAATTATGAAGAGTTCGGCGAATCCTGCGTTGATTTAGATCAACGGCGCCTCGCGAATCTGCGTTGCTCGGGACGCCACGAGCGTCATGGTCGATCACGTGATGCCAATGTGGTCGGGCGGCAGAGCGGCGAGGCGCCGCGCATTAATCGCTGTGAAGGCGGCCTCGAGGTTGCGTGTGAACCGAGCGGTGTCGAACAGCGGTGCGGTTCGACCGCATGCCGCCACCCGCAGCCGTGCGAGCGCGTTGCGATCGGTCGCAAGCCGCGATGCGAGGTCGAGATATCCATCAAGCGAGGTCGTGACGAGCCCCGACAAGCCCGCTGCCGTGAGGACGCTTGCCGAGACCCGGGAGGCGAAGGTATCGCCGCTCAACGCGACCAGCGGTACGCCAGCGGTCAGCACGTCGCTCGCGGTCGTGTGTGATCCATACGGAAAGCAATCGAGCGCCAAGTCGGCCTGACCAAGCCGGGCAAGGTGCTCCGCCCTCGATGCGAAGGGAGCGAAAATGAGGCGCTCGGTAGCGACTCCTCCGGCGATAGCGTGCCTTTTTAGGGCGGCGTCGATCTCAGGATTCAAGTGGAGGAGCCATAGGACGGAATCGCCGGTCGCCCGGAGCAGCGTCATCCAGACGTCGAACACGGACCGCGTGATCTTGAAGGAATGATTGAACGAGCAGAACACCAAAGCACCTTCGGGAAGCCCGCACGCAGCTCGCGGTGGCGGTGGGCCGATCCGGCGCCGGTCATCGTAAGGCTGGTAGGTATCAGGAAGCCTGACCACCTTCTCGCTGAAGTGGACTTCCTCGCCGGGGCGGACCAGGGTCCGATCGGCGATGATGTAGTCGATCCATGGCGCGCCCATCGTGCCCGGATATCCGAGCCACTGGACTTGCACCGGGGCCGGCCGCGCGGCGAGGATGCGGCTGCGGGTTCCGGCGGTCCAGCCCTTGAGATCCACGACTATGTCGCAATCGTCGCCAGCAATGCGTTGCGCCGCGGCAGTGTCGTCCAGGTCGCATATCGACACCATACGGTCGAACCCCAGGGCCAGGCGCCGGCGGTACTCGTCATCCCTGCGTGGCGAATAGTCGTAGCCGATGAACTCGAATCGGCTGCGGTCGTGGGCCTCTATGACGCCGACCGCGAGATGGGCGACGGCGTGATTGAAGAAGTCGCCGGAGAGGTATCCGATGCGCATCCGGGGCTTCGCAGCTTGGTGCTCGGCTGCACGGCGGCCGGCAGGGATAGCCGACCAAGAGACGGATTCCGCATAGCTGCGTGCCACGTTGAGCTGCTCGTTCCGGGTCGTGCCCTCCATCAGCAGCACAGTGAACGGTGAGGCCTGTTGCGAAGACCACGGCGGGTCGGCTTGGCGGATGCTCGCCTGGATCAGCTCAGACAGCTCCCAATCGCAGCAGGTCCGTGCGGCCAGCAGGGCGGCAAAAGCGCACTCCAAGTCCTTTTCGTAGCCGCGCGTCATTCGAAAGATCTCAAGCGCGGTGTGGACGTGTCCGGCGGCACCAAACACCATCGCCGCAGCGTCCAACGTGTCGGCGTCGTCGGCGTCTACCGCAGACGAAGCGGCTCCGATCAGCTCCACGGCGTGACGCGCGGCGGCGACAGCCTCGCGCAGGCGACCGATCCGGCCGAGAAGTCGGCCCAGATAGGCATAGGGGGCAGGATTGGAGGGATCGAGAGCGATCGCCCGCCGTAAGCTCACCTCGCCCCGCGAAAGCTCGCCCGCCGCGACCAGCAGCATCCCGCCTATGAAATATGCGGCCGCAGGATCGACATGGATGCCGATAGCGGCCGCGGGCTCGAGGCAGGCCGCCGCCGTTTGCCGCGTCGCGAGCGCTTCCTGATGCCGGTTTGTCGCAGCGGCGGCGGTCCGCAGCAACTGACCGACGATCGCGGATGCTTGCGCGGTCCTAACCAGAACGCGCGCCTTCCTCTCCAACTCCGCGTAGTGACCTGCAGCGCACAGAGCCGTGAGGTCCTGGATCGGCTCGGGGGTCACAGGCATCGTTGGACGCTCCGATCCGTCTGAGGATAAACGGAAGTGACTCCGACATCAGCAAACTGACGCGATCGACCCAACTTAAACATTCGTCGCGCCATCGCGGCCGGCTAAACCGTAGAGCGCGATCGTGATTCCGAGCAATCGCACCCTAAAGTTCTTTGCTAGTGCGTTGAGTGGGACTGGTCCGTGACAGAGATTGCCCCCCAAACAACGCCAAGCGTGCCCTCAATACCGATAGTAGTAACCGCGGCGATAGGGATAGGGGGCGCCGTAGTAGCCTGGCGCGTAGTAGTAGCCCGGCCCGTACCCGTAGTAGCCGGGCCCATAGTAGCCGAGCCCATAGGCCCCCAAGGCGGCGGCTCCAGCTGCAGCACCCAAGATGCCAAGGCCAATTGCGGCGCCCGGATTGCCGTAATAGCCGCGACCGCGATAATAGCGATAGCGGACGTCAGTCACCCCAGACGACTGAGCTGCTTGTTTCAAAATAGTCATGCTCGAGGAGATCGGAGCAGCCCCCGAAGGGGGCACCGAGCCGAGCATCACCGCACCGACGACCGCGACGGCGACCGCGCGTTTCGTTGTCTGCTTGTTCATAGCTTTATCCTCTCGTTTTTGGAGCAACTTAAGCGGCAAACCTCTCGCTTGCCGCTGGCCGCAACTCTGAAAGCGACGATCTACCCAAAACGCATCAAGGCTTTGACCTGGATCAACTATCGCTGATCGGAATTGGCGATCTGCGCAGGTACGCAGCTCTCATGCTCGCCATGGGTCGGGCTCACGCTCGAATCCATATCGAGCACGACGTGTTTTTGGCGACTGGCGGTCATGAACGCGGTCGATCTATTGTTCGAAAGATCGGAAAGGGCGGACACGCTCTTTTTCAGCCGCAAGCCGGTTGTCGGGTGGATGTCGGATAAGATCAAATGACTCCACGAAAAGTGCGCGGCGATTTCCGCTGTTGCGCCAACGGACCCACTGGGCCGGTCTGATAATGTCCGTTGATTGGGGTAGACCAGAAGTGGCTGATGGGGCGTCAAAGCGGTGCTTTTGGAACGGACATCGGCTCGCATGCTGGACGTGCTGATTAAGACCGAAACAGCGCAAAGTAAATCACGTACAGCCAGCCAAAAATACGATGGATAATTGCCCCCAAAAATTCCGAAGACATTAGTTACCATGTTCGTGATCCTGGACCCGATCCGGACATTTGGTCTGAACAGCTTGTAACGCCTAGGCTCAATGGCGTCGTGTGTTGATCGCCGATCGATCCAAAGTCTTAGCGTTTGAGGTGAGCGACGCCTTCGGGCGCCGAGCAGTTCGTTCGAGATCTCAGTTGGCGTTGGCCTCAGCTACAGCGCCAAGGCTAGGCAAGGTTTCGCTCGGCGCCGACACAGGCGCCGCCGGCCTGAATGGCCCACAGAGACGGCGCACCCGATCACGCAACGGTTCCAAAAATCTTCGATTTAGCGATGCAAGGGCGGAGCTTGCCACTAGTACGACCGGCGTGACCGCGAGCAGCAACGTCCAGCCTCGCCAGTCGCCGTTGAACAGGATGGCTGCGACCAAAAAGCCGGCGAGCCAGTGCACCAGGAATGCGAAGTAAGACCATTCTCCGAGCGTTCGGTCGATCCGTTCGATGAGCGGACTAAATTGGTGGACCGAGAGCCCGGAGAGGCCGGAGACGACCACCGCAAAGCAGATCGTATCGACGAGGTAGCCCAGTCCAAAAATGTGCGACGCGGGAAAGACCAGACCCCCCGCGACCATGTTGGCGAGCCATACGGCAAAGGCGCATCCTGCTGCGAGCGGTGTCGCAATCCACCGGCCGCGCTGCCGAAGAAAATACAGTGCAGCGCCGACGGCAAAAGGAAAAACGGCCGACGGTGCCGTAAAGTAGTCAAGGTCCCAGTTAATGGTGTCATAGATGCAAGCCAATTGGAACGACAGCCCCGCGACCAGCGCGATCAGAGCCCAGCTCATCTGCCGGGACACGACAAGGAACAGCAAGAGATACATGTCGATCTCGATCGCGACCGACCAGAACGGCGGAATGAAGCGGAACGAGCCGTAAGTAAGTTGCAACGGAAGCACGGTGAGATTGATCAGGAGGTCGCCCGCGCCGGGCGCACTGCGCCAGAACTTAAGATAGTTGGCGGCTTGCTCCGGGGCGATCGTAATCGAGAGTAGCGTCAGGGCGCAGACGAAATAATACGGCGGCAGCAGCCGCAATGCGCGGTTAGTCCAGAAGCGTACGCCGTCGAAGCGATACATCTCGTTCAGCGCCGCGGTCATCATCAGACCGGAGATGACGAAAAAGCCGCGTACCGCGTAGAAGCCAAAATGCGCAACGTATTCCGTGCCGACTAGATGGCTTAGAATTACCAGATAGGCCAGCAGGAATCGCAGCGAACCGAACATGGCATCACGTCCTTTAGCCGACGAGCCGCGGCAGCGCGATCACGACCAGGGCAAGCAGGCCGAATGCTGAACTCATGACCATGGCCGAGCGGTGGCGTGCAGTCGGGTCTTCACGCAGCAGCGCGAACAGACTGCGCACATCGCGCGGGATCAGGAACGGGACTTGTCGGCGGTAGGCAGCAAACTCCGGAATAGCGCGATCGAGGACGGCTTCTTCCCAGCTTGCGCGCGCTATCTGCAAAGCGACGATGAGCGCCAGCAAACCGGCCCCCGCTAGCGAGCGCACCTGCAGAAGTATGCCGACGACGCCGAACAGCTCGAACAGGTATAGGGGGTGCCGCACGATACTGTAAGGCCCTGTGGTGACCAGACGCCTTGCCTCCGGCATCACGCTGAACGAGCGGCCGAGGAAGCTCAGCGTCAACACGCCCAGCACGCTGGCGGATACGCCGGCCAGCACCGCGAGTAGATTGCACCAAAGATTTGGCGGCGCGCGATCGAGCAACACACAGAACGGAGGGATGCAAACCGTAACTAGGGCGGCGAACCGCGGCAGAAGAGCGGTCGATTTCGCGATCGGACGGCACCGGAACAGCGGCAGAACTGCCAGGAGCGCCACGAACATCCACTGCGAGACCCGCGCCAGCATGGCGACGATCATGCCACCATCGGGATGCGCCCAAAGGGCGGGATCCTGTGCGACCTGGCCGAAAAAATTGATGACGTCGTGGACGAGCGCGTAAAACGAATAAAGCACAATCGGTAGCCGCATCGCCCAATCATAAGAGCGGCTTTGCTCAATTCTCGAAAATAGGTTGCCTGACATCGTGTGCTCGTCTCAACAGCGCGAAGGGCGCGTGACGATTCACGTTGTCCTTCCACATCCTTTCATAGGCCGCTGACATTAAGGGGTAGTTGCGCTGTTATCTAAAAACGAAGCAGCCTTAAGGGTTGGTAGCTTCGACTTGCGATTGCGTTTAATTCGCAAAACCGTTGCTTTGTCGCCTCAATGTCTAGCTCGTGCACGCCGTAAATTGGCACAAACGGACCAACCGGACCTGCCTGATGATGTCCGTTAATCGGGTTAGACCGGAAGTGGCTGGCAGGGGTTCAAAACGTCCCCTTTGACCCGGAGCGGACTTCGCCTTTGAAACCTTTAGGGCGCGCCTTTCGCGATCGCGGTGAGATCGTGCTTGCTCTCGCGTCTGTGCCACAAGCTAAACCCGCAAGCTGATTGATCTAGCGCAATGTTCGCGACTGAGATCGCGCTAGGCTGTCAATGCGCCTCAAGAATGCCGAGGGTGCCTCAAGAATGCCGAGGGTGCCTCAAGAATGCCGAGGGTACCGGTCACCGGGAAATTAATTGGTGATGGGATCGAGGTCCGCCAATGCCAAAGATCACTGATATCTTGCTCGAAGAGCATCAGAACATCGAAAAATTGCTTCTCGTTCTGGAACACGAGCTTGAGG
>NZ_SSMW01000120.1 GCF_004799405.1 Bradyrhizobium sp.
TACACCAAGGAAGAGTGGAAGATGATGATGGAGACCAAGAAGATTCTTGATCCCAAAATCAAGCTTACCGCGACCTGCGTGCGGGTGCCGGTATTCGTCGGTCATTCCGAATCGGTCAACATCGAATTCGAGAAGCCGATTTCGGCCGATGAGGCCCGCGATATCCTGCGCAACGCGCCGGGATGCCTGGTGATCGACAAGCACGAGCCGGGCGGCTACGTCACGCCGTACGAGGCGGCGGGCGAGGACGCCACCTACATCAGCCGCATCCGCGAGGATGCGACGGTGGAGAACGGTCTGGTGCTGTGGTGCGTCTCCGATAACTTGCGCAAGGGCGCGGCGCTGAATGCGATCCAGATCGCCGAATGCCTGATCAACCGCAAGCTGATCAGCGCCAAGAAGAAAGCGGCATAGAAGGCGGGCGTTGTCGCACGCCGATCAAGGCGGGTTGGGATGACGGACGAGCCGGCAAAATATCAACCTAATCCGTCGCTGCGACGCGTCGAGCAGGGCTTTGAGAGCGTGCTGTTCAACAGCCGCTGGCTGATGGCGCCGTTCTATCTCGGCCTCGTCGTCAGCCTCGCGGTGCTGTTGTACAAGTTTGCGATGATGGTGTGGGAGTTCATCCTCCACGCCCCCGTCGCCAAGGAGACCGATATCATCCTCGGCGTGCTCAGCCTGATCGACGTCACGCTGACCGGCAATCTGATCCTGATCGTGGTGTTCTCGGGTTACGAAAACTTCGTGTCGCGGATCGATCCCGCCGGCCACCCGGACTGGCCGGAATGGATCACCAAGGTCGATTTCGCCGGGTTGAAGCAGAAATTGCTGGCCTCGATCGTCGCGATTTCGGCCATCCAGGTCTTGAAAGCCTTCATGAACATCGATGCCTCGTTCGACGCCCAGAAGATGGGCTGGCTGGTCGGCGTGCATCTGGTGTTCGTGATCTCGACGCTGGTGCTGGCGCTGTCGGATCGCTGGGGCGGCGATCACAGCGACGGTGGCAGGACAGGCTGACGGGCCTCCTCAGGATGAGGCCGGGATTTCCCTGACGCTGCGGAATTCCTTCGCCGCCTGGTCGAGCACGAATAGCGAGCCTTCGGCGACGCCGAAATAGGCGCCATGCAGGTTCATCTCGTCGCGCTCGACAAGCGTTCGCACAAAAGGAAATGTCATCAGGTTTTCCAGGCTGCGGAACACCGCGGCCTTCTCGATCCGGACGGTGAAATCCTGCATCGTCTCGTGATCGCGCTGTTCGACTTTTTCGCCCGGCTTGACGAACATCGACATCCACCTGCCGATGAAGTCGCCGGGCGACAGCGGTTCGATCTTGTCGATGAAGGCGCGGATACCGCCGCATTGCGCATGGCCAAGCACCACGATGTGTTTGACGTGCAGGGCTCGAACCGCATATTCCAGCGCCGCCGATACGCCATGCGCGCCGCCGTCGGGCTGATACACCGGCACCAGGTTGGCGACATTGCGCACCACGAACAATTCGCCGGGACCGGCGTCGAAGATCACCTCCGGCGACACGCGCGAGTCGCAGCAGCCGATCACCATCACTTCGGGCGATTGCCCGCGCTCGGACAGTTGGCGGTAGCGCGACTGTTCGGTCGGCAGCCGTTGCGAGGTGAAGGTTCGGTAGCCTTCAAGCAGACGTTGGGGGAATGGTGACATCACAGTGCCTAACCACATGCCGATGACGGGAACAAGCCTTTCGGACGATGGGTTGAAATGATAGAGCATGGCCCGGAAAAGTCGGAACCGGTTTTCCGGGCAGCCCATGCTCAAACAGCGAGCATCGCAAGCCAGGCAGACCGAAAGGAAACCACGTCATGATCCGCCCGCGCCGCAGCCTGCTGTTTATGCCCGGATCGAACGCGCGGGCGCTGGAAAAGGCGCGCATCCTCCCGGCCGACGGCATCATCCTCGATCTCGAGGATTCGGTGGCGCCGGATGCCAAGGCCATGGCGCGCGACCAGATCGCGCAGGCGATCGCCACGGGCGGCTTCGGCAAGCGCGAAGTGCTGATCCGCACCAACAGCCTGGATTCGCCGTGGTGGATCGACGACATCGCCATGGCGGGCAAGGCCCGGCCCGACGGCATTCTGGTGCCGAAGATTTCCAGCGTGGAGGATATTGCCGCCATCGCCGATCGCCTCAGCGCGATCAAGGCGGATCCCTCGATCCGGATCTGGGCGATGATCGAGACCGCGCGCGCGGTGCTGCATGCCGAGGAGCTCGCCAGCACGTCGCGCGATCCCGGGAACCGGCTCGCGGGCTTTGTGTTCGGGCCCAACGATATTTCGCGGGAGACGCGGATCCGCATGCGGCCGGGCCGTGCCGCGATGATCCCGATGATCACCCACTGCATTCTCGCCACCCGGGCCTTCGGCCTCGAAATTCTCGATGGCCCCTACAGCGACTTCAGCAATGTCGATGGTTTCGGCCAGGAATGCGCGCAGGCCCGCGATCTCGGCTTCGACGGCAAGACACTGATCCACCCCGGCCAGATCGTGGCCTGCAACGCCATCTTCACGCCGCCGACGGACGAAGTGGCCTATGCCCGCAAGATCATCGCAGCGTTCGAACGGCCGGAGAACGCCTCGCGCGGCGCGATCCAGCTCGACGGTGGAATGGTGGAACGGCTGCACGCCGAGATGGCCAAACGCACCATCGCGATCGCCGATGCGATCGCCGCGATGGGGAATTGATCTCTTACCGTCTCCGGAAGCGCGAGGGTTAATGCGAACCAAACCGCTCCGCCGCCCACGCATATAAACTGCCGGGAACCGGCTTCTCGTTGCAGCGGTCTTTCGGCGAAATGTGAAAGCCCAGTATTTCCGGGTCGCCGATCAGCGCCGAAAAATCCCACGGCGCGAAAAACAATTTCGGTGCGGCATGCACCGCATAAAACGATTTCTTCGGCAGCGCGTAATGCAATTCACCGGCCCGGCGGGCGAGCGCGGTCAGTGACGGCGGGCCATAGATGGCGACACGAATATCGGCGAGACGCTTGGAGCCGCCGCGCAACCTGCGCAACGCGAAGGCCACGCGGTGCCGCAGCGCCAGCCAGTCCGGCGTCAACTCTTCCTGCTCCATCAGGTGCTCGAACGCCGTCACGATCGGGTCGCCCGCCGGCAGATACAGCACCGAATTGCCGAGCTGGCGCGGCCGCTCCCAGGCGAAAAACGGTTTGCCGGGATCGATCTCGACCGGCTTGAGCAGCAACACATCGGCGTCGAGCCACAGACCCCGGCTGCCCGCCATCAACCGCATCCGGAAGAAATCGCTGAACTGCAAATAAGTCCAGTCGCGCCATACGCCACTGGGTCCGGTCGGACGCAATCTTTCCGCGAACGAAAGCGGCAGGACCGCTTCAGCCTCGGCATTGCCGACGCCGGCGGGCAACCCGGCGAGCGGATCGAAGCTGTAGACCGTGACGTTGTGGCCGGCCGCGATCTGCGATCTCAAGCAGATCAGCCGGAGAGCGTCGAGCGGGCCGTGCCAGAAGGTGACGATTTCGGGCCGCATGCTCAACCCATCTCGGTGATTCTTCAAGGCTCGCGGCTTCTGTCAACGGGCCGGCCAAGCCGGACCCGCTGGTTCGCACCTCGGGATGACGGGCAGCGCGAGATCACGCCCAAGCGCGCTCGGTCTTTGCCTTTGCCTCGTAGCGGTCGATCGAGGTCTTCTTTTCCATGGTGAGGCCGATGTCGTCGAGGCCGTTCATCAGGCAGTGCTTGCGGAACGCGTCGATCTCGAACTTCACGGTGCCGCCGTCGGGGCCGCGAATTTCCTGACTGGCGAGATCGATACTGAGCGTCGCATTGGCGCCGCGTTCGGCGTCGTCGAACAATTTGTCGAGGTCTTCGTGCGACACGCGGATCGGTAGAATGCCGTTCTTGAAACAATTATTATAGAAGATATCGCCGAATGAGGTCGAGATCACGCAGCGGATGCCGAAATCGAGCAACGCCCATGGCGCGTGTTCGCGGCTTGAGCCGCAGCCGAAATTGTCGCCGGCGACCAGAATTTTGGCGTTACGATAGGCCGGCTTGTTGAGCACGAAATCCGGGTTCTCGCTGCCATCATCCTTGTAGCGCTGTTCCGCGAACAGCCCCTTGCCGAGGCCGGTGCGCTTGATGGTCTTCAGGTACTGCTTCGGGATCACCATGTCGGTATCGACATTGATGATCTTCAGGGGGGCCGCGACGCCTTCCAGCGTGGTAAACTTGTCCATGGCTCAATCTTCAACGTTGCAGATGAATGATTGCAAACTTGCACTTCAAAAGTTGCAAACCCGCAAACGGGCAACGGGCTTTTAGCCCGATCGGGCCGTCGGTTAAAGGCTATTTTATGCAGGGCTAATCCGCGGCAGCCTCGATCGCTTCCATATCGCGGTCGGAGAGGCCGAAATGATGGCCGATCTCGTGAATCAGCACATGGCGGACGATATGGCCCAGCGTGTCCTCATGTTCGGCCCAGTAATCCAGGATCGGGCGGCGATATAGCCAGATCATGTTGGGCAGCCGCGCGATGTCCTGGTTGCTCCGAAACGGCAGGCCGACGCCCTGAAACAGGCCGAGCAGGTCGAATTCGCTCCCCGCCTGCATCTCGTCGAGCACCTCATCGGCCGGAAAATCGTCGACCCGGATGATCACGCCCTCGCACAGGTCGCGAAACCCCTTGGGCAAACGCCCGAAAATGGCGTGCGCCATGGCTTCCATATCGGCAAGGGAAGGCGCTTTCGCTGATGTCCACATCAGGTGTTTCTAGCGCGTGTCCCGCGCCGGTGCCTACCGGTTTTGAAGCTTCCGCGCAGTTGACGTTGGGCCTGCAATCGGAGACCTTGCCGCCGTAACAGGTTTGGGTGGGCGTCATGATGCGTATCAGGATGGCGGCGATATTGGCCGCCTTCGCCGGGATCGTTCTGGCGACGGGCGCGAGCGCGCAAGCGCCGGCCGCGCCGTCCAGGACTCGTTTGGCGCAAACCGCACAGCCGGTATCAACCGAGGCGCCTGCGCCGCGGGCTCGGCGGCCGCCGATCCGGTTGCGGGTCTATCCGCGTTACGAAGGCGAGCCCGATGGCGTCTATCCGCGGTATTTCCCCGGCCGAAATGCGGTGCGGGATTGCACCGCAACCTATGTGCAGGAATACCGGCCGAGCGGCACGGTGATCGTGCCTCGCATGAACTGTTTCTGGCGTCCCGGCTAGAGTTTCGGCCTCAACGCCGCCGTGCAGCGCCGATCAATCCGGCGCCGACCACCAGTGCCGACGTTCCCCAGACGATGACGGCCATCGCCAGTTGGGTGAAGTTGCTGGCGGTGCCAAGACCGCCGCCGGGCCCCTGGGAGGCAAGGGCCGGATTAGCCGACAGCAACACCGCGATCGCCGGCGCAAAGGCGAAAGCGAGACGTGAAATCCCGAATGCAGTTCCGGACATTTTTCGAGACGGGGCCATGACAATCTCCTGTGATGGGAAGCTTTCAGAAGATACGCACGCCAGCCTATACCGGTTTTGAAGCCAACTCATGAAATTGTCGTTGTGCGGCGGGAACCGTTCCACCTCATTCGCGTTCCTCTCTGCGGCGCAGGTATTCACTCACATTCACGTCGTTCACTCCAGTTTCGCGATCTGTGTCGCGTCGCGGCGGCGTGACACAAGATGACCCCAAGGGAGATAGATATGAACGTGACGAGACTTCTGGGACTTGCGGCCGTCGGCGCTTTGCTGGTTTTGGCCGCGCCAGCCGAGCGTGCCCAGGCGCTGTCGCTGGCCAATCCCGGCGCCGCGGTGGCGGTTCAGCGGGATTCGGGGATGACGACCGAGGTGCGGTGGCACCGTGGCCACCGTTGGCATCACCGCCATTGGCATCACCGCCGCTGGTGATCTCTGCCCGGATGCCGGGTTCAAACAGGTCCGCAATCAGCGGGCCTGTTTTTCGTTCGGCTTGCCGGCGGAAATGTCGCCGCGCTCAATTCAGCCGTCGGTTTTCCACGGCTTGAGCTTCCAGGGCTTGAAGGTTTCCAGCCGCCATTCCACCCAGCGCTGCGGCGGCCAGTGACTTAGACGAGATCTTTCCTTGACTTCGGGCGCGACGATGCGCGGCGCGAACCGGCGCCGGGACTGGCGCGTCGCCTCTGAGATCATATCGACGAATTCACGCTTGTCGGCCACGGCCCGCTCCTTGTCGAAACGCCACGCCTCCGCTAGCCGCCAGTCTGCTCCCGGCACCTTAACGACTTGTTGCCAAACCGCTTTAAGGTTGAAGCAAGCGCCGTTAGCGCCACTCCCTGATGTCGACAAAATGCCCGGCGATCGCGGCTGCCGCTGCCATGGCCGGCGAAACCAGGTGGGTGCGCCCTTTGAAACCCTGGCGGCCCTCGAAATTGCGGTTCGAGGTCGAGGCGCAGCGCTCCTCCGGGTTGAGCTTGTCGGGATTCATGGCAAGGCACATCGAGCAACCCGGTTCGCGCCATTCGAATCCGGCCTTGATAAAGATCTTGTCGAGGCCTTCGGCTTCCGCCTGCTCCTTCACGAGGCCGGAGCCCGGCACGATCATGGCATTGAGATTGCCGTTGACGGTCTTGCCTTCGACCATCTTCGCCGCCGCGCGCAGGTCCTCGATCCGGCCGTTGGTGCAGGAGCCGATGAAGATGCGGTCGAGCTTGATGTCGGTGATTTTGGTGCCGGCGACGAGGCCCATATATTTCAGCGCGCGGTGTTTCGAGAGCCGTTTGGCTTCATCGGCGATCTGGTCGGGGTCGGGCACCACACCCGAGATCGACACCACGTCTTCCGGCGAGGTGCCCCAGGTCACGATCGGCGGCAGTTTCGCAGCATCGAGCCTGATCTCGTGATCGAAATGCGCGCCATCGTCAGAGCGCAGCGTTTCCCAATAGCGCATCGCAGCGTCCCAAGTGTCGCCCTTGGGCGACATCGGACGTCCCTTGAGGAATTCAAACGCCTTTTCATCGGGTGCTACCAGCCCGGCACGGGCGCCGCCCTCGATCGACATGTTGCAGACCGTCATGCGGCCTTCCATCGAGAGCGCGCGGATCGCGTCGCCGGCATATTCCAGCACATAGCCGGTGCCGCCGGCGGTGCCGATCTCGCCGATGATCGCCAGAATGATGTCCTTGCCGGTGACGCCGGCGGGCAATTGCCCGTCGACGGTGGCGCGCATGTTCTTGGCTTTTTTCTGGATCAGGGTTTGCGTCGCCAGCACATGCTCGACTTCCGACGTGCCGATGCCGTGCGCCAGCGCGCCGAATGCGCCGTGCGTGGAAGTGTGGCTGTCGCCGCAGACGATGGTAGTGCCAGGCAGCGTGAAGCCCTGCTCGGGGCCGATGACGTGCACGATGCCCTGGCGGCGATCATGCTCGTCGTAATAGGTGATGCCGAATTCCCTGGCGTTCTCCGCCATCACCCGCATCTGCTCGATGCTTTCCGGATCGGGATTGGGCTTGGAACGGTCGGTGGTCGGGATGTTGTGGTCGACCACGGCCAGCGTCTTCTCCGGCGCGCGAACCTTGCGGCCCGTGGCGCGCAAGCCTTCGAAAGCCTGCGGCGAGGTCACTTCATGGACCAGGTGACGATCGATATAAAGCAGGCAGGTGCCGTCATCGGCCTCGTGAACCAGATGATCGTTCCAGATTTTGTCGTACAGTGTGGTCGGTTTTTTGTCGGACATGATGTCAGGCCTTGAGTCGGGATTTAAATCGGAAAAGATGCCATCGCGCGCGATCAATGCGGCGCGCGCCGCGCGTCAGGCCGCAAGCGCCGATGTCGTCAGCCGGCCGAAGAAGCGCCAGGGCAAACGGCTACGGTCGTCGAGAACGACGCGAGACGCGATGGGCTGGCGATCCGAAAACATATGGGTCTTATAGCACCTGACGATGCGGCATGCCGCAACAAAAAAGCGCGGAAGCTGAGCCCCGCGCTTTCCGTCAAATCCGATGTTGCCGCGGTTACTCGCCGACGGCTGCGGCGCGGTCCGTCTTCTCGACAATGCGGGCCGACTTGCCGCGCAGATTGCGCAGGTAATACAGCTTGGCGCGGCGCACCTTGCCGCGGCGCACCACCGTGATCGAGTCGATCATCGGCGACATCACCGGGAACACGCGCTCGACGCCTTCGCCGTATGAAATCTTGCGCACCGTGAAGCTCTCATTGAGGCCGCCGCCGGAACGGCCGATGCAGACACCCTCATAGGCCTGGACGCGCGAACGATCGCCTTCGACCACCTTGACGTTGACGATCACGGTGTCGCCGGGTCCGAATTCCGGAATCTTCTTGGCCGCCGACAATTTTTCGAATTGCTCTTTTTCGAGCTCTTGAATGAGGTTCATCGCGAAATCTCCATCGGCGGCGCGCCCCAGCTGCCAAGGCGCGGGCTGCGCGAGTATTGGTTTATCCTGCGCGGATTTGGCGCTGCTATACGGCAAAGGCGATGGCTTGTCACCCTTCCGTCGGGTCATTTAGCCGTTTTTGAAGGGTCTTGGCGGCCCACAAATCGGGCCGCCGCGCCCTTGTCAGGGCCGCGGCCTCGGCCTGGCGCCAGGCCGCGACCCGGGCATGGTCCCCGGAAAGCAGGATGTCCGGGATGGTTCGGCCCTCGAACACCTGCGGACGGGTGTATTGCGGGTATTCCAAGAGGCCATCGGAGAAGCTCTCCTCGGCGCCGGAAGCCGGTTTTCCCATCACCCCCGGCAGCAGCCGGACACAGGCGTCGATCAGGGCCATGCCGGCGATTTCGCCGCCGGAGAGCACATAATCCCCGACCGAAACCTCCTCCAGCCCACGGGCCTCGATAACCCGCTGATCGATGCCTTCGAACCGCCCGCAAACGATCAATGGCCCCGGTCCGGCGGCGAGTTCCGCGACCTGGAACTGGGTCAATGGCCGACCCCGTGGGCTCATCAGCAGGCGCGGACGATCCAGGGATACCGTTGCCGCATCGATGGCATCGGCCAGCACGTCGGCGCGCAGCACCATTCCGGGGCCGCCGCCGGCCGGGGTGTCGTCGACGCTGCGGTGCCGGTCAGTGGCCGAATCCCTGATATCGCGCACCTCCAGGGCCCACAGGCCGGCCGCCAGCGCCTTGCCTGCAAGGCTGACGCCGAGCGGACCCGGGAACATCTCCGGAAACAGCGTCAGCACGGTCGCGCGCCAGCTCTTCGCCTTGGAACTCACGACGCCCCCGCATCTTCAGGCGTGTCGCCTTCGATCTCATCCGGCAATTCGATCACCACGCGTCCGCCTGCGAGATCGACCGTGGGTACCACGGTGTTGGTGAACGGCAGCAGCAGGGTCGCACCGTGCGCGGGCGCGATTTCGATGATGTCGCCGGCGCCGAAATTGTGGATCGCGGTGACGCGGCCGAGCGGCGCATTGGCGGCCGTAACCGCGGCGAGCCCGATCAGGTCGGCGTGGTAATATTCATCCTCGGCGGTGGCCGGGAGTTTTTCGCGCGCGATGTACAGCTCGACGCCGTTGAGCCGTTCGGCTTCCTCGCGCGTGGCGATGCCTTTCAGCGTCGCGACCAGATGGCCCTTGGCCGGGCGGGCATGCGTCACCTCGAACCGACGCGCGCCGTCCTTGGTGGCGAGCGGGCCGTAGTCCATCACCGCGAGCGGTTCTTCGGTGAAGGTCCACAGCTTCACCGCGCCGCGCACGCCATGCGCGGCACCGATACGCGCGACGCAGATTTGCGCTGCCACCGTCGCGCGCCGTCGCGCTTACTTTTTCGCTGCCGCGGCTGCTGCGCTAGCCGTTTTGGCGGCAGCTGCGGTAGCTGTTGCGGCAGTGGCGCTAGCCTCGGCGTTGGCCTTGCGCTCCTTGCGTGGCACGGCTTTTTCCGGATTGTTGCGCGCGGCGCGCTTGGCGACACCGGCGGCATCGAGAAAGCGCGACACCCGGTCCGACGGCTGTGCGCCCTTGGCGAGCCAGCCCTTGACCTTGTCCATGTCGAGTTTCAACCGCGCCTCATTGTCCTTCGGCAGCAGCGGATTGAAATGGCCGAGCCGCTCGATGAAGCGGCCGTCGCGCGGAAAACGCGAGTCCGCGACGACGACGTGATAGACCGGACGCTTCTTGGTGCCTGCGCGCGCGAGGCGGATAACGACTGACATTTGGTTCTCCTTCAGGGGTCTGTTTGAATGGGGATGAATTGATCGGATTATTTCTTTTTGCCGAGGCCGGGAAAACCGCCGAGGCCCGGCAGGGTCGGCTTGCTGCTGAGTCCGGTCAGGCCCGGCAAGTTCGGCAGGCCCTGGCGCAGGCCCGCGGGAAGTTCTTTCGGCAACGCCGGCATGCCGCCCGGCCCGGCGCCACCCGGCATTTTCTCCGCCAGCGCCTTCATCTGCTCTGGCGACGGCATGCCGCCGCCAAAGCCCATCGCCTGTGCGATGCCGGCCATCGGCCCGCGCTTGCCCGAGCCCATGGCCTTCATCATGTCGGCCATGTTCCGGTGCATCTTGAGCAGCTTGTTGACTTCCTCGACCTTGAGGCCGGCGCCGGCGGCGATGCGTTTCTTGCGGCTGGCCTTGAGGATGTCCGGATTCTTGCGCTCTTGCCGCGTCATCGAATCGATCACCGCGACCTGACGCTTCAACACCTTGTCGTCGAGGTTGGCGGCGGCGAGCTGGTTCTTTATCTTCGCGATGCCGGGCATCATGCCCATCAGCCCGCTGATGCCGCCCATAGTCGACATTTGCAAAAGCTGCTCGCGCATGTCGGAAAGGTCGAACTGACCCTTGCGCATTTTTTCGGCGACGCGCGCGGCCTTTTCCGCATCGATATGGGCGGCGGCTTTTTCCACCAGCGACACCACGTCGCCCATGCCGAGAATACGGCCGGCGATGCGGCTGGGATGAAAATCTTCCAGTGCGTCGGTTTTTTCGCCGGTGCCGATCAGCTTGATCGGCTTGCCGGTGACGGCGCGCATCGACAGCGCCGCGCCGCCGCGGCCGTCGCCGTCAACGCGTGTCAGCACGATGCCGGTGAGCCCGACGCGCGCGTCGAACGAGCGCGCCAGGCTGACCGCGTCCTGGCCGGTCAACGAGTCCGCGACCAGCAACACTTCATGCGGATTGGCCGCGGTTTTGATTTCGGCGACTTCCGCCATCATCTCTTCGTCGAGCGTGGTGCGGCCGGCGGTGTCGAGCAGCACCACGTCGTAGCCGCCGAGCTTGCCGGCTTCCAGCGCGCGCTTGGCAATCTGCGCCGGTTTCTGGCCGGCGACGATCGGCAAGGTCTGGATATCGAGGTCGCGCCCGAGCACCGCCAGTTGCTCCATCGCCGCTGGACGATAGATGTCGAGCGAGGCCATCAGCACCTTGCGCTTGTCGCGCTGGGTCAGGCGTCGGGCGAGTTTCGCGGTGGTGGTGGTTTTGCCGGAGCCCTGCAGGCCCACCATCATGATGGCGACCGGCGCCACCGCGTTGAGGTCGATGGTCTGGCCGTCGGAACCGAGCGTGGCGATCAACTCGTCATGGACGATCTTCACCACCATCTGGCCGGGGGTGACCGACTTGACCACGGTGGCGCCGATCGCCTGCTCGCGGACTTTTTCGGTGAAGCTTCTGACGACGTCGAGCGAGACGTCGGCCTCCAGCAGCGCGCGGCGCACCTCGCGCATCGCGGCATCGACATCGGCCTCCGTCAGCGAGCCGCGCCGCGTCAGCCGATCGAGAATGCCACCAAGCTTTTCCGACAGATTGTCGAACAATGCTGTTGTCCTTTGTTCTGACTTGCAGGTACCAAACCAAACACTTTTGCGCCCGAGGGCGCATCGCGCTGTCGGGCGTTGGCCTCCGGTCTCAAGGGCCGGGCGGCGGGTCGAAAAGAACGTCTTTCCGAGAAGTGCGGGCGTTAAAGCCCTGTGGCCCGCGAAAGTCAAGAAAAGTCGCTGAAAAACGACATTTTCGCGGCCGGCTCAGCCTTGCCGAAAGCCGCTTTTTCGGGTCAATCGGGCCATGAATATCATCCGCCGTCGTGTTCTGGGGCTGCTGGCCGGCGCTGCCGCGGCGCTCGGCGTGCCGTCGCTATGGATGTCCCGCATGAAAACCTATGACGGTCCGGTGTCCGATCATTTCGACGGCCTGCATTTCTTCGATCCCGATGGCGTGCCGCCGAAAAACCCGCTCGATATCCTGCGCTGGCAATTTGGCCGCGACCGGCAGCGGCATGAATGGCCGGAATGGGCGCCGAGTCCCTATTCAGATACGCCGCCGCAGCGCGTTACCGGCGACAAGGTGCGGCTGTCGTTCGTCGGTCACGTTAGTTGGCTGATCCAGACGTCGGGGCTGAACATCCTGGTCGATCCGGTGTGGTCGATGCGCGCCTCGCCGGTGGCCTGGGCCGGACCCAAGCGTCGCAACGATCCCGGTATTGCATTCGAGGCGTTGCCCCCGATCGACATAGTGCTGGTGTCGCACGGTCACTACGACCATCTCGACATCGCAACGCTTTCAAGGCTCGCGGCGAAATTCTCGCCGCGCGTGATTACCCCGCTCGGCAACGACGCCACCATGCGCAGCGCCGACGACGCGATCAAAGCCGAGGCGTTCGACTGGCACGACCGCGGAGACCTTGGCAACGGCGTTGCGGTGACGCTGGTGCCGACGCGGCATTGGTCGGCACGCGGCCTGTTCGACCGCAACAAGACGCTGTGGGCCAGTTTCGTCGTGGAGACGCCGGCCGGGAAAATCTACATCGTGTGCGATTCCGGCTATGGCGACGGCAAGCATTTCCGCCGCGTCGCGCAGGCGCACGGGCCGTTGCGGCTGGCGATCTTGCCGATCGGTGCCTATGAGCCGCGCTGGTTCATGCAGGACCAGCACATGAACCCATCCGATGCGGTCAACGCGCTGGCCGATTGCGGCGCGGAGCAGGCGCTGGCGCATCATCACCGCACCTTTCAACTGACCGACGAAGCCATCGACGCACCGGCGATTGCGCTGGCGGCAGCGCTCGATGACGCCCGGATTCCGCGCGATAAGTTCGTGGCGCTGCAGCCGGGACAGGTGGTGGAGATTTAACCTCGCCCCGCAAGAGTGGGGCGAGGTAGAACTACTGCGCCGGCTTGATCGCCCAGGATACATTCACCGTGACCCCGAGCGTCTCTTCGCCCTGCGCCACCGGTGCTGCCGCGATGCCGGCGGACATTCTGCGATAGGGCAGCGCGCCGGGTGAACCTTCCTCGGTAATGCCGAGCGGCGCGCCGAGCGTGACGCCGGCGGCCTTGGCATAGATCTCGGCCTTGCGGCGGGCATCGGCGATGGCCTGTTCGCGGGCCTGATCGAGAAGTTTCGAGGCCTGCGACACCATGAAATTGATGCCGCCGATCTCGTTGGCGCCCGCGCCCACTAGCGCATCGATCACGTTTGCAAGCCTGGTGATGTCGCGCACCCGGATCGTCACCCGGTTGGAGGCGCGGTAGCCGACGATGGCGGACGAGCCTGTGCGGTTCGGTGCGTTTTGCGGTTGCAACGACAGCCGCGAGGTCTTGATATCCTTCTCCTCGATGTTGACGCCCTTCAACGCCAGCAGCAGTTTTCCCATTGCGACGTTGTTGGCTTCGGAGGCCTCGCGCGCGGTTTTGGCATCGCTGGTGACGCCGCCTTCGATCTCGGCCAGATCAGGCGGCACCGATACGGTGGCCTCGCCGGTGACGGAGATCATCGCCGGAGGTCCGTTCTGCGCCCAAGCAGGTGCTGCGAGCAGAGCGCCCGCGGCGACAGTCGCGGCAAGAAATGCGCGAAGTCTCATGAGTCTCACTTCAGCGGCACGTAGATGTTGATCACCAGCTTGTCTTCCTCGGTCTTCAAGGGATCGGTGATGTATTCCTCGATGAAGGTGTCCTTGGCCTCGAGCTTCTTGTCGTCGAGGTGATTGGTGATGGCCTCGTAGGTGTTGTCCATGTTGTCGTAGGACCCGCGATGGACAAATTTCAACGCTTTGCCCTCCGGCGATTTGCCGATGCTCATGTTCTTGGTCAGGTTTTTCGGATCCTGATCGACCGGAATCTCCGCAAGGTAGCTGAAGCCTGTGTCGTCGGTCGAGGTATAGACGATCATCGAATTGCCGGCGTGCTTGATGCCCTGCTTGTCGAGCAGAGCCGACAATGCCTTGAGTGAATCAGTCAGCGCATCGAACGCTGATTCCCAGTTTCCGGTCCCTTTGACAATGACGACCGTTTTCGGCGTCATCGTAATTTCCTCGCCGAACGGGTCGGCGGTCTGAACCGGTGCGGTAGCGGCCGGGGGCGGTGTCGCCGGCGTCTGCGCGGCGTCGGACGGAGGCGTGGGAGCGGCCGAAGGGCTCGCTTCCGGCGCAGGCGTTGCTGCCGGCGCCGGGGCAGGCGTTGTCGACGCGGCCGGTGCCGGCGTTGGCGTACTCGTCACGGCGGGAGCCGCCGGCGGCGATTGCGCCAGCGCGGGGCCAGGACCCGCCGACATCGCGGCTACCGGGAGCAGCGCGATCAGGCCGAGGCGGAAAAAGCCGATGCAATTCATTCGAATAATCTCCATCCGTGTCCAGCGCGGCGCGGCGTGTCCCGGTTCACGCTTTAGGCAAGTACCGCAATGGCCGGCACGTTAACACGAGGGCCCGGCTTTCGTCCCATGACAGATATGTCATGGTTGTTGCGCCGGAAGCGCGGCACTGGCCAATCCACCGGCATTCGCCATATAAGACGGCAGGAAACCGGCATGAGCGCGCTCGCAAATCACAGTTTCAGCAAGATGAACGGCATCGGCAACGAGATCGTCGTGGTCGATCTGCGCGACAGGCCGGCGGCCGTCACGGCCGAGGAAGCGCGCGCGGTGGCCTCGCCCGCGGGCGTGCCTTATGACCAGTTGATGGTGCTGCAGCCGCCGCGGCTGCAGGGCACCGAAGCCTTTATCCGCATCTACAACAGCGATGGTTCGGAAGCCGCGGCCTGCGGCAACGGCATGCGCTGCGTGGCGCGTCTGCTGTTCGAGCGCACCGGTCAGACCCAGGTCACTTACGAGACCCGGGCAGGCCTCCTGAATTGCTGGCAGGGCCCATCCGGCGATCTCTATACCGTCGACATGGGCCCGCCGAAATTCGGCTGGAAGGATATTCCGCTGGCGGAGGAGTTTCGCGACACGCGCTCGATCGAACTGCAGATCGGTCCGATCGACGCGCCGGTGCTGCACACGCCCTCCGTGGTCAACATGGGCAATCCGCACGCGATCTTCTGGGTCGATGATGTCAACGCCTACGACCTCGTCCGCTTCGGCCCGCTCCTGGAAAATCATCCGATCTTTCTCGAGCGCGCCAACATCACGCTCGCGCACATCGTCGATCACGATCACATCACGATCCGCACTTGGGAGCGCGGTGCGGGACTGACCAAGGCCTGCGGCTCGGCAGCCTGTGCCACGGCGGTGGCGGCGGCGCGGCTGAAGCGCGCCAATCGCATCGTGCAGATTTCGCTGCCCGGTGGCGAACTCGGCATCGAATGGCGCGAGCGCGACGATCATGTGCTGATGACGGGGACGGCGACGTTCGAATATGAAGGGCGATTCGATCCGGCATTATTTGCCAGCGTCGCCTGAGATGAGCGTCGACGTTGTCACTTTCGGCTGCCGTCTCAACGCGTTCGAATCCGAAGTGATTGCCCGCGAGGCCGAACGCGCCGGGCTCACCGACACCATCGTCATCAACAGCTGCGCGGTGACCAACGAAGCGGTCGCGCAGGCGCGGCAGTCGATCCGGCGGCTGAAGCGCGAGCGGCCCGGGGCGCGGATCGTCGTGACCGGCTGCGCGGCGCAGACGCAAGCGCAGACGTTCGCCGAAATGGCCGAGGTCGATCGCGTCGTCGGCAATGACGACAAGATGCGCGGCGAGACGTGGCGCGCCACGCGCGCGGCGCTCGATGTCGGCGGCAGCGAAAAGATTGCGGTTGCCGATATCATGGCGGTGCGGGAAATGGCGCCGCATCTTCTGCAAGGATTTGCCAAAGGCCTGCCACGGGTATTCGTGCCGGTGCAGAATGGATGCGATCATCGCTGCACCTTCTGCATCATCCCCTATGGCCGCGGCAATTCGCGCTCGGTACCGATGGGTGCGGTGGTCGATCAGGTTCGCGCCCTGGCCGAGCGCGGCTACGCCGAAATCGTGCTCACGGGTGTCGATCTGACGAGTTACGGCGCGGACCTGCCGGGCGCGCCAAAACTGGGCATGCTGACAAAGCAGGTATTGCGGCACGTGCCGGAAGTGAAACGTTTGCGGATTTCGTCGATTGATTCCATCGAGGTCGATCGCGATCTGCTCGACGTGATCGCGGCTGATGCGCGGCTGATGCCGCATCTGCATCTGTCGCTGCAATCAGGCGACGACCTGATCCTGAAGCGGATGAAGCGGCGGCATAGCCGCAAGGATGCGGTCGCATTTTGCGCGCAGGTGCGGCGGCTGCGGCCGGACATCGCGCTCGGCGCCGATATCATCGCGGGCTTTCCGACCGAGTCGGAAGCGATGTTCATGCGCTCGCAGGAATTGGTCGAGGAATGCGGCCTCACTTTCCTGCATGTATTTCCCTATTCGCCGCGGCCGGGTACGCCGGCGGCAAGGATGCCGCAGGTCCGCGGCGAGGCGATCAAGCAACGCGCCAGGCGATTGCGTGCGACCGGCGAGGCCGCCTTGCAAAGGCGGCTTGTTTCGGAGACGGGAAGCACGCGGCAGGTGTTGATCGAAAGCGCGACGCAGGGCCGGACAGAGCACTTCCTGCCGGTGGCGATCAACGGCGAGGTGCCTGGCGTGGTGTTGACGCTTGCAATAATCGGACACGACGGCACGCGGCTGATCTCAAACTGTCATCGCCCGGCTTGACCGGGCGATCCAGTACGCCACGCCGCCTGCGATTGACCTAAAGTGCTTTGGGATACTGGATCATCCGCTTTCGCGGATGATGACATCGTGGCTACTCGCCGTTCCACCAACACGCCCTCAGCCGTTCGCGTAAATGTTCCGGCACCGGCGCCACCACGCGGATCGGGTCCTTGTTCTTCGAAATCGGAATCACGATCTCGCGAGAATGCAGATGCAGGCGCGGCTCGCCAAAGCGCGGACCGGTGCCGTAGATATTATCGCCCACGATCGGCCAGCCTGATGCAGCCGCGTGAACCCGCAATTGATGGGTGCGTCCGGTGACCGGTTCCATCGCGAGCCAGCTGAGACCGACGCCGCGTCCCAGCACCTTCCAGTTCGTGACCGCGGTCTGGCCTTCCGGATCGGGCTTCTGCCACCAGCCGCGCTCGACGTTGAGGCGCCCGAGCGGCATGTCGATGGCGCCTTCGTCCTCCACCGGTCCGCCTTCGACCACCGCCCAATAAGTCTTGGAAATCCGGCCGTGCTTGAACAGCAATCCCAGCGATGCCGTCGCCTTGCGATGCCGTCCGAGCACGAGGCAACCCGACGTATCGCGGTCGAGCCGGTGGGCGAGAACCGGCGGCCGCGGCAGGCCGAATCGCAATGCGTCGAACGACGCCTCCAGATTGGCGCCGCCCTTGGGGCCGCGATGCACCGGCAGGCCCGCGGGCTTGTCAATCACCAGCATCAGCCCGTCGCGATGGAGCACGCGGGACTGAATTTCGTCCGCGGTCAGCCCCGGCAGATCGATGCGTTCGTTGTGACTTTCGTTCATGGCGCGAAACCGCTAACACACGCCGGACATGAACGATACCACGCCCGAAAACCCCAGACTGAGCTGGTGGCGACGGCTGTCCGGTGGCCTCAAGCGCACTTCAGGGTCGCTGGGGTCGGCGGTGGCCGATCTCGTCACCAAGCGCAAGCTCGACCGCGCGATGCTCGACGATATCGAGGACGTGCTGCTGCGCGCCGATTTGGGAACCGAGGTGGCGGCGCGCATCGCCGCCGCGGTCGGCGCCGGCCGTTACGACAAGACGATCTCGGCGGATGACGTGAAGTCGGTGGTCGCGGCCGAAGTGGAGAAGGTTTTATCGCCGGTGGCAAAGCCACTGCGGATCGACGAGGCGCAAAAGCCGTTCGTTATTTTGGTGGTCGGCGTCAACGGTTCCGGCAAGACCACCACCATTGGTAAATTGGCGGCCACGCTAAACGCCGAAGGCCGCAAGGTGATGCTGGCGGCCGGCGACACCTTTCGTGCCGCGGCGATCGAGCAGTTGAAGATCTGGGGCGATCGCACCAAGTCGCCGGTGATTGCAGGCGCACAAGGGTCGGATTCCGCAAGCCTTGCCTTCAATGCGCTGACCGCGGCGCGCGAGGGCAAGCTCGATGTGCTCCTGATCGACACCGCAGGAAGATTGCAGAACAAGGCCGAGTTGATGAACGAGCTCGAAAAGGTCGTTCGCGTCATCAAAAAGGTCGACCCCTCGGCGCCGCATGCGGTGCTGCTGGTGCTCGACGCCACGGTGGGACAAAATGCGCTGTCGCAGGTCGAGGCGTTTCATCGTACCGCAGGTGTCACGGGGCTGGTGATGACAAAACTCGACGGTACCGCGCGCGGCGGCATCCTGGTGGCGCTGGCCGAAAGACACAAGCTGCCGGTGCACTTCATCGGCGTCGGCGAGGGCGTCGACGATCTTGCGCCCTTTACCGCACGCGACTTCGCGCAGGCGATTGCAGGAATTGAATAGGGCATGATGGACAAAACCACGCCGCATCCTTTGTTCAAGCTCGCGACCGAACTCGGTCCGCTGATTGTTTTCTTCGTCGCCAACGCCAAATTCAACCTATTCGTCGCCACCGGCGCGTTCATGGTGGCGATCGTGGCGGCGATGATTGCGTCTTACGTGGTGACCCGGCATGTGCCGCTGATGGCGCTGGTCACCGGCGTGATCGTCATTGTGTTCGGCACGCTGACCTTGGTGCTGCACGACGAGACCTTCATCAAGGTCAAGCCGACCATCATCTACGGCCTGTTCGCTGCGATCCTCGGCGGCGGATTGTTGTTCGGACGCTCCTTCATCGCCATCATGTTCGACCAGATGTTCAACCTGACGCCGCAGGGCTGGCGGATCCTGACGCTGCGCTGGGCCTTGTTCTTTTTCGGGATGGCGATCCTGAACGAGATCATCTGGCGCACCCAGTCCACCGATTTCTGGGTCGCCTTCAAGGCGTTCGGCGTGATCCCGCTGACGATGGCGTTTGCGATCGCGCAGATGCCGCTGACCAAGCGTTACCATCTGGAGCCGGCCTCGCTCGAAGCCAGCGAGGCGGAGGCTGGTGATGTGAGGGAAGGCTAGGCGGCTTTAAGTCCCCGCCTTCAGCGCCTTGTCGATCTCCGTTCTGAGGATGCTGTCGATATTGTCTGGCGTGACCGGACCGACCAGCTTGTAGAGAATGGTGCCGTCGCGCCCGACCACGAACGTCTCCGGCACGCCGTAGACGCCCCACTCGATCGCGGCGCGGCCATTGCCGTCGACGCCGACAATGCCGAATGGATTGCCATAGCGGCCGAGAAAGCGCCGGGCGTTGTCGGCTGCATCCTTGTAGTCGATGCCGACGAGCTGCAAGCGCTTGTCCCGGGCAAGCTCGGTCAACAGCGGCGCTTCGTCGTGACACGGCACGCACCACGAGGCCCAGACATTGACGACGCTGACCTTGCCCTTGAACGCGGAGGGATCGAGCCCCGGTATCTGCGCGCCATTGTTGACGAGGCCTTCGAGCGCCGGCAGTGCTGTTTGCGGCGCGGGACGGCCGATCAGAGCCGAGGGGATCTTCGACGGATCGTCGCCATGCAGCCGCAGCAGGAAGATCCCGGCCAGCGCCAGGAAGCCGAGCAGCGGCAGCGCCACCAGCACGCTGCGCCAGTTGCTGCCGGAGCTTTCGCCGGGGGCATTACTCATGGTTCGGTTTTGTTGGGTTGCCGGGAGCGCCGGGTCACGCCGCGCTGCTCCAGCTCGCCGAGGATGCGCAGTTGGGTGCGAAAATCGAACGTCACCCATGCAATCAATGCCAGGATCGTGGCAATCGCCAGCGCAAAGGAAGCAATGATGAAGTCGGCGTGCTCGCCAAGGTTCATGCGCGCTGCTCCTCCGCCTGCATGAGACGCAAGGCACGCACCCGCCGCCGCAGAATCTCGTTCCGCATCGCGGCGACCTGGAGCGTCACGAACAACAGCGTGAAGGCCAGGGCGGAGATCAACAGCGTGGTCAGGATCGGCGTGTCGAGCTTCGGCCCGTCGCGCAGGAAAACCGACGATGTCTGATGCAGGGTATATTGCCCCTCGCGCCATTCCGCCGACAGTTTGATGATCGGCAGGTTGATGGCTCCGACCAGCGTAAGGATGGCGGCCGCGCGTGCGGCACGCGAAGGATCCTCGATTGCACGCACCAGAGCGATCACCACGAGATAGAGAATCAGCAGCATCAGCACTGAACTCAGTCGCGCGTCCAGTACCATATATTCCAGCGGCAGATTGCCGCCGCCGGCCCAGCTTGCGCGCCCCCACAACCAGCCGGTCACAAAGCAGACGAAGGTGAATGCCGCACCGATCGGCGCCGTCGCCTTGGCAGCGACGTCGGCGAGCGGGTGGCGCCAGACCAGGGTGCCCAGCGCGGCGAGGCTCATCGAGGCCCAGCCGAACATGCCGAGCCACGCCGTCGGCACGTGGATGAACATGATCTTGATGGTTTGCTGCTGCTCGTAAACGGCCAGGTCAAGGTTGAGCACCCGATAACAAGTCACGGCGAAAGTAACGATGGTCGCGCCCCATAGCCACGGCAGCGCCCGTCCGGCGAAAGCCAGAAAGCGCGAGGGGTTGGCAAGGTCGATCAGGGCCATCGGGGTTGTCTTAATGTGGGTGTCGGGGGGCTGCAATAAGGCGGATGGGGGACAGGGAAATACGGTGCGCTCATCTGTCTTATTCCGCCTCGAGCCGGAGTGCTGCGGCGGCGGCAAACGGGCCGACGACCAAGCTCATCAGGGTCAGCGCACAAAGAATCGTGAACGACGCGCCGAAGGCCCCCGATCCGGTGATGGCGTCAATTGAGGCGGCGACACCGAACACCAGAACCGGCACCGCGAGCGGCAAAGACAGCACCGCGAGCAAAAGTCCGCCTCGGCGCAGCGCCACGGTAAGCGCTGCGCCAATAAGACCGGTGAAGGTCAGCGCCGGCGTGCCGACGGCGAGCGTGATCGTCACCGCCAGGCTTGCCGCAAGGTCGAGGTTGAGCAGCATTCCAAGGACTGGCGCGACAATCACCAGCGGCAGACCTGTCGTGAGCCATTGGGCAACGGCCTTGGCGGCAAGGGTCAGTTCCAACGGCGAGCGTGCCATCAGGATCAGGTCGAGTGAGCCGTCGTCGAGATCGGCCGCAAGCAGGCGGTCGAGACCGAGCAGGCTTGCGAGCAGCGCGCCGATCCACAACGTCGCCGGCGCGACGCGCGCAAGCAGTGCGGGTTCGGGACCAATCGCAAACGGCGTCAGCACCACGACGATGAGAAAGAACAGGACGCCGATCAGCGCCCCGCCGCCGATGCGCCAGGCGATTTTGATGTCCCTTCGGATCAGCGCTGCGAGGGCACTCACGCCGCACCCCCGATCCGCAATTCTTTCGCGGGCACTCCCAGCGGCGCATGGGTCGCCGCGATGATCAGGCCGCCGCGGGCGAGGTGTTCGCTCATCAGGCTGGCAAACAGCCGCTGCCCGGCGGCATCGAGCGCCGAGACCGGTTCGTCCAGCAGCCAGACCGGCCGCCGCACCGTCAAGAGCCGGGCAATCGACAGCCGCCGCCGCTGCCCAGCCGACAGAAATGCCGCCGGCAGATGCGCGGCATGATCGAGCCCCACCGCGGCAAGGCCCTCTGTTGCGCTCAAAACCTCGCCGCCCAGGAAATCCCGCCAGAACGACAGGTTTTCCACCAGGCTCAGCGACGGTTTCAGCGTGTCGCGATGGCCGAGATAATGGGCCTGTTCCGGCAACGTCAGCTCGAGCCCGCCGCCCTCAAGACCGATCGATCCGCCGGCCATCGTCAGCAGGCCTGCGATCAGCCGCAGCAGGGAGGTTTTGCCGGCGCCATTGGCACCGGTGACGGCCAGCGCCTCACCCGAGGAAGCCTCGAAATCGAGGCCCGAGAACACCTCCCGGCCGCCCCGCACGCACCTGACGCCGCATCCCGACAGCCTCATTTCGCCCTTTCGTAGCCCCTTGGAAACTAAGGGTACCGCAATGGAATTTGTGGATGCCGCATTGCTGCAGCACGATTGTCGGTGTGGCGGTGCCTCTAGAAAGATTCTATAAGCCGGAACTTGATGCAGCACACAATCCGCGGCTGCAAGCTATCAGCCCTGCCTCGCTGACGGTGTTTTGATACCCTTGCCGGGTACAACGATAAATTGGGATTGCCTCACATGACCTCGCTCGACAGTTTCAAATGCCAAAAGACCCTCAAGGTCGGCGGCAAGACCTACGTCTATTACAGCCTGCCCACCGCCGAGAAAAACGGTCTGAAGGGAATCTCCAAACTCCCCTATTCCATGAAAGTGCTGCTGGAAAACCTGCTGCGCAACGAGGACGACCGCACCGTCAAGAAGGACGACATCGTCGCGGTCGCGAAGTGGCTGAAGAAGCGCGCGCTCGAACATGAAATCGCATTCCGCCCGGCGCGGGTGCTGATGCAGGATTTCACCGGCGTCCCGGCGGTGGTCGATCTGGCGGCAATGCGCAACGCCATGCAGGCGCTCGGCGGCGACGCCGAAAAGATCAACCCGCTGGTGCCGGTCGATCTCGTCATCGATCATTCCGTGATCGTGAATTTCTTCGGCGACAACAAGGCGTTCGCCAAGAACGTGGTCGAGGAATACAAGCAGAATCAGGAACGCTACGAATTCCTCAAATGGGGCCAGAGCGCGTTTTCGAATTTTGCCGTGGTGCCGCCCGGCACCGGCATCTGCCATCAGGTCAATCTCGAATACCTCGCGCAGACGGTATGGATCCGCAAGGAGAAGATGACGGTCGGCAAGAAGACCGGCACCTTCGAGGTCGCCTATCCGGATTCGCTTGTGGGTACCGACTCGCACACCACCATGGTCAACGGCCTTGCCGTGCTCGGCTGGGGCGTCGGAGGCATCGAGGCGGAAGCCGCGATGCTCGGCCAGCCGCTGTCGATGCTGCTGCCGGAAGTGGTCGGCTTCAAACTCAAGGGGCAGATGAAGGAAGGCGTCACCGCGACGGATCTCGTGCTGACGGTGACGCAGATGCTGCGCAAGCAGGGCGTGGTCGGAAAATTCGTGGAATTTTTCGGACCCGGGCTCGATTATCTCTCGGTCGCGGACAAGGCCACCATCGGCAACATGGCGCCGGAATACGGCGCCACCTGCGGCTTCTTCCCGGTCGATGCCGAGACCATCGATTACCTCAAGACCTCGGGCCGGAAATCCGACCGCATCGCGCTGGTGGTTGCCTATGCCAAGGCGCAAGGCCTGTTCCGCACCGCCAAATCGCCCGATCCGGTATTCACGGAAACGCTGACCCTCGATCTCGCCGACGTGGTGCCGTCGATGGCCGGGCCGAAACGTCCCGAAGGGCGCGTCGCGTTGCCCGGAGTGGCGGAAGGGTTCGCGGCCGCGATGGCCAGCGAATACAAGAAAGCCGAGGATGCGTCGAAGCGCTATCCGGTCGAGAATCGCAATTTCGATCTCGGCCATGGCGACGTGGTGATCGCGGCGATCACCTCGTGCACCAACACCTCCAATCCGAGCGTGCTGATCGGTGCAGGACTTCTGGCGCGCAACGCCGCCGCCAAGGGCCTGACCGCCAAGCCCTGGGTCAAGACCTCGCTGGCGCCGGGCAGCCAGGTGGTTGCCGAATATCTTTCCAATTCGGGACTGCAACTCGAGCTCGACAAGGTCGGCTTCAACCTGATCGGGTTTGGCTGCACCACCTGCATCGGCAATTCCGGTCCGCTGCCGGAAGAGATTTCGAAGTCGATCAACGACAACGGCATCATCGCCGCCGCCGTGCTGTCGGGTAACCGCAACTTCGAAGGCCGCGTCAGCCCGGACGTGCAGGCCAATTACCTGGCCTCGCCGCCGCTGGTGGTGGCTTACGCACTGGCGGGGTCGGTGACCAAGAATCTCGCAGCCGAGCCGATCGGCAACGGCAAGGACGGCAAGCCGGTCTACCTGAAGGACATCTGGCCGACCACCAAGGAGATCAACGCCTTCATGAAGAAGTTCGTGACCGCGGCGATCTTCAAGAAGCGCTACGCCGATGTGTTCAAGGGCGACACCAACTGGCGCAAGATCAAGACCGTCGAGAGCGAGACCTATCGCTGGAACATGAGCTCGACCTACGTTCAGAATCCGCCCTATTTCGAAGGCATGAAGAAAGCGCCGGAACCGATCATCGACGTCGTCGACGCGCGTATCCTGGCAATGTTCGGCGACAAGATTACCACCGACCACATCTCGCCGGCCGGCGCGATCAAGCTGACCTCGCCTGCCGGAAGATATCTGTCGGAGCACCAGGTGCGCCCGGCCGACTTCAATCAATACGGCACCCGGCGCGGCAATCATGAAATCATGATGCGCGGCACGTTCGCCAACATCCGGATCAAGAACTTCATGCTGAAAGGCGCCGACGGCAACATTCCCGAAGGCGGCCTTACAAAACACTGGCCCGACGGCGAGCAGATGTCGATCTACGACGCCGCGATGAAGTATCAGCAAGAGAAAGTGCCGCTGGTGGTTTTTGCCGGCGCCGAATACGGCAACGGTTCGTCGCGTGACTGGGCCGCGAAGGGAACGCGGCTGCTCGGTGTCCGCGCCGTGATCTGCCAGAGCTTCGAGCGCATCCACCGCTCCAATCTCGTCGGCATGGGCGTGTTGCCGCTGACCTTCGAGGAAGGCGCATCCTGGCAGTCGATCGGGTTGAAGGGCGACGAGACGGTGACGATACGCGGACTGCAGGGCGACCTCAAACCGCGTCAGAAGCTGACGGCGGAAATCGTGTCCGGCAGCGGCGCGCTGCAGCGGGTTTCGCTGCTGTGCCGCATCGATACGCTCGATGAGCTCGAATACTATCGAAACGGAGGCATTTTGCAGTACGTGCTGCGCAAACTGGCGGCGTAATGCGAATTGTGATCGGGGCCTCACTGCGAAGTGAGTAGCGAGTGAAGAGAAGGCGGCCTATGAAGGGCCGCCTTCTCGCGTTCGAAGCAGGTGCCCGAACGCGACAATGTGTTAACGGCCGTGAAAAAGCCGGCGGCGGCGGTGGGGATTTCCCGGTTTTGAAACTATGACAACGATGATGGCCTATAGTTCGATATCGCGATGGTCAGGTGCGCTTGGCGTCTGCGCGGTTATCGCCATTGTCCGTCCGGCGCATGCCGATCCCCGCGCCGTGATAGAATTGTTCACCTCGCAGGGATGTTCGTCCTGTCCGCCCGCCGACAAGATTATCGGTGAACTGGCCAAGGATCCTGCCGTGATCGCGCTGAGCATGCCGATCGATTACTGGGATTATCTTGGCTGGAAAGACACGTTGGCGGATGCACGCTTCAGCGCGCGTCAGAAAGCCTATTCCCAGGTGCGTGGCGATCGCGAGGTCTACACCCCGCAAGTCGTTGTCAATGGATCGGCGCATGTGGTCGGCAGCGATCGCGCCGCTATCGAAAGTGCGATTGGCGCCACCGAAAAAGCCGACGGCGTGATGTCGGTGCCGGTGACGATGACACTGTCCGGCAAGCAGATCAATGTCTCGGTCGCAGCCTCCACCACGGGCCCCGCGGTGATGCACGGTGAAGTCTGGATCTGCGCGATTTCGAAAGCGGTGCCTATTTCAATTGGTCGCGGAGAAAATCGCGGACGCGAAGTTACCTACCACAATGTGGTGCGTAACCTGTTGAAGGTCGGCGACTGGAACGGGAGTTCCGGCAATTGGACGGTGCCACTGGAGAATATTTCCCGCGAGGGTGTCGATGCCGCGGTGGTTTATGTCCAGGACGGCAACCGCGAGAAGCCCGGCCCGATGCTGGGTGCGGCCTTTACGTCGCTGAACTGAATTTCACGCACGTCGTTCTGCAGCACGCGTCTTGGCGTGGCGTGGACCTGACTGACAAGGTCATTGCATCGCGTGTCCGGTCCCGCGTTGCGCGCGCAGCGGCATGCCGCCATCCCCAAAACCCATCCCCAAAAAGAAAAAGGACCAACTCACGTTGGCCCAGTATGAAGGTAACTTCCTGCGAACAGGCCCGATCCCGACGACCCCGGGGGGCTGGGGGCTGAGGAATCCGGAATCGAAAGGACCGGGCCAACGCAGTGCGTCCTTGTCGCAATCCAGCAGGGCGGGCGCTAGGCGGAAGTAGGGCAGTATTATGATTCCGCTAACGATCCCGTGACGGCGTGTTTTCGGCTGAAAACGGCGCCACGGACAATCGGTCGCGCGCGAATTCGGATGTCCCGCCGATCGCCCTCTTGCAGTGGTGCCCCGTTGGCGCAATCATGTCATCCAGATGACATGACAGGAGGCGCTCCATGAGTTCGATGTCGGAGGAAGCCGATCCAAGCGAGAGCCGCGCAGCGGCGCGTGGTGCCGCTGCGGGGCCGCTGCCAGGCCGGGTAACGTTCAATCGTTTCGAACTTAATCGTATCCTGAATCTGTACGGGCGCATGGTCGCCGATGGCGAGTGGCGGGACTACGCCATCGACTTTCTGAAGGATCGTGCGGTGTTCTCGGTGTTCCGCCGCGCTTCCGAAGTACCGATCTATCGCATCGAAAAAGATCCGCGGCTGGCGCGCAAGCAGGGTATCTATAGCGTGATCTCGGCGACCGGGCTGATCCTGCGCCGCGGCCATGAGCTCGATCGCGTGCTGCTGGTGATCGACCGCAAGCTGGCGGTGGTTTAGGGATCATTCGTCGGCCGGCAACGTATTCCGGCCGTCGCCGAGCGCGCGTTGCATCATCACGGTGTCGAGCCAGCGGCCGAACTTGAAGCCGACATTGGGATGGGTCCCGATCATCTGGAATCCGGTTCGGGTATGGACGCCGATCGATCCGGCATTGGCGGAATCGCCGATCACCGCGATCATCTGGCGATAGCCGCGCGTCTCGCATTCTTCGATCAACCGTTGCAGCAGTTGCAGGCCGATGCCGCGCCGATGGATCGCGGGCAGGAGATAGACCGAATTCTCCACCGTGAAGCGATAGGCCGGCCGGGGCCGGTAGGCTCCCGCATAGGCGTATCCGATCACGCGGCCGTCGAGTTCGGCGACGAAATAGGGAAAGCCGCCGTCCATCAACACGCCGAAGCGCCGCGTCATTTCAGCAAGATCGGGTGGGATCAGCTCGAAGGTCGCGGTGCCATAGCGGACCGCGTGGTCGTAAATCTCGGTGACGAAGGGAAGGTCGGCCTCGGTGGCGGGCCTGATTTCGAGCGCGGACATGACGTCGAGACTATTTTTGTCCGCCGCAAAAGAAAAGCCCCGGCCGAACGGCCGGGGCTTGAATTTATCGAGCAGGCAAGCCGGTCAGTCGCGCTGGCCGAGCAGTTGCAGCAGCAGCGTGAACAGGTTGATGAAGTTCAGGTAAAGCGACAGCGCGCCGGAAATGGCCGCACGCTCCGCCACATCACCGCCCTGCGAGGCATAGCCGTAGATGTAATCGTTCTTCAGACGCTGGGTGTCCCAGGCGGTCAGGCCCGCAAACACCAGCACGCCGACCACCGACACTACGAACTGCAGCATCGAACTGGCGAGGAAGATATTGACCAGGCTCGCGATGATGATGCCGATCAGGCCCATGAACAGGAACGAACCCATTCCCGTCATGTCACGCTTGGTGGTGTAGCCGTAGAGGCTCAACGCGCCGAACGTGGCCGCGGTGATGAAGAACACCCGCACGATCGAGGTGTGCGTATACACCAGGAAGATCGACGACAGCGAAACGCCCATCAGCGCCGAGAACACCCAGAACATCATCTGGGCGGTCGCAGGCTGCATCCGGTTGATGCCGGCGGAGATCGCGAACACCATTCCGAGCGGCGCCAGTATGAACAGCCATTTCAGCGGGCTCACGAACATCGCGTAGCCGAACGGCGTCAGGAAGATCTTGCCGACACGAACGGCATCGCCTGCCGGATCGGTGGTTACCGCCGCCATATAGACGCCGAGTGCGGCGAGGCCGGTGATGGCAAGGCCGATCGACATGTAGTTGTAGATGCGCAGCATGTAGGTGCGCAGACCGGCATCGACGGTCGCGGCGTCAGCGCGCCCGGCGGCCCGGCCGAAAGGAGAAGTATAGTTACGGTCTAGGTCCGACATGGTCGAATGTCCCGTTGGTTGGCCGGCGTCTTTGCGGCGCCGGTTCAGAAATCTAGCCTAGATACCGTCGGTTGCTGACATTAATTCGGTGTCATCAAGCCGGCATCTGGCCACAGGCTGGTATGTGGGAAACTAGCACATTCACTGCAAGCTTCCATGCGCGGCTGAATGTCGCTCCACCCGGCCGGCGCGACGAAACCGTCACCTCCCAGACTTAAGGGTCGATTGTTTCTATTTGTTATAAATTCCGCAGCACGGTGGCGGGCTTCTGGTTCAGGGCCAGCAGCGTGCCCGCAAGCCCCAATCCCACCGTGACGACCAGTGCTGCCGCTACGACGCCGGCCGCACTTCCGGCCTGCCAGATGAAACTCAGCGTCATTAGCCGGGTCACGATCAGCCAGGCCGCGACGGAACCGGCGATCACGCCGAAAACAGCCGTCGCAAAGCCGATCATCAGGTATTCCAGCGCATAAGCGCCAAGCAGCCGCGCGCGCGTGGCGCCCAGGGTTTTAAGAATGACCGCATCATAAACCCGATGGCGGTGGCCGGCGGCAAGCGCGCCACCCAGCACCAGAATGGCCGAAATCAACGTCACCGCGCTGGCGCCGCGGATCGCCAGCACCAGATTGGTGACCACAGTGCCGATGGTTTCCAGCGCCTCGCGAACCCGCACGCTGGTCACCATCGGGAATGCGTCCGCCACCGACCTGATGATTTGGGCATCGCCGCCGGGGTCCGGATGAGTCTCGGTCAACGTCGCGATATGGGTGTGCGGCGCGCCCTTGAAGGCGTTGGGCGAGAATACCAGCACGAAATTGATGCCGAGGCTCTGCCAGTCCACGGTCCGCATATTGCCGATTGTTGCCGTGATATCGCGGCCGAGCACGTTGACGACGATCTGGTCGCCGATCTTGAGTTTCAGCCCATCGGCGATCTTCTTTTCAAACGACACCAGCGGCGGGCCGTCATAATCGGCCGGCCACCATTGGCCTTCGACCAGCTTGGAACCCTTGGGAATTTCACTGGTATAGGTCAGGCCGCGGTCGCTCTGGAGCACCCATTCGGAGTCGGTCGAAGCCTTGAGGTCCTCGGCCTTGACGCCGCGGGCTGCGACGATCCGCCCGCGCAGCATCGGCACGTCCTCGACGGTCGATTGCGGTGCGGTCTGTTTGAGGAACGTGCCGAAGCGGTCGGCTTCGGTGGCGGGGATATCGATGAAATAAAACGACGGTGCACGGTCCGGCAGCGCGGCCAGAAATTGCCGGCGCAGATTGCCGTCGATCTGGGTGATCGTGACCAGCACCGCCAAACCCAGGCCGAGCGACATCACCACCGATGGCGTCAATGCGCCGGGCCGGTAGATGTTGGCGATCGCCAGCCGCAGCATGGTGAAGCGGGTGCGCGGCAGCCGTCGCGCCAGCGCCATCAAGCCGGCGGCGATGCCGCGCAACAGCGCGAATACAACGACCGAGGATGCGACGAACGTCACGGCAACCCGCTTGTCGTAGGCAAGCCCGATCACCACCGCGACCAATAATGCGATCACCACCGCCATCACGGCAAGATAACGCCAGCGTGGCCGATGCCACTCGCTGGTGACGGCTTCGCGAAACAGCGCCGCCACCGGCACGTCATGGACGCGGCCGAGCGGCCACAGGCCGAAGGCGAGCGCGGTCAGCAGGCCGTAGACGAGGGACAGTGCGAGTTCATCCGGATGCAGCGTCGGCACCACCGGCAACGGCAGCAGCTTGCCGAACGCGCCGACGATGATGAAGGGCAGCGCGGCGCCCGCGGCCAGCCCGATCACCGATCCCATCATGGCGAGTACGACCACTTGCGTGAGGTAAATCGTAAAGACGTCGCGGCCGGTGGCGCCCAGCGCCTTGAATGCGGCGATGACGTCGCGGCGGCGATCGATATGGCTTTTGACGGCATTGGCGACGCCGACGCCTCCGACCAACAGCGCGGCAAGGCCGACCAGCGTGAGAAATTGCGTGAAGCGGCTGATGGTGCGCTCGAGTTGCGGCGAAGCGTTGCTGCGGCTGCGAATCTCCCAGCCGGCTTGCGGCAATGACGTTCGGGCGTCATCGATCAGCGCCGCTGTGGCGCGATCGCCGGCCGCATTGTCCGGCAGTCTGACCCGATAGATCCAGCGCACGAGGCTGCCCGGTTGCAGCAGGCCGGTTGCGCGCAAGCCCGCTTCGCTGATCAGGAATCGCGGACCGAATCCGATCCCGCCGGCGAGTTTGTCCGGCTCGGCATCGACCACGCTGCGGATTTGAAATGTCGCGCCGCCGAGGGTGACGCGGTCGCCGATCTTGAGGTCGAGTCGCGCCAGCAAGGTCGAATCGGCGGCCGCACCGAAGCCGCCGTCGTGCTCCGCCAGCAAATCCGTCACCGGCATTTTGGGATCGAGCGTGAGTTCGCCGAGCATCGGGTAGGCGCCATCGACCGCCTTGAGTTCGACCAATGCGAGCTGGCCGTCCGCGGTGCGCACCATGGCGCGCAAGGTCGTCGCGACCGAAACTTTTCCGCGCGCGCCAAGAAATGCCACTTCATCGGGTTTGGCTTCGCGCTGGATCAGCGAGAATGCCGCGTCGCCGCCAAGCAACGTCCGGCCTTCGCGCGCCAGTCCCTCGCCGAGGCTGGCCGCGACCGAACCGACGCCCGCAATCGCCATCACGCCGAGCGCGATGCAGGCGATGAAAACATAAAAGCCGCGTAGGCCGCCGCGCAATTCGCGAAAGGCATAGCGCAGGGCAAGCGATGTCATGCCGCCGCTTCGGGTGGGCTCGGGCGCGATGCTCATAAAGCGGTTTCGCGGCCCAAAGGCTGGCCATCGATCCGGCCGGAGCGCAACCGCACCACCCGATCGCAGCGTTGCGCCAGCGATGTGTCGTGAGTCACCAGCACCAGCGTCATGCCGCGCTCGGCATGCTTGGTGAACAGGAGATCGACGATCTGCTTGCCGGTGGCCTCATCGAGATTTCCGGTGGGCTCGTCCGCTACCAGGATCGCAGGGTCGGGCACCAGCGCGCGGGCCAATGCGACGCGCTGCTGCTCGCCGCCGGACAATTGCGTGGGATAGTGATGCAGGCGATCGCCGAGACCGACCGATATCAGCTCCTGTGCGGCGCGCTGCGACGCATCGGGACTGCCGGCGAGTTCCAGCGGCACCGCGACATTTTCCAGCGCGGTCATGGTCGGGATTAGATGAAACGACTGGAATACGATGCCGACCTGACGGCCGCGAAAGCGCGCCAGCGCGTCCTCGTCGAGAGCATTGAAAGCGGTGCCATTGACCACCACCTCTCCGCTGTCGGGACGCTCCAGTCCCGCCATGACCATCAGAAGAGTGGATTTCCCCGAACCTGACGGGCCGATCAGACCGATCGCTTCACCGGATGCCACGCGCAGGCTGATATCCTTCAGGATATGAACCCTTGCGGCGCCGGTGCCGAGCGAGAGATTGACGTTCGAGATGGCAATGGTGTCCGGCTCGAGGCCGGTCAGTGACGAGGGTTCGATGAGGCTGTCCATGGCTCGGTCATATGGCACTTCCGCGGGCGGGGTCGAGGGGCGGATGAGGATGTTCGCGCACATGCTCGTGTTGGGCATGGTGCTGACAATGGCGGGAGCCGCCTTGGCTCAGGCGCCGGCACTCAGGGCGACCAAGCCGATCAAGCTGGTCGTGCTTGGCGATTCGCTGAGCGCGGGTCTCGGCCTGCCGGCGTCGTCGGCATTCCCGGAGCGGTTACAAAAAGCTTTGGAGATCAAAGGGATAGAGGTCGACATGATCAGTGCCGGGGTGTCAGGCGACACCAGTTCCGGCGGCCGCGACCGGCTCGACTGGTCGGTGCCCGAAGGAACCGAAGCCGTGATCGTCGAACTCGGCGCCAATGACGCCCTGCGCGGCATCGATCCCAACGTTACCCGAGCGGCGCTGACGGACATTTTGACGCGGCTGAAGGCCCGCAAAATCGCGGTTATGTTGTGCGGGATGGTGGCGCCGCCGAATTATGGCAGCGACTATTCGGCGCGTTTCAACGCAATCTATCCAGATCTCGCCAAGTCGTTTGGCGCGCCGCTGTATCCGTTTTTCCTGGAGGGTGTCGCTGCGGACGCCAGACTCAATCAGGCCGACGGCTTGCACCCCACCGCGGAGGGAGTCGATGTGATCGTGAAAAATATACTGCCCACGGTAGAGGCATTTCTTGGCGCGATATCCGGGCAACGTAGTTGAAAAACGGGCAGCGATAACCCTAACGCCGTGATTTTCGGGAAGCTTGACGGTTGGCGAACCATCGATGCTTCGCAGAGTCACATAACTACGCTAAAAATAACCGTCGGTGATTCGTCGCCGGGCTTGTTTCAGGGCATGACCTGCCGGACCTTTCCGAGGGCCGCGCCTTCGCATCGGGAGTCTTGCGATGCCGCGTTTGTTCACGGGACTGGAAATTCCGGCCGAGATCGGCCAGACGCTTTCCAATTTGCGCGGTGGCCTGCCGGGCGCGCGCTGGATCGATCCGGAAAATTATCACGTCACCCTGCGCTTCATCGGCGATATCGACGGTGTCGCAGCCAATGAGATCGCCTCGCTGCTGTTTCGGGTCAATCGCAAACCGTTCGATGTCGCCCTGCAAGGCTTGTCGAGCTTCGGCGGAAAAAAGCCGCGCGCGGTGGTCGCCTCCATCGTGCCGAGCCGTCCGTTGATCGAGTTGCAGGCCGAGCTCGAGCGCCTGATGCAGCGCTTCGGGCTTGATCCGGAAGGCCGCAAATTCACCCCGCATGTAACGCTGGCACGGCTGCGCGACGCCTCCAATCAGGATGTCGCGGACTATTTGTCGGTGCGCGGATATTTCCCGACCCGGGTGTTCACGGCCCAGCGCTTCGTGCTGTTCTCGTCAAGGGCATCCACCGGCGGCGGGCCTTATGTGGTCGAAGATTCCTACGCGCTAAGTGCGTGAACTTTCACCTCGCCCCGCTTGCGGGGAGAGGTCGGATTGCGAAGCAATCCGGGTGAGGGGGGAGCCTCAGCGTATTCCTCTGCCTAAGAGCTTGCGGCGACAGCCCCTCACCCCAGCCCTCTCCCCGCAAGGGCGGGGCGAGGGAGAAAGTGCATACCCCCCGGCACCAATTCCCGGCTTGCAATTTCCGTCGGCTTGGGGCCGTAAGGTGGGCCATGCTGTCCACCCCGTCCGCCGCATTCCGCGCCCATTATCAGGCCCTCGTCTCCTCCGGCGCGATCGAGGCCGATGCAGCGCAGGCGCGTGCCGCCGAGGCGTTGGCGGACCTCGAGCAACGGCTGGCGGGCTACAAGCCGGCGCGCAAGCCACGTTTGCTGGGCCGGCTGTTCGCCGACAAGGATCAGGCGCCGCCGCGCGGACTCTATGTTCATGGCGAGGTCGGACGCGGCAAGACCATGCTGATGGATTTGTTTTTTCAGCACAGTCCGGTCACCCATAAGCGCCGCGCGCATTTCCACGAATTCATGGCCGAGGTGCATGAGCGGATTTATGGCTTTCGCCAGAATATCGCGCGCGGCGAGATGGCCGATGGCGATGTGATCGCGCTCACCGCCGCGTCGATTTTCGAGCAGGCGTGGCTGTTATGTTTCGACGAGTTTCATGTCACCGACATCGCGGACGCGATGATCCTGGGCCGGCTGTTCTCGAAGCTGTTCGAACTTGGCACCGTGGTGGTAGCGACATCCAATGTCGCGCCCGAGGATCTCTACAAGGGAGGCCTGAACCGGGCGCTGTTCCTGCCGTTCATTGCGCAGATTTCGGCGCACATGGACGTTCTGCGGCTCAATGCCCGCGCCGATTTCCGGCTGGAAAAGCTCACCGGCGTGAAAATGTGGCTGGTGCCGGCGGACGCGCTCGCCGACGCCGCGCTCGGCAAGGCGTGGGCGAGGATGACCGGCAACGCGCCCTGCAAGCCGCGCGATATCTCGATCAAGGGCCGCGTCCTGCATGTGCCATGTTCGGCGCACGGCGTGGCGCGGTTTTCATTCGCGGATATCTGCGACAGGCCGCTCGCTGCGTCGGACTATTTGCGACTCGCGCACGACTATCACACCATCCTGATCGACCGCATTCCCGTGATGGACCATGCCGAGCGCAATGCCGCCAAGCGGTTCATCGCGCTGATCGACACGATTTATGACAATGCCGTGAAGCTGATGGCGTCGGCGGAGGCCGATCCGGCGTCGCTGTATCGCGCGACCGAGGGTTTTGAGGCCAATGAGTTCAAGCGAACCTCGTCGCGGCTGATCGAGATGAGTTCGGAATCCTATCTGGCGCTGCCTCATGGCCGCAAGGATTCCGCAGCGAGCGGGTCGAGCACGGGGCTAGTGGAAACCTAGCGCCATAGGCCGTCGTTCCGGCAATGGTCTGCCCCGGGAATCACCGGAGTTGGCCGACAATTGAGCACGCCGCGACTTGAACGGCTGCTTCGAAAGGGATAACCACCCAGTCAGCAGATCCTCCATTTCCTCTTCGGGTTCAAAGGACAGATTTCCCATGGCGCGTGACAAAATTGCTTTGATTGGCTCCGGTCAGATCGGTGGAACGCTGGCTCATCTGATCGGCCTGAAGGAACTGGGCGACGTCGTGATGTTCGACATCGCCGAGGGCGTGCCGCAGGGTAAATCGCTCGATATCGCGCAGTCTTCCCCAGTGGACGGGTTCGACGCGAATTTTACCGGCGCCAATTCCTATGAGGCGCTCGACGGCGCCAAGGTCTGCATCGTCACCGCCGGCGTGCCGCGCAAGCCCGGCATGAGCCGCGACGATCTCCTCAGCATCAATCTCAAGGTGATGGAGCAGGTCGGCGCCGGGATCAAGAAATATGCCCCCGACGCCTTCGTCATCTGCATCACCAATCCGCTCGATGCCATGGTGTGGGCGCTGCAGAAGGCCTCGGGCATGCCGCACAAGAAAGTGGTGGGCATGGCGGGCGTGCTGGATTCCTCGCGTTTCCGTTATTTCCTGGCCGACGAATTCAACGTCTCGGTCGAGGACGTCACCGCCTTCGTGCTCGGCGGCCATGGCGACACCATGGTGCCGTTGACCCGGTATTCCACGGTGGCCGGCATCCCGCTGCCCGATCTGGTCAAGATGGGCTGGACCTCGCAAGGGCGGATCGACGAAATCGTCGATCGCACCCGCAACGGCGGCGCCGAGATCGTCAATCTCCTGAAGACCGGTTCGGCATTCTACGCGCCGGCGGCGTCGGCGGTCGCAATGGCCGAGAGCTATCTGCGCGACAAGAAGCGCGTGCTGCCTTGCGCGGCCTATCTCAACGGCGAATACGGCGTGAAGGACATGTATGTCGGCGTGCCCGTTGTCATCGGATCGAAAGGTGTCGAGCGCATTGTCGAAATCGAACTGGCCGGCAAGGACCGCGAGGCATTCGACAAGTCGGTCGGCGCGGTGCAGGGTCTGGTCGATGCCTGCAAGAGGATCGCGCCGGATCTGCTCGGCCGCTGATCGCGCTTAAGGGTGAGCCAAGTCGAGTCGATCGATCGTTCAGGGCTTCGGGGGCCGTCACATGAATATCCACGAATACCAGGCCAAGGCGCTGTTGCACGAATTCGGGGTGCCGATCTCCAGGGGCGTGCCGGTGCTGCGCGCCTCCGATTCGGATGTCGCCGCGAAAACGCTGGGTGGCCCGATCTGGGTGGTGAAAAGCCAGATTCACGCGGGCGGCCGCGGCAAGGGCAAGTTCAAGGAGGCTTCGGCCGGCGACAAGGGCGGGGTGCGGATCGCCAAATCGGTTGCCGAGGTCAATGAATTCGCCAAGCAGATGCTGGGCGCGACATTGGTGACGGTGCAGACCGGCCCGCACGGCAAGCAGGTCAACCGGCTCTATGTCGAAGACGGCTCCGACATCGACAAGGAATTCTACCTGTCGATTCTGGTCAACCGCGAAACCTCCGAAGTGTCGTTCGTGGTCTCCACCGAAGGCGGCGTCAATATCGAGGACGTCGCGCATAAAACCCCGGAAAAGATCGTGAGCTTTTCGGTCGACCCCGCCACCGGCATCATGAGCCATCACGGCCGCACGGTTGCGAAAGCGCTGGGACTTTCCGGCGATCTCGCCAAGCAGGCGGAAAGGCTGGTGACGCAGCTCTATACCGCCTTCGTCGCCAAGGACATGGCGATGCTGGAAATCAATCCGCTGGTGGTCACCAGGCAGGGCGACCTGCGCGTGCTCGATGCCAAGGTATCGTTCGACGACAACGCCATCTACCGCCATCCGGATGTCGCAGCTCTTCGCGACGAAACCGAGGAAGACGCCAAGGAAATCGAGGCGTCGAAACACGACCTCAATTACATCACGCTCGATGGCACCATCGGCTGCATGGTCAACGGCGCCGGCCTCGCCATGGCGACCATGGATATCATCAAGCTTTATGGCATGGCGCCGGCGAACTTCCTCGACGTCGGCGGCGGCGCCGACAAGGCCAAGGTCACCGCGGCGTTCAAGATCATCACCGCCGATCCCAACGTGAAGGGCATCCTGATCAACATTTTCGGCGGCATCATGAAATGCGACATCATCGCCGAAGGCGTGGTCGCCGCGGTGAAGGAAGTCGGCCTCACCGTGCCGCTGGTGGTGCGGCTGGAAGGCACCAACGTCGATGCCGGCAAGAAGATCATCCGGGAATCCGGCCTCAACGTGCTGCCCGCCGACGATCTCGACGATGCCGCACAGAAGATCGTCAAGGCCGTGAAGGGGGGATAGGCCCATGGCCGAAGATCATCTCGCCGCGCCGAAGCCGCTTGAGGAGCACCGCAAGCTCGCAGCGTTCGCGGGCGAGTGGACCGGCGAAGAGGTGGTGCATCCGTCGCGCTGGACCGCAGGCGGACCGGCCACCTCGCATGTCGTCGCCCGGGTCGATCTCAACGGCTTCTATCTGATCCAGGACACCCGCCAGACGCGCGAGGGCAAGGAAAGCTTCGCCACCCATGGCGTCTTCACGTACGATCGCGAAGACCGGCTTTACAAATTATTCTGGCACGACTCGCTCGGCTATTACCCGCCGTCGCCGGCCTCCGGCGGCTGGACCGGCGGCAAGACGCTGATCCTGGTGCGAGGCTCGCTGCGCGGCAATGCGCGCCATGTCTATGAAATCGTCGACGACAATACCTACACCATGAAAATCCAGTTTTCGCCCGACGCGGAAGGGTGGGCCGACGTGCTCACCGGCGTTTATCGGCGGAGCAACTGACCATTACCGCTTCTCCACGAAAGCAAACCCAACCATGTCCGTTCTGATCGACAAAAACACCAAAGTCATCTGCCAAGGCTTTACCGGCAAGAACGGCACGTTTCATTCCGAAGCCGCGATCGCCTACGGCACCAAAATGGTCGGCGGCACCTCGCCGGGCAAGGGCGGTTCGAACCATCTCAATCTGCCGGTGTTCGACACCGTGGCTGAGGCGCGCGACAGTACAGGCTGCGACGCCAGCGTGATCTATGTGCCGCCGCCGGGCGCGGCGGACGCGATCTGCGAAGCCATCGATGCCGAAATTCCGCTGATCGTTTGCATCACCGAAGGCATCCCGGTGCTCGACATGGTGCGCGTCAAAAGATCGTTGTCGGGATCGAAGTCGCGGCTGATCGGGCCGAACTGTCCGGGGGTGATGACCGCGGGCGAATGCAAGATCGGCATCATGCCGGCGAACATTTTCAAGCCCGGCAATGTCGGCATTGTCTCGCGTTCGGGCACGCTGACTTACGAAGCCGTGTTCCAGACCACGCGGGAAGGCCTCGGGCAGACCACCGCGGTCGGCATCGGCGGCGATCCGGTCAAGGGCACCGAATTCATCGACGTGCTGGAGATGTTTCTCGCCGATCCCAAGACCACTTCGATCGTGATGATCGGCGAAATCGGCGGTTCGGCCGAGGAAGACGCAGCCCAGTTCCTGATCGACGAGGCCAAGCGAGGCCGCAAGAAACCGATGGTAGGCTTTATCGCCGGCGTCACGGCACCTCCCGGCCGCCGTATGGGCCATGCCGGTGCGATCATCTCGGGTGGCAAGGGCGATGCCGGTTCCAAGGCCGCGGCAATGGAAGCGGCGGGAATTACGGTTTCGCCGTCGCCGGCAAGGCTCGGAAAGACGCTCGTAGAAAAATTGAAGCATTGATTCATTCTTTGGCTCTTTTCGCCGCGAACATTCGCCTTATTTAGGGTAAAAGGCCCGTTATCACGCTGATCCGGAACCGGATCGGCTGCCAGCGCCGTCTTCCATGCGCTAGATCGAAATCACCAGGACGCCATCATGTCTCGCCAGGACGCGAATGCCGCATTTGCACTCTCCTCGTTTTTGCAGGGCACAAACGCCGCCTACATCGACGATCTCTATGCCCGCTACGAGCAGGACCCCGCCTCGGTCGACACCGAATGGCAGGAGTTTTTTAAAAGCCTGAAAGACACGCCGGCCGACGTTCAAAAGAACGCCGACGGCGCGTCCTGGGGACGGAACAACTGGCCGCTGACGCCGCGCGACGATCTGACCTCCGCGCTCGACGGCAACTGGGTGCAAATCGAAAAGGCCGTCGGCACCAAACTGGCGGCCAAGGCGCAGGCCAGGGGCGCCGAGATTTCGGCGGCCGACGTCCACCAGGCGACACGCGATTCGGTGCGGGCCTTGATGCTGATTCGCGCCTACCGCATGCGCGGTCATTTCCACGCCAAGCTCGATCCGCTCGGGATCGAGCCGCCGCGCGATCGCGAGGAACTCGATCCGCGTTCCTACGGCTTCGTCGAAGCCGATCTCGACCGCAAGATTTTCCTCGATCATGTGCTCGGCATGGAATACGCGACCTTGCGGGAAATCGTCGCGATCTGCGAACGCACCTATTGCCAGACGCTCGGCGTCGAATTCATGCACATCACCAACGCTGCGCAAAAGGGCTGGATCCAGGAGCGCATCGAGGGTCCCGACAAGGAAATCAGTTTTACCCGTGAGGGTCGCCGCGCGATCCTGATGAAGCTGATCGAGGCTGAAGGCTTCGAGAAATTCTGCGATCTCAAATTCACGGGTACCAAGAGATTTGGTCTCGATGGCGGCGAATCGCTGATTCCGGCGCTCGAGCAGATCATCAAGCGGGGCGGCAATCTCGGCGTGAAGGAAATCGTGGTCGGCATGCCGCATCGCGGCCGCCTCAACGTGCTGACGCAGGTGATGGGCAAGCCGCATCGCGCGCTGTTCCACGAATTCAAGGGCGGCTCGGCCAATCCCGACGCGGTCGAGGGCTCCGGCGACGTCAAATACCATCTGGGCGCATCGTCGGACCGGGAATTCGACAACAACAAGATCCATCTGTCGCTGACCGCGAATCCGTCACATCTGGAGATCGTCGACCCGGTGGTGCTCGGCAAGGTGCGCGCCAAGCAGGACCAGCATGGCGATCCGCCGGACCAGCGTATCTCGGTGCTGCCGCTGTTGATGCATGGCGACGCGGCCTTTGCCGGTCAGGGCGTGGTTGCCGAATGCTTCGGCCTGTCGGACCTGAAGGGCTACCGCACCGGCGGTTCGCTGCATTTCATCGTCAACAACCAGATCGGGTTCACCACCTATCCGCGCTATTCGCGCTCTTCGCCCTATCCTTCCGACGTCGCCAAGATGATCGACGCGCCGATCTTCCATGTGAATGGCGACGATCCGGAGGCCGTGGTGTTCGCGGCCAAGGTGGCGATCGAGTTCCGGCAGAAATTCCACAAGCCGGTCGTGATCGATATGTTCTGCTACCGCCGCCACGGTCACAACGAGGGCGACGAGCCGATGTTCACCCAGCCGGTGATGTACAAGAAGATCGCTTCGCATCCCGGCACCGTCGAGATTTATTCCAGGCGGCTGATCGCCGAAGGAGTGATAACCGATGGCGAAGTCGAGAAGGCCAAGGCCGACTGGCGCGCGCGACTCGATGCCGAACTCGAGGCCGGCGCCGGCTACAAACCCAACAAGGCCGACTGGCTCGACGGCAAATGGGCCGGTTTCAAATCCGCCGATCAGGAAGAAGATCCGCGCCGCGGCGTCACCGGCGTCGATGTTGCCGAGTTGAAAGATCTTGGCCGCAAGATGACGAAGGTGCCAGATGGTTTTCGGGTCCACCGCACCGTGCAGCGGTTCGTGGAAAATCGCGCCAAGGCGATCGAGACCGGTGTCGGTATCGACTGGGCGACCGGCGAGGCGCTGGCGTTCTGCACGCTATTGCACGAAGGCCACCACGTCCGGCTGTCCGGACAGGACTCTGAGCGCGGCACCTTCTCGCAACGCCATTCGGTGCTGATCGACCAGGAAGACGAAAGCCGCTACACGCCGTTTAATCATCTCGGCGGCGATCAGGGACATTACGAAGTCATCAACTCGCTGCTGTCGGAAGAAGCCGTGCTCGGCTTCGAGTACGGCTATTCGCTGGCGGAGCCGAATGCGCTGACCTGCTGGGAAGCGCAGTTCGGCGATTTCGCCAATGGCGCGCAGGTGCTGTTCGACCAGTTCATCTCGTCGGGCGAACGCAAATGGCTGCGCATGTCCGGCCTCGTCTGCATGCTGCCGCATGGCTATGAGGGGCAGGGGCCGGAACATTCTTCGGCGCGGCTCGAGCGGTTCCTGCAGATGTGCGCCGAAGACAACATGCAGGTGGTCTATCCCACCACGCCGGCCAATTTCTTCCATGTGCTGCGGCGTCAATTGCATCGCGAGATCCGCAAGCCCCTGATCCTGATGACGCCGAAGTCGCTGCTGCGCCACAAGCGCGCGGTCTCAAGGCTCGACGAAATGGGCGCCGACACCACCTTCCATCGCCTGCTGTACGATGACGCGGTGATGCTGCCCGATGAAAAGATCAAGCTGGTGCCGGACGACAAGATCCGCCGCGTCGTATTGTGCTCGGGCAAGGTCTATTACGATATCTACGACGAGCGCGAAAAACGCGGCATCGACGACGTCTACATCATGCGCGTCGAGCAGCTTTACCCGGTGCCGCTGAAGGCGCTGGTGCAGGAGCTCGGACGCTTCAAGCATGCCGAACTGGTCTGGTGCCAGGAAGAGCCGCGCAACATGGGTGCGTGGCATTTCATCGAACCCTATCTCGAATGGGTGCTGAATCAGATCAACGCACCGAACAAGCGTCCGCGTTACGCCGGACGCGCGGCGGCGGCTGCAACAGCCACCGGTTTGATGTCGAAGCATCTGGCCCAGCTCAAGGCGCTGCTGGACGAGGCGCTGAACTGAGAAACAATTCGTCATACCCCGCGAAGGCGGGGTATCCAGTACGCCGCGCCGCCTGTCCTTGACCGCGACCGTCTCGGAGTACTGGATCGCCTGCATTGGCGGGCGATGACAACAGAGATTTATGATCGCAAGGGTTCTTGAGGAAACAAACAATGACTGAAATTCGCGTTCCGACGCTCGGCGAATCCGTGACCGAGGCCACCATCGGCCGCTGGTTCAAAAAGGCCGGCGATGCCGTCGCGGTGGACGAGCCGTTGGTGGAACTCGAAACCGACAAGGTGACGATCGAGGTGCCTGCGCCTTCGGCCGGTACGCTCGGCGAGATCTCGGCCAAGGATGGCGAGACCGTTGCGGTCGGCGCGCTGCTTGGCCAGATCAACGACGGTGCGGCCGCTGCCAAGCCCGCTGCGCCGGCCAAGGCTGCGGCCCCTGCTGCTCCGGCGCCGTCGTCTCCTGCTGCCGCAGCACCCGCTCCCGCTCCGAAAGCGCCGCCGGCGGATGCGCCGCTGGCGCCGTCGGTGCGCAAGATATCCGCTGAAAGCGGAATCGATGCCTCAACGGTCGCCGGCTCCGGCAAGGATGGCCGCGTCACCAAGGGCGATATGCTTGCGGCCATCGAAAAGGCAGCTTCGGCGCCGACGCCGGTCAATCAGCCTGCCGCCGCGGTACAGGTTCGCGCCCCATCGCCGGCCGACGATGCCGCGCGGGAAGAACGCGTGAAGATGACGCGGCTGCGCCAGACCATCGCGCGCCGGCTCAAGGATGTGCAGAACACCGCCGCGATGCTGACGACCTTCAACGAGGTCGACATGAGCCACATCATGGCGATGCGGGCCCAGTACAAGGACGTGTTCGAGAAGAAGCACGGCAGCAAACTGGGCTTTATGGGCTTCTTCACCAAGGCCTGCGTGCAGGCGCTAAAGGACATCCCTGCGGCCAATGCCGAGATCGACGGCACCGACCTGATCTACAAGAATTATTATCACATCGGCGTCGCCGTCGGCACCGACAAGGGCCTGGTGGTTCCGGTGGTGCGCGACAGCGACCGCAAGTCGATCGCCGAGATCGAAAAAAGCATCGCCGATTTCGGACGCCGCGCGCGTGAAGGCCAGCTCAAGATCGACGAGATGCAGGGCGGCACCTTCACCATCACCAATGGCGGCATCTATGGTTCGCTGATGTCGACACCGATCCTGAACGCGCCGCAGTCCGCGATTCTCGGCATGCACAAGATTCAGGATCGCCCGGTCGCGATCGCCGGCAAGGTCGAAATACGGCCGATGATGTATCTGGCGCTGTCCTATGATCACCGCGTCATCGACGGCAAGGAAGCGGTGACGTTCCTGGTGCGCGTCAAGGAGAGCCTCGAAGACCCGGCACGGCTGGTGCTCGATCTCTGACGCGTCGGATGAGAACGCGCTTTTTTCGCTCGCCGCGACAGAGCCGCGGCGTTTCCGGTAGAGCGTTGCGATTGTGGGGGCTAACATCTTGACCGATAAAGTTGTCATCATCACCGGCGGAAGCCGCGGCATCGGCCGCGCCACCGCGATTGCGGCTGCGGCGCGCGGATTTCGGGTCTGCGTCGGCTACGTGGCCAATCAAGCCGCCGCGCACGACGTGGTCTCCGTTATCGAGGCCAAAAACGGCAAGGCCATCGCGGTGAAATGCGATGTCGGAAGCGAATCCGATATCCTGGCGCTGTTCAAGGCGGCCGACGCATTCGGGACGCTCGGCGCGCTGGTCAACAATGCCGGCATCGTCGGGACCACGTCGCGGGTCGACGATATGTCCGCCGAGCGCATCCAGCGCATGATGGCCGTCAACATTACCGGCAGCATTCTGTGCGCCCGCGAGGCGATAAAGCGGATGTCGACGCGCCATGGCGGCAAGGGCGGCGTCATCGTCAATCTGTCGTCGGTGGCGGCCAAGCTCGGCGCGCCCAATACCTATGTCGACTACGCCGCCTCCAAGGGCGCGATCGATTCCTTCACGATCGGGCTCGGCTACGAAGTTGCCGGCGAGGGCATTCGCGTCGCCGCGATCCGCCCCGGGCTGATCGATACCGAAATTCACGCCAGCGGCGGCGAGCCCGACCGCGCCCACCGGCTCAGCCACTTGGTGCCGATGAAGCGCGTCGGCACCGCCGACGAAATCGCCAACGCCATCGTCTGGCTGATATCGGATGATGCCTCCTATGTGACCAGCGCCATCCTTGATGTATCGGGCGGTCGGTAATACCAGTCGCATCCTAGCTACAGGACTTCAATCATGGCCACTTACGATCTCGTCGTCATCGGCACCGGCCCGGGCGGTTATGTCTGCGCGATACGCGCGGCGCAGCTCGGCATGAAGGTCGCGGTGGTCGAGAAGAACGCAACGCTCGGCGGCACTTGCCTCAACGTCGGATGCATGCCGTCGAAAGCGCTGTTGTACGCCTCCGAGATGTTCGAGGAAGCCGGACATTCGTTTGCCAAAATGGGCGTCAGCGTCTCCGCGCCGAAGCTCGATCTTCCCTCGATGATGAATTTCAAGCAGCAGGGCATCGACGGCAACGTCAAGGGCGTCGAGTTCCTGATGAAGAAGAACAAGATCGACGTCATCAGGGGCAAAGGCAAGGTGCTCGGCACCGGCAAGGTCGAGGTGACCGGTGACGGCAAGACGCAGATCGTCGAGACCAAAAACATCGTCATCGCCACCGGCTCCGACATTGCGAAATTGAAGGGCATCGAGATCGACGAGAAGCGCATCGTGTCGTCGACCGGCGCGCTGTCGCTCGACAAGGTGCCGGGGAAGTTGTTGATCGTCGGCGCCGGCGTGATCGGGCTTGAGCTCGGCTCGGTGTGGCACCGGCTCGGCGCCGATGTGACCGTGGTGGAATTCCTCGACCGCATCCTGCCGGGCATGGACGGCGAGGTCGCAAGGCAATTCCAGCGCATTCTGGAAAAACAGGGTTTTACGTTCCGGCTCGGCGCCAAGGTCACCGGCATCGACACCTCGGGCAAGATATTGTCGGCAAAGATCGAACCTGCGGCAGGCGGCAAGGCCGAGACGCTGGAGGCTGACGTGGTGCTGGTGTGCATCGGTCGCGTGCCCTACACCGAAGGGCTGGGACTGAAAGAGGCCGGCGTCGCGCTCGACAATCGCGGCCGGGTACAGATCGATGCGCATTTCGCCACCAGCGTAAAGGGCGTCTATGCCATCGGCGATGTGATCGCGGGGCCGATGCTGGCTCACAAGGCCGAGGACGAAGGTGTCGCCTGCGCCGAAATCCTTGCAGGCCAGGCCGGGCATGTGAATTACGACGTTATCCCAGGAGTCGTGTATACCACGCCCGAGGTGTCGTCGGTCGGCAAGACCGAGGAAGAGCTGAAACAAGCCGGTGTGGCCTATACCGTCGGCAAATTTCCGTTCACCGCCAATGGCCGCTCCAAAGTCAACCAGACCACGGACGGATTCGTGAAGATTCTCGCAGATGCGAAGACGGATCGGGTGCTTGGTGTGCACATCGTCGGCCGCGAAGCCGGTGAAATGATCCACGAAGCGGCGGTTTTGATGGAGTTTGGCGGCTCCGCCGAGGATCTGGCGCGCACCTGCCACGCCCATCCGACCCGCTCGGAGGCCATCAAGGAAGCCGCGCTTGCAGTCGGCAAGCGCGCAATCCATATTTGATTCATGCGCCGCCTCCTCCAACCGTTCTGGGTCCTGCTCGCGGTCATCTTCCTGATCGAGGCTTGGCTGTGGGATCACCTCGAGCCGATCGTGGCTTGGGTGGTGGCGCTGATTCCGCTGCAGGCGTTCAAGCAATGGCTCGCGGAACGCGTCGACGCGCTGTCGCCGGCGATGACGCTGATCGTTTTCATCGTGCCGGTGATTCCGCTGTTTCCGCTAAAGCTGGTCGGCTTCTGGCTGTTGGCCCATGAATATTGGCTCAGCGCCATCCTCACCATCATCTTCGCAAAATTCCTTGGCGTTGGCGTCGCGGCCTTCATCTTCGACGTGACGCGGGATAAATTGCTTGAGATGGATTGGTTCGAAACGCTCTACGAGTTTGTCATGGGACTGCGGGCAAAGGCGAGCGCGCTGGTCGATCCCGTCAAGTTGCGAATCAAGGACGCGGTGCGCGGCGATGGCGCCGGCTGGTCGTCGCGGATGCTGCGGCTGATCCAGCGCTTCCGCAAGAGCGTGCACGAAGCGCGGTAGCTGGTGGCGTTGGCCCGTATTCAAACCCCGGTGCTGGATATCGCCTATGAGGCGAGCGGTCCTGCCGAGGGGCTTCCGGTTCTGCTGCTGCACGGTTTTCCCTATGACGTGAGAGCGTTCGACGCAGCCGCAAGAATCGTCAACGCGGCAGGCTTTCGCACCATCGTTCCCTGGCTGCGCGGGTATGGTGGCACCCGGTTCCTCTCCGCGGGTACACCGCGGTCCGGCGAGCAGGCAGCCCTCGGGCAGGACCTGAAGGAATTGCTGGATGCGCTTGGCATCCAGAAAGCCGTGCTTGGCGGTTATGACTGGGGCGGCCGCGCGGCCTGCGTGGTTTCGGCGCTGTGGCCGGAACGGGTGGCCGGCCTTGTGAGCTGCGCCGGTTATACGATCCAGGACATCCCCAATTCGCGCAAGCCGGCCGACCCCGAACAGGAGGCGCGGTTCTGGTATCAATATTATTTCAACACCGAACGCGGTCGCAACGGCCTCACCGAAAAGCGTCGCGAGATAGCGCGCCTGCTGTGGAAAATGTGGTCGCCGACCTGGGCTTTCGACGACGCGACGTTCGATCGCACCGCCAGCTCGTTCGACAACGAGGATTTTGTCGATGTCGCCATTCATTCATACCGGCACAGATACGGCAACGCCGCCGGCGATCCCCGCTACGCACCGGTCGAGGCGCGGCTGGCCGCGCAGCCCAAAATCAATGTCCCCACGATCAATCTGCATGGCACGGTGAATGGCATAGCGCCGGTTCGCGCGTCCGAAAGCGATGCCAAACGTTTCACCGCGTCGTATCAGCGCCGCGTGCTGGAAAATGTCGGCCACAATCCGCCGCAGGAAGCGCCGCAGGCCTTTGCCGAGGCGATCCTGCAGCTTTGCCAGGCCGCGCCGGCCTAGTTTCTACAGCGCCAGGTGCACCAGATGCGGCGCGAACAGGCCGATCGCGGTAAAGGCGATGCCGGTCAGCGCCAGCAGGCCTGCGATCCAGGCCAGCGCGACCATGCCGGTGATGATGGTTGCCGACGCCAGCACGATGCCGATCTGGAATGCCGCCGAAGCCAGTTCGAAGTGATGATATTTCGCCTGCGCCAGGTCGCGCTCTTCCTCGGCGTGCTTGGCGCGCTCGGACAGTTGCTCCTGGCCTTCGCCGGTTTCAGGCTCCGAGCGGTAGCGCGCCGCGGTCTTCTGCCATTCGTCGATCTGCTTCTGCAGCGCGGCCTTGGTGGCATCGTCGGTCGCAGTGCCGAGGTTTGACTTGGCCTGATCCGCCGCGGTCTGCACCACCGTGCGGCGAATGCTCTTGGCCTGGAAGAACGCCCACAGGTTCGAGCTTTCGACGTTCTTGCTGATGGATTCGGTCTGGGCGCCCTTGCCCAGCGTCTCCGACAGCGCGAGAAACAACGCGATCACGGCGATCAACAGCGCGATCTTCCGGTTCTCGCCGGCAGCTTCCTTGGCCTTATCAGCCTGCTCCATAGCTTCGCTCATGATTCCCTCCCGGTAAAATTGCGTCCACGATTGACCGAACCGCGCCGTCCGCGCAAGAGGCAAGCGGACGCGCGGAGAGTTATCAAGATTGAACGCAGGCGATCTTAACTGCGGGGGTGGGCGGAACGGTAGACCTCGAACAGCCGCTCGCTGTCGATGCCGGTATAGATCTGGGTGGTGGAGAGCGAGGCGTGCCCTAGCAGTTCTTGGATTGCGCGCAGATCGCCCCCGCGCGTGAGAAGGTGGGTGGCGAAGGAATGCCGCAACGCATGTGGCGTCGCGCTGTCGGGCAGGCCCAGTGCGCCGCGCAGCCGCTCCATGGTGAGCTGAATAATTCGGGCCTTGAGTGGCCCGCCGCGGGCGCCGACGAACATCGGTCCCTCCGACGGCAGCGGATGCGGGCACATCGCCGCATAATCCTGGATCAGCGTCAGCACGTTTTGCAGCACCGGTACCATCCGGGTTTTGTTGCCCTTGCCGGTGACGATCAAAACGTCCCCGACGCCCGGCGCGGGAACGTCGCGGCGCTTGAGCCCCAGCGCTTCGGAAATGCGCAGGCCCGATCCATACAACAGCGCCATGACGGCGGCGTCGCGCGCCCAGATCCAGGGATCGCGGGTCTCGCCGGCGCGCTCGTCCGCGTCGGCCAAACGTTTGGCGGCCGCCATCGGCAGCGGTTTTGGCAAGCTCTTGCCGACCTTGGGTGCACGTATTGCAGAAAGAGCGCCGACCTTGCCTTCGCCTTCCTGTTCGAGGAAGCGTCCGAACGAGCGCAATCCTGCCAGCGTCCGCATCAGCGATCGGCTGCCGATATCGCCGGCGCGCCGCATCGCCATGAAGGCCCTGACATCGCTGGCCTCGAGGGTTGCGAATCGCGGCAGCGTCACCTGCGCGCCCCAGTGTTCGGCGAGAAAGGCCAGGCACTGGCGGAGGTCGCGGGCATAGGCTTCCAGCGTCTTCGGCGACAGCCTGCGCTCGGCGCGCAGGTGCGACAGCCAGCGCGTCATCTCCTGCGCGATGCCGGCATCGGCGCAAGCGAGTTCGATCGGTTGAATGGCGGGAATCGGCCTGGCCATGGAACAGTCTATAGCTGTCGTTGCGATGATTCCGGTGGATTATATCGCACCTCTTTCGTTTACTGTTCGCTAACTTTCCAGCCCTTGAGACTGATTCTCCGATGGACCATTCCGCGCGCGCCAGCACCTCATCCGCGTCGTCGGCGCGTGTCGTCGATGTGCTGGTGCCGGTCGCGCTCAACCAGACCTATTCCTACCGGGTGCCGCGCGGCATGGAGTTGAAGCCGGGCGACGTGGTGTGCGTGCCGCTGGGGCCGCGCGAGGCGATCGCGGTGGTGTGGGCGGAAAATCCCGATCCCGATCCGCGCCTGCACAATCGTCTCAAGGATGTCGGCGAAAAGCTCGACGTGCCGCCGCTGAAGAAGGAATTGCGCGCGCTCGTCGACTGGGTCGCCAACTACACGCTGTCGGCGCGCGGCATGGTGCTGCGGATGACATTGCGGATGGGCGAGCATCTCGGGCCGGAGCGGCAACGGATGGGCGTGCGTCTGATCGGCCAGCCGCCACAACGCATGACGCCGGCGCGGCGGCGGCTGATCGGCATCCTGTCGGATGGCCTGCTGCATGGCAAATCCGAAACCGCCAGGGAAGCCGGCGTCAGTGCCGGCGCGATCGATGGCCTCGTCGATGAAGGCACGCTGACGATCGAACCGATGCCGCGCGCGCCGGCGCCGCCGGCGCCCGATCCGGCATTCGCCGCACCTGATTTTTCCCGTCAGCAGCGCACCGCGGTGGATGCGATGCGCGCCCTTGCGGCCAACGGCAGTTTTCACGTGGCCCTTCTCGACGGCGTGACGGGTTCGGGCAAGACCGAAGTTTATTTCGAGGCGATCGCCGAAATCATCCACCACGGCAGGCAATCGCTGATCCTGATGCCGGAGATCGCGCTGACCGGGCAATTCCTCGACCGCTTCGCGCAGCGTTTCGGCGTGCGTCCGCTGGAATGGCATTCCGAACTGACCCCGCGCACGCGGGCGCGTAACTGGGCCGCGATCGCCGCCGGTGAGGCCCCCGTCGTGGTCGGTGCGCGCTCGGCGCTGTTTCTGCCCTATGCCGATCTCGGGCTGATCGTGGTCGATGAAGAGCACGACCAGGCCTACAAGCAGGACGAGGGCGTCCACTACCACGCCCGCGACATGGCGGTGGTGCGGGCGCATATCGCCAAGATTCCGATCGTACTGGCCTCGGCGACGCCATCGGTCGAGACGGAGGTTAATGCCCGCAAGGGGCGCTATCAGCGCGTGGTGTTGCCGTCGCGGTTCGGCGGCCAGCATATGCCGCATATCGAGGCGATCGATCTGCGGCGCGAAGGCCCGGTGCGGGGCCGTTTCATCTCGCCGCCTTTGGCCGAGCATATCCGGGTCGCAATCGAGCGGCGCGAGCAGGCGCTGTTGTTTCTCAATCGCCGCGGCTATGCGCCGCTGACGCTATGCCGGACCTGCGGGCATCGCTTTGCCTGCACCATCTGCGACGCCTGGCTGGTAGATCACCGTTTCCGCCAGCGTCTGGTCTGCCATCATTGCGGCTTCTCGGTGCCGCGTCCGCATGTCTGCCCGCATTGCGCGGCGGAGGAATCGCTGGTCGCCGTCGGTCCCGGCGTCGAGCGCCTGCAGGAGGAAGCCGCGGCGCTGTTTCCGCAAGCGCGCACCATGGTGCTGTCGAGCGATCTCGTCACCTCGATCGAGACCATGCGCAGTGAATTGAACGAGATCGCGGAAGGCCGCGTCGATATCATCATCGGCACCCAATTGGTGGCGAAGGGGCATAATTTCCCTCGATTGAATCTGGTCGGCGTGGTCGATGCCGATCTGGGGCTCGGCAACGGCGATCCGCGCGCCGCCGAGCGGACCTTTCAACTGCTCAATCAGGTGATCGGTCGCGCCGGGCGCGACCAGGGCCGCGGCGTCGGCTATCTGCAGACCCATCAGCCCGAGCATCCGGTGATGAAGGCGCTAGTGGCGTGCGATCGCGAGGCGTTTTATGCCAGCGAGATCGAGGCCCGTGAGCGCGCCGGCTATCCGCCGTTCGGCCGGCTGGCGAGCCTGATTATTTCGGCTGGCGACCGCCCGACCGCGGAGGGTTTTGCGCGCAAGCTGGCCGCGGTCGCGCCGATCGATGAGCGCATACAAGTGCTCGGGCCCGCCGAAGCGCCGCTCGCGGTGATCAAGGGCCGCTATCGGTTCCGGCTATTGGTGAAATCGCTGCGCAGTGTCGACCTGTCGGAATACCTGCGCGAATGGCTCGCGGCGGGTCCGAAGACCAGGGGCAATCTCAAGCTTGAGATCGATGTCGATCCGCAGAGTTTTTTGTAGTGGAGGCAACGCGGCCTGCCGTCTTTTGTGACGGCAGGCCTGTTTTCGGCGCGCAAGCGTTTCCGCGGCCCTGCTGGACGCAACGCTTGCCGAATGGGGAAAGGAAGAGAGTTCAAACGCCCAGGGAGGTCACATGACCTCGGCGACGACGCGGCCGACGCCGGCATCGGTCAAGCCGATCGCGCGGGCGGCGGCGGTCGACAGATCGAGCACCCGGCCGTGGACGAACGGGCCGCGGTCATTGACGGTGACAACCACGCTGCGGTCGCCATGGGTCACCTTCAGCTTGGTGCCGAACGGCAGCGAACGGTGGGCGCACGTCATCGCGTTCTGGTTAAAACGCTGGCCGGAAGCGGTCTCGCTGCCGGATTCGTTACCGTAATAGGAGGCCATGCCGGAGAAACTGCCTCCGGTGCCGGCGGAGGCCGGAGCAAGGGCGTTGGCATCGCGCCAGGAACCGCCCTGAGAGCCGCCGGAAGCGTTGCTGGCGTGATGGTGATGGCGGTGGGATTTGGCCGAGGCTTCGGTGATGCCTCCGCCGAACAAGAGAGTTGCGGCGAGGACGGTTAGCGCCGTACGCGACTGGGTTGCAGTTCCCAGTGTCGACTTTTGGTATTGCATCATATTCGTAGTCCCTTGAGATAGTATTGCCACATATGTGGCAAGTGGAACCCCCGTCCCGTTTTGAGTGGTTGCCGTTTGGTGACCCAATGAGGCGTAAACTGGGCAGTAAATTGTTTTATGAGTTACTGAAACATCTTGTTACTGATCGAATATAATCATTAGATATTCCGTAATAGTTAAAAGTAATATTTTTTAACCATTTATTACTTAATAATACTGTCTAGATAAGTCATTGTGCGGTGCAACAAGATTTGCGCAAGTAATGCGGACAACGGAATGGCTTGCGGATAAGGCCGTTCCTGCGGACAGCTCATGAGGCCCATGCATCGACGCACGGAACGATGCCTCCGGTCGGTGACCGAAAACCCAAGGCGCCGCTCGACGCACGCCGCACCAATCGCGGCGTCGATTCGTTGGAAAATCGCTTCCAGAGGGTCGCTGTCGAGCCATGTGCGACAAGGCATCGCCAACTGTCGCCGTCATGTTGCACCTGCGCTCTCGCTATGTTAGCAAAGCCGCGATTTTATCGCTGCCGGTACACTTTGTGCCGGTCGAAAAATCGAAGTTCCATTGAATTCCAAGGGCTTGAATCGCTAGGCGCCGCATTGTGGCGACGGTTTTTCCCCTTGCGAATTTGACAGCTAAAAGAGCGTGCTTGTGGCTGCTGAAGATCCGTCCGTTTCAGGGGTGTCCGGTCGTTATGCCACGGCCTTGTTCGAACTGGCGCGTGATGAAAAATCCATCGATGCGGTCAAAGCCGATCTCGATAAATTCGATGCCATGCTGGCGGACAGCGCCGATCTGACCCGGCTGGTGCGCAGCCCGGTTTTCAGCGCCGATATGCAGTCGAAAGCGCTGACGGCGGTCCTCGGCAAGGCCGGCATTTCGGGCATATCAGCGAATTTCCTGAAAGTTCTTACCGCCAATCGCCGGCTGTTTGCGGTGGGCGATGTGATCCGCGCGTTCCGGGCGCTGGTCGCCAGGTTCAAGGGCGAGGCGACCGCCGACGTCACCGTTGCCGAAGCGCTTAACGACAGGAATCTCGACGCCCTCAAGACCGCGCTGAAATCGGTGACGGGCAAGGACGTCGCGCTAAACGTGAAAATCGATCCTTCGATCATCGGCGGCCTTGTGGTCAAGCTCGGCAGCCGGATGGTGGATAGTTCGCTTCGCACCAAACTCAATTCGATCAAGAACGCGATGAAAGAGGCAGGCTGATGGACATCCGCGCGGCGGAAATTTCCGCGATCCTCAAGGACCAGATCAAGAATTTCGGCCAGGAGGCCGAGGTTTCCGAAGTCGGACAGGTGCTGTCCGTCGGCGACGGCATCGCCCGTGTCTACGGCCTCGACAACGTCCAGTCCGGCGAAATGGTCGAGTTCGAGAACGGCACCCGCGGCATGGCGCTGAACCTCGAGACCGACAATGTCGGCATCGTGATCTTCGGCGCCGACCGCGAGATCAAGGAAGGCCAGACCGTCAAGCGCACCGGCGCGATCGTCGATACCCCGGTCGGCAAGGGCCTGCTCGGCCGCGTGGTCGATGCGCTCGGCAATCCGATCGACGGCAAGGGTCCGATCCAGTCCGACAAGCGGATGCGCGTCGACGTCAAGGCGCCCGGCATCATTCCGCGCAAATCGGTCAACGAACCGATGGCGACCGGCCTCAAGGCGATCGATGCGCTGATCCCGATCGGCCGCGGCCAGCGCGAACTGATCATCGGCGATCGCCAGACCGGCAAGACCGCGATCGCGCTCGATACCATTCTCAACCAGAAGCCGCTCAACGCCCAGACCGACGAGAAGATCAAGCTGTATTGCATCTATGTCGCGATCGGCCAGAAGCGCTCGACCGTGGCGCAGTTCGTCAAGGTGCTGGAAGAGCAGGGCGCGCTGGAATATTCGATCATCGTCGCCGCCACCGCGTCTGATCCGGCGCCGATGCAGTACATCGCGCCGTTCACCGGCTGCACCATGGGCGAATACTTCCGCGACAACGGCATGCATGCTGTCATCATCTATGACGATCTGTCGAAACAGGCGGTGGCCTACCGCCAGATGTCGCTGCTGCTGCGCCGGCCGCCGGGCCGCGAGGCCTATCCCGGCGACGTGTTCTACCTGCATTCGCGCCTGCTCGAGCGCGCCGCCAAGCTGAACGACGAGCAGGGCTCCGGATCGCTGACGGCACTGCCGGTGATCGAGACCCAGGCCAATGACGTCTCGGCCTACATCCCGACCAACGTGATCTCGATTACCGACGGCCAGATCTATCTCGAGAGCGATCTGTTCTTCCAGGGCATTCGTCCGGCGCTGAACGTCGGCCTGTCGGTGTCGCGCGTCGGATCGTCGGCGCAGACCAAGGCGATGAAGAAGGTTGCCGGCAAGATCAAGGGCGAGTTGGCGCAGTACCGCGAAATGGCGGCGTTCGCGCAGTTCGGCTCCGATCTCGACGCCTCGACGCAGCGCCTGCTGGCGCGCGGTTCGCGCCTGACCGAACTTCTCAAGCAGCCGCAGTTCTCGCCGCTGAAGATGGAAGAGCAGGTTTGCGTGATCTGGGCCGGCACCAACGGCTATCTCGACACCATTCCGGTCAGCAAGGTTCGCGCCTTCGAAGATGGCCTGTTGTCCCTGATGCGCGGCAAGTACATCGACATCCTCAATACCATCCGCGACAGCCGCGATCTCAGCGACGAGACCGCCGGCAAGCTGAAGGCGGCGGTCGAGGAATACGCCAAGACGTTTGCTTGATTTCTACGCCTCTCCCGCTTGTGGGGGAGGTCGACCGGCGTAGCCGGTCGGGTGGGGGCTGATGCTGATCTCTCAGACGCGCTGGCTCCCACCCCGCCCCTCCTCCGCAAGCGGGAGAAGGGGACGCAACCGAGGTGCTGTGGGTTAGACTGGAATGGCTTCACTTAAAGACATGCGGGTCCGCATCGCCTCGACCAAGGCGACGCAGAAGATCACCAAGGCCATGCAGATGGTCGCGGCCTCGAGGCTGCGTCGCGCGCAAAACGCCGCCGAAGCCGCGCGGCCCTACGCGGAGAAAATGGACGTGGTGATTTCGAATATTGCGACCGCGGCCGCGAGTTCACCCGGCGCGCCGGTGCTGATGGCCGGTACCGGCAAAGATCAGGTCCATCTGCTGCTGGTTTGCACCGGCGAACGCGGCCTCTGCGGCGCGTTCAATTCGTCGATCGTACGGCTGGCCCGCGAGCGCGCCCTGGCGCTGATGAGTCAAGGCAAAGAGGTCAAATTCTTCTGTGTTGGCCGCAAGGGGTTCGAGTTGCTGCGCCGCACCTTCGAGAAGCAAATCGTGGAAAATGTCGAGTTGCGCTCGGTGCGGCAGCTCGGTTTTGTCAATGCCGAAGACATTGCCAAAAAGGTCATTGCCCGCTTCGAGGCCGGCGAGTTCGACGTTTGCTCGCTGTTTTATTCGCGCTTCAAATCGGTGGTTTCGCAGGTTCCGACCGCGCAACAGATCATTCCGCTGGTCGTGGAAACTCAGCCTGCCAATGCCGGCCCTGCGACCTCTTACGAATATGAACCGGAAGAGGACGAGATCCTGACCGGTCTGTTGCCGCGCAATCTCGCGGTGCAGGTCTTCCGCGCGCTATTGGAAAACAATGCCTCGTTCTACGGCGCGCAGATGAGCGCGATGGACAACGCCACCCGCAACGCCGGCGACATGATCCGCAAGCAGACCCAGATCTACAATCGAACCCGCCAGGCAATGATCACCAAGGAGCTGATTGAAATCATCTCCGGCGCCGAGGCGCTCTGATAGCGACATGTCAACAGGAGGCGCTTCATGGCTTATGTGACATCAGCGACCACTAAGGGTGGCCGTAATGGCCGCGCGATGCTCGACAATGGCGCGCTGGCGCTGGCGATGGCCGCACCAAAGGAAATCGGCGGCGCCGGCGACGGACACAATCCCGAGCAGCTGTTCGCGCTGGGTTATTCATCCTGCTACGGCCAGGCGATCCTGCTGATTGCGAAAAAATACGGTCTCGACGGTCAGGCGGCGCGGGTGACCTGCGAGGTCACGCTGGATCAGAAGGACGGCGGCTTTGCGCTCGCCGTCGAACTCAAGGTTGCGATACCTGGCGCGGACAAAGACAAGCTCCAGCAATTGGTTGAAGAAGCCCATACGGTTTGCCCGTACTCGAAGGCAACCAGGGGCAACATTCCCGTCAAACTGACTGTCGTTTGAGATAGAATTCGAAGGAGAGAGTTTCATGGCTACACCCGCCAACCAGACCGGACGCATCACCCAAGTCATCGGCGCCGTCGTCGACGTCCAGTTTGAAGGCCATCTGCCGGCCATTCTCAACGCGCTCGAGACGCAGAACGGCGGCAACCGCCTGGTGCTCGAGGTCGCGCAGCATCTTGGCGAATCCACGGTGCGCACCATCGCGATGGATACAGCGGAAGGCCTGGTCCGCGGTCAGGAAGTCGGCGACACCGGCAACCCGATCATGGTGCCGGTTGGCGCGGGTACGCTTGGCCGCATCATGAATGTGATCGGCGAGCCGGTCGATGAAGCCGGGCCTATCAAATCCGAAGGTAACCGCGCCATCCATCAGCCGGCGCCGGCCTATACCGAGCAGTCGACCGAATCGGAAATTCTCGTCACCGGCATCAAGGTCGTCGACCTGCTGGCGCCTTACGCCAAGGGCGGCAAGATCGGCCTGTTCGGCGGCGCCGGCGTCGGCAAGACCGTGTTGATTCAGGAACTGATCAACAACGTCGCCAAGGCGCATGGCGGTTATTCGGTGTTCGCCGGGGTCGGCGAGCGTACCCGCGAAGGCAACGACCTCTATCACGAGTTCATCGAATCCGGCGTCAACAAGAAGGGCGGCGGCGAAGGCTCTAAATGCGCGCTGGTCTACGGCCAGATGAACGAACCTCCGGGCGCCCGTGCCCGCGTTGGCCTCACCGGCCTCACGGTCGCCGAGCATTTCCGCGATCAGGGCCAGGACGTGTTGTTCTTCGTCGACAACATCTTCCGCTTCACGCAGGCGGGCTCGGAAGTCTCCGCGCTGCTCGGGCGTATCCCTTCCGCGGTTGGCTATCAGCCGACGCTTGCTACCGACATGGGCGCGATGCAGGAGCGCATCACCACCACCACCAAGGGCTCGATCACCTCGATCCAGGCGATTTACGTCCCCGCCGACGACTACACCGATCCGGCGCCGGCAACCACGTTTGCCCATCTCGACGCAACCACCAACCTCGATCGCGCGATCTCGGAGAAAGGCATCTATCCGGCGGTCAACCCGCTGGATTCGACGTCGCGCATGCTGTCGCCGCTGATCGTTGGCGAGGAGCATTACCAGACCGCGCGCATGGTCCAGCAGATTCTGCAGAAATACAAGTCGCTGCAGGACATCATCGCGATTCTCGGTATGGACGAACTGAACGAAGAGGACAAGATCACGGTCGCCCGCGCCCGCAAGATCGAACGCTTCCTGTCGCAGCCGTTCTTCGTCGCCGAAGTCTTCACCGGCTCGCCCGGCAAGTTCGTCGATCTCGCCGACACCATCAAGGGTTTCCGCGGACTTTGCGAAGGCAAGTACGATCATCTGCCCGAGCAGGCCTTCTACATGGTCGGCACCATCGAAGAGGCGGTCGAAAAGGGCAAGAAGCTGGCTGCGGAAGCCGCCTGAGAAACTGTCGTTATTGCCGGGCAGAAGCGCGAAGTGCATCTCCGCGCCAGATGACCCGGCAATCCATCGACAAAATTGTCTTGAGTGATGGACCCGCGGGTCAGGCCCGCGGGTGACAATGGAAAGCGGAACGACCATGGCCACCTTCCACTTCGATCTCGTCTCGCCGGAAAAACTCGCTTTCTCCGGCGAAGTCGACCAGGTTGACGTCCCCGGCGTCGAGGGCGACTTCGGCGTGCTCGCCGGTCATGCGCCGGTGGTCGCCGCAATCCGGCCGGGCATCCTCACCGTGATGTCAGGCGGAACGCAGCAGAAGATCATCGTGCTCGGCGGTCTTGCCGAAGTGTCCGACAAGGGTCTCACCGTGCTCGCCGATGTCGCCACCTCGCTGCAGGATCTCGATCGGGCCCAGTTCGCCGATCAGATTTCCAGCATGGAAGCCAAGCTCGCCGAGAACGAGGGCTCCGAACTTGACCGCGCGGTCGAGCGGCTCGATCATTTCAAGAGCATCCAGCACGAGCTCAATTCGACCGCGTTGCATTAGCTTCGTCGCGCGAATGCTGCAAATTGCTGCGCCACCGACCGATATACCTCGCGCCTGAACGGCACCACGAGATCGGCGACACGGTCGAGCCGCTCCCACCGCCACTGGTCGAATTCCGCGGGCTGGTTGTTGCGCGGCGTCAGCGGATCGATTTCGGCATCCTGCCCGGTGAAACGCAGCGCGAACCATTTCTGCCGCTGGCCGCGGAATTTCGCCAGCCGGTGCGACGATGGCCCGGCGAATGGCGGAAATTCGTAAACCAGCCAGTCGGTTTCGCCGAGATAGCTTGCGTTCACCACGCCGGTCTCTTCCCACAATTCGCGCATTGCTGCGTCACGCAGGTTTTCATTCGCGTCGACACCGCCCTGCGGCATCTGCCACTCCAGGCCGGGAAGAATGATTTCCGGTCCGTCATCCCGAAAGCGTCGTCCGATCAGGACCTGCCCCGCGACGTTGAACAAGGCGATCCCCACATTGGGGCGATAGGGTTTGCCGTCTGTCATCAATTCAATAGCCGCTGTTCCGGGATGGTCGGAAAGGACCAGACCGGAATCTCGAGATTTCCGGGTTCGCTGATTTCAGTCGCGTCCTGGAGTGCCGTCGCCACTAGCTGCCCGCGAGGCTGGAAAATTCCTTCACCACGCGCTCATAGACCGGGCGCTTGAACGGCACGATCAGGGTGGGAAGATTCTTCATCGGCTCCCAGCGCCAGCTGACGAACTCCGCCTTATGGCCTCCGCCGGGGTTGGCGACGTTGATCTCGGCGTCTTCGCCGGTGAAGCGAACCGCATACCATTTCTGCCGCTGGCCCCGATAGCGGCCCTTCCAGGTGCGGCCGGCGACGATGCGTGGAATGTCATAGATCAGCCAGTCCGCGACCTCGCCGAGCTTCTCGACCGAGCGGACGCTGGTTTCCTCATAGAGTTCGCGCTTGGCGGCCGACCATGTGTCCTCGCCGGGGTCGACGCCTCCTTGCGGCATCTGCCAGACGTGAGACTCGTCGACGTGCTCGATGCCGCCGGCGCGGCGGCCGATGAAGACGAGCCCTGTTGCGTTGATCAGCATCATGCCGACGCATGTTCGATAGGGCAGGTCTTCGTAGCGCGCCATCCAGTCAAAGCCTCTTGCCGTCACGCAGGCGGACGAGACCCGGCGGGTCCGAATTCGCGCCAGCCGGTCGATCTTCAGCCTGATTTTGATTTCAGCATCGCCGTTGTCAATGGCACAAGCATGATGCCACGGCTTTCAAGCGTCTTGATCCAGACGCCAACCCGCTCGATCGAAATCGGCAACGCCGAGGCGATGCCGACCGCGGTTCCGCGTTCCTTCGCCAGATTTTCAAGCGTGGCCAGCGCCCGGTCGATTTCCGCCGCGGTCGGTACCGCATCGATGTTTAAATCGGCCCTGGCGAACGGCATCGCCTGACCAGCCGCCAATGAGGCAGCGACACTGCGCGGCGCCGACCCGTCGTCGAGATAACCGAGCCCGCGTTTGGCAGCTTCGCGGATAATGGGCTGCATCACTGCGTCCGTGACGACGAAGCGTGTGCCCATGAAGTTGGCGATCCCGGCAAAGCCCTGGAACCGGCTGAGATGCCAGTACAGCCGGTCGAGATTCTGTTCGGTGCTCAACGTCGTGAGCAAGGTCTGCGGGCCCGGGTCGTTGTCTGGATAATCGAACGGTTCCATCGGAACCTGCAGCAGAATCTCGTGGCGCTGCGCGCGCGCGCGCTCCGCCAGCCTGGTGGGATCCGAACCATAGGGCGTAAACGCCAGCGTCACCGCGGGTGGCAGTTTCATGATGGCGTCGGTGGTTTTGGCGGCGCCGACGCCGAGGCCTCCGACCACGATGGAGACCGTGGGCATCCTCGCCGCCTTGGCGCGGTCGGCTTCGGCGGCGTAAACCGTGAACGGCTTCAGTCCATCCGATACCACCGGGATCATGCCGTAGCGTGATTTTTCGAGCAGGCGCGGATCGATCCCGGCCATCATCGCGGGTTCGGCGACGGCTTCGCCCTTGTCCGCGGCGTCACCGGATATCACGACGTCATGGTGCGCGCCGCTCGAGCCGTCGATAATGGTGACGGTCTTACGATCGTCGGGCGCGGTTTGTCTGGGCGCTGGTTTCGCTGCCGGCGCGGATGGGTTCGAGGACGCCGGGCTGGATTTTTCGCTCTCTGGGGCCGCCTCACGCAGTGCGATGCGCGCGATCGGCTCGCCGCCCAGCGGATTGTCATTGAAGATGGCAAAGCCTGCGAAGGCGACCAGAAACAGGCCCAGCAGCACGGCAAGCGCCTGAGTTCCGGTAAACGGCAGCCGATATCGGCGCTTGACGCGCACCGTCTCCTGTCCGAGCGGCGTGCTCAGATCGTCGGCCGTCTCTGCCATCAAGCTTTCCCGAATCAACCGCGCCCGACGATACCACGGCAGGGCAATGCCGCGGCAGGCCCGGCGCCGCCGCAGCGTTGAAAAGCAGGGTTCCAGGAGCCGCCGGTTGCAGGTCTGGACCATCCAGCAATCTGGACCATTCAACAAAAAGGGCGGCCCGAAGGCCGCCCTATTGTGCAAAAGCCGGTCAGGCCGGTGACGCCTCAGTTCGCCTCTTGTTTGGCGGAGGACTTGTCGGCAGCCTTGTCGATCGCCGCCTTGTCGGCGGTAGCGGGTGCCGTGGCATTGACCTTGACGCCGTGGAGCAGGTCGTCCGCCATCTTCAAGGCCTTGTCGTCCTTGGCGTCCGGCGGCACGTAGGATTGCGAACCGGTCTTCTCGTCGCCTTCCGACTTCAGATGGCCGCGCAGCGAGGCTTCGCCCTTGGTGTCGGTCCGCGACTTCAACTCGTCCGGCACGTCCTGCAGCACCTCGATATCGGGAACGATGCCCTTGGCCTGGATCGACTTGCCCGACGGCGTGAAATAGCGCGCGGTGGTGAGGCGCAGCGCGCCGTTGCCCGAGCCTAGCGGAATGATGGTTTGCACCGAGCCCTTGCCGAACGAACGCGTGCCGACCAGCGTTGCACGCTTGTGGTCCTGCAATGCGCCGGCGACGATTTCGGAAGCCGATGCCGAGCCGCCGTTGATCAGAACGATCAGCGGCTTGCCCTTGGTGAGGTCGCCCGGATGCGCGGCGCGGCGCTGGGTTTCCTCCGGATTGCGGCCGCGGGTCGAGACGATTTCACCGCGCTCGAGGAAGGTGTCGGAAACCGTCACTGCTTCCTCCAGCAATCCTCCGGGATTGTTGCGCAGGTCGATGATGAAGCCCTTCAGCTTGTCGCCGATCTGGGTTGACAGGTTGCCGATTTCCCGCTTCAGGCCTTCGGTGGTCTGCTCGTTGAAGGTGGTGATGCGGATATAGGCGATATCGTCGGCTTCCACATGCGCGCGCACCGAGCGGACGCGGATGTTGTCGCGCACCAGCGTGACGTCGATCGGGTTGTCCTGGCCCTTGCGAATGATCTTGAGCCTGATCTTGGTGTTGACCGGCCCGCGCATTTTCTCGACCGCCTGATTGAGGGTGAGGCCTTGCACGGCCTCGTCGTCGAGATTGGTGATGATGTCGTTGGCCATGATGCCGGCCTTCGACGCCGGCGTGTCGTCGATCGGCGAAACCACCTTGATCAATCCGTCTTCCATCGTGACTTCGATGCCGAGTCCGCCGAATTCGCCGCGGGTCTGCACCTGCATGTCGCGGAAGCTCTTGGCGTCCATGTAACTCGAATGCGGATCGAGGCCTGCCAGCATGCCGCTGATGGCCGATTCGATCAGTTTGCTGTCGTCCGGCTTCTCGACATAATCGCTGCGGACCCGTTCGAACACGTCGCCGAACAGGGTGAGCTGGCGGTAGGTATCCGATGTCGCGGCGCGCGCGCTCGATCCCATGAACACGGAACGTGGCTGGGTCACGAACAACATCAACGCAGCTCCGGTGGCCGCGCTGAGTAGAACTATGGAAGTCTTGCGCATCATCCGCGAACCTTTTCGCCTTCACTTGCGGCCCACCATGGGCCTGAATCGATGGGAGTGCCGTCCTTACGGAACTCGATATAGAGCACGGGCTGGCTCGCGTTAGCCGCAAGGATGGATGCAACCTGGGACGTGGTCCCCATGGTCGCGACCGGCTCCCCCGTAAGTACAAACTGGCCGATGCTGACCGAAATGCGCTCCATCCCGGCGATCAGCACATGATACCCGCCCCCGGCATTAAGGATCAAGAGTTGTCCGTAGCTGCGAAACGGTCCGGCGTAAACAACCCAGCCGTCACACGGTGTTGTGACCTGGGCGCCGGCCCGGGTCGCCAAAGAAATGCCTTTTTCGACGCCACCTGCGCCGTCGGAACCGCCAAATTCGCGAATCTTGACGCCATTAACCGGCATTGCGAATAAACCCTTGGCGGACGCAAAAGCAATAGCCGGGGCCATCCGGGCCGGGTCCTTCAGGGCCGCCAGATTCGGCTTGCCGTTGAGGGTGGCCGGGGCGCCCTGCAGGTTGGCGGTTGCGGCCGCTTTCGCGGCACTCTTCAAATCCTGCTCCATTTTGGCGATCAAGCCCTGCAGGCTGTCGACCTGCTTTGACAGGGTGAGGGCGCGCGCGCCTTCCGCTTCCATGTCCTTTTCGATCGCACTCTGTTTCCGCTGCCGTTCGTCGATCAGGGCGGCGAGCCGGGTCTGGTCGCTGGTGAGTTTGTCGCGGTCGACTGCCAGCCGGTCGCGCTCCGAGGCGATGGTCTTGCGAAGCGCAACCAGTTCGCCGAGGTCCGCTGCCAGTTTTTCAGCACGCGCGCGCAATTCGGGCACCACGGACCCGAGCAGCATGGCGGTGCGAAGCGATTGCAGGGCGTCTTCCGGACGCACCAGCAAGGCCGGCGGCGTGCGCCGTCCGGCGCGTTGCAGCGCGGCCAGCACCTCGACAATCTCGGAACGGCGCGAATCGAGCGAGCTACGAATCTGCTGCTCGCGGCTATCGAGCGGACGCAGCCGCGCTTCGGCATCATTGATCCTGGTCTCGACGCTACGCACCTGCGCGGCGATGTCGATCAGCTGCGCATTGAGCTTGCTGCGGTCCTGACCGATCGCGGCGATGTCGGTCTTGAGTTTCTGCTGCAATTCCGTAGCGCTTTTTTGCTGCTCCCGGGCGGCCTCGAGTTCCTGCTCGCGCTGCTTGATCGCCTCGGGCGAGAGGGTTATCGCCTGCGGCGTCGATTCCGCGACCTGTGCGAAAGCGAGCGGCAGGTTCATGCCGGCGAACAACGATGCAACGAAAAGCGCAATGCGGAGCGAACGGAACCCGCCGCCAAGGGCGGCGCAGGGCTTCAAATCAATGTTCCGCGCCGGTTGCATCGAATTCGAATCAAGGCCTTCTGTGCTTTTCGGTGATGGAGCTTACGCGCGGTGATAGGGATGGCCAGCCAGGATGGTCGCGGCCCGATAAATTTGTTCCAGCAGCATCACGCGAACGATTTGATGCGGCCAGGTCGCCGAGCCGAACGCCATCCGCAGCTTGGCCTTGCGCCGCAAATCGGGCGAAAGTCCGTCCGCGCCGCCAATCGCGAAAATAGCGCCGGCGACCTGTTCATCCCGCCAGCGGCCAAGATGCCGGGCAAAAGCGCTGCTGTCGATGTTATCGCCGCGCTCGTCGAGCGCCACCAGGACGGATTTCGCCGGGATCGCGGCTGAAATCGCCGCGGCCTCCTCGGCGATCCGGGTCGCAGCGTCACGCGCGCGGCTTTCGGGAATTTCATGCATCTGGAGACCGCGAAAACCGAGCTTGCGGCCGATGTCGTCGAATCGCTCGCGGTAGCGTTCGGCCAGTTCCCGTTCCGGGCCCTGCTTCAGCCGGCCAATTGAGATGACGACGAGATGCATCAAGAATTTTCCGGCAAAGCATGCCCTCGAACCTGACCCGAGGGTGGAAACCGGCTGGCCGCGGAAAACGCGTCAAATCGAAACTCGCGCGTCGTTCGACGCGCGCAGGGTACCACGCGTTCGGCCGATTCACATCGGCGCTACAGTCCGGATCGACTCAAATCGCCTTGGCCGCCGTTGGTCCTTGCGTCCACAATCTTTCCAGATTGTAGAACTCGCGTACCTCGGGCCTGAACACATGCACGATCACGTCGCCGGAATCGATCAGCACCCAGTCGCAATTGGGCAAGCCCTCGATGTGGATGCTTTTGATTCCGGTTTCCTTGAGACCCTTGGCGACATTTTCCGCGATCGCGCCGACGTGCCGGTTGGCCCGGCCCGAGGTTACGATCATGTAGTCGGAAAATGCGGATTTGCCGCGAAGGTCGATGGTGACCGTTTCTTCCGCCTTCATATCGTCGAGGCGGGAGAGGATCAGTTTCAGGGTCTTGTCGGCGTCGGGTTGCGCCTTCAAGGCCGCAGCTTGGGTCGATGTTTTACGCGCGGTTTTAGGTGACGTCTTGGCAACCTTGGGTAAAACAGACTTGGACAATACAGATGTGGCCAGGGACCATTCCTTTCACTGTATCGCGGACGCCGAATCCCGACGCCCGCTCGCTATACTACGCATGTGGGGTTAATGGTTTCAATATTCCAGTGATCCGGTTCCGTTACTTCTTTTCTCACTGTCACTTCTTTGTCTTCCAGCTGCCGTCGGGGTTCCGCAAGCCGGTCGATGACAGCGCTAGCTTGATGCCCGTCAGAAACACCCAGGCCGGCGCGCGCCGGTCTGCCAGTCCAGCGGCCTCACTCTCGGGCAGGCGATAACGCGCCAGCGCCTGGGCGGCGGGCGCTGCCAGCGCGCGAAAACTTTGCGGCGGACGATCTATCACCGCAATCGGCACTTCGGAAGCGATGCGCCGCCAGTTCTTCCAGCGATGAAACTGCGCAAGATTGTCAGCGCCCATGATCCAGACAAAGCGAAGGCCGCAAGCGCGGCGTCGCAAATAAAGAATGGTGTCGACAGTGTATCGCGTTCCGATGACGGATTCGAGACAACTGACGTCGATACGCGGATCGGCGGTCATCCCACGCGCCGCTTCCATGCGCTGGTCGAGATCGCGCAATTCCCCATTGTCCTTGAGCGGATTGCCAGGGCTGACCAGCCACCAGACCCGGTCGAGTTTCAGCCGCTTGATCGCAAACAGGCTGATGGCGCGATGGGCGTGATGGGACGGGTTAAAGGAGCCGCCGAGCAGGCCGATGCGCATGCCGCTGGTATGGAAAGGGATGGACTGAGAGGCGTTTGAAGACTCTCTGGCGTTCACGGCCGCGTTTGTCCGGTGCCGTGGACGCGATATTTGAAACTGGTCAATTGTTCGGCGCCGACCGGACCGCGGGCGTGAAATTTGCCGGTGGCGATGCCGATTTCGGCACCGAAGCCGAATTCGCCGCCATCGGCGAACTGGGTCGATGCGTTGTGCAGCACGATCGCCGAATCGACTTCATTGAGGAACTTGCGCGCCGTGACCTGGTCCTCGGTCACGATCGCATCGGTGTGATGCGAGCCGTGGTTATGGATATGCGCGATCGCCTCGTCGACGCCGTCGACGACCCGCGCGGCAATGATCGCGTCCTCGTATTCGGTGTCCCAGTCTTGGTCGGAAGCCGGCCGTACCCGCGGGTCGGCCCGTTGCACGGCGTCGTCGCCGCGCACTTCGCAGCCAGCGTCGAGCAGCATTGCGACAAGCGGCTTGAGATTGGCCGCTGCGCCGGCGCGATCGACCAGCAGGGTCTCGGCGGCGCCGCAGACGCCGGGACGGCGCATCTTGGCGTTCAGCACGATCGATTTCGCCATTTCGAGATTGGCGGCGTGATCGACATAGACGTGGTTGACGCCTTCGAGATGCGCGAACACCGGGACGCGGGCTTCGGCCTCGACGCGGGCGACGAGACTCTTGCCCCCGCGGGGCACGATCACATCAATGCCGCCGTTCAATCCGCCGAGCAACAGGCCCACCGCCGCCCGGTCACGGGTCGGCACCAGCGTGATCGAAGCCTCCGGCAGGCCGGCCTCGCGCAGCCCCTGCACCAGGCATTCGTGGATGGCGCGGCAGGAGCGAAAACTGTCCGAGCCGCCGCGCAGGATGACGGCGTTGCCGGATTTCAGGCACAGCACGCCGGCATCGGCGGCGACGTTGGGGCGGCTTTCGAAAATCACCGCGACGACGCCGAGCGGCACCCGCACGCGCTCGATCGTCATGCCGTTCGGGCGCTGCCAGCTTTCGGTCACGACGCCGATCGGATCGGCAATCTGGCGCACGGTCGCGACGCCGTCGGCCATCGCCTCGATGCGCGCCTGCGTCAGCGTCAGGCGGTCGATGAAGGCTGTACTTTCGCCGCCAGCGCGGGCTTCCGCGACATCCTCGGCGTTGGCGGCGAGAATCGCAGATGCGGAGCCGCGAATGGCGCGCTCCATCGCATCGAGCGCCCGGTTCTTCTGCTCGGGCGACGCCATCGCCAGCACCCGCGCGGCGGCGCGCGCGCGGGCGGCAAGGTCGGTCATCAGGGTCGGCAAATCGGCGTTTCCGTCGATCGCCTTCAACGGCGCGGTCATATCGGTTTCAAGTCCAGTTAAGGTCTTATCCTAGCACGAAAATCCGGGTTTTGCGAGGTCGCGGGAGGCTTGGCAGCCGGTTGCTGGGGCCGGATATTGCGGTCAATGAGCGGCCGGTAGGCCATTGGCCTACCTTAAGAGAATGTGCCGCCGGGGCCGATCACCAGATCGTCGCGGTGGATCATCTCCGCGCGGCCGCTGGTGCCAAGGATGATCATGACGTCCGGCGACGAGCGGCCCTTGATCTTCTCGGCGTCCTCGGCGTCGTAGGCGACGAGGCCGCGGCCAACTTCGCGGGTGTCGGGGCCGCGTACCACCACGGCATCGCCGCGCGCGAATTGCCCGTCAACCCGGATGACGCCGGCCGGCAGCAGGCTCTTGCCCGCGCGCAGCGCGTTCACCGCACCGGCGTCGATGGTAAGCGTGCCCTTGGGCTCCAGCGAGCCCGCGATCCAGCGCTTGCGCGCGGTTACCGGATTGGCCGGCGTCAGAAACCAGGTGCAGCGCCCGCCATCCGATATCGCCTGCAGCGGATGCGTGATCTTGCCGGATGCGATCAGCATATGGGTGCCGGCGGTGGTTGCGATTTTCGCTGCCTCGATCTTGGTATGCATGCCACCGCGCGACAGTTCGGATTCCGCAGCTCCCGCCATCGCTTCGATCTCGGACGTGACGGATTCGACGATCGGAACCAGTTTCGCATCGGGATTGCTGCCTGGCGGCGCATCGTAGAGGCCATCGATATCCGACAGCAGGATCAAAAGATCGGCGCTCGCCATGGTGGCGACGCGGGCGGCGAGGCGATCGTTGTCGCCGTAACGGATTTCATTGGTGGCGACCGTGTCGTTTTCATTGATCACGGGCACCGCGCGCCATTCCAGAAGCTTCGCGATGGTCGAGCGCGCGTTGAGATAACGGCGGCGCTCCTCGGTGTCCTGCAAGGTGACGAGAACCTGGCCGGCGCCGATCTCGTGATGGCCCAGCACTTCCGACCAGATTCGCGCCAGCGCGATTTGTCCCACCGCTGCCGCGGCTTGGCTTTCCTCAAGTTTCAACGTTCCGCGCGGCAGCTTCAACCGGCTGCGCCCGAGCGCAATCGAACCCGACGAGACGACCAGCAACTCGCGTCCCTCGCCGTGCAGTTTTGCGAGGTCCGCGGCAAGCGCCGCGAGCCATGACGCCCGCACCTCCCCGGCATCGGAATCGATCAGCAACGACGAGCCGACCTTGACGACGATGCGGCGGAAATTTTTGAGTTCAGGGCGGGCCATGGTGAACGGGTCAATTTTTGTCGTCATTGCGAGCGAAGCGAAGCAATCCAGACGCGAAGCAGAAAAGAAATGGATTGCTTCGTCGCCACGTATGACGGTGTGCTGCGAGGGGGTAAACTTATATCAACTCATCACGAAGGCATTGAGCTTGTTGCCATCAAGATCCCTGAAATACGCGGCATAGAAGCCGCCGTCGCCACGCGGCCCGGGAGCACCCTCGTCGGTGCCGCCCAGCGACAGCGCCAGCTTGTAGATGCGATCGACTTCGGCCCGGTCCTTGGCAGCCAAAGCGACCATGACGCCATTGCCGACCGACATCGGCTTGCCGTCGAACGGCTTGGTCAGCCCGAGGCCCGCGCCATCGCCCGAGCCCCAGGCGATAAAATCGTCGGATTCCATGAAGCGTCCGATGCCCATCTCGGCCGCGATCTTGTCATAGAAGGCCGCGGCCTTCTTGAGGTCCCTGGTGCCCAGGGTGACATAGCCGATCATCGATTTCTCCCTGTGATCTCGCAATAATACCGTTTTGCAGCAGGATGACGGCCGGTGCAAGCTGGCGTATTCAGTGTAACAAGCCAAATCGGCCAGGGACGGAACATCGAATGAATCGCCGGGATTTTATTGCGGCATGCGCCGGTCTGTCGTTAACCGTAAAGGCGGGCGATGGGTTCGCCCAATCCGGCCCATTGACCAGGATCATCTTTCCGTTCGCGGCGGGCGGCAGCGGCGACTCGCTGTGCCGGATTCTCGCGCAGCAGATCACCGAACCGCTCGACCGCAATTTCATCGTCGAGGATCGTACCGGCGGGGATGGACTGATCGCCATCACGGCCGTCAAGAATTCTCGTCCCGACGGGACAACGATCCTCGTCACCACCGGCCCGACCATGTATCTGCTGCCGATGGTGGAGGCCCAGCCAAGTTTCGACACCGCCCGGGATTTCGTGCCGGTCTCGCTGCTCGCTCGCTTCGAGTTTTGCGTCGTCGTGGGCCCCGCCGTCGATGCCAGGGATTTCAAGGAATTTGTCGGCTGGCTCAAGGCTCATCCGGATAAGGCGACGTTTGGCGTGCCAAGCAACGGCACCATTCCGCACTTCACCGGATCGAGGCTTGAACAGGTGCTCGGCATTCCCTTAACGCGGGTGGCCTATCGTGGCACCACGCCCATCATCAACGACATGATGGGCGGTCACCTGCCGTTCGCGGTGACCACGGTTGCCGATGTGGTCGCCCAGCATCAGGCCGGCGGTCTCAGGGTTCTTGCCGTCGCCAGCGTCAAACGTTCGCCGTTCCTGCCCGATGTCCCGACATTGCAGGAGAACGGCATCGATCTGGTTGCCGACGGCTGGTACGGCATGTGGCTGCCGGCCGGCAGTCCACCGGAATTTGCCGGCAAGTTAAGCGCGGCGGTGGCGGCTGCGATCGCCAAACCCGAGATCCGCGAAAAGCTGTGGACGATCGGCTTGATTCCGGTCGGCTCCACGCAGCAAGGCCTTGTCCAGGAACTCGCCGCCAACACCGCACTCTGGCAGCCGATCGTCAAGGCGACCGGCTACAAGATCAACAATTGATCGGGCGTTATTTGAGCAGGCGCTACTGCGGCCGTAGCCCGATTTTCCGCTCGATCGCGGCAAGCTCGGTCTCGTCCCAGATACCGATCAGCACGCCGGCTTTGACCTGAAGCTGGTTTTCCGCGTAGGCCGCGATCTTCTCATTGCTGGTGGTGATGTGGTCCTTGGGATGCAGCGCCCACTCGAACAAGGCTGCCTGCAGCCGCGCGATGACATCGGCGCATGCGGGGTCGTCGCCGCGATCGGCTAATTCCTGCGGATCGCTCTGGAGGTCATAGAGCATCGGGCGGAAACCCGAGGCATGGATGTATTTCCAGCGACCGTCGTACACCATGAACAGCCGGCATTGCTCGATCGGCTGGTTCAGCTTCAGCCGGACGTCCTGCATCGAATAGTCGTATTCCGAGAAGATCGCTTTTCTCCACCCGGCGGGCGTTGCGCCGTGCAGCATTGGCATCAGCGAGCGTCCCTCCAGAATATGATCCGGCGGCTTGCCGCCGAAATATTCGATGAAGGTCGGCGCCAGATCGATCGCCTCGACCAGTGCATCGCAGACCGTGCCTCTGGTACCGTCGGCCTCAGCAGACGGATCGATCACGATCAGCGGGATTCTGGCGGATTGATCATGGAACAGATCTTTCTCGCCCATCCAGTGATCGCCGAGATAATCGCCATGGTCCGAGGTGAACACGATCATGGTGGTGTCGAGCAGGCTTCGCGTTTCGAGAAATCGCATCAGCACGCCCATCTGGTCGTCGATCTGCTTGATCAGGCCCATATAGGCCGGGATGACTTTTTCGCGCGCCTCGTCCCGTGACATGTTCCGGGAGTAGCGCATGTCCATATAGGCGGCAAAAACCGGATGCGCCTCCTGGCGTTCCTTCTCCGACCGAATTGCCGGCTGCACGTCGCTTGCGCCGTACATGCTGGCGTAGGGTTCGGGCGCGATATAGGGCCAGTGCGGCTTGATGTAGGACAAATGAAGACACCATGGACGGCCGTCGTGTTCGGCTTCCGCGATGAAGTCCATCGCACGGCGCGTCATGTAGGGCGTCTCGGAATGTTCGTCCGGAATCCGCGCCGCCTTGTCGGCATGAACCAGCAGCCAGCCGTTCTGCAGGCTGCCATCCGCATCGGCGCCGGAATTGGCCCAATGCTCCCAGGGATTGGCCGCCTCAAATCCCTTTTCACGCAGGTAAGTATCGTAGCGCGGGCGAGGGCGGCCCGATGGATGCAGGCCGTCGTCGCGCTCATAGGGCTCAAAGCCGCATTCCGCCACATGCACGCCGATGATCGATTGAGGCTCGATGCCAAGCGCCTTCATGCCTTCGAGGTCCGGCGCCATATGGGTCTTGCCGACCAGCACATTGCGCACGCCAATCTTCTTCAGGTGATCGCCGAGCGTCGGCTCGCCGACCCGCAGCGGCCAGCCGTTCCAGTGCGAACCGTGCGAGCGCATGTAGCGGCCGGTATAGAACGACATCCGCGACGGGCCGCAGATCGGCGACTGCACATAGGCGTTGGAGAAGCGCACGCCGCGTTTGGCCATCGCATCGATGTTCGGGGTCTTCAGCGTCTTGTGCCCGGTGCAGCCGAGATAATCATGGCGCAATTGATCGCACATGATCCAGATGACATTCTTCGGGCGCGTCATGTTCACGCCAGCCACGGCTCCGCTTGCGCCGCGCCCTTGGCCTTTGTCGACACCGGGGCTTCGCCGATCACCGCGACCAGCGCGCGCAAGGCGTCCTTGACGCCTTCGCCGGTGACGCCCGATATCAATAGCGGCGTCTTCCTAGCGGCGCGCTTCAGGCGGTCCTTTTGCGCTTTCAATTGTTCCGGCGTCACCGCGTCGATCTTGTTCAGCGCCACGATCTCGATTTTTCCGGCGAGGTCGCCCTGGTAGGCGTCAAGCTCGGTCCGCACCGTCTTGTAGGCCTTGCCGGCATGCTCGCAGGTCGCATCCACCAGATGCAGCAACACGCGGCAGCGCTCGACATGGCCGAGAAACCGGTCGCCGAGGCCGGCGCCTTCATGTGCGCCTTCGATCAATCCCGGAATATCCGCCAGCACGAACTCACGGCCGTCGGCGTTCACCACGCCGAGCTGCGGATGCAGCGTGGTGAACGGATAGTCGGCGATCTTCGGTTTCGCCGCACTGACCACCGAGAGGAAAGTCGACTTGCCGGCATTGGGCAGGCCGACCAGGCCGGCATCCGCGATCAGCTTCAGCCGCAGCCAGATCCAGCGTTCTTCGCCCTCCTGACCGGGATTGGCGTTGCGCGGCGCGCGGTTGGTGGAGGATTTGAAATGCGCGTTGCCGAAGCCGCCATTGCCACCTTCGGCCAGCACGAATTTTTCGCCGAGCGTGGTGAAATCGTGGATCAGGGTCTCGCGATCCTCGTCGAAGATCTGCGTGCCGACCGGCACCTTCAGCACGACCGGCTTGCCGTTGGCGCCGTGGCGATCCTTGCCCATGCCGTTGGTGCCCTTCTGCGCCTTGAAGTGCTGCTGGTAGCGATAGTCGATCAGCGTGTTCAGGCCGTCGACTGCTTCGATGACGACGTCGCCGCCGCGGCCGCCATTGCCGCCGCTGGGGCCGCCGAACTCGATATACTTCTCGCGGCGAAACGCCACGCAGCCATTGCCGCCGTCGCCGGAGCGGATGTAGACTTTTGCTTCGTCGAGAAATTTCATGTTCTATAGGTAAGGCAGGGGCGTCGATGCGGCAACCTTTTAGCCGGGAAAGTATTGATAAAGTCCAATAATTTAGGACTTTAATGGGCTGCAACGGTCTCGAGCCAACAACCCGCGAAATCCGGAAAACTTCATGAAGCGCCGCCAGTTCATGACCCTTCTCGGTGGCGCGGCGGCTTGGCCGCTCGCGGTGCGCGCGCAGCAGACCATGCCGGTGATCGGGTATCTCAGCAGCGGAGCGCCGGACAAGACGACAGATCCGATGCAGGCGTTCCGCCGCGGACTGAGCGAGGCCGGCTACGATGAGGGCCGCAATGTTGCCATCGAATACCGCTGGGGCGACGGTTACGGCGGATTGGTCGAGATGGCATCCGATCTTGTTCAGCGAAAGGTCGCGGCCATCGTCGCGGCGGGCGGCGTGCCTTCGGCACAGGCCGCGAAGGCTGCGACGAGTACCATTCCGATCATCTTCGCGGTCGGCGGCGACCCGGTGGCGTTTGGAATCGTCTCCAGCCTCAACCGGCCCTCGGGCAATATCACCGGTGTTACCAATTTCAATCTCGAACTGGGGCAGAAGCGGCTGGAGCTTCTGCACGAAATGATGCCCGGCGCGAGACGGATTGGATTGCTTGTCAACCCGGCGACCGCGCTCGCCGATCCGTTATCGGATGACGCGCGCGCGGCGGCGCAAACGATGGGGCTTCAGCTCCACGTCCTTCGTGCAGCGAACGAACAGGAAATCGAAAAGGCCTTCGCAGAATTGGCGGCACTGCGCGCTGATGCTCTGATCATCGGCGCCGATGCGTATTTCGGTAGCAGGAGCCAACAACTGGCGTCGCTCGCTGCGCGCAACGCATTGGCTGCGGTCGGATCATTCCGTTTCTTCGCCCGCGCCGGCGGCTTGATAAGCTACGGCGGCAGTGTTGTCGATCAGTTCCATTCGGTGGGCGTCTATACCGGTCAGGTTCTTGCGGGCAAGAAGCCCGCCGATCTTCCGGTTCAGCAATCCACAAGAGTGGAGCTCGCCATCAATCTCAAGACGGCAAAAATTTTGGGCCTCGACATTCCTGCCAGTATCCTCGCCCGCGCCGACGAGGTGATCGAGTGAGTGAGGTAGCCGGTCTACCCGCCATTACGGTTGGGCGGCCCGCCTGCGAATGAGGAATTTCTGCGATCCCTCCAAAACCAGTTCGCGTCGCTGATTGAACACAGTGCTGCGCAGGACCACCACGCCGGTGGTGCGGCCGGGCACAAGCTCGGTCACTTCGAGCGCGGGGTAGATGGTGTCGCCGGCAAACACCGGCTTCAAGAACCGGCTCGACTGTTCGAGAAACCCGACCAGCGATTCCTCCACCAGATAGGGAAACAGTCCCGCTCCAGGAGCCGTGTGGATCAAGGTCTGGAAACCATGCGCGAGCATGTCAGGCATGCCGCGGGCGCGGCAATATTCGGCGTCGTAATGTACCGGATGGGTATCGCCGCTGGCGGTCTGGAAGGCTGCGAAAACCGCCGATGTCATGGTGCGGCTGGGGATCACAAAGCGTTCGCCGGGCACGAAATCCTCGAACCAGCGTTGTTGCGGCACCATGCGATGCATCGCGGGATCGAAGTCGGACATGGCTGATATTCCCTGAGGGTTTTACAAATCCTGCCAATTCGTCATGCCTGGGCTTGTCCCCGGCATCCACGTCTTTAAAACAGCGCCGCATATAACGCGTGGATGGCCCGAACATAGGCAAGCGGAAGCGACGCCGTCCTTCAGACGACTATGTCCGGCCATGACCCATAACACGATGCGCTGCCGGATATGAGCCTGCTTTCGAGAATCTCGACCGATACCGACGCGCATTCCGCGCGGCTCGCCGGCATTGGCCTGATGCTGATGTCGGTGTGCATGTTTGCGTTCGGCGATACGCTCGGCAAAATTCATCGTCGCGACCTATTCGGTCGGCCAATTGCTGTTGCTACGCGCTACCGCGGCGCTGATCGTGCTGTCGCCGTCGATCTGGCGCCATCGCGGTGAATTTCGGCGGCTGGAACGGCCATGGCTGCAATTGTTTCGCGTGATCCTCTCGACACTGGAGGTCGCCGCTTTCTTCCTCGCCACTGTCTATCTGCCGCTCGCCGACGTGATCACTTACTATCTGGCCTGTCCGATCTTCGTCACGGCGCTGTCGGCCGTCGTGCTGCGCGAACGGGTCGGCTGGCGGCGCTGGAGCGCGGTCCTGATCGGGTTCTGCGGCGTGCTGATCGCGTTGCGGCCTTCGGCGCAGACGGTGACATGGCCGGCGATGGTCGCGCTCGGCGGCTGCATGGCGTTCGCGGTGCTGATGCTGATCACCCGCTCGCTGCGCGCGACGCCCGATATCGTGCTGGCGTCGGCGCAATTTGCCGGCACGTTTGCCTTTGGCGCCGTGCTGGCGCCGGTCGGCTGGGTCGCGCCGACCCTGGGCAGCCTGGGCCTGTTCGCCGCGGCCGGCTGCATCTCGGTCGGCGCGCTGCTCTGCGGCAACCGTTCGCTCAAGCTCGCGCCGGCCTCGTTGGTGGTGCCGTATCAGTATTCGATGATCGTCTGGGCGGTGATGTTCGGATATCTCGTGTTCGGCGACGTTCCGTCGCCGGCGACGATCGTGGGCGGCGCCATCATCATCGGCGCGGGATTTTATATTTTCCTGCGCGAGCGGGATTTGGGGCGCGGGGAACAGGTGGTCAGTCCACCGGTGTAACGTCATCCCCGGGATGAACGCAATTGCGTTCACCCGTAGGTGCGAGCCACTTCGGCGAGCCTCGAAGGATGACGGACGCGAACTCCGAATGTGCGGCCCATCCTTCGAGGCGCGCAAGAGCGCGCACCTCAGGATGACGGTGTGCGGGTGAAGCGCCTACCGCGCGCGGCGCGTCGAGTTGCCCCAGTTCTTCAGCGACGACCAGACGCTGCGCGAGAGCCGGAAGCAATCGACCGGGGTCGACGATCCCAGCGCCTCGAAGCGATGCAATTCGACGCCGCTCCACTGGAAGCCGCACTTCTCCAGGATATTGCGCGAGGCCGGATTGGCAACCCGGGCGCCGGAGATCAGGCGCTCGAACTCGAATTCCTCGAACGTGAAATCGATCACCGCACGTGCCGCTTCGGTGGCGAAGCCCTGGCCCCAATAGTCGACACCGAGCCAATAGCCGAGTTCCGGCGCATCGGGCTTGCGCCAGTCGACGCCGACCATGCCGATCGGCGTATGATTGTTCTCGATCAGGAACACGGTCTCGCGCGGATCGTCCGCCATCGCGCGGACGAATTCCACGGCGTGGTCGTGCAAATAAGGATGCGGCAGGCGGCGGGTATTTTCCGCGATGTGGCGGTCGTTGGCGAGTGCCGCAATCGCTTTTACGTCCGCGAGCGTCGGCCTGCGCAGCATCAGCCGTTCGGTCTCGAGGACGCACTTACTGGCCTCGTGCAATGTCGGGGTCGGAATGTCCTGCAGCATGTCGGGCTCCTGTGCGAAAGCAAACGCATCAAAACAAAAGGGAGGCCGGTTTCCCGCCTCCCCTTGGAGCCTTCTCGAGCTCCGCCGGTTCAACAGGACCCGGCGGACGCATGGTGTCCACCGTTTTACTCGGCCGCGGTTTCCGTCATCGGGACCACCGATACGAAAGTGCGGCCGTTGGCTTTGGAACGAAACTCGACATGGCCTTCGACCTTGGCGAACAGAGTATGGTCGGTACCCATGCCGACATTAAGGCCGGGATGCCAGGTGGTGCCGCGCTGGCGCGCAATGATGTTGCCGGGAATCACGTGCTCGCCGCCATAGGTCTTGATCCCGAGCCGCTTGCCCGCCGAATCACGCCCGTTACGCGATGAACCGCCTGCTTTTTTGTGAGCCATGGCCCGTCTCCAACTTCCATCTATTCTCTAGAACAATTCCTTGACGGAATCATTTCACTTTATGTCACGCTTCACTTTTTATCACTTTTGCCTTTGGCGGCGGCCTTCTTGGCCGGAGCCTTCTTGGCATCGGGCTTGGCGCGGGGCTTCGCAGCCGCTTTCGCCGGGGCCTTTGCCGTTTTCTTGGCCGCCGGCTTCTTGGCGGGGGCTTTCTTCCTGGCCGCCTTCGGCGCCTCGTCGTCACCGTCATCCGGTGTTGCGACGACCGGCTTTTCCTTCTTCGGGCGCGGGCCGATGGTCGGCTTGTTGTCGTTGGTCAGGATCTCGGTGATGCGCAGCACCGTGATCTCGTCGCGATAACCGCGCTTGCGCTTCGAATTCTTGCGGCGGCGTTTCTTGAACGAGATCACCTTCGGGCCGCGCTTGTGCTGCAGCACTTCGGCCGCCACCGAAGCACCGGCAACCGTGGGCATGCCCAGCACCGGCTGTTCACCGCCGACCAGCAAGACCTCGCCAAGCTGCACGATCGTCCCGACATCGCCGGCGATCTTGCCTATCTCGAGCACATCATCCGGAACGACCCGGTATTGCCGGCCGCCGGTTTTGATGACTGCGAACATCGTTTAATTCCTTCGTGTTCGATCCCGGCCTCGGACAGGTCCGGGCCGGCTTTTTCTTCAGTCGTTATGGGTTCGATTTCCGCGCGAATCGGGGAGCGATCCCGCGAAACCGCACAAAAATAAACAGCGCGAGAAAATCCCGCGCCGGGTTGGCCGGACTTATAGCCGGTGAGAGCCCCGAGTCAAGGCAAAGCACCCCGAAAACCGGCCAAATATGAGGGATTTGAGGCATTTTGGCCGAATCAGCCAGGCCGCTTCGTCGCAACATCTCGTCGCAACATCGCGCCCATGAAACCAACGGGTTCCCCCGCCGTTGTCATCCCATTCCGTCATGGGCAAGGGCAAAAATGGCTGAAGACACCCTGACGACCTCCGGCATCGGCAGGCACGGGGCTACCCGTCTACCCTCGGTGGACGTGGACAGCTTCAATATCGAATTAAAGGACGATGACGGCTTTCTCGGCGACCGCGCCAGCAAAGGCGCGTTCCGCAAGATTCTGGACACGTTGCGCAAGCCGCTGAAGAAGAACGGCGACGATCCGCTTGGCGACAAATCCGCCGAGGCCATCGGCAAGAGCGCGCTCGACGAGGCGCTGGTCGGCGACGATGTCGGCGCCGCCGCCCTTGTGCATGGCGCGATCGAGGAATTCGCCCGGGAACTGGCCCATGTGACGCAGCGGTTTCTCAAGACCAAGGCCTGGGCCGATACCGAACGAATCGTGGTCGGCGGCGGCTTCCGGCAGAGCCGGGTCGGCGAACTCGCGATCGCCCGTACAGATATTCTTCTCAAGGCGGAAGGCTTCGAAGTCGATCTGGTGCCGATCCGCTTTGACCCCGATGACGCCGGCCTGATCGGCTGCCTGCATCTGGCGCCGTCGTGGATTTTCCAGGCCCATGACAGCATTCTCGCGGTCGATATCGGCGGCACCAACATCCGCTGCGGGGTGGTCGAAACCCGCTGGAAAAAGGCGCCCGACCTGTCGAAAGCGGAAGTCTGGAAGTCCGAACTGTGGCGCCATGCCGATGACGAGCCAACCCGCGAGGGTGCGGTGAAGCGGCTCGCGAAGATGTTGAAGGATTTGATCGCGGCGGCCGACGAGGAAGGCCTCAAGCTCGCGCCGTTCATCGGCATTGCCTGTCCCGGCGTGATCAACGAGGACGGCGGAATCGAAAAAGGCGCGCAGAACCTGCCCGGCAATTGGGAGAGCAGCAAGTTCAACCTGCCCGCGAGCCTGGTCGAGGCGATCCCGCAGATCGGCGATCACGACACCGCGGTGCTGATGCACAATGACGGCGTGGCGCAGGGCCTCTCCGAAGCGCCGTTCATGCAGGATGTCGAACGCTGGGGCGTGCTGACCATCGGCACCGGCCTTGGCAACGCGCGCTTCACCAACCGCCGGAAGGACAAGGATAAGGACGACAAGAAGGACAAGGACGACAAGAAAGAAAAGAAGAACAAGGATTGAGAACATCTCCGCGGGAGCGTCCCTCGGCACGCAAGGACGATCCGCGGGAAGGCCACGCTTACCCGGGAATTTCCTCCGTTCGTCTTGTCTGGCCCGCCATCCTCGCCTAGAACTCGCCCCGACCGACGGGCGGGAATCGCCCCAAATGGCGCCTGGAGAGGTGGCAGAGTGGTCGAATGCACCGCACTCGAAATGCGGTTATGGGCGTCTTCCCCCGTTCTGTTCTGTCCCAACTTGTGTTGAATTGTCTGCAGAATTTGCCGGAAGGCTACTGCCCTGTCATATCCCGTACCGGCCCGTGCTACCGAATTGGGTAGCAAAATGGTAGCAACGCGTTTCCGTAATGTTCGTGGAGCTTTTCCGCTCGGCCCCACCCATTTGAAAAGTGTCGGTACGAACCCGCCGAGCGGTCAAACTGGCAAGATGAGCCGCCATCAATCTATTTGGGCTGCCGAGAATAGCGCTTCTTGGCAAAACATCGATCGGCGGATGCACAAATGGAGTTCTCGACCGAATTGCGAAAGGCACTACTGCGTAACGTTGCTCGAAACGGTCTTGTTTGGAGTGGTACAGTTGATGCACCAGACTTTTATGGACAGATTTTCGATTTAGAAAACCTGCCCTCTAGCGACTCTCGGTTTCCGAACGCAGCCAGAGATATGTGGCAGCATACCGTCAACAACTCCGATTGGTCAGACGACGAGATCATTAACGATGCGCGTTTCAACCCACTTCAGCTGAGTACCAACGATTTCGCCAAATTCGTCAATGCTGCTCTTGATAGAGAAACACGTCCAAGGGAGGAGTTAGAAAAGCTAGTCGAAGCAATTAGGCCCGTGGTTGCGCATGCAGGTGCTCACATAGTCAAGCGTGAAGAGTTTGGCGTCTTCGAGGGCTACAAACTCAGTGATCAACCCGAAGATCAGTCGTATGGCGCAACGGCCGCTTCTCCGCCTGCAAACTGGGTAAACCCTAAGCGTTTCCGCCTGTTCATCAGTCACGTTGCGATTCACAAAGACAAGGCGACTCGCCTTAAAAGTTGTCTCGTCCGCTATGGTATTGATGGATTCGTAGCGCACGAGGACATTGAGCCCACCCTAGAATGGCAATCCGAAATAGAGAATGCGCTCCGAACGATGGACGCTTTTCTGGCAATCCACACAGCAGGGTTTGCCAAAAGTATCTGGACTCAGCAGGAGGTGGGGTATGCGGTTGGCCGCGGAGTAAAGATTATCTCGCTGCAAATGGGCGAAGACCCCACGGGGTTCATATCGAAACATCAGGCGCTTCGCAGAGGCGACCGAAAGGCCGAAGAAGTCGCGGCCGAGATTGACGGTATCCTCGCGAAAGACACTAGAACTAGAGACAAGCTTAGGGCGGCAAAGGATGCCCTTCGATAAGTGGTGGCTCCTTAGCGGTCTGGCTCATTGAGCGGAAAATTACGAGGTATGCCAATCCAGTTACGGAATGATTTTGCCCCAAGTTTGGAGGCTCTCAGGCAAGCCATGTCGAGAATGCGTCCAATAAGGTGATCGCCATGTTTGCAGATAGCCGGTTCGCCGATAGGAACGTCTGCTCCCACGATGGAAGTCATGAAAATTTCACGCCGGTTTCGGCGGGCCGGCAGATCTGAGATGACGGCACGGTACGTACGCCCAGTGGGGGCCGATCTCTCGGGAAGGGTCCATTTCTTGTGCATAATCGTCGTAGAACTGGTTCCACCAAATCATCGGCCATTCAAGTGTTGCCATTTTCGGTAGCATTCCGGATTGAGATCAACTCATAATTCACCCAGCGCATGGAGAGACCGATTGTTGCAATGCAAGTCGACTGTTTTGCCGTCCGGGTTACGGCTCGGAAGGCCGGTACGTTGGTGCACGCTCGTTATCGTCCTTTGCGGGCCGCTCATCGCATCCATTCCCGCGGGCGCTCAGTCATCGACGACTCCGCCGGTCGTTAGCGGTCAAACCAAGGGTAGCCCGCCTGCGTCGGGCGGCACGACCGCTGACCCTGCAATCGCTAAACTGAAAGACGCCGCCACTCCTCGAAAATCGGCGGCCGACTGCGCGGGTGGGGAAGATTTACGCCAACGATCCGCGTCCGCGAGCAGTCCCTCCATCGTCTACAATACGAACTTCGTGCCTGCCTGGAGCACAGTCGATTTCGGGATACAGGGTACGAACGATTCGGACGGCTATTATTTTGCGCTGTTGACCGATCAGAACAAAATTCCCAACGACGACAGCCTACGACGCGTTCGGGCACGTAAGGCCAGCCCCAATGACGATCTCGTCGTCAAACGGCTGCTGTCCGCTGGGGATACGATCGTTTCGCTCGACGTTCCCATAGATGTCGCCTCTGGATGGTGGTGGTCGAAGCGCAACCTCTACATCTATCAATGTGTCAGCAAACGCCCGGTCAACGTAAGCTATACGCCAGTATACATAAGCCCTTTTGAATTGAGCTGGGCGCTCGCAGTCATCGTCCTGATCGCGCTCTACTGGCTCGTGTCGCGCGCGTTTATGTATGTCACAGAGAAGAAGTTAAATGGATGGCACGCGGTAAATCCAATTCGTATCACTGCCAGCTCGGACAATCGTGGAAGTCTGTCAGCGTTCCAGGTTTTCTTCTTTACTCTGATCGTGTTTTCGATGCTGGTCGTCGTCCTGTTACGCACGGGTGTGTTGTCCGATCTATCAACTACAATCCTGGAGCTCCTCGGTATTGCGGGAATCGGAGCTGCCGCAGCCAAGGGGACCGACAACTCCAAGAACAACCTGGACCCGGCCAACCTGACTTGGCTTTACAACAAAGGCTGGTACGACAGTCCAACTGTTGTTGCCCAGACTGAGCCAAGTTTCTATGATCTGATTTCCAACGACGGGAGTTTTGATGTCTATCGTTTTCAAAGCTTCGTGTTTACGGTTGCTGTTGGAATCGCGCTTTTGATCGGCGGCATAGCGCAACTTGCGTCGTTCACAATCCCCCAGAATATTCTCGGAATCCTCGGCTTGAGTCAGATCGTCTACATCGCGGGTAAAGTTGTCACCGCCAACGACGCCACACGGTTAAATGCAGCGGTGACCGAGCTGCGTGACGCTGAAGCGGAGTTCAGAAAGGCAGCCCTTCCGCCCGGCGCAGCTTTGGGCGACTTGCAAGCGGCAATCAAATTGGCGCCGACAGCCTACGCGGACTACCAGGAAAAGGTGACCGGCGCGGCGAAGCTCTTCAAGCAGATAATTGGAAGAACACCCGATCAAAAGAACCTTGCGCCATCTATTGGGGCGTGACCGAGTTACTATAAATAAGCCAGCTTTAGTATTGGACAGGGGTTCTGCGCGCGTACCATGCGCCGCATGAGCCCTCGGCGTTCGCCGAGAGAACGGAACCGCAGGTGCAAAGTAAGCGTGGTTAGAATTTGCTTTTCGCAGCAAAACAGCTCGCAACTCGCGCTATACCTAGGGCCGCAACGGTCCCGATCACGTTGGCCTTTTCCAGGGTTCATCGCCCGCGCGAAGAGCGCCACCGTCAAAGACTGTCGAAGGCACCGCAAAAGCCGCGCGGAGCTGCAGGTCGCCTTGTGCGACCGAAGCGAGCGATCCTGACGAGCCGCGCGCGCGGGTGAAACCGTGCCTTTACGAAGCCGCTGTGCGGTCAGAGCGAAGAACGTATGAGAAAGGGTGACCAGAGTTCGCCGCGTTGACCGTGGCGAAAGCAGTTGAAAAACGCCGACGTGCCGAGGCGGGTGCCGGTTAGGACGGCGACGCTTTACGGAATGGGCGCGGCGGTATCGGCAGCAACGCTATCGGTGAGCTTGCCGAGATCGACCTTGCGACGACCAGCCCAGTCCGCAAGGTTCGGCGGACGAAATCCAGCATCGTCGCGCCATCGGGCAAACACAGAGGCGTCAATCGTCTCGTTAATGTTCTCACGCATCTCGCTTGTGGAGCTCGCAGCCGGCTCCGGGCCGATTGGCCGCCAGTAGCGAGGAGAGATCCGTTTGTAGGTCCCATACGCAAAATCGGACCATGAGTCATAAATTTGGGACGGCGGCTTTTCCGGCGGGTCGAGATCAATCGTACGACGGAACGTCAGGCCAAGGCGCACGGCGCGGTCGACAATCCAACTAAGAGGCGCTTGCGGCAGCGGATCGCTTTCGTAGCCGCCGCCGACATTCGCGTGCGCACCGATGAACCATCTTTGCTCGACCTGATCGAGGGTGCGGTGGTGATGCGGCGGCGGGGCGCCGTTGGGATAATCGACGGTCCAGAGGGTCGGCGCAAATATCTTGCGGTTCTCGTTGATCGCCATCGCGTGGAACGCGAACTTGTTCGACGTACGGAGCCCGGTGTTCAGAAACTGCATATCCTGCTTGCCGAGGATGGGTAGGTTCCCGAACGGTAGCCCGAGCGCGCCGACCGTGTCCCAAACTCCGAGAAAGTCGATGTCGATGGCAAGCGCGTATTTGAGAATCCACCGCTCCTCAAAACCGAAATCGGTCTTGCCTTGAGCCTGCTGATCCTGAAGTTGACGGATGGTTAGGGGAACGCCGGCCTTGCGATAGCGGTCGTAAAGCTGCTTGACTGACAGCGGTGCCCCGATGGTGATCAGACCGCATTTCGAGATGAGTCCCGAAAGGCTGCGGGCTGTGTAGGCGCCACGGCTAAAGCCGAAAATGAACAGCTCATCACCTTCGCTGTAATGGTCGATCAGCCACTCATAAGCGGTGATGATTTCGTCCTGCAGACCGGACCCGAGGACGCCGCCCAGAAAGTAGCTGCCGAACGTCGTACCGACGCCTTTCTGGTAGTAGCCGACCTGCGGCACGCCATCGGAGCCGGCGTCGGCGAGCAGAGACTTCAACCGCCAGATGTTGGTGTTGTCGTTGACCGTGTTCCAGGTGCCATCGAGAAATACGGCAATGCGCTTCTTCCCGGGGCGAGCGCCCGTCAACGTTACCTTTGCGGTGGTGTCCATCAGGGCCGTCCGGCTTTCTGCCGTGAAATCGGAACTTGCCGATATAAATCGGTTTTATCGGCTCAATGATACAATCAGAAGAGGTTGTCGCCAAGCCAGTGCTCGTCGATTCCTAAAAAGGGCGACGCCGTCAGGCAGCGAGGATGCGCAGCACGACGTTGGGAAAATGGCGGATCACGGTCGGGCTTGCCTCGGGGATTTCAAGCGTGCCCCAACTGGCCATCAGTTTCCTCAGGGAAATGATTTGATCCGCCGGAACTATGGGAAGGTTGTCCTTGGCTTCTTCGTAGGTCTTGCCGTCGAGGAAATTCCAATCGAGCTTGCGCTGAATAGAGACGAGGTCCTCTTGAGACCCTGGCAAAATCCGGGACGCCGATCCAAGCATGATCTCGCGCTCGATTTTGGTCAAACGGGCCTCCTTGAAACGTACTTCGGCGTCGGAATGCAGGGCGTCGAACAGCGACTCGCCGATCTTGACCTGTGCCAGGCTCACCACCCGCTCAAAAGCTTTGCGTATCGCGGTCGGCGTAATCGGAATAAGCACTGACGACGGGTCAAACCGGTCATCGGCTTTCAGCGCGGATGCGAGCTGTTCGAGATACATACGCACCCGAACCGACAGGACAATTGTCCGGGCCTCATGGTCCTTCGGCCAAAGGGGCTTCGGTACGTCCAAACGACGTTTGTCGAGCAAAACATCTTCCCATTTTACGGAACACAGCTCTTCCAGCCGTAATCCCGTTTCGACCACAAGGAAGATGACAAGCGGTATATAGCGATCAAGACCCGTCAGCCGACTACATGCCTGATCCAGCTTCAAAAACAGGCCACCATCGAGATAGCGATTTCGCCGGGTTGGTCTCCAAGCGAACTGGGCTCTCGGGGGAAGGTATCTGTCGTCACGGAAGCTGTGTTCAAAAGCAAAGGTAAACCGATCGCAATAGATTGCCCCATTTTCCTGCTGGCGATCCGTGATGTCGTCGAGGAGCGATACTCTTGTCACGAGGGCCTCCATAGCTCGGCCAAACTAACGTCCGATAATTCGGCTGAAATTAGTCATGGCTGCGACCGGTTCAAGGATTTGAGGTCCAAAGGACATCCTAAAAGGCCTTACCGCACATCCGGGCGGAGAACTCCCGTTCTTCCGGGCCTATCACGTCGGCATCGATCGCAGTCGTCTTAAGAGAGGCATGACCTTCAGGTTATGAGGGTGACTTTGGACAGAGCTAACACACTGATATTACTAAAGTTATCGGTAGTCATGTGCCGCTGATGTGCCACGCGCTAAGCTTGACTAGAAAACTGGGCTTCCATTTGCGGACCCCACGCGGGCGAGGTTGAAAGCGTCCGCACGACCCACCACCGATCGGCCGTTAAGAATAAAGCCCCACGAATTTTGAAGTCGCGCTCAGGAAAACTTGCGGATTTCAGGCCCCCAAAGGGAACCCAATTTAGGCGCCCACCTGATCATGACATCAGTCACACGGCACCTCCAAAGAACGCCAAAGCCGTCCGATGCTTTCGAGCGATAAAACGACCATGTTCTCAGAAATCGTGCGCCCTAACGACTTAATTTATTTTTCGATTCGGGGACGATCCAGCGGGTAAGCACCGGGTAAGCAAAGGAACCTTGCTCGCGGAGCGCGTGACGCGTTTCGATGTCAAACGTGGGGCGAAGCTGCGTTCAACAAATTCTGGAATTTTCGTGTCGTTGCGAGATTCGGTGCGACGTCTCGCAATCTGGTTAGCGCAGTACTCAATGAAAACACGCTTCCGACGGGAGCTTCTCCGACTACGGCTACAAGCAGGTCCAGCACTTGCTGAGGCGATGTCGTGTAGTATTCTTTTGGAAAACCTGCGATTGAGTATACGGTTGTGTGGCCTTCGTCCCTTTCAGGGCGAATAAATGGTATGATCAAGTCGGCCGCATCAGGAAAGGCGTCGCCAGCAGCGCTGAGTATCTGCACGAGCTTGAAAGTCGTTGCGGGAGTCTGCAAATCCACGTCAAGTGGCCAAGTCGCCTTGAAAACAGGAGCCACAGCCGTTCGCCAGCGCTTCACCTTTTCCTCTGATTTCGCCGCCTCCATTTCGATTGCTAAACGGTGCGCTAGGCTCGTCAATGCTCTCGGGCCTGCGCGTCGGAGAACGCTGCGTGCCTCCGCAGGGGTCAGCGGAAATCCTGCACGATCTTTTTCATTGGCTAAGAGTATTGCGCCGAGCCAATCGGCAAAGAAGCGAAGTTCTTCTCCAGGAGTATCGGGCCGCTCGAACATCGCTAGGAACGAGGATTTGAGTAGACCGAAAAGTTCCGGCGAGCCGATCCAACTTGAATATTTGCGTGCTCCCCATGCATCCGCGGCGTCGGACGACGACGACCAATCGAACATCGGAATCAACTTCTCTTTGGTCCAGCCAGGGGCGCGCTGAAAGAGAAAAGGTATGGCAGCTGCAAGACGTACGCGGGCTAGGAAGCCAAATCGCCCCGTGGAATCGACTAAGATGTTGAGGCGTGCCAGAAATTCCGCCGAGAGTTCGTCCTTTGCTTCTGGGAATCTCTTTAGCAGGACTTCAGCCAGGTGCCCGGCAGGCGAATTAATGGCTTCACCGAAGGAGTCACTCATGTGCATGTTCCGGAGTTTCAATCTGTGCGGCTTGCGCCAAGTGATCCCACAGGGGCCACAAAAGGTCGGCGGACAATGTCTTGGCATGCTCGTCTAACCAAGCCGCCGCCGCGGACGTGAAAGTCACCAACACATCAAGGGGGCAATCTGCCAATAGCATTGCGACGTGTGGTTCGGTCCCTTGATCCAAATATGGCGTTCGGGACCACAACAGCTGCTGCCAGAACTCCTGCGGCCAGTTGCCGTGCTTCATTGCGAAGGAAAGGCCTCGCAGTGCACGGTCGGGGTCTTTTAAAACAAGGCCCTCCCATTTACTGCCTTCCATAAAGCTCGCATTTGCGACGATCCGTTGTGCTTCCGCCACCAAATTCTCATCGGTCACGTTGGTGAGATCGTCCGGTTCTGCTGCCCTATCGCGAAAGCCGCTCTCATGCCAGACACGAAAGCCTGCTTGCTCGGGCGGCTTAGGCATCCATTGCGGATACCGAATCTGTATTTGCCTTAGGATACGCGACGCTTTATCTCCGATGCGGAGGTCGTGGCGCACCATGTTGGACAACGCGTCGTATCGAAGGTGATCTATCGCTCGATCTCCATCGGTTCCCTCACGATACCAACCGCGCGGAGGGCCTTCACACAACCGCGCGAGAATGGCATCCTGTTGCGTTTCATCGAGCTCAATCCATCGCTCAGGTATCAATCGCTGGACTTCAACGCTGGATAAAAAAAGATCGCCGATTGGTAGATCAATCAGCATCTTGGCTGCCAGCGCGGCGGGAACGACCTTGTCCGCAGCAGCAAATAGGGCGAGACGACGGATTAGTCGGAAATCGCTGTGGCGCCATTCTTCAACAAAGGCGATTGCGGGTGTTGATGATTTCCGAGCGAGACGGCTCCAGATTTCGGCGACGACCCTTACAATGGCTTGAAAACCGGAGCGGTACTCATTCTGGGAATGTTTTGCTATTGATGGGACGTCCGAGTCCGTCGTGCTGTAGCCTTCGCTGCTTTCCACTCCGACATCCGTTGCGTCAGCGAGCGCGGCAACGAGAGCGGCGTTCAAGTAACGCAACAGGTTTGCATCTGTATTAGCGTCGGCATCTCGCGGCCAGGCAGCCAGGACGTCTGAGGAGGAAAGGCCCTCTTCAATCTCGTAGTTGATTGACATTAGGTCCGACGGATTCTCTGGCACCTTATCTTCGGGCTGCTCTCGCCAGATGAAAGGTTTCGTGATTCTTAGCTTCGGACGCAGAACCTCGGCGAGGCGTTCCAACGTGACGTTGTCATGTTCGCCACGCTTGAGTTGCGGCAATAAGTCGAACCATTCCACGCGCGCAAAGCCCTGTTTGGCTATGCGCATGTGACGGAACACCAAATTCCAACTCTTTACCAAAAGTGGTGGCAAGGCTGCAGCCTGTGCATCCAAGCGAGTTTTGAGAAACGTCGCGGTATCCGGTCCGAAAAAGGCAAGATTGGCGACCACTTCTCGAATCGCCTCCACGCTCCCAAAGTTATTTTGGATCCACGCAATCAACTGCCGTTCATTTTCAATGAGTTTCATGTCGTTGAAAACGGGCAACCAAGCCAACGATGGATTGAGGTCATGCAGCTTCACCGCGAAGTCGTCGCCCGAGAGGAAAAAGCGAAGCTGTTCACGTTCGAACTCGGTCGAATCAGCAGGCGTTCTTCGCGCTCCAGTAATTCCTTCGTCAACTCGCGTCATGAGTTAGCTCCCGCTACCCCGGTACCCAGGATACTGGTAAGGCGTGCAAGGCCGTAACTTCTTGGATTTGCGTTGTACCGCGCCCACTCGCGAATCGTCGCGTAAATTGCGTCGTAGTCAGCAAACTCAATGGCTGTGATGCCCTTAGCTTTCCATATCGAAGCAGAGCCCGGCGTGCTTTTTTCCATCGCGTAGATACGTCCAAGATCAGGGAATCGGTCACGATCTGCATCGAGCGCTTCCAGTAGAAGGCGCATTGCCGCGTCTTCGGCCCGATAGCCAACCAACACAAGCGTGCCTAGACGCATTCGATCTTCGATATAGCGCGATGCCCATCCAGTGCGAAGGTAGGCATCTCCGAAATCTGCGCTGGTAAGAACCAAGTCGGATGCCTCTAATCGCAGGCCACGGTCAGCTATTCGACCATGTAAATGTAGAATGCCGAAGTCGCGTTCACCGCCTGCTCTTGGAATTGAAATGCCAGCCTGACTCGGGACGCCTGACAGGCCAAGTTTACGGCCAGCGCGTTCGAACAATGTGTCAAAGTTCGTCGTGAGTAGGCGCGGGCGACCTTCAGCATCACATGACAAGCCTAGCAGCGCTGAGTGATCCAGGAACGACCCTCGCGGTGCCTTGAGCAAATCCGTTACGGCGTCCCGAACCAACGAAGGTGCCCTCGGCAGACGTGTTCGTTTCTCTAGCGATCCTAACGCGCGATCGTACTCGTGATTGTCAATTGCCCTTTTTTCCGCCGACTCGTCGTCAGGAGATGCCCCGAGACGGCTGTATATGTCAGCCGTCAATTGCCCGAACATCGGCAGTCCAGCCCGGTGCGATACACCGGCCCCACAGAGGAAAGTCACGCTGCCGTTCGTAACGGCCCGGATCAGCTCATCCGGAATGTCTGCCCCGGTTGGCAAAAAACGCACATTTCCCCCAAGCTGCCACTCCTTTTGACTCGCCATGTGCAATGGTCGGGTAAAAGTAGCAATTAGCAAAACTAATCGCCTTCCGAGTATGGATGTCAACCGCTGTCGGCCAGGTATGCCCGAATGGGCGCAAAAAGCGGACGTTCGCCACCACGCCAGATAGAAGCGCCGTGCAGTCCAAGCTAGGCAGGCGGTCCCTTTGACCGCCTTCGCGAGATCGTTCCGAGAAATAGAAGCCGATTGACCGGTGATGCCGCGGACCCGCGGGGGCAACCACCCACTAGCGGCAGGCCGGAAACACCCTCAAAGCGCGTTGGCGACGCTAATGAGCTTCTTTGTTGACCTCATCTATTCGGCGGTCGGGGTCTAACCGCGGTTACCATTTATCATTGGTGTATACGATCCTACCCACTTTAGCGCACCTTGTCAGAGTTCGGATTTTCTTAGAAGTGGCGCTAACAGCTCTGATCCCACCCGCGAGGTTGCCCATGCAGCGAGATCATAAAGATGAGAACTGGCGCTGGCGCCGCAATTGCTGTGACCGAATACAACAAGATACCCGACGTCCTGCCCCGCACCGCAAAATCGAATGCGACTAGCTTAGCGGTCCACTTCAATCCGCACACTGAACCATATTTTAAACATGAACGTCCCCGATAGAGAGTTCGCCTGCAATCTGCCGATTACTCAAGGTGGCATAAGCAATCCAAGTATAGAAAGTCGTTACTCCCAAGAGAGTAAAGCCGCCGTTGAGGGGGCCAATTGCTAGTTCAGCCAACCAAGCTTCGAATGAAGCTACCACGCGATGTTGACTAGTCTCAAATTGCAACACCATTAACGTCTTTAGAAGCCAAGCAGCCAGCAGTATTAAAAAAATCCAACAATAAGTTCGGCGCAGTCGTCGGGATATCGCCTGCGACATACTAACCGAGAAAGCTGGCCGTCGAAGATCCTCACTCAACCTGGTTTTCCAATCAGCTTCCTCCGCCTCAACATCCACAGAAAACAACGGAGCATAGTAGTTGCGTTCTAACGTCCGAATACGATTTCGATAGACGTCGAAAAACCTATATCGTCGAGACTCGATCGCGAGTAACAACGCCATAATCGGCATAGCGAAGATCAATACCGCATGGTGAGAGTTAGGTGAGGAAAGCGAAACTGATAGCATTGCGGCAGCGGCGGTCATAGCCCAATTGCTTGTCCTATCAAGTCGATCACGCCAACTAAGTGCGCGTCCCATTTCGCCTCGATAAAAGTGCACGAAGAGGTTCACGCACTCTGCTGAGCTCGACGGTGACATCAATCGAACAGTTTGCTTACCGTCGGACCCGAGCTGGAGACTGCCTTCTTTCATCATGACACTTACTCTCCACTAAGCCATCAGAGTGGACCGTACGATGAAGGCCCACCGTCTTCAGCCTAGGATGCGATCGAAATCGTAGCGCGCGGAGAAGCCGTCCTTCGTAAATCGAATCGCGCTGGACGCAATCGACGCTGCGCAGGTAGCGGCCCGCACCGAGAACCAAACGTTAACGTATCCTCGTAAGTCATAGCGCCGCATCCGACGTAGTGCGTGGTAAACCTCTCTGAGCGCCGCTTCAAGGGTGAAGACGCAAAAGCCTAAATTTCGGGTATTCTTAACTTCTTCACTCCTTGCGGTCTTGATTGGGGATCTGACGATTAGAAAAAGCTGCTAAACTCGACTGGTACCGTGTGCAACTGAGACAACGCAATAGCCGACAAGTCCTTAGTGAACTTCCTGCTTGAGTGCTGTGAGGAGGCTCGCCTGCAGCTCGACGAACTTAGCGCTGGTAAGGAACTCCTGGCCTCGCGGTTTGGACTCGTCGACCGACACAGCGAGTTTGACCTTGCCCGGACGGCTCGACATTAGGAGGATACGATCTGAAACGAAGATCGCTTCTGCCACGTCATGCGTGATAAAGATGATCGTCGGCTGATACTCAACCCACAATTGCAACACCAGCTCTTGCATCATCAGGCGAGTCTGTGAGTCCAAGGCACCGAATGGTTCGTCCATCAATAGCACCTCAGGCTCCGATATGAGCGCCCGGGCGATCTGAACGCGTTGCTGCATGCCTCCAGAGAGCTGGTAAGGATAGTGTTTCTCGAAGCCCTTGAGCTTGACTGCATCTAGCAAGTGCTCCGCGCGGTTGTAGTAGGTGTCGGGGCTAACACCTCGGCACTTGACGCCGAGGACCACGTTCTCGAAAACCGTTAGCCACGGAAAGAGTGACGCCTGCTGGAATACGACGGCCCGGTCGGGCCCCGGTGCGAGGATGGGCTTGCCGTCGAGCAAAACTTCACCCTGGCTGGGGAGCTCAAATCCAGCAATCATATTCATTGCCGTGGATTTGCCGCAGCCCGTGGGACCAAGAATGCTGACGATCTCAGCCTTCTTGATTGCAATGTTCAGCGATTTGACTGCGAGCGTTGCGTCTCCAGAGGATCCAGATTTTAAATAGTTCTTTGAGACGTCTTTAAGGACCACCTTGTCTTCGGCTCGCCCGACATTCGATCGAGATTGTACGTGCGCTAGATACGGAGCGGATTTGCGATACATAATTTTGGCGATCTTTGGCAATGAAGAGCTCACCGGCCCTTCCAATGAACGATACTCGACTCAGCAGCACTGAGGACCATGTTTAGTGCAAGCCCGATGAACCCGATCAACGCGATTCCGATAAAAACGACAGGTATTTGGAAAACCTGCGCTGCGTCGGAAATCATGAAGCCGAGCCCCTTCTGCGCGCCGACTAACTCAGCAGCCACGACGACCGCCCAGCTCAATGCCATCGCAACTTTCAGTCCAGTGAAGATGTGGGGCAATGCGGCGGGGAAGACCACCTTTCGAAAAATTTGTCCTGGTGTTAGGCCAAGGGTCTTCGCAGCGCGAATGTACGCGATGGGCACATGCGCAGCACCAGCATGTGCGTTGACGTGGGCATAGTTGAATGAAGTGATGAAGATAAGTACGATCTTTCCAACTTCACCAAGTCCGAAGTACAACACGACCATAGGAATGAATGCGATGGGTGGGATTGGCCGAATGAATGCCATGACTGGTGACATGGCGGCGTCCGCCAGGCGATTGTAACCTGTCACTAACCCCGTAGGGATCCCGACGGCAACACCCAGCAAGAAGCCGCACAGTGCGCGGAACAGACTTATGCCGATGTGTTCCCACAGCGGCGTACGCTGGTAACCATTTGTCAACAGGCGCATAAAGGACCAAAACAAAGCTTGAGGTGAAGGGAGATAAGTCGGGCCAACCAGCCCCCCGTTTGTTACAACAAACCAAACCACGAAAATCGCAACGATCGTAGCCGAGGAGATCAAGATCGGAGGAATACGCTTCATCTGCTTCACCTTTACTTCTCAACTATCACTCGGCGTTCCGGTGCTTGCTGAGAAATTCGCGCAGCGGCGCAGGGTCAATGGCGGCAGTCACAGTCTCCGGTTTAAGGGGAGTTGGAATCGTGCCGAGTTCATACAGCATCTGACTTGCGAGTAACGCTTGCGCCGCCAGTCCGCCGTTCGGGGCTACGAGCGACCAGGGCGATTGTGGATCCAGCTGCTGCTCAAACGTAGGGAGCCTGCTGCAGCAATGTTTCTCATAGAACTCTTTCGCGACTGCGGGTGAAAGTTGCAGCTGACGCTGCAATGCGTCGATCGCCAATTGAGGGTTTTTCGCGATCATTTCGCGAGCCTCGGCCTGAACGGCTAACAGCTTCTGCGGCACGCTGGGGTACTTCGCGATGTACTCGGGCCTCAAACCATTAATACTCGGGCAGACGCCGCCGTACTCGGAATCCCAAGACACGACCTTGACGCCTGCTGGAAGGTTCATCGTCCACGGAGCCCAACCGACAGCGGCGTCGATCGCACCGCTCGCGAATGCACTGGCAAATAGCGGCGGAGCAATGTTCACCACGCTCAATTTGTCGTAGTCAACGCTTGCTTTTTTGGCCATTAGTTTCAGCGACACCTGCGAGCATGTGCCAGCTGTTGCCGCAATCTTCTTTGCCTTAGCAAGGTCCTTAAAGTTAGAGATGCCGCTACCTTCGGTCGCGATCAGGCCTTCGCCCTGCGCGTTGTCGACTTCCCAAGAAATAATCTTGAGAGGGATGTCTTGGCCGAGCGCGAATACAAACGCTAACCCCGTGACAATTTGATCGATGCTACCGCTCTTGAGGGCCGCGAGTAGAGGCGCTCCACTCGTGAACCAACGAATATTTGGCTCTAAGCCGTGCTTCTGGTACAGGCCAAGGTCGGCCGCGACGTACGTCATGAAGTAGCCGGCGCTCGGACCGCCAATATTGATGGGAATAAGCTCTTTCGAGGTCGTGTCCTGGGCTGTCGCTGCGCCATTTGAGAGCAAGAGGCCCAGTGCGAGCCCAAGAAGTTGTTGGAATCTCATGTCGCCTCCTGGCGGTTTCTAACTAGCATCACTCCCTTTTTTCTTTTGAGATTACCCGTGGTGATCTGCATCCACAATTGCATATTTCATCCAGAATCGTTGCATCCCGCGCAACATGCGGTCGACCTTCATCACTTTCATCTGCCCACGTCGGCTCTGGGGTAAATAACATTAGGAAGCGTGCTCGAACAGTGATGTGTCGTTCGATCCAAAGTTCCTAGCGAATCCAATCTCCAAGGAACGGATGTCGGGCTTCGTTCCCAGACGAAAAGTCGAGTCACTCTCGACTTAATTCCGCACGCCCAACAGCATCACCGTCCAGCTGCTGGTCGTTATCTAAAGTCACGACAACTTTTGACAGCTTACCTGTGAACGCAAATGGCGCGACGTAGTCTCCGACTGGAGTTCCACGATCGCACCCGATATCGCAACCAGCCCAGGAGATGAGCGACTTGAAGTACCTCTGGGTGTAGACGGAGCCCGCTACCTGGCCCTCGATCAACAGCGTGTAGCGACTCGCTAAGGCATCACCGGCTGGAGCTCGCTTGAGCCGGTCCACACGCAGGCCCAGCGTGCGGGCTGAGCGAGGAATACGGCGATCGGATACAGCGATTTCGTGCACTCCGCCGAGATTGAGGTCGTGTACTAGGTAGCCGTCACGGACGAACAACACATATCCGGTCGTCGCGTCGCCGTGAGCGATGAGGACACCGCTGTCGTCACCCGATAACTCTACGCTGGCTTCGATGGTGTAGCTTCGGCTACGCACATCCGGTGCGAGGTCGGTTGGCACATGACCCACACCTTTGTGAAACACGAACTGACGCCTATCGCCTAAGATCCGCGCCGCATTCTCGGCGAAACGAGGGCCAAATCGATCGTCCAGCGGCAATACCTTGTGTTTCTTCGCCTCCCGCCACCACATTCGCTTCAACGTCTCAAGGCGCCCCGGTTCGTCCATCCCGAGGTCACGTGTTTCAGAAAAGTCTCGATCGAGGTGATAGAGCTCCCACTGATCCTCGTCGAAGGACGCTCCGGGAGCGTGATAGGCCACAGCCTTCCAACCATCATGCCAGATGCCTCGATGTCCGAACATCTCGAAATATTGGGCGGAAGCTTTGCTCGGCGCTAGGGTGTCGTTGAAGCTTCGGGCGAAGCTTACACCTTCGATAGGCATCTGCGGAATGCCGCTTACCTGCTCCGGCATCTGAGCGCCAATTACTTCCAGCAGCGTCGGCAACAAGTCACACGCGTGAGCGAATTGATGGCGGATCTCACCCCGCGCGGGAATGCTATTGGGCCACGAGATCACGAGAGGATCCCGGATTCCGCCTCCGTGGGTATTCTGTTTGTAGCGCTTGAGCGGAGTGTTAGAAGCCATAGCCCAGCCGTGCGGGACGTTGGCATGACTTCCCGGCCCACCGATGGTGTTGAATCGCTCCAATTTTACTTTAAAGGATTCTTCTTGAAAGTTGTAGCTGCCGAGCGTGTTCACAGCGCCGAGCGGTCCCCCCTCCTGACTGGCTCCGTTATCAGAAAGCACAAGGATCATCGTGTTTTCGCGCGCGCCTGTGCGTTCGAGGAATTCGACTAGACGTGCAATTTGCTGATCCGCATGATCCAGCATAGCTGCATAGGCGGACTGCAGCCGTATAAAAAGTCGCCGCTCCTCCGCCGTGTGCTCGTCCCATGCGAGCACTCCAGCGTTACGAGGCGGAAGTCGCGTTTCCTGCGGTACCAGCCCCATGTCTTTCTGGCTCGCCAGACGCACTTCGCGTTCGACATCCCATCCTGTCGCGAAAACCTCCTCATAGCTGTCGATAAGGCTTCGAGGCGCCTGATGGGGTGCGTGGCATGCGCCGAAAGCCAGCCATGTGAACCAAGGGAGGTCTGGTCGCTGCGCGACGTGATCGGCAACGAATTGAATCGCGTGATCGACCAGGTCCGCCGTCAAGTGATAGCCCGTCTCGAAGGTACCCGGAGTATCAACGCGCGAGTTGTCCTGGACTAACTCGGGCGTGTAATGATCGGTTTCGGCATTCATAAAGCCGTAGAACCTATCGAACCCGCGCCCAAGGGGCCAACCATCAAAGGGACCGGTTGATCCCGCTTCGCTCATCGGCGTTACGTGCCACTTTCCGCAGAAGTAATTGCGGTAGCCGGTGCCGCGCAGAATTTCGGCCAGTGTGCCGGCTTCACGCGCGATTTTGCCGCGATAGCCTGGGTAACCGCTATCAAAATTCGCCAAACACCCCATCCCCACCGAGTGATGGTTTCGACCGGTGAGTAGTGCAGCACGTGTCGTCGAGCACATCGCAGTGGTGTGGAATCCCGAGTAGCGAATGCCTTCCGCCGCAATCCGATCGATTGCGGGTGTCCGTATAGGAGAGCCGTAACAACCGAAGTCAGAGAAACCGACATCGTCGAACAAAATGAGCAGGATGTTGGGCGAGCCTACCGGCCCCTTCAGGGACTGCGGCCACCATGGCGTCGATTCAGCCACCGTGCGACCAACTTTCCCATGTTCATTCCGCATACCGGTCTCCATCCAGCACCTCTTGCTTGTGCTGTCGCAATCCCTTTTTATCACCGAGCGGATTATCTACGAACCTGTCTTCGTGGTTGGTTCGGTAGCGCGTTATACCCAACCACATGAGTGACTTTCTTGCGCTGTAGGGTGGATTGCTCACGCGACCCGAGACGTAGATTCAGCCAGTTGCCTAGATTGATAATTTTATGTGCTATCTCGCTGCACCATTACGTCGAGACAGCTAGCTTATCCTGCGCGACTGCGTTGAATTCGGACAAAGGCCTCCTGCCGAAAAAGCGCGGGTTTAGCCTCGTGATCGCTACGGCAGCGCACTTCGCGTCGGGGATTACACCGATCTTCCTAATGTGCACCTTCACCCACGAGGCACCGAAAGAATCGATCACGACATTCGAAATTTGTTCGGCGAGGCCCTCAATCAGATGAAAATGCCGGCTGACCGCCAGCCTTTTCAGCGCGTCGGCGACTGCGGCGTAGTCGATAGTGTCTTGAACCTGATCGCTTCGGAAGCAGACCTGGGTTGCCAATCCCATCTCGATATTCAAAGTGATGACTTGCTTTTGGATCTTCTCGTGCGGATAGACACCAATGCAAGCAGGGATCCGCAGGTCCTCAATGATTACGCGGTCGCCCCCCAGCGTCTCCGCGGGGCTGTAGTATGTGTTCATTTCAGCTCCGATTGGCGGCGAGTCCGGCGAATACTCGGCGAATGATCGTTGGCAGTAGCGCTGCTTTACGCTCTACCAGATTTAGCTCTTCGAGCACCTGAGTAACAGCTTCTACGACACGTCGGTTCGTGTCTTCTGGCCAAGTTTGCTGATCGGCAGCGGGCGCCAGAGCGTTGTTGGGGCGTTGCGCAGGAGAATTGGCAACCGGAGCCTGCTTGGCAGCTCCAGCGTTCTCCAAACGGATGGAAAACTTCAGCGCTAATTCTCGTGCCTCGTCGGTCACCGTACAGTTCTGCGGTATCGTCATATGACTTTCGCTCCGCGAGGCGGCGGATCGCACGTCATCACTGGTGACAAACTGCCGCGGCAAACTCCTGGCAACCCGACTCGACATTTCTTAGTCTCCTTGTGCCAATGCCGCCAGCCTTGGTCGGTTAGAGCGCACCGCCTGAACGAGGGCCTGCAGTAAAGGATCCACTGAGATCGCACCACGGGATCCCGACGTGCCCGGCCTGCCCCCCGCCAATCTCGCGGATACGACATGTCCCATCGATGCCGGCGTTGCGCCGATCTCGACACGCTGCGGCGCTTCTGGTGGCGAGTTGCGTTCCGACGGTTTTCTTTCTTGCTCCGCTTGACGTTGCGGTTGCTTGATACGCAAGCCAAGATCTTGCGCTGTTTCGCGCGCCGCATCCGTGATGACCAGGCCATCGACCTGCACGATTTCGACCGCGCCGGCGGCGGCAATATCCTCCACTTCCCGTGCAGTTAGGAAGCGCTTCGTCACATGCGCTCGCTCCTGGGAAGGACGAAAATACGTCATTTTTGCTTTCACTCTTTAAGCTGCGACCGAGGTACGACCCAGCCGCGCCAACACTTGCGCAACAATCTCATCGATGCCTGGCTCTCGCCCCGTAACAGTTGCCTCGGGCAATTGCACGCTTGCCGGTGGAGACGCGACTTCCCACGCGACGCACTTTCGATTGATCAAGTGCGTGACGGTAATATTATCACCGACGATAGCACCGCCCATGCCTCCAGTACCCAGCGTCAGCGACGGGGGGAAGCGGCATGTGTAACCAATGCTGCCCAGCGACGACATGGAATTTACGATCACACGGAACGCGGGAAGTTGCGCCGCCATATGCTCGGTTTGCGCCACATTCAGCGAATGGATCACCGCTGAATGTCCGTCCCCGCCGAAACGAAGGATTTGTACGCACAACTCAAGCCCGGCCTGCGCGTCCCGCGCCGTCGCAAACCCAAGCACGGATGTCAGCTTTTCGCGAGAGAACGGATAGTCTTTGCCAATCCCCCCGAGGGGTACCACGAGCACTCGCGTGCTGGCGGGAATCTCCATACTGACAACATTCGCCAACGCGGCTGCTGTTTGGCCGACGGAGCGCGGGTTGATGCTGCCATCTGGATGAAACAACACCGCCGCGAGTTTCTTACGATAGGCCTCAGGAACCCAATACGCGCCCTGATCTTCCATCCGGCTGCGCAACTCCGCTGCGATCGGTTCGTCAGCGATTACTGCTTGTTCAGTAGCGCAGATGAGGCTGCAGTCAAACGACTTGCTGTTGACGAGGTCGCGCGCGGCTTTCGCGATGTCGGCACTGCGATCGACCCAGGCGGGAACGTTTCCGGGACCCACACCATACGCTGGCTTGCCAGTACTATGCGCGGCGCGAACCATCGGGCCGCCACCAGTGGCGAGGATCACGTTGACGGCGTAGTGGCGCAGGAGTTCCTGCGTCCCGGCGTACGAAGACCCGTCGAGACAGCTGACCAAGCCGGCCGGTGCGCCTGCCGCTTCCGCTGCCCGGGCAATGATATCTACCGTTTCGGCCGTGCACTTTGCCGCTGAAGGGTGCGGCGAAAATATGATGCCATTCCCGCCTTTGAGAGCGATCAGCGATTTGAAGATCGCGGTCGATGTCGGGTTGGTCGACGGCGTTAGCGCCGCCACCACGCCCATCGGCTCCGCCATAACGATCACCTTGTTGGCCTCGTCGCGCTCGATGATGCCGACGGTAGGTACACCACGAATCGATTCCCACACATTGCGGGCGGCAAATTCGTTCTTTAGCACCTTGTGCTCGGGATTTCCGTAGCCAGTTTCCTCGTGTGCCATCTGGGCGAGGCGCCGAGCACCCTTGAATGCCGCCTGGGAAGCCGCCTCACACACAGCATTCACGGTGGCGGACGACGCCTTGGCAAACTCGCGCTGGGCCTCACGACACCGTTCGGCTAAACGCCTAGCCTGCTGGATGGCCTTCAGATCCTTGTCCAAGTCACTTGTCATGCACCCGCCTCCCTCGACTTTGCGAAGCTAAGCTTGCCACCGATAGCCGTAGAATCGATGATACCGATGATCGTAGCGTCCACCGGTGCCGAGCGGGTTCCATCAAGCTCGCGCGCTGCGCTGCCCTCAGCGACGATCACAAGCTCTCCCTCGCCGGCACCGACAGTATCTACCGCCACGAATGGTTCACCCACAGGCTTACCATCGGGTGAGCAACGTCTTACGAGCAGCAGTTTGCGACCATGCAACCGCTCGTGCTTAACAGTCGATACGACGGTCCCGGTCGTTCTGCAGATCAACATTCACAACTCCCGGTTCTACTTGTCAGTGCCAGAGATAGCTTCGATGGCCGCGATCGAAGCGAGTTGCGCCGTGCGAGCTTCCGCTTCAGTACCTGCCATAAATAGACGGCCGAACCGCCCGACATCGCGCAGATCAACGAGTCGAACATTCGCGGACTTCTCGGCCTCGTTGGCCGCGATGTCGATATACGCGGCCGGCGTGACCTCCAGCACGAACAAGGCTTCGCCAGGAACAAGCATGCTGCCGCGGCGCGAACGGTTGATCAGCTGCGCCTGATAAGGAGACACATTGGTGATCACCTGAACCGACGCAACCTTTGGCCGGATCCGATCCTCCTCGCGCATGCCCAGCCGTTCCAGAATGGTGCGGCCCGCCTCGCGTACCGCCTCCTGCGACTCGGAATGCACTTCCAACATACCGAACTCGCGTTCAACAATCTGCACTCCGGGCTTCACCTCCGTCGCCTTCACGGCCATGTCAACGACACGGAACACCTCGTTACCTGGAGCGAGCTCGACGTACAGCTGAGCCATACCCGCCACCGGAATATCGCCAGCAGTCACCGTACCGAAATACGCTGCGTATTGCGGCTGCATGCGGTCAATGAAGAAGTATGCGCGCAGCTGCACGTTATTTGCCTTGGACATGTAGTCTCCTCACTTAAGCCGGCGACATTCCTACTTAACTTCGCCCTTCGTCGGCGACGGAAGAATCACGTGCAGATCACCATGCGGACGCGGAATCACGTGCACGGATATTAGTTCGCCAACGCGCTTCGCTGCCGCGGCGCCCGCATCTGTCGCTGCTTTGACTGCGCCTACGTCACCGCGAACCATGATTGTGCAGAACCCTCCGCCGATCAATTCCTTGCCGATCAATTGCACGTTGGCTGCCTTGACCATGGCATCTGCCGCTTCGATCGATCCGACATAGCCGCGGGTCTCCACAAGACCCAGTGCGATATTCTCGATTGCCATTCTTCCTTTTCCTTCCATTAAGTTGAGTTGTTACCGCGTCAGACAACCTCACGCGGCCTTCAATACGGAGTACCGTTGATGGCACCATTGAGCCGCGCCACGATGTCGCCGAGCTTTTCGTCTCCGATCGGCAACGTATGCGCGGAACCTGGGAATGCAGCCGACTCGACGTTCTCCTTGAACAGTCGAAAGCTGTTGCGCGCCGTCTCGCCAAGCGCTGCATATTTCTGCACAAATTTGGGCGTAAACTTTTCGAATAACCCCAACATATCCTGGGTTACCAGACCTTGGCCATCACAGTAACCGCCCGCCCCAATGCCGATGGTCGGAACCGAAGCAAGCTCCGTAATTGCTGCTGCGATGCGGTCGGGAATGCACTCGAGCACGAGCGCAAATGCTCCGGCTTCCGACAGAGTCAGGGCGTCATGTATGATTGCAATTGCGGACTCGGCGTCCTGCGCTTGCGCGCGATAGCTTCCGGTCCGCGCCGCGAGCACTTTCGTTAACCCTACATGCGCAACGACGGCGATGCCGGCCTTCGTGAGAGCACGCACGATCGGGACTAAATCGGCGCTGCCCTCGAGCTCTACGGCATCCGCGCCTCCATCGCGGATCAGGCGACCTGCATTTTGGACGGCATCGGCCGGCGTCGTGTACGAGAGAAACGGCAGTGACGCGAGCACAAGGCTCGATGACACTGCCCGACGCACCGCACGCGTATGATATACGACTTCATCCACAGTCATCGACAGCGTATTCTCGCACCCCATGCCGACGCTCGCGAGCGCGTCGCTCACAAACACAATGTCGATTCCCGCCTGCTCGGCATAGGACGCAAATGGATAATCGTAAGCCGTCACGAGAGTTATGGGAGTGCCACCATTCTTTCGAGAACGGATGGCCGCGGGCGTGATCTTCCGGCGACTCTTGGATAGTTCGTCGGCCATGGTTTGCTTGTTTCGCTGCTTAGTGTGACGCGAGTTTCGATGCCGCGAGAATTAGCAGTACAAGACGAAGTCTCCCAATGCATTTATAAACCGATTTCGTTGCGCCAGACGCAAGTGTCGCTAATTGCACCGTGTGCATCGTGTCTTGCAATACAATGCATTGGAGGGATGTGCGCACAACTGCTATTCAGTTTCGCATCGTCCACCGGAGTTTCTTCCATGAGCACCGCGTCTGCAGAAAAGCGCCGTAAAGTCACTGTTAAAAGTATCCTGGACAAGAAGGCTAACAAGGAGCCTATCGTTGCCCTTGGCGTGTACGACTCCCCGATGGCCGCCATTTCTGATGAGATCGGCTTTGACATGTTGATCAATGGCAATGCAGGCCCGATGTCCTTGCTCGGACACAAAACTCCGATGACCGTTCGCTTTGAGGAGCAATTAATCCTCACGCAGGCGGTGAGCCGTGTCACCCGCTACGGCATGGTTGTCGGACATATGCCGTACATGACGTATCACTTCTCTTCCGAGGACGCGATTCGAAACGCCGCGCGCCTGATTTGCGAAGGGGGAGCTGATGCCGTGAAGTGCGAAGGCAACAGGCATACGGCGAAGATCGTGGCTGAGATTGTGCGCGCCGGCATACCCGTCATGGGGCATATGGGCATGCAGGCCTCCCGCAAGTTGGAGCAAAGCGGATTTGGGTTTAAGGGGCGCGCCGCCATCGACGCAGCCAAGATCGTAGACGACACGCGCGCATTTGTTGATGCCGGGGCCTTCGCGGTGATCATAGAGTACGTGCCAGTGGAAATTACTCAGTATCTAGCCCGGACGCTGCCTATCCCGGTGATCAGCGTCGGCGGCGGTGCCTCACCCGACGGCATCTATCTCATCAGCGGCGATGCAGTGGGCTACAGCGCCTTCCCTCGCCCCAAGCACGAAGGCAGCTTTGCCGACGTGCGACCGCTGATCCAGCAAGGCTTGCGCCAATACAAGGAAGAAGTCCTATCCCAGCGATATCCGTACGAGGAATTTGTACAGCACATGTCGCCGCAGGAACACGACAAATTCCTTAAGATCGTCGAGAAGACCACCGTATAAAGCCGAAGGAAATAAAGCGGTGACAATTGACCTGAGTGAATTGGACGAGCAGCGATCCGTGGAAAGTTCGGTAACTTCGCAAAAGGTTGGTTATCATAATCAGATTCGAGAATCGCTTCAGAAGGGAACATTTTGTTACACGCTAGAGTATGTCCCGGACCTGAGCAGAGCCAACCCCGGTGTCATGGACGAACTTAGGCGCAATTCTGAACTGCTAGGGCGAGACCCGCGCATCGCCGGGGTGAACATCGGCGACCGCGTGAAATCGCTCGACTCACTCGATACCATTACTTGCGGCTGCGTCGCGGCAGCCGCAAGTGGGAAAGTTCCGCTGTTGCATCTGGCCGGCAAGGACCGTACGCCCGATCAGGCACGTGCCGTCATCGCCCGTGCGCTGTCTCAAGGCCTAGAGAACATGCTTCTCTTGACCGGCGATGGCATCACGGAACAGCGAGCCGAACGTTTTCGCTATCAGGAATCGATCAATGCGATTCGCGATGCCAAGCAGATGGCGCCGACCTGCCTAGTGGCCGGCGCCATCTCACCTTTCAAATATCGCGAGGAAGAACTGGCCAACCAGTACCTCAAGATGGCGAAGAAGGTGAACATTGGCGTCGATTACCTGATCACCAATTGCGGCTGGGATATGCGGAAGTTGGAAGAGCTGGCGTGGTATCGCGACGCACGAGGCTTCCGAACGCCGTTGGTCGCAAACCTTCTCATGCCCACTATGGGGTGGGCTCGGGGTATCCACTCGCGGCGATTGCCCGGAGTCTTTATGTCGGATGATCTCTTCAACAAGATTTGTGAAGAGCACGCGCAAGGAAAGGCCGAGGCCAAGCGGATGGCCTGGAACCGACTGGCCCTACAGATCGTCGGCGCGCAACATCTCGGTTATGCCGGCGTTCACATGAGCGGGGTTGACAGGTACGAGGATCTCTGCGCGACGATCGAGACGGCGGAGAACCTTGCTCGCAAGCTGCCCTCGCTGGAAGCTTGGAAGGAGGCGTGGGACGAAGCTCATCGTCTAGCAGATGGACGCACAGTCGAATTTGCTCCCGCGGGCGGACTATACCTGTTCGACACGAAGCCTGCACCTAAAAGTCTGAGTCATCTCCCTACATTCGGGTGCGCAAAGCCGTCCGAGGAAGAATTGGCCAAGTACTCGCGCATGAAATCGTTGCATCATGCCGTGTTCGAGGAGGGAACTGTTGGAGCGTCTGTGATGGGCTTAGCGGTCCGCGCTCTAGATAGGACCGCAATCGGTCGTTCCGCGCTCCTGCAGCTGGAAAAAACCACGAAGCACGCTGCTCTTGGATGCGAAACTTGCGGTTTCTGTCGTATCGAATATCTCTTTTATAATTGTCCCGAGACCTGTCCGAAGGGGCTTGCTAATGGATCATGCGCCGGCACAGACGAGAACACCTGTGAATTCAAGGATCGCGAATGCATCCACAACCGGAAGTATCGGTTGGCCAAGAGTGAAGGCCGACTTGATGAACTGGAGCGCACGATCATTCCTCCGGTCGAGGGAACGCGAGGAACCTCTTCTTGGGTCAACCACTTCAAGGGTAAAACGCCGAAAGTGCTCTGACTCTAATCTAACCGGCGGCGACGGGCTGAGGCGGGGGAAACTCCTCGGGGCCGCCGGTCAACGCCTCAAATGCCATGCCGATGAGCAATTCGGCACCGGGCGCGAGCATTCTCTCGCGCATGCGCACCACCCCCATATGCGTGGTCATGCTCAGAGGGACGTTAAGTTCAATTTCCACAAGGAGCTGATTTGCGATTGCTTCCCGGAAGCTCAGCTGAGGACCCACCACAATCAAATCACTGCGAATCGCAACGCGCTCAAGAGTGCCCATGTTGTCGCATTGTACAGCGAACAAGGTCTTCGGGTCGCCTTCGAATTCCAGCCACTGCGTGAACTCTGCCAAGCTAATGTCCGGCAATTTAAAGGAGCCGATCAAAAATCTCAGCAATTCGCGGGGGCTGATCGGCTGAACAGAGAGCGCGGGATGGTTCCGGCGGGCATACATCCCAATGTGAAATTCTGGCAACGGATCGATGACCAGCCGGTCGCTCGAAACCAGTTCTCGAATGTCTCCGATAAAGAAGTCGAGTTCGTCAATTTCCAACAACTTGAGTAGATTTCGCCAATGAGTAATTTCCACGCGCGTGCGAATACCGGGGTGATCGCGCGTGGAGCGCGTCAAAATCGGCTCCAACAGTACAGCGGCCGGTATCGGACCGAGCCCGAAAGCGATCTCCCCGAACTCGTGGGCGCGCATGCGCTTGACGTCGCGCTGCAGGCTCGTGGCTTCGGCCAGCACCCGCTGGCCGCGGTCCACAACAAGCTTCCCATATGCGGTAGGTGTGATCTTTCGTTGCCCGCGATTAAAGAGCTCGACGCCGAGATCCTCCTCCAGCGACTGAATGCTACGGCTAAACGCGGGTTGACTCAGGTGAACCGCCTCTGCAGCTTGCGCAAAACTGCCGTGCTCCGCCAGGGCGACCACGTGCGCCAATCTTCGAATTCCCATTGAATGTATCGCCATGCTGATCCAACCCTCCTCCCCTGTTTATCCGAACTCATCCCGCTCTGCGTCCGTTGACCGGGAGCTTTCGGAGCAAGACGGCGCCTTAGAGCGCCAATATCTGAATCACCTTCAGCATATCCTTGAGCATGGCGAACACAAGGAGGACAGAACGGGCGTGGGCACCCTCTCGACGTTTGGCCTGCAGATGCGGTTTCCGCTAGACACTCGGTTTCCTATGTTCACCACCAAGCGGCTGCACGTGAAATCGATCATCTATGAATTGCTCTGGTTCCTGCGGGGTGACACCAACGTGCGGTGGCTACAACAGCGCGGTGTCTCGATCTGGGATGAATGGGCAGGCGTCGACGGCGATCTGGGTCCTATCTATGGCAAACAATGGCGCCGCTGGAAATCGCCCGGTGGGCAGGAAATCGATCAGTTAGCCGGCGTCATCGAGACCCTGCGGACCGTACCCAATTCCCGCCGGCACGTGGTTATCGCCTGGAATCCAGCGGACATCGCTGAAATGGCGCTGCCTCCATGTCACGCGCTCTTTCAGTTCTATGTTTCGAACGGCCGTCTGTCTTGTCAGCTATATCAGCGCAGCGGGGACATGTTTCTAGGTGTTCCCTTCAACATCGCTTGCTACTCCCTGCTCACTCTTATGATTGCTCAGGTGGTAAATCTTCAGCCCGGTGAGTTCATCCATACTCTAGGCGATGCACACATTTATGCAAATCATGCTGAGCAAGTTCGACTGCAGCTATCCCGTACGCCGCGTAGACTACCCACGATGCATCTTAACCCGAATGTGCAGGACGTGTTCGCATTCGTATTCGACGACTTCAAACTCGACGGCTATGATCCCCACCCCTCCATTTGGGCACCCGTTGCGGTGTAATTGGTGATCCTCATACTCCGTTAGCGGCCGGCTCACACATCTTTACGCCCAGATGAAATCCGCTTTGACGGGACTGGAGACGACCACACCCTGACCGCGCTTCGCCGAAACGTCGAAAACATCCACCGCGCGGCCCCTAGGACAGAAGCAGGCGGTCGCTCCGGTCGCCTTCAACAAGCCGAATACTCCGAAGAACGGCGTCTAATGAGAGCTGTAAGCACTCTAACCCCCGGCCCAACCATCGGATGGGCGTCGTTGCCGATGACGACGCCAAGCTAATTCAACCGACTGATAGTCGAGTGGCTCACGTTATACGATCGAGCTATTTCCGTAAGCACCTCTCCAGCCTCCCGACGGGCAAGGGCCTCTCGTCGCTGATGGCTGGTCAACTTTGGCTTTCGACCAAGGAGTACTCCCCTCGCCTTTGCGCGCTCGCGCCCCTCCCCGGTTCGTGTCCGGATCAGTTCGCGCTCGAACTCGGCGAGACCGCCCAAAACGGTCAGCATCAAACGACCATGCGCCGTCGTGGTGTCAGCCCAAGTGTCTCTCAGCGACTTGAAGCCTGCCCCTCTTTCCCCGATCGTCCCCAACAGGTTCAACAGATCACGTGTGGACCGCGCCAAACGATCGAGCCTGGTGACGACCAACACGTCTCCTTTTGCCAGGACCGCCATTAGTCGCGTTAGCTGCTTGCGGTCCGACCGAGCGCCGCTGATCTTCTCCTGAAATATCTTTTCGCATTTTGCTGCTTTTAGCTCACCCAATTGGGCGGATAGAGATTGACCGTCAGTGCTCACCCGCGCGTATCCGTAAACCGCCATATCGCCCCTCCATTTCGCACATATAATATGCACAACATAAAGCCGCATTTTATACGAGTCAAGCATTCTGTGCATAAATCATGATTTTTGCACAACGCCTTTGGGTAACGGCCGGCAGGCCATGTTCTAAAAAGTTGGGCGGACATTCCGCGAAGCGGCGCCAGCACGCAAAAGTCGAGGGGGAGGGGAATGAGCAAATTCGACGCAAACGAGGTTGCAATGCTGACACGGCACCGCGCCGTCGGCTAATCGCCGCTTTAGTTCAGCCCATTTTTTATCCTACGTCGTGCATTCTATGAGCAGTGCTTGCACCGCGCCTTTTTGTTCAAGATGCGGGTCGTAAAGCCGGATCAGGTCCCGCAATATTGAATTTTCCAATGTCCTGTCGTTGTGCGAAGCCGATAAGTCGACAACAGCCTCGTCGAGATCGCCGAGCCGGTTGGAGCATGCGACCCGCGCTTTTGCGCGAACGCCATCAAGCGAGTCCGCGTTGGTATCGATCATTGTTTCGATGGTTCTGTTCCAGTGATCACCATTTTTATCGGCAAGAATTTCTTGTTCTAGAGCCAAAAGCATCAGGTCGTGCCCCATTTTCTGCAGAACGCTCACCTCAATTTGCCGTATGCGTACACGAGCGATGCCGAATTCGGCCGCAAGGTCTTCTAGCGACATCGGATTATCTGTGAGCACTCGCGCTTCAAATACACGACGCTCCCGTAAATTCAGTTTGTCCATTATGGCTTCCCCGTTTTAAAAACGCTGATGCCCTGCGCAGCAACACAGGGCATCAGTAGCGTTTATCTTGCGAGAAGATGTCATCAGGCATCTTCACCAATGAAAGCAAGTGTCGTTTTCTCCTCGTCAGGATCAGGACCGCAGACCATCTTGATCAATAAACCAGCGAGATGCTCGATCTGCATGTCGGTCATTTGGCTGTTGATCGGAATCGCCGGTCCCATCATCAAGCGCCCATTATCCTGATAATTTCTGATCGACAGATAGCGACCAGTCCCGGCAAAATCTCTATCACCTTCATAGTGTACGACTGCAACCCGCACATTTTTCACGTCAACCATGGCTCATTCTCCTGCTTGCTGTTTCTGCAGGCCAGATCGCCTGCCCTATACACGTTTCAGCTCGCAGTTTCCCTAATTTGGCGACATGCCTTTGATTTCGTAGCGATTTTTATACGCAGGCCGAAAAAACGGTATCCTACGGCGCAAGTTCTCATTGCGCCTGTGCCCACTCCATGCCGCGAGCAACGCGATTTGAGTGAGGTTTGGGTTCGATAAACCCGAAGTGCTACCGGCGACTTGCCTCGGCGCAGCCGAAGGCGTTGGATGCCGTCAGAGGCATGGTAAAAGGGGATGGAGTGGAACGGTGAGATCGCGCCCTGTCGCGTTTGGGGATACTCATGAAACGAGCATTGGTCCTGCTAGCTTTTTTTGGCCGGTGAGCGCCTCGGCTGATGAACTGCCGAAAAATCTGCTCCTGAAATGTGAAGGCAAGCTCACGATCATTTTAACCAAGCCTACCATTGATTCGCTGTCGCCACATAAATTCGAGACCACCCTACGTTTAAAGGATGGAGAGTTGGCAGACACAGACTCGTTTTTTCTCAACACGAACAATTGCGAACTGAAAAATGGAGTTGTTATTTGTACCGGGAAGGCCGTTTATCCGAGCACCATCGACAACGGAAGTGAAAGCCGGGAGATGAAGTCGTATATCAACAGGGAAACCGGGGAGTACAATTTTTTTATGGAGACGACGCACCACACCGGAAGCAATGCAACGGGCAAGAAAACAGAGGGCATGAAATACATGCGTACGGGAATATGCCGTCCGATAAGTAAGCCCATATTTTGACGGCCTCCCTGCCCGATTACTAAATCGCAGTTCATGACCATACGGAACTCGAATGATTTCAGTATATCTCAAATGCGATCAGGAAACCTTTTGAATACGGCCCTACCCTTCAAGCGAAAGCGAACGGGTTTTCCGTATAGGGCGAACGAATCCGATTCAGTTGTGGGTTTGGTTTGCTCGCAAGGGTCCCGTCTCATCCGGGCAATGGTCGCACTTGGCCGGTCGATGTCCGTTATGCGGAGGTGGTCTCAACCGGTTGACGCAACACTTTATCTTAGAGGGAAAGGATGGAGTGTGGGATGGAACGGAGATTTCATAGAGGGTTTACTGCGGCGGAGAGGACGGAG
>NZ_SSMW01000121.1 GCF_004799405.1 Bradyrhizobium sp.
TCCGCCGCGATGTCCATGCGCTCCTTCAGGCGCGGAAAATATTCGAGGATCTGCGCCTCGCTCCAGACTGCGCCATTGCTGCCGTCAGTCTTGCGGGCGAGACGGCCGAGCGCGAGGTTTTCCCGCACCGTCATGCCCGCGAACAGGCCGCGGCCTTGCGGCACGTAGCCTATGCCGAGGCGGGCGATATCCGGCGCCGGCAATCCAGCGATATCGCTGCCTTCATATTCGATGGTGCCCGATGCCAGCGGCACCAGCCCTGCCAGCGTCTTCAACAGCGTGGATTTGCCGGCGCCGTTACGCCCCAACAAAGCGACGATCTCGCCCTCGTGCACGTCGAGCGTGGCGCCGTTGAGAATATGGCTCTTGCCGTAGAACGTATTGACGCCCGCAAAACGCAGGACCTGCGGGGCGTTTTGGCGCGCCGCGTCGGAGCGGCTGTGCGCGATTTCAGGGATGCCTTTGCCGGTATAGATTTCCTGCACGCGCCGGTCGGCGCGAACCGCACCGGGCCCGCCAGTCATCAGCACTTCGCCCTGGTTCATCACGGTGACTTGTTGCGAGAAGCCGAGCACGCGATCGATGTCGTGCTCGACGATCAAGACCGGAATGTTGGCGGCGACGTTCCTGATCAGGTTCGAGACGCGCTCGCGTTCGGCGGCGGCAAGACCGGCCAGCGGCTCGTCGAGCAGCAGCACCTGCGGTTTGGAGCCTAGCGCAATACCCAGGTCCACCAGCCGCTGGCCGCCATAGGACAGTTCACTGCCTTCGATTTCTTCGATTCCTTCGAGGCCGAGGAATTTTATCAGCTCGGCGGTTTCAGCGTGGATTTCGCCGTAGCTGTCGATATCGCGCCAGATGTTGAAACGCATAGCGCTTTGCGCCTGCAGCGACAGCCGCAAGTTTTCATAGATCGAAAGACCACGGAACAGGTTGGTGATCTGGAACGAACGCGCGACGCCGTGGTGGCAAATGAGATGCGAGGGCACGCCTTGAATCTCGCGGCCGTTGAGGCGAATGATTCCGCCATCGGGGGCGAATAGTCCCGAAACCAGGTTGAACAACGTGGTCTTGCCGGCGCCGTTAGGGCCGATCAAGGCGTGGATCTCGCCGGCGCCGATCTGGAGACTGGCGTTGGCGACGGCACGGATGCCGCCGAAATTCTTGGAGATGCCCTGGACCTCCAGCACCGTTCCCCGGATGCTCTCGGGCATCAAAAAGCCGGGCAGTGGCAGGCCTTCGTAGATCCTGCGTTTGCTCATGGCCGCCGATTCCTCCGGCGCCGGCCGCCAGCGCCGGATCAGCACCCTCCAGATGCCCACCAGTCCATCCGGCGAATACATCACGAAGGCAACGAAGATCAGTCCGAACCAGAGCAGCCAGTTCGGCGTCCAGATCGAAAACAGTTCGCGGAACAGGATGAAGAACAGCGAACCCAGCGCCGGTCCCAATATGCTGCGCATGCCGCCGATCACGACCATCGCCAGCATCTCGCCGGAAAAAGGCACCGAAACCGCTTCGGCCGAAACCAGGTAGGTCTGGAACGCGAGCAGTGCGCCGGCGAGTCCCGTCACCACCGCCGAGATCACGAAAACCCCAAGCTTGTAGCGTTCGACCGGATAGCCCTGAAACGTGGCGCGCAGCTGGTTCTCGCGAATCGCCACCAGCACGTGGCCGAACGGGGAGCGCACCAGCCGAAGCAGCGCGTAGAGAACGCCCAACCCGATCAGCGCGACGACGATGTAATAGGCGAGCGCGTCGTCCAGGCTGAAGGTTCCGATGCTGCCGCGTTTCAGGCCGGGCAGGCCGTCTTCGCCGCCGGTCACTTCGCTCCAGCGAAACGCGACGGTGTAGGTAAGCGCGGCCAGCGCCAGCGTCAGCAGCGAGAAGTAGACGCCGCGGCGGCGCAGGATGACGATACCCGCGGCCGCGGACAGCACGGCGACCAGCAGCATGGACAACAGCAGCGGCAACCATATTTCGCCGCCGAACCAGTGCAGCTGGATCAACCCCGCGGCGTAGGCGCCGATGCCGAACCAGGCGCCGTGGCCGAACGACACCAATCCGGTGTAGCCGACGCAAAGGTTGAGGCCCATGGTCGCAATCGCCAGCGTCACCACCACGGTTCCGGTGTTCAAGGAGAGGCCGAGCATCCGCAAGGCGAACGGCAGCGCGACCAGCGCGAGGCTCGCGATCAGCAACGGCCGATATTTCCGGATCGGCGAGGCGGGTTTCATTCGAATTTCTCGATCCGCTCGCCAAGCAGCCCGCGCGGCCGCACCAGCAGCACCACAAACATCAGCACATAGACCGATGCTTCGCCCGCGGCGGGGACAAAATGAATGGTGATACCGCGGACCACGCCGACCAGAAGGGCCGCGATCACCACGCCCCAGAAACTCCCCAGGCCCCCGATCACCACCACGACAAAGGCGACCGTGATGATCTCGGATCCCATCGCCGGATGCACGATCGTGATCGGTGCAAAGAAGGCGCCGCCCATTGCGGCCATGCCGACGCCGAGCATGACGATCGCGGTCATGTAGGGCTGCAGCCGGATGCCGAGGGCTGCGACCATGTCCGGCCGCTGGATGCCGGCGCGCACCACGCGGCCGAACGAGGTCTTGTGCAGCAATAGCCAGACCCCGAGCAGTACGGCTGCGACCACCGCCAGCAGCATCACACGGTAACGCGAAAACAGAAACTCGCCGACGATGACGGAGCCGCGGAACGCCGGCGGGATCGAGGCCGGCAACGGGGACGCGCCCCAGATGATGCGGATCGCCTGCTCGGCGACCATCGCAAGCCCGAAGGTCACGAGCAGGCTCAGGATCGGGTCGGCGCTGTAGAACCGGCGCAGAATGTAGCGCTCGAACAGGATGCCGAGCATGGCAACCGCGATCGGTGAAACCACGACGGCCGCGCCGAAGCCGAGATATCTGGTGATTTCGAGGGAAAGATAAGCACCCAGCGCATAAAACGCGCCATGCGCCAGGTTGACCACGCCGCCGACGCTGAAGATCAGCGACAGGCCGAGCGAGATCAGCAAATAATAGCCTCCGAGCACGAGGCCATTCACCACCTGTTCCAGCAAGAACCCGAACTGCATTCTCGCTCCAGGAAGACCTTGATATCAGCCGTGCCGCAATGCCGCGTCATGCGCGCTCACTCGGCGCGCCCACGACAGGTGCAACCGGGTGACCGACGCGCGGTTACAGCGAGCAGGGGTTCTGTTCTTTCGTCGGATTGAGAACTTCCATCGGCTCGTCCGTCCCGGGCACGGCAGCGCCCAGCGCGATGAGATCCCATTTATCCTTGGCGTGGCCCTTTGGTTTCGGCGAGAACGTATAGGCTTCCTGGATCAGCTGGTGATCCCACGACCGGAAATAGGCCTTGCGCGCCTTGAGAATGTCGAACTGGGTTTCCTTTTCGAAATAGGCGATCAGCGGGTCGGTGTCGGTCGATTTGGTCTCGTTCATGGCCTGCGCGATGATCTTGAACGCGATGTATTCTATCCAGGCATGATTCTCCGGCGGCTTGCCGTACTTCTTGGTGAAGTTGGCAACAAAGGTCTGGGAGGCCGGCACCTCCAGCGTGTGATACCAGACCGTCGGCCAGATTCCGGCGAGGTTGCCTTCACCGGCCGCCCAGGCGTCTGCGGTGTTGAGATTGAAGCCGACGATCGGATAGGGCAGATCGAATTCGGCATATTGCTTGATCAGGGTCGTCACCTGATTGCCGGCCAGGTTTGAACAGACCACATCGGGTTTGGCCTGACGGATCTTGAGCAGATAGGGGCTGAAGTCGGTGACGTCGGTGGCGATCAATTCGTCGCCGATCAGATTGCCTTGATTGGCCGCCAGGAAACGCTTGGCTGCGGCCAACAGATCATGGCCGAAAATATAGTCGGCGGTCAGTCCGAAGAACTTCTTGTCCTTCACCATGTTGTCGCGCAGCAGCGCCTTGCCGACGGTATTCACCATCACCGTGTTCGGGATATCGGTGTGGAAGGTATATCGGTTGCAGTTCTTGCCGCGCAGCGCGTCGGAGCGCGCGCCGGTCTGGATGAACAGCCGCTTGTTGCGGGTGGCCACCTGCATGATGGTCAGCGCCGAGGCCGAATTGGCCTCGCCCATCAGCACCAGCGCGCCGTCCTGCTCGAGCATGCGCTGAGACTTGGTCGCGGCGGTGGCGGGATTGACCGAATCTTCCGACATCACCTCCAATTGGCGCCCCATGATGCCGCCAGCCGCGTTGATTTCTTCCTCGGCCATTCGCATGCCGAGCTGAGCATAGGCACCGAGCGCACCGAGAAAACCGGTCAGCGGCGTCAGATGGCCGATCTTGATTTTGTCGGTCTGACCGCTGACGATGGATGGAAATCCAAGCGCGGCAGCGCCGGCAAAGGCGGCGCTTCCTTTCAACAGGGTTCTTCGGCTGTAGCGGGTCATCGTTGGTCTCCTCCAATGGGCGCGGTCACCGATGTCCCCCCTTCAATTCCGGCGTATGCGAGAATGTGAGAGACGTTTCTTTATTATCGAATGATATTTCCGGAGGCGGCGGCTGCTGTCAACGCCAAATACGGCGCCCGGCTTCTTCCTTAGGATGATTTAGCGACGCTTTTGGCGCCGAACTCGGCGGACAGACGGTTGGCCGCAGCCCGCACCGTCCGGGCGTGGCTTTGCAGCGCTTGGTTGGTCATGCGCCAGATCGGGCCGGAAATGCCGAGCGCGCCGATCACCTGCCCGGTAAAATCCATCACCGGTACCGCGATACAACGCACTTCCGGATTGAATTCGCCGTCGTCAAAGGCAATGCCGGTGCGCTTGATCTCGGCAATTTCGCGCAGCAGCACTGGAATATCCGTGATCGATTTGCCGGTCGACGGTTTCATGTCGACGCGTTCGAGGAAGCGCTTGAGCTGATCGGGACGAAGCGAGGCCAGGATGATCTTGCCGAGCGCGGTGCAATGCGCCGGCCGCACCACGCCGACGCGGTCGGTCAGTTGAAAGGCGCCGGGGCCGCTGGTGCGCGCGATCACAACGACCGTGTCGCCCATCCGTACCGCAAAATGACCGCTTTCAGCGGTTTCCCGCGACAGGTCTTCGAGCACGGGTGTCGCGACATTCACCATCTCGATTTCGTCGAGGGCGCTGGCAGCCAGCGCAAACAACGGCCGGCCGACGCGATAGCGCTTGGAATCCTTTTCCTGGCGCAGATAGCCCAGCGACACCATGGTCTTGGCAAGATGGAATGTGGTCGAGTTGTGCAGCCCGACCAGCTTGCTCAGTTCCGCCAGACCGATACCTTCGCGATGTCGCGCGACTTCCTCGAGGATCGCAAAAGCCCGGCCGAGCGACTGGACGCCGACCCGCTGCCGGTCATCGGCATCGTCGTCGATATCGCCCCGCGGTGGCAGCACCAGCTTGGCGATGGCAGCCTTGCGCAGGCCGGCCGGCTTCTCACTGGTCTTTGCCTTGGTACGCGCTCTCACCGGATCGGGTCTCCACAGGGATGGTGCCGGACACCATGATCACGGCGCCGGCCGCGGGTTTCGATCATACCACAATATCAATTGACGTACAGTATTATGAGAAATAGGGTTTCGTGCGCTGAACAGCGACGTGGACGGCGAGGCGTTTCAGGCTGCCTTTTCCGAAACACCGAGCAACCGGGAGAGTCGTCCGATGCCGCCGCGCAATGCGTTGAATGGTGCCCAGGTCATCGTCGACTATCTGATCCAGGAAAAAGTGCCGCAGGTGTTCGGCCTTTGTGGTCACGGCAATATCCAGTTCATCGACGCGCTCTACGAACGATCGGACGAACTCAAGACCATCTCGGTGCATCACGAGAGCGTCGCCGGCTTCATGGCGGATGTTTATTACCGGGTCTCGGGGCGGCCGACCGCCACCTTCACGTCGTGCGGGCCGGGTTCGGCGAACCTGCCGATCTCGCTCGGCAATGCGTTTCTCGACTCGGTACCGTTTCTGGCGGTGACCGGCAATGTGCCGACCAGCCAGTTCAACCGCGGTGCGTTCCAGGAATTGTACCGGCACTATCAGGCCGACTTTCCCTCTACTGTGCGTTCCTACTGCAAGAAGGTGTTCCAGCCGACACGCGGCGAGATGGTGCCGCTCGCGGTCAGGCAGGCCTGGAAGACCATGACGACGGGACGTCCGGGCCCGGTCGTGCTCGATGTTCCCTTTGACGTGTTCCTGGAATCGGCCGCCGAGGAGGCGCCGAACGCGAAAGCGTGGAACGGCAATATCTCAAGCCGCTGCGGCGCCGATCCGGAAGGCGTCATCACGGCGGTCGATATGCTGCTCGGCGCCGAGCGGCCGGTCGTGATCGTCGGGCAAGGCGTGCGGTATGGCGGCGCGGCGGAAGAATTGCGCAAGCTGGCGGAGCGGTTGCAGATTCCGGTGGCGTCGTCCGCCAGCGGTCTTGGCGCGCTCGACTGCAACCATCCGCTGGCGCTCGGCCTCGTCGCGCGCGCCGGTCACTACCAGGCCAATCACGCCACGCGTCAGGCCGATGTGCTGCTGGCGATGGGCATGCGCTTTGACGATCGTACCTCGAGTTCGTGGATACCCGGCTATTCCTTCACCATTCCTCCGACGCGGCTCATCCATGTCGATATCGATCCGGAAGAAATCGGCCGCAATTATCCGGTCGCGCTCGGCCTGATGGCCGATGTACGCACCTTCCTGCGCCAGATTCACGCGGAGCTCGACCGTCGCCCGGATCTGACCAAGCGCGCCGATGCCCGCAAGAAATGGCTGGCGCAGATTGATAGCTATCGCCAGGAATGGGACAAGTTCGTCGCGCCCGGCTTTTCCGACGATACCACGCCGATCAATCCGCAGCGCGCCGCGTTCGAGATCGACAAGGCGCTGCCTGAGAATGCGATCCTGGTCAGCGATATCGGCGTACATCACAACTGGCTATTGAGTTTCTGCAAACCGAAGCGGCCGGACTCGCTGATCGGCTCGATGGGCTTTGGCCCGATGGGTTTTGGCGTTGCCGGTGTGATGGGCGCAAAGTTCGCCGCACCAGACCGGCCCTGCATATCAGTATGCGGCGACGGCGCGTTCTTCATGCATGCCAACGTGCTGGGTACCGCGGTCGAATATAATCTTCCCGTAGTCTGGGTGGTCTGGAACAATTATGCCTATGCCTCGATCCGCGGCCTGCAGCGCGGCTATCTCGAGGGGCGCGAACTCGCCACCGACTTCCACCATCCTGTGACCGGTGAGCGCTACAACCCGGACTTCGCCGCGATGGCACGCTCCTGCGGCGTCGAGGGCGTGCGCGTCGATCGCGCCGGCGACCTCGGCGAGGCTATTCGCAAGGGTATCGCTGCCAACAAACCTTATCTGGTTGATGTCGATATCGCCGCCGATATCAATCCCATGGGCGCGGGGGTTTGGGAACTGCCGGGGCTCGGACGCAGCAAGCCAGGCATTGGCGTTAAATTCGAGCCGACCTGAGCTTGCTTTTGCAAAAGCCAAAAGGGGAAACGTCATGATGCTCACAGGCAAGAAAGTCGTCGTCGTGGGGGGATCCTCGGGCATTGGTCTATCCACGGCCGAACTCGCCAAGGCTGAGGGTGCCGAGGTTGTCATTGCCTCGCGAAATGCCGATCGCCTGAACGCGGCCGCGGCCAAGCTCGGCGTCACGGCGATCCCGGCCGACGTCACCAGCGATGAAAGCGTCGCCGGCTTGTTTCGGACCTGCGGTCCGGTTGACCATGTCGTGGTCACCGCCGCGCAACTCAAGACCGGCCCGTTCAAGACCGTTGCGATGGAAGACGTGCGCGGTACCCTGGAAGGCAAGCTCTGGGGCGCCTGGCGTGTCGCCCGATCAGCGGACATCCGCCCCGGCGGATCACTGACGCTGGTGTCCGGCTATCTGAGTATTCGGCCGCGACCTAATTCCGCGATTATCGCAGTCGCCAACGGCGCGCTGGAGTCGCTAACGCGGGCGCTTGCGCTCGAACTGGCGCCGGTGCGCGTCAACTGCGTCTCGCCAGGGATTATCGACACGCCGATTCGCGCCGCTATGCCGGAGGCCGCGCGGCTGGACATGTTGGCCAAGACGGCGGCAAGCCTGCCGGTTGGCCGCGTTGGCGAGGGAGAAGATATCGCTCGCCAGATCTTCGCCTTTATGACCATTGGTTTTGCGACCGGGTCCATCGTCTACCTCGATGGCGGCGGCCTGGTAACCTGACCTTGAGGTCTGAGCCGTGATTCCCTGAATGGCGCAAAACCCTCTAAGGCTGGTTATCGTGGGCCACGGCGCCGCCGGCCTTGCCGCGGCGCTCGCGGCGGCCGAACAGGCGCGCAACAACGGTTTGTCCATCGAAATCACGTTGGTCGAAAAAGCTGTCGAGGCTGACGCCGGCGGCAATACCCGCTGGAGCCCTTGCCATATGCGGCTCGATGCGCCGGATCGGGTCGCAGCTTCCTTTGAGGAAGACATGCAGCGGTCATCGGGCGGACTGGCCGACCCAACGTATTTCCGCACGTTGAGCGAAAACGCCACGGTCACAATTGAATGGCTGCAAACCCACGGCGTCGCGTTTTCCACGCCTGTCTATTATCTGAGCGCCGGCCCCACCCGCATTCAACCGGTTGGAGGTGGCGGCGCCATTATCGAAAAACTGAGTCGAGCCACCAGTAAAGCCGGCGTCCGGTTTCTCTACCAGTCCGAAGCGAGGCGGCTAACAGTGGCGGACGACCGCGTCGCCGGCATCGACATTCAATCGCGTGACGGCGTCATCACAACGTTCGATGCCGGTGCCGTCGTCCTCGCTTCAGGCGGATTCCAGGGCAACACTGCGATGATGCGCGCGCAGTTCGGCGTCGCGGGCGCGACCATCCGGCTGATATCACCGGGAACGCGCTTCGACACCGGCGACGGCATCCGCATGGCGCGAGAGCACGGTGCTTGCGTCTCGGGCGACTGGAACGGCATGCATATCGAGCCGATTGATCCACGCAGCGATCGCTCCGCGCCAGTCGTGCTGGTGTATCCCTACGGCATCGTCGTCGACCAGGACGGGAGGCGCTTCTGCGACGAAGGGGCCGATCTCGTGCATGAGACCTGGGAAGGTTTTGCGCGGGACATCCATTTCGCGCGGCCGAAGAACATCGCCTATGCGATCCTCGACTCCCGGTTATCCGACATTTCCGGATTCGAGCGGGCCATCAGGTCGGATGTGCCGCCATATCGGGCCGAAGGGCTGGAAGAGCTTGCTGCGCGGATCGGGATTCCCGCACGCAACCTGAGAGAAACCGTCGATAGCTACAACGCCGCGGCGACCGGCGACGCTGCCAGGTTCGACGCGACGCGATGCGACGGATTGGCGGCGTCAGGCTCGTTGCAGCCGCCCAAATCGAATTGGGCGCGGGCGATCGAAAAGCCGCCCTATCTCGCCTATCCTCTGGTCGGTGCCATCGCCTATACATTCGGTGGACTCGCTACTAACGAGAAAGCCGAAGTCCTGGGCGAGAACGGGCCGATATCAGGCCTCTACGCCGCGGGGGAAACCACCGGACATTTTTATGGCACGGCGCCGAACGCCGTTTCGGTGCTTCGCGCGCTGGTGTTCGGAAAAATTGCAGGGCGGCAAGCGGTGGATTTCCTGCGGACACGTTAGCAATCGGATCGGGAGAGACGACAATGGTTTCAGAAGACAACGGCGCCTTCATCCGCAACATCGCCGAAGTGCCCTGGCTGCAATTTCCAAACCACTTCGGTGGCGCGCTGTCGAAACCGCTGGTGATGCCGGAAACGGCCGGCTCGCGTCATCTGGACTACCGCATCTCGATGTACCAGCCGATGGCCCATGTGGCCCGGCACAAGCATCGGGTTCAAGAGCAGGTCTATCACGTGCTCGAAGGCGAAGGCCTGATGGAAATCGCCGGCAAGAGTCACGTCGTGCGCAAACACGATTTTATCTTTCTGCCGCCCGGCGTGGAACATGCCATCTCGAATTCGGGGCTGGTCGATCTGGTTTTTCTGGTGGTCACTTCGCCAGTGACGGACGACGAGAAACCGATCTGATCCGGGAGACCGGGTCCGTGCCATCGGAACCCTTGGGGATGCGGTCGGCGCTAGGCGGGGCCTGGCGAAGCTGATATCGATTTCACCATCATATTGGATCAGGAGCCTTTGGATGGACAACCGCAACGACATTTGGCGCGGCGTTGATGCGATCAAGGCGCGCTTTATCGCCCTCAGCGACAGGGTCTGGGCGATGCCCGAAGTGTGCTACACCGAAGCGCGTTCCTCTGCCGAACATTTGGCAGAACTGCGCCATCACGGTTTCCGCATCACGGAGAATGTCGCGGACATTCCCACAGCCCTGATGGGCGAATGGGGTGAGGGAGGTCCCGTCATCGCGTTCCTCGGCGAATACGACGCGCTGCCCGGTCTAAGTCAGGAGGCGGGTGTGGCGGAGTCCAGTCCATTGGAGGTGGGAGGGCATGGCCATGGCTGCGGCCACAATTTGCTTGGCTCGGCCGCGTTGCTCGCCGCTACGGCGGTGAAGGATTGGCTTGCCGCCCACAAGGCACCCGGTCGCGTGCGCTATTACGGTTGCCCTGCGGAGGAGGGCGGTGCAGCGAAAGCCTTCATGGTGCGCTCTGGGGCTTTCGATGACGCCGACATCGCCCTCACCTGGCACCCTTCCAGCTTCTGGGAGGTGGTGGTGACGCCTTCGCTGGCAAACACGCGTGCCGATTTCATCTTCACCGGGCGGACGTCGCATGCCGCTGCCTCGCCCCATCTCGGTCGCAGCGCCCTGGATGCGGTAGAGCTGATGAATGTCGGCGTGAATTACATGCGCGAACACATGCCCAGCGATGCCCGCGTTCATTATGCGTTGCTCGACACAGGCGGCATTGCGCCCAATGTGGTCCAGGCCCATGCCCGCGTGCGTTATTCCATCCGCGCCCGCGACTTGCCCGGCATGAACGAACTGGTCGAGCGTGTCCACAAGATCGCGCAGGGGGCGGCGCTGATGACCGAAACCAAGATGGAGATGCGGATCATTTCCGCCGTCTCCAACGTCTTGCCAAACACTCCGCTTGAAGAAACGCTCCACCGGGTCATGGAGGAACTCGGTCCGCCGCATTTCGACGAGGCGGACAAGGATTTCGCCACGAAAATCCGCTCGACCTTAACCGAGAAGGACATCGCCACCGTCTATCACACCATCGGCATGGATCCCACCGACCGCCCGTTGGGCGATTTCCTTGTGCCGCTCGATGCCAAGCGTAACCCTCTCATCGGTTCGACCGACGTGGGCGATGTGAGCTGGGTCGTCCCTACCGTTCAGGTCCATGCCCCGACGGTTGCGATCGGCACTCCCTTCCACACCTGGCAGGTGGTGGCGCAGGGCAAGAGCCCGGCAGCCCACAAGGCCATGGTGCAGGCCGCCAAGGCCATGGCGGGGCTTGGCGTCAAGGCGCTGACCGAACCGGATCTGATCGCCGCCGCCAAGGCCGATCTCAAAAAGCGTACTGCCCGTACGCCCTATGTCAGCCCGCTACCGAACAGTATTGCACCCCCACTCGACATGTCGTTGACCTGATTTTGGCAAACAATTTTTTGCGACCGAGGGCAAGTTGGCGCACGGATAGCGCCGGATTGCTGAAGCAACTCGGCGAAGTGCGGTCTCTCTATTCCGGGCTGCTGGCGATTGGTTAAATGCGAGCCTCTATTGCACGACGCTCGAAAGCACTGTCGCTCTTTAATGCTCGCCGGTGACGCGCCAGATCACATCGCCGACATCGTCCGCGACCAGAAGCGAGCCGCCGGGACCGAGTGCTACTCCCACCGGCCGTCCATAGGACTCTCGCTCGTCCGGTGCGAGGAATCCCGACAGGATATCCCGCGGCGGCCCGGCCGGGCGTCCGTCCGTGAACGGCACGAAGACAACCTTGTAACCACTCAGCGTGCTGCGATTCCAGGAGCCGTGCTGCCCGATGACCATGCCGTCCGGAAAACCTGGAAGTGTTCCGGCTGGCAGCCAGCATAGGCCGAGCGACGCGGTATGGCCGCCCAGCGCGTAGTCCGGCGTGATGGATTTGGCGACCGCGGCCGGATCTTGCGGTACCCGATCGTCCACGGTCTGCCCCCAGTAACAATAGGGCCAGCCATAGAAACCACCGTCGCGGACCGAGGTCAGATAGTCGGGAGGTGTCTCGTCGCCCAGGCCGTCGCGCTCGTTGACTACCGTCCAGAGCACGCCGGTCCGCGGCTCCCATGCCATGCCCACCGCGTTGCGCAGGCCGCTCGCAAAGATGCGGCTGGAACCATTTGCCAGATCGAGTTCGTAGATGGCGGCGCGGCCTTCCTCTACGGCCATGCCGTTATCGGCGATGTTGGTAAGCGAGCCGACCCCGGCAAAGAGTTTGCGTCCATCCGGGCTCAGCAGCAGGCTCCGCGTCCAATGTCCGCCTGGTTTGAAGCTGGTGAGCTTCCGGCCGGGTGCAGTGATGCGGTCCGCGCCCGCCACATACGGGAAGGCCATCACGCCGTCGGTGTTGCCGACATAGAACGTGTCGCCCAGTAGCGCCATGCCGAACGGCTGGTTCAGCCTCTCCATGAAGATTTTGCGCTGTTCGGCCACGCCGTCGCCATCGGTGTCGCGGAACAACGTGATGCGGTTCGCGCTGACGCCAAGGGCATCGGCGCGTCGCATCGTCGCCTGCATCGCGTAGCTGAACATGCTCCGCACCGGTCCGGCGACCTGGTTCGACTCGGCGACGAGAACGTCGCCATTGGGCAGCACCTCGATCCAGCGCGGATGTTCCAGGCCGGTCGCGAACGCATTGACCCTGAGCCCCGGCGCAGCCACCGGCTTCTGCCCTTCGGTCCATCCCCTGGCCGACGGCATCTTGAGCGTCGGGATGGCACCCTGCGGCCTTGCCACCGGGACGATCGGCGAACTGCCCCAGGCCGGCTCGGGCGCTGTGCCCTGAAGCCGCCGCCACAGCAGCGCCGCAGCGCCGATCAGCGCGACTATTCGCGCAAAAATACCCGAAAAGCTCATGTAATTGCCCTATCGATCGCGCGGCACACTATCCGACACCAGGTTGCGTTAAAAGCTTGTCGTCATGCGATCTCGCTGGCGCCTGCCCGGCAAATTCGGTGTGCCAAATCAAATGAGCGAACGTAAACTCGGCTTTGTAAGAGTAGAATAGGGAGACCCCAAATGAACAGCGCACGGGGAGTCAACGTCACCGATATTGTCGCGTCCGCCTCGATCTTCCAGTTGCGATCGGAGCGATCGCCAGACTTCACCGCCAAGAAACAACCGGCGTCGCCATCGGCTTCAATTCTCCCGGCAGTGCTCAGGCTCTGCCGGGATAAACGAATACCCGCCCTCCAACCGCAAAAGACCCACCATGTCTGCTGAGCAGTATCTGATCACATTATCCTGTCCTAACCAACCGGGCATCGTATCGAAGGTCTCGACCGCGCTTTTTCAACACGGCGGCAACATCCAGGAAGCCCATCAGTTCGACGATATCGCCACCGGATTTTTCTTCATGCGGGTAGTCTTCAATCAGCCCAAGGGGGGCGACGTGGCGAGACTGACGACTGATTTCCACTCGATTGCCACGAGCTACGACATGAAATGGGAAATCCGTGCACGCAGCGAGCGCAAGCGGGTATTGTTGATGGTTTCCAGGTCCGACCACTGCCTGGTCGATCTGCTCTATCGCTGGCGCATCGGCGAGTTGAAGATGGATGTCGTCGGAATCATTTCAAATCACCCGCGCGAGACCTTCGATGCCATCAACCTCGTCGGTTTGCCCTTCCATTATCTGCCGGTGACGAAGGACACGAAGGCTGCACAGGAGGCGAAAATCAAGGATATCGTCCTGGAAACCCAGGCCGAACTGATTGTGCTGGCGCGCTATATGCAGATCCTGTCAGATGATCTTGCGGTCTTTCTCTCCGGACGGTGTATCAACATCCACCATAGCTTCTTGCCGGGATTCAAGGGCGCCAGACCTTATCACCAGGCGCATGCACGTGGTGTCAAGTTGATCGGCGCCACGGCGCACTACGTCACTGCCGATCTCGACGAAGGGCCGATTATCGAGCAGGACGTCGAGCGGGTCAGTCACCAGGACAGTCCTGACGATCTTATTCGCAAAGGCCGCGACATCGAGCGCAGGGTACTTGCCCGGGCCGTCGCATTCCATCTTGACGGGCGGGCGCTCCCTAACGGGAAGACCACCGTCGTGTTCCGGGACTGACCGCGCGACTAATCGACGGAAAGGCGCTCGCTGAATCTTTCCTCATCCGCGGCGCCCTGGTCGGCTGGCCAAGGCAGACCACACCACTCCTGGCAAAAAGGGTTGGTACATCCTTCGGGGTCACCCCAGGCCTCTGTTTGGATTTCAAAATATGTATGCCATGAGCGGCAAAAGCATTAATCTTGAAATAGGGAACGGTGGGACGACTGTCGGCCGCCGTCGGGATTTGCCCAAAACTCAGGGACGAGCGGATGACAGATAAAATTCTCGGATTCATCGGCGTTGGCCGCATGGGCAGCCACATGGCACGACGCCTTGTTGCGGCCGGTCACAAAGTGGTGGTCTACGATGCCGACCCACGCGCATTGCAGAAGGCTACCTCGGAAGGCGCAAGTGCGGCGCATTCACCGGCGGATGTCGCGTCTCAAGCCGAGATCGTCATGGTCAGTTTGCCGACACCCGACATCGTCAAGGCGGTTGCGCTTGCGTCAAATGGCGTTGTGGCGGGCAGCAAGGCGAAAATGTTCGTCGATTTGTCGACGACCGGTCCGCGCATTGCGATCGAGGTTGCCAAGGGTCTGGAAGAGAAGGGCATCGTCGCCGTCGATGCGCCGGTGAGCGGCGGCCCATCGGGTGCCGAAAAAGGAACGCTCGCAATCATGGTTTCGGGCCCGAAACGGTTGGCCGGCGAATTGACGGCGATCCTTGGCGCTATTGGCAAGGTATTTTGGGTCGGTGAACAACCGGGTCTCGGGCAGACGATGAAGTTGTGCAACAATCTTCTGTCGGCAACTGCCATCGCGATTACGTCGGAAGCTCTCGTGATGGGGACGAAGGCCGGGCTCGACCCGGCGGTCATGCTTGACGTGATCAATGCCGGCAGCGGCCGCAATACCGCGACTGCCGACAAGTTTCCGCGCTGCGTGCTGCCCCGAAAATTTGATTTTGGTTTTGCGACCGAGCTTCTCTACAAGGACGTACGGCTTTGTCTCGAAGAGGCTGAACGCCTCGGCGTGCCGATGATCGTCGGCAATGCCGTGCGTCAACTGGTCGGGATTGCAAAAGCGCTCAATGGTGCCGACTCGGACATTACACAAATCGTTCAGCCAGTGGAGCAATGGGCCGGAGTGGAGGTAAAGTCCGGTGACAGCAAGCGCGGAAAGCTAGGCTAGCCAATATGCTCTACGAGAATCGCGTGTCCCCAACGTTGCGGTCTTGTCTCCAGTAGAGAGCGGTCAGCCAATGGCAAATTTATCGAAACGTTCGGCGGCCGATCTGCGCGTTGCAGTAGTTGGGTTGGGAGCCATCGGCATGAAAGTAGTCGAGGCGCTTGACCGCGGCATAGACGGGTTGGTGCTCGCCGCCGTGTCGGTCCAAAATGCCGAAAAGCACCGCAGCAGGCTGGCCTCCTTGAGGCGTCCGCCTGCCGTCCTGCCGATCGATGGGCTCTGCGATGTAGCCGATGTCGTCATCGAATGCGCCCCGGCCGAACTCTTGAGGTCGATTGTCGCTCCCTTTGTAACAGGCGGAAAGATAGCGATCGTCCTGAGCGCAGGCGCGCTTCTCGACAATGAAGATCTTGTCGATCTTGCCAAACAGAACGGCGGTCAAATCGTAGTGCCGACAGGGGCTCTCATTGGCCTCGACGCTGTGACCGCAGCCGCGGTCGGGACCATCCACTCTGTCCGCATGGTAACGCGAAAACCGGTGACCGGTCTTGCTGGCGCACCTTATATCGTCGAAAACAACATCGATATCGAAAGGATTACCGAACCGCTCAAGATATTCGATGGTACGGCGCGCGAGGCCGCAAAAGGATTCCCGGCAAATCTGAATGTCGCTGTCGCGCTCTCGCTTGCCGGCATAGGTCCCGATCGGACCAAGCTCGAAATTTGGGCCGATCCAGGGTTAACGCGTAACGTGCATCGCGTGGATGTGGAATCCGATACTGCCCGCTTTTCGATGTCGATCGAAAATGTGCCGTCGGAAAACCCAAAGACGGGCTTGATCACCGCGCTCTCGGTTATTGCCTATCTTCATAAGTGGCGTGCATCCCTGCGTGTTGGAACCTGACCTTCAATCGTTTACCGTCGTATACCAACTTGGATATGAGAACATCAATATTTCGTATTTTACAACATTCAGGATCGCCTTATCCTGCTAAAAAGACAGCCGCACACGGCTGCGCAAGTGGGAGGACAGATGCTGTCCGGTATCGATCTTAGGATGAAGCAATGGGATTGGGATTACTTCCTGTCTGAAAGGCGGAAAGTAGTCGGTCTTTGGCCTACCGGAAAGCAAATCGAAAGTCCGGATTCGATCGCCGAGGCCATCGCTTACCACAAGGCCCAGCCCGCCTGGAAATATGCCTCCTTGCGCAATGAAAAAGCCGAAAAGGAGGGACGAATTCAGATCGTGCCTCAGGTCGGTCATGCGCTGGTCGAGCAGACCGTCGATCACATCAAACATTCCGAGGATCTCAGCCCCGATCGCTGGTACGTGCTGACCGATACCTACACGCGAAAGTCGGAATACGCGAAGGCGCAGGATGCAGTCGATCGCAGCAGGGCAAAGGGCTTTTCCTACCTCAACGGCTATCCTCTGGTGGCGCATGGCGTTCCCGGCGCCCGCGCGGTCAACGAAGCAACTCGCGCCGCCATCGGCACCGATAACAACGACGAAGATGCACGGCTGCCGTGGGAGTTCGCGCTGGCGGGCGGCTGGACCTGGGGAACGATCAAGAGCATCGAGGAACTGATCCAGCATTCGCGTGACTATCCGGTCGACAAGAATATTCACAACCAACAATATATCGATCGGCTTGCCGCGCATTTCACCGAGAATGGCGTGCCAATCCTGAGGCGCGCATCGGCAAATTTGCCGGGATGGGATTCTCTGGGTTTTAAGGTCACGGTGGCGCTGCTCGAAGTCCTGCTGTCGGCGGCACAAGGCGTGAAATGGATCGATCTCAGCCTTGGAATTGGGATGAACCTGCTTCAGGACGTCGCGGCAATTCAGGTTCTTCGCAAGCTTTCCCGTGAATACCTCGATCAGATGGGCTGCAACGACGTAAAGATATTTTCCTGGACCTATTTCTTTCTGGGCGATTGGCCGCTCGAGCGAGGCCAGATGTCCGGTCAGCTTGCATGGAACGCGGCGGTGTCGGCGCTGGCGGGCTGCAACGGCATGTTCATCAAGTCGCCCGATGAAGCTTCCACGACGCCGACGGCGGCCGGGTTCCGCGAAGGTTTGCATATTTGCGGGCAGATCGTGCGCCTGATCGCGGACCAGCGGTTGCCGGATTCCGAGGATTTGTCGCTGGAACGCAACATGATGGAGCTTGAAGTCCGCTCCATCATGAAACGCGTGCTTGAATTGGGAGACGGCGACTTTGCGATCGGGGGAGCCCGCGCAATCCTGTCCGGTGCTTTGGACACGATGTTTTCGCCTTACAAATTCCTGAAGAGCAAGGTCAAGGTGGTGCGTGACCGCAACGGCGCGCTTCGCTATCTCGACCACGGCCTGATGCCGCTTCCAAACGAAGTCATCGAATATCACCGCTCCCGTATCGCCGAGCGCGAGCGCAAGGAAAATACCACCGCGGGCGTGAATTGGATCATCCGGGAGGCGACATGGGCTTCCCGTTCTCTAGCCGAGGAGATCGCTGCACGTGAATAGTCCGGAAAGCAGCATGAAACAATCGGGGGAAGTGGCCGCAGCGCGGCCGTCGGGGCGCCAACCCGTTATTGTCCTCGGCACGATCGGCCACGATGCCCATATCGTCGGAAGCTCGGTTCTCCGGTTCGCGTTCGAAGAAGCCGGATTCAGAGTGGTGTTTCTCGGCGCGGTGGTGCCGCCGGAAGAATTCATTTCGGCCGCCAAGGAGAGCGCGGCCGATGCGATTCTCGTATCCTCGATGTACGGGATGGGCCGGATCGACTGCGCCGATTTCGGCGACAAGTGCAAGGAAGCCGGACTCGGCCATGTAAAACTCTATCTCGGTGGAATCCTCGTTACCGATCCCGAGCATTGGCCCGAGACCGAGGCGCTGTTCAAGGGTTACGGCTTTGATCGGGTCTATCCGCCGCAGACCAAGGCCGAAACCGCGATTTCGGACCTGAAGAAAGATCTCGGTCTGTCATCCTGAACTGAACGGACGATCCATTACAATTATGGACCTTGCCCTAGCGATTGACTTTGGCAGCACCTTTACCAAGGGCAGCCTGTTCGATCTCGCGCAGCAGCGGGTGGTCGGGATCGCATATCAGCCGAGCACGGTGGAGTCCGATGTCGCGATCGGGCTTCATGCCGTGCTTGCCCGGCTCAAGCAACATACCTCCCACGACCTCACCAGGGTTCCGGCGCGGGTCTGCAGCAGCGCGGCCGGTGGCCTTCGCATGGTTGTCGTCGGTCTTGTTCCTTCACTAAGCCTCGAGGCGGCGCAGCGGGCAGCGCTGGGCGCGGGCGCCAAGATCGTCGGGGCTTTCGGTCATAAGCTGTCGCGATCCGTTTTATCGTCGCTTGCGGCCGCGCGGCCCGATTTGATCCTGCTGGCGGGAGGAATCGACGGCGGTGACGAGGAAACCATCCTGCATAATGCGCGGGCGCTGGCGGAACTTGGATTGGCGAGTCCTGTCATCGTCGCGGGCAATCAGTTCGTGGCCGAAGACTGCGTTTCAATTCTGTCCCGGGCCGGACGCAACGCCACATTGGCGGCGAACATTCTCCCCGAGATCGATCGGATAGAGGTGGGCGAAGTTCATCAACTCATCCGTGAGCTGTTCGTCAAACACATCACGCAGGCAAAGGGCATCGAACGGGTCGCGCAGGAATTGAATTTGGTCACGCCGATCATACCGACGCCGGCGGCCGTCCTGAGGGCGTGTCAACTGCTGGCCGAAGGTCCTCCAAAGCGGGCGGGCCTGGGGGACGTCGTGATTGTAGATGTCGGTGGCGCCACCACGGACGTCCATTCGGCCAGCAACGGCGCGCCAACCCGGCCCGGCGTGATTCGGCGTGGATTGCCCGAGCTGTTTCTCAAGCGTACCGTTGAGGGCGATCTCGGCGTCCGTATCAATGCGATGACGATTGTCGAGCGGATCGGCGCCGACGCTATCTGTGATTTCGCAAATACGCTTCACCCCGGAGGGCTGAATGCCGACGATGTCCGGGCCTATGCCGAAAGGGTGTCGGACGATCCCAATCATGTTCCTCGAGGCGCGCAGGAAGCGGCGCTCGATGCGGCGTTGGCGCGGTCCGCGATCAGGATCGCGATCCAGCGTCACGCCGGCTCGGTAAAGGAAGTCTATACCGGTGCAGGACTGGCGCTGGTGCAGTATGGCAAGGATCTCGGAGATGTCTCGACCGTCATTGGTGTTGGCGGGGTTATTGCCTATGGCGAGCACGGCGAATTCGCCTTGCAGGGAGCCGTTTCAACCCCCGAAGCTCCCGTTGCACTGATCCCCAATGGACCGAAGTTCCTGATCGACCAATCCTATTTGCTGTATGGAATAGGATTGCTGGCCGAGGAATTCCCCGACGCCGCGTTTGATATTGCCAGCAAGGTTCTGTTGCCGCCGTCATCCTCTTCGCAGCTTTTGCCGCCGGTGACGCCCGCCTAGTCCGACACCGTCTGGCTCATCGAGGATTTGCGGCGGCTCAAACTGTTCCTGACGACCGGGAACAACAGCGCGGCCAGCGAGAGCGCCATGAAGGTGCCCCGGATCGGACCGTTGAAGAATGCGGTAAAATCGTTGTCGTGGCTGATCATGGTCTGCATGAATGAGCTCTCCGCGAGAGGTCCGAGCACCACTCCCAGCACCAGCGGCGAGATCGGAAACTTGAATTTTTCGAAGGCATATCCCAGCGCGCCGAACACCACGATCAGCATCATGTCGGAAATGCTGTTTCGGTTGGCGTAGGTGCCGAGCAGGCTGAACATGATAACAACGGCAGCCAGAACCGCCGGCGGGATACTGAGCACCCTGACGACGACCCGGATCCACAGAAAGCTCAGCAGGCACATTCCGACGACGGCCATGAACATGGAGGCAAAGATCGTATAGACCGTCAGTTTGGATTGGGCGGTAGACAGCAGCAGCGGTCCGGGCTGCACGCCGTGCAAAAGAAAAGCTGCAAGGATGATGGCCGTGGCCCCGCTTCCGGGGATACCGAGAGTTAGCAAAGGCACCATGTGACCGGCGACAGAAGCCGTCGATCCGATCTGAGGTGCCACGATGCCTTCCGGAAGCCCGGAGCCAAGCAGGTCGCGCCGCTTGCTGTATTGCTTTTCGATTCCATAGGCGATGAACGACGTAACGGTTGCGCCTGCGCCGGGCACGATCCCGAGCAAGGTCCCGAGAACCGTGCTTCGCAGCAAAGTCTCCCTGATGTCCCATATCTGCTTCAACGATGGAAAAGCCGTGTTGGTTCGAATCGGTTCTCCGACCTTCGAGAAATTTATCGGCTTTCGTCCGATGCGGGTGAGGACCTCGCCAAAACCGTACATGCCGACGAGTACGGTAATATAGGGAATCCCGTTCACCAGAATTGGGGAATCGAACGTAAACCGCTCCGAGCCGTAAATGCTGTCGACGCCGACGGTAGAAATGAGCAGGCCAATGAACAGGCCGATAAACGCATTGACGATCGAAGCTCCGGCAAGCGAAACGACCGAGGTCAGACCGAGAAAAACCGCCGCAAAATAGTCAGCGGTCGAAAATTGCAGCGCCAGTTTGCCGAGCGGGATCGCCAAACCGACCATGAAGGCGGTCGATACGATTCCGCCGATGAATGCCGATATCAATGCCCAGCCGAGAGCTTCAGCGGTCTGTCCGTTCCGGGACATGTTGTAGCCGTCCCAAAGCATCGGGATGTCATTCGGCTCCCCCGGGATTCGATACAGGATCGCGGTGAAACACCCGGCGTAGGTTCCCGACATGTAGATGGCGGTCAGCATGATGATGGAGGGTTCGACAGCCATGCTGTAGGTGAAGGGTAACGCCAGCACGATGCCCATCACGATGCCGAGGCCGGGCATGACGGAGACAGCCATGCCGACGATCAGGCCGATCACCAGCATCGTCAGGTAGCCATCCGCGATGATGTGGATCATTCCCTGGGACAGCAGATGAAGCGTTTCCATTTCCCGGGGCCTTAGAGGTTGAGGATAGCCAGAAGGGCCAGGGAGACGGTTGAAAACGGCTCAATGCCGATGGGAAGCGAGACATAGACGACGCGAACGAAGATCGTCATGAAAAACAGGCTTCCGAACAGCGAGATGAAAAACAGCCAGGTGAATCTTCGGTATCCCCCGGTGTAGATAACGAATGCCAGGAAGATAAAAGTGCTGATGAAAAATCCGAGATAATGAAGAATCCAGAGATAGGCCAACGTTCCCGCCAGGGCTGCCCAGACCCGTGCCGGATGAATTTCCGGTTCGTCGATGTAGGCGACATCCGGCTGGCCGGCGTCGGATGCCGTTAGATCAGCCTGCTTCCCGACCCCGTTCGACGACGCGTCATCGAACAGGAAAGTTTTCAGGATCCCCCACACTCCTGCCATGATGGTCAGCAGCAATACCAGTTTTGGCCACGCGTCGGGACCGATACGTCCCGGTACACGATCGAACTCGAATTGTCTCGCCTTGGTCAGAAGCAGAACGGCCGCAACAACGGTGATGATATAGGGAGCACCTGCAAGCAACCTTGTCCGCAACGGGCGACGTACGGTTTGCCGTTCCGGATCTGCATCGTGTGCGGGCGCAATCGGCGCTTCATGTTGCGGTGGCGCACTCATGGGGTCGGGATCCACTTCTCGGATATACCCCAGGTGAGGCATTATTTGCCAGCGGCCATGTTCTTCATTGCAGCAAGGTCGCTCTCCATCAGCGAAGCGGCGGCTTCGGTGGGCACATAACTGGCCGGACTGGCCAGCTCCTGTTTCAGAAATTCCGCATATTCAGGCTTTGCGACAACAGCCGCGATCGCATCTGAAAGGACCTTTACCTGTGCTGGCGGGGTGTCGGCCTTCACGATGACGGCGCGGCGCTGCGGGAGACTGATGTCATGTCCCGATTGTTTCGCGGTCGGGACGTCTTCAAAACCCTTGATCGGTTCGTCGCTGAAGAAAAGGATCGGCCGCATTTGTTGGCCGGATACGAAACTGCCGATGTTCCCGATCGGCGAATAGAGCAGATCGACGTGATGACCCAGCAATGAGCTGTAGCGTTCGCCCGGCTCGGCATAGGGAACGGCTTTGAGTACGATGCCTTGTTTCGCGAGCTGATGAATAGTCAGATCGTCGGGGCTGCCGAATCCGGAAATCGCAACCTTTAGCCCGTCCGGATTTGCCTTGGCCGCCTTTTCGACGTCGGCCCAGCTTTTGTAATCGCTGTCCTGCGAAACGTAGAAGCCGGACGGCAGTTGAATGACGATTCCAAGCGTAATGAAATCCGACATTTTCCATTTTGGCGGCCGGCTGGCCAATAGCGCGAAGGTATCCCATGCCAGAAGTGAAATGGAGTAGCCGTCGCTCGGTCCGGACAGCATCTTCACCATGCCGGCGTTTCCGGTTCCGCCGGGTACGTTGACCACCGGAAAGGAGACCTTGAGCTCGGCCTGCAGCAGTTTCGACAACTCCCGCGCAGTCTGGTCGGAGCCGCCGCCGGCGCCCCAGGGAACAATGAATTCAACCGGCCGGTTGGGATAAACATCGGCGGCATCAGCCGGGCAGGCGGCAACCAACTGCGCGACGCCGACGGCTGCGATCAACAGCTTTGCGTAATAGCTCATGTTCCTCCTCCACCGGTCGGACTGTCGCGTCCGCATTTTTATACAATGCTGCAGCGCCGCGCCGGCTTGTCCGTCAGCTTAGCGTGCTGTTCTGCAACGTCATTTGGTCACGATGACGCAGATGTCCAGCCGGGACGATAGGGCGAATACGAATGTTGTAAAATACGAAATTCTGATGCTTTTATATCCAGGCTGGTATAAGGGAAATCCATGATCAGGCTTCGGCAACTGCAAGCACTGAACTATGTCCTGTCGAGCCGAACCATGACCGCGGCGTCTCAGCTATTCGGCGTCACCCAGCCCGCCATGAGCCGCCTGATCATGCAACTTGAAGAAGAGGTCGGCTGCCAGCTTTTGCGACGCGACCGTGGCCGCGTCAGGTTGACGGAGGAGGGGGTCCGCTTTTACGAGAAGGCGGAGCAAGTGCTTTCGGCCATGCGCGAGCTCGGAGGCATCGCCGAAGGTTTGCGAAGGGATCCCAAGGGAGAAGTGAGGATCGTTTCGATTTATGGGCTGGTGAACAGTCTGATTCCGACCGCGATCAAGCGGTTCTCGGCAGCCTACCCAAAGGTCCGGATCACGATCGACATGCTCAACCGCGCACGGCTTGAGGAAGTCATTCACGAGCGTCAATTTGACATAGCGCTTGCGACGTTGCCGGTGAAAGCGCCGCCTTCGCTGACGATCGATACCCTCGGCGCGATGCCGGCGATCTGCATTTTGCCGGTAAAGCATCCTCTGGCCCAACGGAAGAAGATCAAGGCCGCGGATCTGGCCGGTATACCATTCGTTTCGGCGCGGCGCGAAACCCTGCTGCGGCAGCGCGTCGATGATGTTTTCGACCGCTTGGCCATTACCCGCGAGATGCTGTTCGAATGCCACAATACCGAGGTGATGTGCCAACTGGTGGCGGCGGGCCTCGGCGTGTCCATCGTCCATCCTTTCGTTCGAAAGCCCGTCGACGATTCGTTTGTCAGCCGGGCCTTTGAGCCGTCGATCCGGATGGAATATGCGATGTTCCGGCAGCCAAGGGGCGAGATCAGCAACGCGTGCGAAGTGCTGGCGGAACATATTATGAAGGACACGCAATATCTCGGTACGGCCAAGCCATCGCCCAGGATCAAGCGGCGATAATCAAGCGCCGCTCTGCCATGTCGACATTGGCATGGTAACATTCCGCTTTCTGATTTCATGTCAGGGCGTAGCCGGTTTATCATTCTCACCAGCAGAGCGATCGCAGATGAGCGCCGGCCGGCAACGCAATTTCGGATTACGGACGCATGTCGATGCGCTGCTCGATATTGCCGGCGATGTGAGCGGTCTTCAGGTCATCGATCTCGGTTGCGGCGAAGGATATTTCGCCAGGGGCTTGGCGGCTAAGGGTGCCCAAGTCATAGGCGTCGATCCGCTGGTTGCGCCGGTGCCGGAGCAGCGGCTCGCAACCGGCAGCTTTCGCATTTTGCAGGCGGGAGCCGAAGCCGTTCCGCTGCCGGCGGGCATGGCCGACATCGTCACTTTCATCTTTTCATTGCACCATGTGCCGCCCACCGCTCTCGCGGCAGCCCTTGGAGAAGCGAAACGTCTGCTCCGGTCTTCAGGACGGCTTTATGTCGCCGAGCCCCTGGCGAAGGGGCCTTTGTACCACCTCACCCAGCCGTTCCATGACGAGATGCAGGTGAGAACAAATGCGCAGGCGGCGCTCGGAGAATTCGTCGAACCTGAGTTCGAGGCGGCCGAGATATTTCATTACGCGGAGCGTCGTGTCTTCGCCGATTTTGAGGCGTTCGCCAGGCGCACTAATGCGAATACTCGATTCAACGGATACGACGCCAGGGACGTCGAGGCTCCCGAGGTGATCAGGCGGTTTGACGAACTTTTCGCGCAAGACGGCGGAAACTTCGATCAGCCGGTCCTGGTCAAGCTTTATTCGCGTCCGAGGCAATAATAGCTGGTTAGCCGCGGAACGGATCGATGCCGGTCAGTTCGCGGCCTTGAATTAAGGTCAGAATGCCCGGCGTTCCGTCCGGGATCGAAATCGTGCGGACGTCCCGGGCCATCTGCTCAAGGCCCAGTTCGCGGCTCAGTCCTATCGCGCCGTGAATCCGCATCGCCAGTGCAATGGCCCGGTCGCAGGCGTCGACGGCGTAACGTTTGGCCATTGCGGAAAGGCCGTTGGCGCGTTCCCCGCGGTCGATCGCAGCGAGTGCGTTGTAGCAGACCAGCCGGCTGCTCAGGACCGCGGTCTCGATTTCCGCAAGATCATTTTGAATGAGCTGGAATCCGCCGATGTAACGGCCGAATTGCTTTCTTATTCCGGCATAGCTTCGTGCGGCGTCCAGCGCCTTTTGCGCAAGGTGCACCGCCATCAACCCCACCAGCGGACGATTGGCCAGCCAGGTCAACGTCAGCAACTTTGCCGTGTCGCCGGTATCGGGGCAAAGGTTACGTTTGGGAACGCGGCAGTCGTTGAACGACACCTCACCCAATGGGGCCTGGCGCAGGCCGAGCATGTCCAGTTCCCTTGTCGAAAAATCAGATTCGCTTCGATCGACGAGGACACGCACCACGCTCGACTTGCCATCCGCAGCGGTCAGCCGGCACGTTACGTTCATCACATCGCAGATCGGAGCATTTGAAATCCACAATTTGCTGCCGTTGATGACAAGTTCTTCGCCGGATTCGGTAACCCGGGTCTTGATCCCACCCGGGTCGGAACCGACATCGGGCTCGGTGCTGGCGGTGCAGGCGATGCGCCGTCCCGACATCAGATCGGGCAGGTATCTTTCCTTTTGTTCTTCCGAGCAGCCAAAATAGATCCGGGTCGTCGTCGCTTCATGCGGCTGCAGGATCAGGCCAACGCAAGGCGGTATCTGTTCGCCGATCAGCCCGTAGTCGAGCATGTTCATGCCGACCCCGCCGCCGGCCTCGGGTATGCGAGCGCAAGTCAGGCCGAGGTCTGACGCCTTGGCCATTATTTTGAGCACGGCGGATTTGGGCAAGCCCTTGTCGCGATCGTTCGCATCGAGCACCGGCTGTATTTCGGTTTCGACCATGCGCTTGGCGGCACTGACCATCATCTGTTGTTCGGTCGTCAGTGAGAAATCCATTTTTCAAACCTCTTTGCGAACGCGAGCTCTTTGAGCGCCGCTCTGTTGGGCGCCGCCTTGCGGATTGAACGGCTATGACAGCCATTCGGCGACAATCTCGCGACTTCGTTCCGGATCGGGAGCTTGCGGAGAGCAGGGCGTCTCCGGCACCGACCGGCTGAAACGTGGCGCGGGCGCCGGTTGAACGATGCCGTCGATCTCGATGAATGTCCGACGCTGTTTCAGATGCGGATGATTGGGGGCTTCGTCGATCCTCAAGACCGGACAGAAACACGAATCTGTTCCCTCCAGAATGGTGCACCAGTGATCGAGCGGCATGCTCTTGAATTTGTCCGATAACAGCAGGCGGAGCTGGGGCCAGTTTCGAACGTCCCGCGCGAGGTAGGCGGCCGTTTGCGGAAGCTCCAGCCGCGCCACCAGCTCGACGAGAAATTTGTGCTCGATCGGCGCCACCGACGCAAAGCGACCGTCGGCACACTCGTAGACGTCGTAAAACGGTGCGCCCGAATCCAGCGCATTGGTTCCGCGCTCCTCACTCCACAGGCCCGCGGCTGCCATTCCATAGAATTGCGTCATGAGTGAAGCCGCGCCATCGACGATGGCGGCGTCGACGACCTGGCCACGGCCGGCTTGCTGTCGCTCAAGCAGCGCCGACAGAATTCCGACGGCAAGATACAAGGCACCTCCGCCGAAGTCGCCGACAAGGTTCAGGGGAGGAGATGGCGGCTGCCCGCGGCGACCGATCGTACTCAATACGCCGGTCAGGGCGATATAATTCAGATCGTGACCGGCGGCGTTGGCGAGCGGACCGCTCTGACCCCAACCGGTGATGCGTCCGTAAATCAGCATCGGGTTGCGGCTGAAGCAATCGGCCGGACCAAGCCCGAGCCTTTCGGCGACGCCGGGCCGGAAACCTTCGATCAGGACGTCGGATCGCTCCACCAGTTTCAACATCGTCTCTTTGCCGTCGGGGCTTTTGAGATCGAGCGCGATCGTCTTTCGACCCCGGAGCGTCAAGTTGAACCGGCGGGGTCTTGGAACCCCGAGGTCGCTTGGCGTCAGGCGCTCGATACGCAGCACCTCGGCGCCGAGATCGGCAAGCAGCATCGCGCACATCGGCCCCGGGCCAACCCCCGCAAGCTCAACGACCTTGATCGCCTTTAGTGGCCCCAAAGCAGCCTCCCGGTCGTTCCGTTTAGCCGGATGCTAGACACTGGGCCGGTGTGCGTAAAATGACAAAGCCGGATAAAATTATTACCGAATTGGTATGACGGGCTTTTCCGACGCGGGCTTTCGGCGCTGAATTCCCGCGGAAAGCTCCCGGGTCGATTTCGAGCTTGCGCCAGTCGAAAAGCGCAAAGCTTTTCGAGCCATGCACATAGCGTCGGAGGCGTCTCAGTACATATCAATCACGATATGGAAGCATCAAGATTTCGTATTTTACAACATTGTAATTAGGCCTATCTTGCGACCCTAAAACAGGTTGAGGAAATCCATGAGTGCCGAAGATACGTCGCCCAGCAGAACCGGTCCGCTGCTGGGCTATAAGGTGCTGGAGCTCGGTTCGACGGCAGCGGGGCCGTTCTGCACAAGACTGCTGGCTGATTTCGGCGCGGAGGTCGTCAAGATCGAGGCCGCCGAAGGAGATCCGATCCGGAAACTCGGACAGACCGTTGACGGCAAATCCCTCTACGCGGCGAGCATCTGCCGCAACAAGACCATTGCATCGCTCGATCTTCGCAAACCCGAAGCGCAGGTTCTGCTCAAGCGGATGATTCCGGAATTCGACGCGGTCGTTGAAAATTTCAGGCCCGGTACCCTGGAAAATTGGGGCCTCGGTTACGACGACCTTAAGCTGCTGCGGCCCGATCTCGTCATGACCCGCATCAGCGGCTACGGACAGTATGGTCCATATCGCGACCGGCCGGGATATGGGGTGATCGGCGAAGCGATGAGCGGCCTTCGCTCCCTGATCGGCGATCCCGATCGCCCGCCGTCGCGGGTTGCCATGCCGCTCACCGACTACATCACCGCACTCTATGCGGCGTTGGGCACGGTGATGGCGCTGCTGGCGCGCGAGAAAACCGGTGTGGGCCAGATTGTCGATACGTCCCTGGTCGACTCGGCTTTCAGTTTCATGGAGTCGTCCGTGCCTGATTATGAAAAGACCGGCGCGATTACCATGCGTGCCGGCGCGCGACTGCCGAACAGCGCGCCCAACAGCCTGTATTCGACCAGGGATGGCAAGTTCATACACATTGCAGCACTGGCGGATCCCGTGTACCGGCGTCTGGCCGGTGCGATGAAAATGCCGCATCTGGCCACCGATCCACGCTTCTCCGAGCAGAATGTAAGATCTGAAAACGTCGATCAGATCGATGAAATCGTAGCGGACTGGACCAAATCCCACGATCTCGAGGAGGTCGAGCGCATTCTGGAGGCCGCCAGCGTTCCGGCGAGCCGGATATTCACGATGGCCGACATCTTCCGTGATCCCCACTTCAGCGCACGTGACATGCTGCTCGAAGTGCCGGACGATGATTTGGGAACCGTGACCCTCGCCGGAGTGGTGCCGAAACTTTCGAAGACACCTGGAAGCGTGCTTTGGTCCGGCCACCGAACAGGCCAGGATACCCGGGAAATCCTGCGGCGCTTTGCGCGGCTCTCGGACCAGGAGATCGACACGCTTGAACGCGACAAGATTGTATTTTGCGAACCTCAGCAGGGCGATCGAGCTATTCCGGCGACTGCAACGCTCTAGGTTTCGCAAGGATTTGAGGATCTGCAATGGACAAGTTTAAGGCGTTTCGCGTTCATACCATCGACGGCAAGCCGGTTTGCAGGTTTGAGCGCTTGACGCTGGATGATCTGGACAAGGGCGACGTCGTTATCAAAACCGCGTTCTCGGCCATCACCTACAAGGATGCGATGGCGGCGCGAGGTGTTGGAAAGAACGTCAGGACCGACCGGCCGTGCGTGACCGGCGTCGATCTGTCGGGCGTCGTCGTGTCGTCCGCCGACGCCCGATTTCACGCCGGCGATCAGGTCATCGTCACGAACTACAAGCTCGGAACCACGCAGGACGGCGCCTATGCCGAATACGCCCGCGTGCCGGGAGACTGGATCGTGCCGCTTCCGGCCGGTCTCAGTCTTTATGAAGCGATGGGGTTGGGGACTTCCGGATTGACTGCTGCACTGGCAGTTGATCGTCTGCAAAAAGCCGGCGTCAAACCGCAGGACGGCCCTGTCGCCATCTCCGGCGCCACCGGCGGCGTGGGAAGCCTCGCCATCGATATGTTTGCCAAGCTTGGCTTCAATGTCGTCGCGATTTCCGGCAAGCGCGAGCAGGAAGGTTTTTTGCGAACGATCGGCGCCCACAGGATCATGTCCCGGGAGGATTTGCTGGGTGACCGCGCGCCCCTGGCGCCCCCGCTGTTCGCAGCCGCACTCGACAATGTCGGTGGGATCTATTTCGACCGGCTGGCTGCCCGGCTGCAGCCGTTCGGCAAGTTGGCGGTCGCGGGCATGGCGGTTGGTGCGGAACTGAAGACGACGGTATTGCCATGGGTGCTTCGTTCGATCGATGTTCTCGGGATCAACGTGTCGCGTCAGTTGCATATGGACGAAAGAAAGCGGCTATGGTCTCGCATGGCGTCCGATCTCAAACCGCCGCATCTGGCACAGATTTCCCGGCCCATCGCCTTTGAGGAGCTTGATACGACGATGGACCGGTTTTTCGATGTCACGACCGTCGGAAGGGTGGTTGTGGAGGTCGGATCGAAGGCGCCCTGACCGATATCGGAAGACCGGATCGGATATCTGATAAAAATAAAACAGGATGAGGAAACGAATATGCAGCGGACCCATACCGTTTTATCCGCGACGGCCTTTGCAGTCATCGCCTGCGCCGCGGCGAACGCGCGCGCCGAAGACACCGTAACCCTGAAGTTCGCCATGGCGGTCCCGCCATCGCATTACACCGCGGTCCAGGGCGGCAAGTTCTTCATGGATCGTGCCACCGAACTCTCCAAGGGCCGGATCAAGTTCGAGTGGTATCCCGCCGAGCAGCTCGGCAAGGCCAAGGATTTGCTGGCGCTGGTGCAGACCGGAGTCGCGGACATGGCCGATGTGGTGCCGGGATACGTTCCGGACAAACTCCCGCTATCGGGTGTTTCCGAACTTCCCGGCCAGATCACCAGCTCCTGCGAGGGGACACGTGTGTTCTATGCGCTGACGCGTCCGGGAGAGTTCCTGGCGAAAAACGAATATGACGCGCAGAAAGTCCACGTCCTGATGGCAGCACCCCTGGTGCCGTACAAGATATTCACGTCGAAAAAGGAACTCGACAAGCCTGAGGACATCCAGGGGTTGAAGCTGCGAAGCGCCGGCGGCGCCAGCGACATCGCACTGACTCAGCTCGGTGCGGTATCCATACGGCTCGCGGGGCCGGACATTCACGAATCCCTGACGCGCGGGACCATCGATGGTGCGATGTATCCGTATCTCAGCCTCAAGTCTTTCGACCTTGTCGGGTCCATCAAGTTCGCAACCGAAGGCGTCGGGGTTGGTTCGGTAGCCACCGCATTTCTGATTTCAGCCGAGAAGTGGAAGGCGATCCCGGATGACCTTAAAAAGGATATGGATCAGGCGGGGCAGGAAGCCGGCATGAACTATTGCGCCTATATGGATCGCGAAGAGCTCGCCGAGCAGAAGGTCCTGTCGTCGTCGATCAAGGCGACCAGGCCATCGGACGCCGACCTCGAGCGCTGGCGGGTGCTGCTCGCGGGCGTCAAATCGGAATGGGCCAAGCGGCTGGACAGCCGCCGAAAACCGGGGACCGAGGCGTTGCAGGCATGGGATGTCGAGATGGCAAAGGTTCGCGGCAGCGACAAAACGGCTCCGGCGCCCGGCCATTGATTGCTTCGATCATGCGCATTTGCTGAATTACGCGGCGCGCTTTTATCGATTTTCATTGGGGCGGTATTTCGTTGCTCAAGCGTACAGAAGTGATGCTCTCGAAGGTCGAGGATTTCTGCGGCGCGCTCGCCGCAGCCGGCCTCGGCGCCATCATGTTGATTGTCGCAAGCGACGTCGCCTTGCGTTATGTGGTGGGCCGCCCATGGTCATGGGCCTACGATGTCGTCAGTATCTATCTCACCATTTCGATATTTTATCTGGCGCTGTCGCGCACCTTCCGGGAACACGGGCATATCAGCGTTGATCTCGCGCAGCGTTACATGAGCCCGAAGGTCAAGCATTCGCTCAATCTGTTCATCTGTATTTTATCCGCGGGACTGTTCACCGTCATCGCGTGGATAACCCTGCGGCTGGCCTGGACGCAATATTCCGGCGAGGACGTGATCTCTTCGATCGTGGACTGGCCGACCTGGGTATCCACGATCTTCGTGCCGGTTGGCACGGCGCTCATCGTGATGCGGCTGATTCTGACCGCGATCAATCACGTAGCCGTGCTTGCCTCGGGAGCCGAACTCATCCCGTCGGCGCGCCCGGATGATGGTGATCATCCGATTTTGACGGGGGAATAGGTGGTTACCGCGCTGGTGGTCGCCGTCCTGTTTTGCCTGCTGGGCATCGGAATGCCGGTCGGCTTTGCCATGGCGGTCAGCGGGTGCGCCGGCCTCTACCTCGTCGGCGGGGCCTCTGCCCTGATCGGCATCCTGCAGACTTCCTCCATTTCGACGGTCAGTTCGTATGAGTTGATAACGATACCGATGTTTCTTTTGCTGGCGGAATTCGTCCTGGTGAGCGGCGTGGCGGAAGACCTGTTCCTGGCCGCCGCCGCCTGGGTTGGACGGGTACCCGGGGGACTGGGAATGGCGACCGCACTTGCCGGCGCCGGCTTCGGTGCCATTTGCGGATCGAGCGCGGCTTCCGCAGCCACGCTGTCCTCGACCAGCCTTCCAGCCATGCTGAAGCAAGGATACGAGCCGAAGATGGCCGCCGGCGTGGTCGCGATTTCGGGAACGCTCGCCATGCTGCTGCCGACCAGCGTGGCGCTGGTGCTTTATGGCATTCTGGCCGACGTCAGTATCGGCAAATTGCTGATCAGCGGGATTCTGCCGGCCCTCCTCATCACTCTCACCATCATGCTGACGATCTACATTCTGGTTTGGCTGGAGCCTGCGCGCGCGCCGATCGTCCCGGTGGTGCCGCTCGATGTCCGGCTGCGGATGCTGCGCGTCGTCGGTCCGATGCTGTTTCTGTTTTCGGGGGTGACCGGCGTGATTTACACCGGCATCGCCACGCCGACGGAAGCGTCTGCCGTCGGTGCGTTCGGGGCATTCCTTATCGCGGCGACCCGCGGCTCGCTGAACCGGAAAAACTTCGGCCCGGTTTTCTGGCGCGCGGCGCGAAGCAGTTGCATGATTTCGATGATCCTGCTCGGCGCCCACATCTTCGGCTATTATTTTACCCTGGCCCAGGTGCCGCAAAGCCTGGTGGCATGGGTTGGCGGTCTGGCTGTTTCACGCTGGGTGATCATCGGAATATTGCTGTGCGGCTATATCGTGCTCGGTTCGTTCATGGATCAGATCGCGATTTTGGTCCTGACCGTCCCGATCGTGGTGCCGCTGGTGGTGTCGCTTGGCTTCGATCCGATCTGGTTCGGCGTGGTCAAGATCGTGACCGCTGAAATCGGAATGGTCACGCCGCCCGTCGGTCTGAATTGCTACATCGTGGCGCGATATGCCGAGAGACCCGTGACGGAAGTATTCCTTGGGATCTGGCCTCATTTCGTCGCGCATCTGATCGCGCTCGGACTGCTGCTGGCATTTCCGGCCATCTCGCTCTGGCTTCCTTCGCGAATGTAGGCCGGGATACGTTGGCAGGATGATGCCCCGGTCGCCGCTCATGTAACCGGGTGGCCATGGGGGTGAGAAACATCAACCCCGATACGCTCGCACCCGCTTTACCATCTGCTCGATATGCGCGATCGGGGTTTCTGGCCGGATGCCGTGGCCAAGATTGAAGATCAGCCTTCCTTGCGCGTAATTCGCCAGCACATCGTCGATCGCGCGATCCAGCGCATCGCCGCCGGCGATCAGGGCCAGTGGATCGAGATTGCCTTGTACCGCAACGCTATTCTGCACCTTGTCGCGGATCAGCGACGGCTCGGCCGTCCAATCGATGCCGACGGCGTCGACGCCGGTCGCTTCCACATAGCCTGGCAGCAACGCGCCGGCGCCGCGTGGAAACCCGATGATCTTCGCGTCCGGCACTTTGGCGCGTACGCCTTCGACAATGCGCTTTGTCGGCTCAACCGACCAGCGCCGGAATTCGCGCGGCGGCAACACGCCGGCCCAGGTGTCGAAGATCTGCAGCACGTCGGCGCCGGCCTTGAGTTGTCCCAGCAGATAAGTGATCGAGGTTTCGACGATGGTATCGATAATTTTCGCGAATGCTTCCGGATGCCGATAGGCCATCATCCGTGCCGGCGCCTGATCCGGCGTGCCCTGTCCCGCCACCATGTAGGTTGCGACCGTCCACGGCGCGCCGCAGAATCCGATCAGCGCAATATTTGGATCGAGTTCGCGGCGAACGCGGCGCAGTGCCTCGAACACCGGTTCGAGTTTGGCGAAATCGCCCGACGATGACAGCGTGCCGACCTTGTCCGGTGTATCCAGGGGATCGAGTCGCGGGCCTTCGCCGATCTCGAACCGCACCGACCGGCGAAGCGCATAGGGAATGACAAGAATATCCGAGAAGATAATTGCGGCGTCGAAGTTGAAGCGGCGGATCGGCTGCAGCGTCACTTCGGCGGCGAGTTCGGGCGTGAAGCAGAGGTCGAGGAAGCCGCCGGCCCTGGCGCGGACTTCGCGGTATTCCGGCAAATAACGGCCGGCCTGCCGCATCATCCAAAGCGGCGGCACCGGCTGCCTGATGCCTGAAAGCACTTCAACGAGGGGTTTGGCGGGCGGGGGCTGTATCAAGCGGCGCTTCCGTGGTCGACTGCTGGGCGTTGTCGTTCCTGATACACTGCCGCTACGGTCTTGACCACGCGAGCGAGCACCTGACGTCGCCAGTGCCGACATCGCAGACGTCGTACGGGAATTCGCAGGGCGATCGAAAAGCCGGAGACTCGCTAGGTGTCCGGTGACGTAGAAACTGAGGCGGCTGGCGAACCATAGCCGAACCAGGTGCTGGAGCCACAGGCTGTGCCGGTCTCCCGGCCGAACTGGTTGTCATTTTTCGGCAGTCCCTTGCACGTGCTTCGGTAAATCACGCATTTGCAAGCGCGAGTCTAAATTGCAATTGTTGATTGTTGTTCGATGTGGTCATAAGGCATTGTAATAACTTGCTAAAATATTTAATAACATTCTTGCCAACATGATTGTTGATTACAATGTTGACAGCATTTTCGAACTCGGTAGCTTGTCGGAATGACAACAAAAAGGGGTTCCAAGGGGGCGAATGGCACCAAGCGCATGCTCGATGTGCTCGGTGCATTGCGCGAGCGCATCAGCCGCCATGAGCTTCCTCCTGGCAGCAAGCTTCTCGAAGCGGAGCTCAGTGCAGAGTTTAGCGTTTCGCGAGCCTGCATTCGCGATGTATTCGGCGTACTTTCGCAGCGCGGACTGATCCGCAGGATTCCCCAACGCGGCGCCGTGGTCGAGCGGCTGGATCTTTCCCAGGTTTTCGAGGTCTATGAGGTTCGCGAGGCACTTGAGGGGCTGTGCGCCAGGCTGGCGACGATCAAGATGGCGCCGGAGAGCTGGCAGGACCTCGTAGATCTATTTGGAAAACCGATCGAAGACGACATCGAGCGCGGCGATCTCGAAGCCTACATCGTCAAACTCGAGTTGCTGCGTCGCAGAACCATCGAAGGCGCGCACAATCCCGTTCTGGCCGACATGATCGACAATATTCAGGATCGCACCCGAGCCATCATCCGGCGCATCATCGTGCTGCCGGGTCGCGCCCGGATCGGATTGGAAGAGCATCGGGCAGTCCTGCGGGCCATGAGGCAAGGCGATGCCGACGCGGCGGAGGCAGCCAAGCGCGCCAATATCCGTAGCGGCGCCGCATACCTCAAGCGCTATGAGTCATTTGTACTGTGAGCAACCAAATGAGCAACGATGACCGTTCAGTCGCAGCCTGATGATCTCGAGCGCCGCCGCGCCAAGGCGCTGGCGATGGGAGGGGAAGCCAAACTCGCCAGGCGGCGTGAACAGGGTTTTCTCGACGCCCGCCGGCGGATCGAACTGCTGTTCGACCCAGGCAGTTTCCACGAGGCCGGACTGCTCAGCACCTCGGTGACGCCGAAGGACCAGGCAAGGACGCCTGCCGATGGCAAGATTGTCGGTTACGGACGTATCGATACCCGCGAAGCGGCCGTCGTCTCCAACGATTTCACCGTAATGGGCGCATCGAGCAGCGCCACCAACGGCAAGAAAATCGGCCATATCAAGCGCGTGGCGACGCAGCGCGGGATTCCGATCGTTTTCTTCGGCGAGTCCTCCGGCGCGCGTATGCCCGACACCATGGGCGCGCGGGGCATGGGCACCATGCTCGGCGCCGATCCGACCCAATATCAGCGCATGCGGGAGACACCGTGGGCGGCCGCCGTGCTGGGGGACTGCTACGGCTCGTCGATCTGGTATACCTGCTGCTCGGATTTCTCGGTGATGCGCAAGGGCGCGGTATTGGCGGTGTCGAGCCCAAGCCTGGTCGAGCAGGCGCTCAGCGAAACCGTTGACCCGCAGACCCTCGGAGGGTGGCAGCTTCATGCCGAAACCACCGGCCTGGTCGACCGCTTCGTCGATACCGACGAGGAGGCAATCGCCGCGCTCCGCAAGTTTCTGTCCTATATGCCAGGCCACAACGGAGAATCTCCGCCACGCGCCGTGCCGCAAGGAGCGGGCGCCAACGCCGCCGGAATTGGACAATTGCTGCCGCCGCGGCGCACCCAGGTCTATGACGTTCGCAAGATCATCGCCGCGTTGGCCGATCGGGACAGTCTGTTCGAATTAAAGCCGCAGTTCGGCAAGGTTGCGGTCACCACACTGGCGCGTCTCGACGGCCAGGTGATCGGGATCGTCGCCAATAATCCCTTGTTCAAGGGCGGCGCGCTCGACACGGACGCGTGCGACAAGATCACGAGTTTCCTCGTGCTGTGCGACAGCTTCAACATCCCGCTGGTGTTGCTGGTCGATACGCCGGGATTCAGCATCGGGCCGGAAGCCGAACGCCGGCGGGCGCCCGGCAAGATCATGAATTTCATGAACGCGCTCTCGCTATGCACGGTGCCGAAGCTCTCCGTCATCCTGCGCAAGAGCTACGGCCAGGCCTACCTCAACATGGGCGGCGGCCGGAACTCGGATGAGGTGGCGGCGTGGCCCGGGGCCGAGATCAGTTTCATGGATCCGCATTTTGCGGTTCGCATCGTTCACGGGCATCAACCGGACAGCCCTGAATTCGCCGACGCCTTGCGGGAGATGGAGCGCGACAATTCGGTCTATGGAATTGCCGAAATCTTCAGCATCCAGGCGGTGATCCGGCCGGAAGAGACGCGTGACCATTTGATCCGCCTGCTGGAGGTTCATCAGCTTCGCCGGACCAAGGGCGTGGGCGAGCATCTGATGCGCGCCTGGCCGACGAGTTTTTGAACAGCATCAGCCGATAGAGGACGACATAACATGGCCAAGCTCGCAGCGAAATCCGAGGTCAGCGGATCGGTCTGGAAAATCGAGGTGACGCTCGGGCAGAAGGTCGCCGAGGGCGACACCCTCGTGCTGATCGAATCGATGAAGATGGAAATCCCGGTCATCGCAGAGCAGGCAGGCGCGGTCGCCTCGATCCTGGTCGCGGAGGGCGATGCGATTACCGAGGGACAATCCGTCGTGACCCTGGAAACATGAGGCGGTCATGAGCTGGCAAGCCGAAGCTGACGAGATCGCGCGGCGCCGAGCCTTTGCCGACCAACTCGGCGGTCCCGAGATGGTCGCACGCCAGCATGACGCCGGTCGGATGACCATCCGCGAGCGGGTAGCGGGTCTGGTCGATCAAGGATCGTTCCAGGAAGTGGGCCGGCTGACCGGCAGCGCGAAATACGCCGATGGGGTGCTCCAGTCGGTGACGCCAGCGCCCTACGTCATGGGGCTTGCCAGGATCGACGGGCGCGATGTCGCGATCGGCGGCGAGGATTTTACCGTTCGAGGCGGCACCAGTTGGGGCAGCTCGCGCAGAAAGGGCGGGCAGGGCGGACTCGTCGAGGATCTCGCCCACAATTATCGCATCCCGCTCGTCAATCTGATCGACGGATCGGGCGGCAGCGTCACCTCGGCTGAGCGCCGCGGTTATTCGGTGCTCCCCGGTATTCACGGCTTTGAGCAATCCGTGAGACTGCTCGGCGAAGTGCCGGTGGTGAGCGGCGTGATGGGCACGGCGGCCGGCGGGCCGGCCGGGCGCGCCATCCTGTCGCACTTCACCGTGATGGTGAAAAACACCAGCCAAGTGTTCGCCGCCGGCCCGCCGGTGGTGAAGCGTTCACTCGGGCAGCAAATCACCAAGGAAGATCTCGGAGGGTCGAAGGTTGCGGTCGATTTGGCCGGAACCATCGACAACGTCGCCGAAACCGAACAGGCCGCCTTTGGTCAGATCCGCCGGTTCCTGAGCTACATGCCGCAAAACGTCTGGGAGCTTCCGCCCACGATTGCTTGCAGCGATCCGGCCGACCGCGCCGACGAGGAACTGCTTTCGATCGTGCCTCGCGAGCGCCGCAAGCCGTACAACATGCGGCGGTTGATGAGTCTGGTGGCGGACAAGGATTCGCTGTTTGAAATCCAGCCGAGGTTCGGTCGCGCGTTGATCACCTCGCTGGGCCGCATGGACGGCCAGGTCGTCGGCATCATCGCCAACAATCCGATGATCTACGGCGGCGCCATGGACGGGGCGGCCGCCCGCAAGCAAATTCATTTCATCGATCTCTGCGATTGCTTTCATATTCCGATTGTCTTTCTTGTCGACGTCCCCGGTTTCATGGTTGGTCTGCAGGCCGAGCAGGCGGCGACGCTGAGGGACGGCATGCGCGCCGTTCACGCGGCGATGCAGGCCACCGTTCCGATCCTCACCGTCATTATCCGAAAGTGTTACGGCATGGCGGGAATGGCCACTTGCGACAAGAACGGTCTTGACCTGAAGGTGGGCTGGCCGTCGGCGGAATGGGGTTCGCTTCCGATCGAAGGCGGTGTCGCAGCAGCGTTCCGCCGTGAGATCGAGCGGTCGCCCGATCCGGCCGCGCGTGAAAAGGAACTCGAAGCGGAGTTGCGGGAATATGCTTCGCCGTTCAGGACCGCCGAAGCCTTCGCGATCGAGGACATTATCGATCCGCGCGAGACCCGGGCATTTCTGTGCCGGTTTCTAAATGCCGCACGAGGCAGGCTCGCAACCAGCCTCGGGCCAAAACCAAAATACGGCGTGCGTCCATAAGCGCCAGACATACGGGAGAAAGCCATGACCATATCGAAATTCTGGATCGCGCTGGCGCTTGCATCCGCCGCGATCCTGAATTCGGCGAGTGCGCAATCGGCACCGCCTACCAAGGTTCGTCTCGGAGTGCTCACCACGGCTTCGCAGGCCGCGTTCACCGTCGGTGTTCAAGCCGGGATTTTCCGCCGGCACGGCTTCGACGTCGAAGTAATTCCGCTGGCGACTGGCGCGCAGGCCAATCAGGCGCTCGCCGCCGACCAGGTGGACTGGTCGGGCGGAGGGATTGAATCCACCGTCGTCGCCTGGGCAACCGAACTGCCGTTCACGGCCTATGCGATGTATGCCAAGGGTGGAGATTCCTACGGCATCCTGGTCCGCAAGGAATCTCACATCAATTCGCCGGCGGACCTTCGCGGCAAGACGGTGGCCGTGCCGCAGGGCACTGCGCCGGCGCAGGGGCTGAGCCAGGTCGTGCTCAAGGCTGGATTGCCGGCCGACGCCGTCAAGCGCGTCAACGCGTCCTACGGCAGCATGGGCCAAATGCTGGTGCAGGGATCGGTCGACGCCATGGTCGGATTGGAGCCGTTTCTGACGCTCACCGAAGACACGATGCAAGGCAAGGCGTCGCTGCTGATGCGCCTTGGACAATACGTCCAGGGCGGCGGTTTCTTCCTGATCACCAACAACTGGGCCAAGGCGCATCCCGATCGTGTCGCCGACGCCGTCGAGGCGTTGTGGGAGTCCCAGCAGTGGCTGAGGCAGCATCCGGCGGAAGCGACGGCTTTCCAGGCGGCCTTTCTCAAGGTCGACCCGAAATACATCACCGCGGCTTTCAAATGGCTGAGCTACGATCCGCTGGTCGATGACTTCACACGGCAATCGATCAAGAGCACGTCGGCGTATCTTGCGACCGAGGGCCTGATTTCCAGGCCGATCGACATCGACCAGAATCTCAAGAGCCTCGACAAGGTCACCGCGGACTTGAAAACCAGGGCGGCGGACTTGCTCAAATGAACACCGCCGCTGGATTACTTTCGGTCCGCAATATCTGCAAGTCGCATTTCGATCCGAACATCGGCGGCCAGGCCGAAGCGCTTCAGGCGGTTTCGATTACCGTCGATCATCATGAATTCGTATCGGTGATAGGGCCGTCGGGATGTGGAAAATCCACCTTGCTTCGGATCGTCGCCGGACTCGACCAGCCGAACTCGGGTGAGATCAGTGTGGCCGGACAGCGGGTGTCCCGCCCCGGCGCCGACCGTGGCATGGTGTTTCAGGAATATGCATTGTTTCCCTGGAAGACCACCCAGGCCAATGTGGAGTTCGGCCTGCTTCTCAAAGGCATCAAGAAAGAAGAGCGGGCCGAGATCGCGCGGCGATTCATCGAGCTTGTCGGCCTTAAGGGCTCCGAACAAAAGTATCCCCACCATCTTTCCGGCGGAATGCGCCAGCGCGCGGCGGTGGCCCGCGCGATGGCGAACAATCCCAAGATACTGTTAATGGACGAGCCTTTCGCGGCCGTTGACGCCATGACGCGGCAACGTCTGCAGGAAGAGCTGACCGCGATCTCCGCAAGCGAGCGCACCACGGTGCTGTTCGTGACCCATGCGATTGAGGAAGCGGTTTTCCTGTCGGATCGGGTGGTCGTGCTGTCGGGCCGGCCCGGCCGCGTGATCGCGGACATGAAGATTGAGCTGGATCGGCCGCGCCGATGGGATGAGCTTGCGGGCGAGCGGCGTTTTAACGACTATCGCGAGCAATTGACGCGCCTGCTTTACGGCGCCAATGCTCCTGTGGAGATGTCGTCATGACGGCATCCGCGCCGTCGTCGCGGCTGCCGCTGACAGCATGGTGGCTGGCCTGGCTGATCAAGGAGATCATGCCGTTCGCCGTCGGCGTTTTGATCTGGCAGGTACTCTCCGTGCTGGATATCTGGCCGAGCGTGCTGTTTCCATCGCCATTCCAGGTTTTCCGTGCGTTCGTGACCGATCTCGAATCCGGTGTGTTGCTGAGCAGCCTCGGTGTCAGCCTGATCAGCCTGTGCTGGGGTTTCTTTGTCGGTGCGGCGATCGCGCTTCCGCTCGGCTATTTGATGGGACTTCACAGCGTTAGCCGCGATTTTTTTGATCCGCTCGTCAACCTGCTGCAGGCGATTCCCGGTCTGGCCTGGATTCCCTTTGCAATTCTCTGGTTCGGACTGGGCAAGGGCGCCGTCATCTTTATCATCGTCATGTCGGTATTTTTTCCGATTCTGCACAACCTGCTGACCGGGATCCGGCTGATTCAGCCGGTGCTGATCGAGGCCTCGCAAACACTGGGTGCGGGGCGCGCAGCCATCATCCGTCACATCATATTTCCGGCCACCTTGCCTAATTTGATGACAGGTATCCGTCTTGGGATCGCCTTTGGGTTTCGTTCGCTGGTCGGCGGCGAAATGATCGCCAGCACGGACGGCATCGGTTACCAGATCTTCAACGCCCAGCAATATTTCCAGTCCGCCCGCATCGTTGTGGGCATGCTGAGCATAGGGATCGTTTGGCTTTTACTCGATCGTCTGTTGCTGCGACCGATCGAACAGCGCACGACAATGCGATGGGGTTTGCTCCGTGAAGGCATTGATAATACCTGACTGAAGCCGATACCGGCCAAATCGCAATTTGACCCGTCGGTCCGATGGTCGAGCCCTGGTGCTCCCATCGCTACAATCGACATTTGCGGACGCCAAAACCAGGCCGCGGTTCGCGCCGCGATTGACGGTTTTGTTCTTCCCTGGATGCGCCATATGGCCTAAGAGCGGCCGCAACTTTTCCCGAACGCCTGTGAATTATGATTCGTCTCGACAACATCAGCAAGCAGAATGGTCATCAGATCCTCTTCATCGAGGCCTCGGCGGCGCTCCAGAAGGGCGAGAAGGTTGGCCTCGTCGGTCCCAACGGATCCGGCAAGACGACGCTGTTCCGGATGATCACGGGCCAGGAGCAGCCCGACGAAGGGCAGGTCGCCGTCGATCGGGGTGTCACCATCGGCTATTTCAGCCAGGACGTGGGCGAGATGTCCGGCCGCAGTGCCGTGTCCGAGGTGATGGACGGCGCCGGCCCTGTCAGCGCGGTTGCCGCCGAACTGAAGGAACTGGAGGCCGCCATGGGAGACCCCGGCAGGGCGGAGGAGATGGATGAGATCATCGCGCGTTACGGTGAGGTGCAAGGGCGCTTCGAGGAACTGGACGGCTACGCCCTGGAAGGGCGGGCGCGCGAAGTGCTCGCGGGGCTGAGCTTCAGTCAGGAGATGATGGAGGCGGATGTCGGCGCGCTGTCGGGCGGCTGGAAGATGCGCGTGGCGCTGGCCCGTATCCTTCTCATGCGCCCCGACGCCATGCTCCTGGACGAGCCGAGTAACCACCTCGACCTCGAGAGCCTGATCTGGCTGGAGGGATTCCTCAAGGGTTACGAGGGCGCACTGATGATGACCTCGCACGACCGCGAGTTCATGAACCGCATCGTCACCAAGGTGGTGGAGATCGACGGCGGCGCGCTGACGGCGTATTCGGGCAATTACGAATTCTACGAGCAGCAGCGCGCGCTGAGCGAAAAGCAGCAGCAGGCCCAGTTCGAACGCCAGCAGGCGATGCTGGCGAAGGAAATCAATTTCATCGAGCGCTTCAAGGCGCGCGCCTCGCACGCAGCGCAGGTGCAGAGCCGGGTAAAGAAGCTGGACAAGATCGAGCGAGTGGAACCGCCGCGGCGCCGCCAGACGGTGTCTTTCGATTTTCCGCCGGCCCCTCGCTCGGGCGAAGACGTGGTGAGCCTGAAGAAAGTGGACAAGGGTTATGGCAACCGCGCCATCTATCAGGGACTGGACTTCATGGTGAGCCGCAGGGAACGCTGGTGCGTGATGGGCATCAACGGCTCCGGCAAGTCCACGCTGCTGAAACTGGTGGCAGGCGCCGCGCAACCGGACGACGGCACGGTATCGCTGGGTGGCAGCGTGAAGATGGGGTACTTCGCGCAGCACGCCATGGATCTGCTGGATGGCGAGCGTACGGTATTCCAGTCGCTGGAGGACGCGTTCCCGCAAGCGGGGCAGGGTTCGTTGCGTGCGCTGGCGGGCTGCTTCGGTTTCTCCGGCGACGACGTGGAAAAGAGATGCCGGGTGCTTTCGGGTGGCGAGAAGGCGCGGTTGGTGATGGCGATGATGCTCTACGACCCGCCGAACTTCCTGGTGCTGGACGAGCCCACCAACCATCTGGACATGGCGACCAAGGAAATGCTCATCGCGGCGCTGTCGGAATACGAGGGCACCATGCTGTTCGTCTCGCATGACCGGCATTTTCTCGCCGCCCTGTCCAATCGGGTGCTCGAACTAACGCCCGAGGGTATTCATCAGTATGGCGGCGGCTACACGGAATATGTGGCGCGCACCGGCCACGAGGCTCCGGGTTTGCGTAGCTGATTCCGGTAAGCAGAGCGGCGCGCGGCTTGAAGGATCGACGGCCTCCCGCTAGGTTCGCCTCAACCATTCCAGGGGAAAGCAAGGATGAGGCAGATCAGGATCGGCGACATCACCATCGACGCGGTGATTGAACGCGAAGGCCCGTGGCGGCGGCCGCAGGATTTCTTCCCGGCCTATGACGAGGCGGTGTTCAGGAAGCATCTGCCCTCGATGGAGCCGGAGGTGTTCGACGCGGCGCTGGGCATGATCGTCATCACCTACCAGACCTTCGTGGTCCGAACGCCGCACCACACCATCCTGGTGGACACCTGCACCGGTGAGCACAAGGGTCATCCGCCGCCGTTCGATTTTCCCGGCAAGGAGCGCTGGCGAAACGAGCTGTTTGCGCTCGGGGTCACTTACGACAAGATCGACTATGTGTTCTGTACCCATCTTCACATCGACCATACCGGATGGAACACTACCCTGCGTGATGGACGCTGGGTGCCGACGTTCCCGAACGCGAAATACATATTTCACAAGGGCGAATATGCGGCCTGGGAAGCGGAGAGTGCGCGGGGGGCCAATCCGCCCGGAACGGTGTTCCGGGACAATTGCCTGCCGATCGTGGAAGCAGGCCAGGCGCTTCTGGTCGACGATGATTACGCCCTCGACGATACCATCACGTTGACGCCGACGCCCGGGCACTCGCCGTGCCATTGCTGCGTCAACATTTTCTCCCGCGGACAGCGCGCGGTCGTGACCGGCGACATGATGCACCACGTGATCCAGTGCCGGGAGCCGGACTGGTCGGCAACGCCGGATTGGGATGCCAAGCAATCGGCGCAGTCGCGCCGGAAATTCCTGTCCTCGGTCGCGGAAACCGATACGCTCATTCTGCCGATTCATTTCCCGACACCGACCGTGGGCCTGGTTACGGCCGATGGGGATCGTTTCAATTACCGGTTCAAGCGCGATTGACCGCCTACACTCCGGCGTGCCACCGCCGTAATCGCCTTCTTTCTGCAGGGGCCCGACCGGATTTTCGATCTGTAATCGGGCGGCAGAGAATCATCTATTCCGGACTGAAAAAGGAGCAGAAAGTGTCTGCCTTTGGCCAAATTTCGAAAAGCCGGACCCATTGTTTTGGCGGCAATTCTAGCGACATTAGCGAGGTGCGGACAACGCGCTGGAGTTGCCGGAGTGACCAGGATGTCGATCCAAGAATTTGAACCTTACGGCGAGCCCTTGCCCGGGGCAGCATCGGATGAGAGGCAGCCGAATGCTGCCTCGGTCATTTTAAGTGCTGTCGGTCAGTACACTTTCTGGCTCCTGGTTGTTGTGATCGTGGTCACCAGAATCTGGTATTTTTCACCGGCTTCATTGTTTCCCGCGAGCCCCGTTTCGGCCTTGATACACAATACGCAGCGGTAAGTGTCTCATCCTTTACCGTTGCTTTGCGGGTAGACCCCTGCGCGACCGGCGGCCCGGTCAAACTTCACGGCGATGGAAGCTTGACGCCGGCTTCGGCATAGAACCGCATCGCGCCCGGATGGAACGGCATGATCCGGTTCCTGGCAGCATTGACGGCGAGGGTGCCGGCGGCGGTCGGATAGATTTGCGATTTCGGGTCGTTCGCCGACAGCACCGCCTTGGTGATCGCGTAGGCCGTATCGACCGGCAGATCCTTGTTGGCGACGACAAAATTCCACGCCGAGACACTTTTGATTTCGGTTGCTTGCCCCTTGTAGGTTCCGGCTGGAACGGTCGTCGCCGCAAGCTGCGGGAATTTCGCCAGCATCGCGGCGACCTCGGCGTCGGAGAGCCCGAATATCACGGCGTCGGCCTGATTGGCCACTTCGCCAAGCGACGGAATGGGTACCACGGCGCCTTGCCAGAGCGCGTCGATCTCGCCGGAGGTCACGAGTCTTACCAGCAGGGCCGGATCGCCGTTGACGATGATCGGTTTGACATGTGCGATTTCGGCGGCGGCCCGGAAGAACACCTCCGCTGGACCTTTTGCCGGGCCGACGCCGACCTTTTTGCCGTCAAGGTCGGCGAGCGAACCAATCGCGCTTTTGCGCAGCGCTGCAATCTGGAACGAGGTATCGTACATCGGAAACAACGCACGCAGGTTCTCGTGCTTGTGTCCCATCGCCCAGCCGGTGCCGTTCACGGCATCATAGGCCGAGCCCATGAAGGCGGCGCCGATGGTCGTGGCAAGCGCGTCGACGGCAGACAGGTTCTCGTTGGAGCCGGCACTTTTCTTGATCTCGACGGTGATGCCCTTGGACGCAAGATAGGTGACGATACCCTGGCCGTATGGCAGGAACGCACTGCCGTCGCCTGCCGTCATCAGCGTCACGGGCACGGTGGTTTGAGCCCTTACCGGCGGGTGCCCGAGAACGGCCAAACTCAACAGCGCAACGCATCCAACCGTTTTTGGTATCACGTTACGCGCGCCCCTTCACCTTGCCTGGCTTCTTGCCGGACTTCTTCTTGCTCTTGGCGGACTTCTTCTCGTTTTTCTTCAGCGCGGCCGCCTGGCTGCGATACGCTTGCGCCAGGTTCGACAGATTTTGCGAAGCTTCTTGGTCCGGCGTGGCCTGCGCCATTCGCTCGGCCTTCTCGGCCTGCTTTCGAAAAAACTTGGTTGCCTTGATCATCGCAGGATCTCAAGCAGGGGATAAGGACGTCATTTCGGTCCTGATTCATAAACCTTGATCATCGACCGGACATCGGCGCGAGCCAGCTCAAGTTTGGAAACCACCGAGGGCCACAGCATCCCGTGCTGCTTTCTGGCTCGCTTGATAAGCTTCTGAAGCTTGTCATCGAACTTGCTGGCGGCGGTTTCCGTGTCTTTTGGCTCACTCATGTAAACCCGTTCCTGTTTTGCAACTGACGCTACGCGGCAAGTGTTTCGCAACCCTGGGCGCTGCGCAAGCCCCATGATCCCGCGGCGCAAGCCGGAAAAAGGCCCTCAGGCCTCGACAGGCGAACCGAGATCGACATTGGAGCCCGGCGCATATTTGTCCATGCGGACATCGCTGGTGCGGGCGTGTGCTTCCATGCCCTCGAGACGCGAGATGCGTGCGGCGACCGGCGCGATCAGCTTGCACGCTTCCCGGTTCATGCGCTGCCAGGTCAGCGGCTTGAGGAATTTATGCACGGACAGGCCGGCCGAATAACGCGCCGCGAGCTTCGTCGGAAGAATATGGTTCGGTCCCGATACCTTGTCGCCGAACGCGACGTTGGTCTCTTCGCCAAGGAACAGAGACCCATAATTGGTGAGACGTGCGTGCCACCAGTCGAGATCATCGCAATGAACTTCCAGGTGCTCGCAGGCATATGAATCCGAGACTTCGGCGATTTCCTCGTTGGTGTCGCATAGCACGATCTCGCCATAGTCCCGCCATGCAGCGCCGGCGGCATCGCGCGCGGTCGCAGGTAAATTTGCAATGAGGCGAGGAACCAGACGGGCGACTTCGTCAGCTATGCGGGACGATGACGTGATCAGCCACGCCGGACTTTCGTGGCCGTGTTCCGCCTGTCCGACCAGATCGGTCGCAACAATGAGCGGATCGGCGCTGTCGTCGGCGATGACAGCGACTTCGGACGGACCGGCAAAGACGTCGATGCCGACCTTGCCGAACAGCATGCGCTTGGCCTCGGCGATGAACTTGTTGCCGGGACCGACGACGATGTCGGCCTTGCGTCCGGTAAAAAGACCGTTCGCCATGGCGGCGATGGCCTGAACCCCACCGAGGCACATAATGATGTCGGCGCCGGCGATATGCATCGCGTACAGGACGTGAGGGTGGATACCCCGGTCCCGGTATGGCGCTGAGCAGGCGATGACGGTCTTGACCCCCGCCGCCTTGGCGGTGGCGACCGACATGTAGGCGGAGGCAATGTGGGCGTAGCGGCCGGTGGGAACATAGCATCCTGCGGTATTGACCGGGACGAGCTTCTGTCCGAGCTCAAGGCCGGGCGCGATCTCCAGCGTAAAATCATGAACCGAAGCACGCTGGGCTTCGGCAAAGCGCCGTACCTGGCTCACGGCAAAGGTGACGTCATCCTTCACCGCTTTTGGAATATCGCGGGTTTGCCGTTCGATCGCCGTTTGGTCCAGCACGATATCGCCCGACCATTTGTCGAGCTTGAGGGCGTAGTCGCGCACGGCCCGCTCGCCGCCGGTTTCAATCGCCGCCAGCATTTCAGCAACCACGATACGCGCCGCGCCGGATTCGGTTTCGGGGGTTTTTGCGGCCTTCTTCAGATAAGTGACGGACATCCGGCGGGCCTCTTCCAGCGATGGCATAGGGTCAGGCAGGCCCGGCGGATCTTGCGCCGGGCCGGCCGATAATCACTTCTTGTCGAATTCCGTTGCGAAGGCGCGCAGCTTGGGGTCGGCCGCGACGCGCTTCAGGAAGTCATCCTTGATATACTCCTTGGGATCCGGGCTGGACGGTATCGTTCCGACATCGGTGAGGAACTTTCCGATTTCGGCGAACCAGCCGTCGACGGTCGATGCGCCGCCGGCGCGCGACATGATCTTGAGTTGCTCATCAAGCGAGAAAACCGGCCGCAGCGCGAATTCCTGGTCCATCGCGCGCGGGGTCACCTCAAGACCGCCCTGCTTGTAGAAATCAAGCGCCAGCGTGCGTGCTTCGGCGGGATTGGCCTTGGCCCAGGACCAGCCGCGCAAAAACACCGCGAGGAATTTTGCGACATCGTCCGGATGGTCCTTGGCGAAATCGGCCCGTACCACCAGTGCTCCGGGAACGACGGCATTGGCATCGGCGCCTGAACACAGGTATTTGGCGTTGGCCTGGTCCTCCAGGGTGTAGGTGTTCGGCGCCCAGACCCCGGCGATGTCTCCGTTGTTCGACGTCAGCGCCGTTATGATCTGCGCCTGGCCGAGATTGACAAACTGCATGTCGTTTTGCGCGAGTCCGAATTTTGTCAGGCACTTTCGTGAAGCGTAGTCCACGGTGGAATTCGTCGTCAGCAGCAGACGCTGGCCTTTGAGAAGTTGCGGATTGGCTTTGATGGCGTCGAACTTGTCGCCACGCACCAGCATGGCGTTGGCCTTGGATTCATCGTTGGTAATTCCGATGGTCAGGATATTGAAGCGCACCGCGCCGAGCACGGCTGGCACCGACCCGGTTCCGCCAACATCCCACGATTTTGCCGCCGATGCCGCGATCTGGGGCGCGCCTGCCGGGAACGTCGAGAAATTGGGCACAAGACCAACCTCCTTCCACCAGCCCTTAACGTTGGCGTAGTGGAAGGGCAGCGCCCAATACAGCGATGGCTGATAGCTGACACCGATTGCGGTTTGCGCCCGGGTAACGGACGGGAGCGCACACCCGCTCACGATAATGACTGCCGCGGCAGCACTCCTGATTGCCTTCGAGATCATGGTGTTTCCTTCCGGGTTTTGTTTTTGACGCGAGGAACCGGATGGCATCGAGCCGTCCAGTGTAAGACTATTGCCGATCTTCACGTTTCTCCTCTCTCAGAGATTTCCAAACGTGGGTGCGCAAATGGATAAAGGAATCGAGATCCATCACGTCTTCGATCCTTTGGAAGCGATTCCAGCGTTCCTCATTACGGACGGTTTTGATGTCGAGCACTTCCTTGATGCGGCCGGGCCTCCGGGTCATGATGGCAACGCGGTCGGCGAGATAAACCGCTTCCTCAACCGAGTGGGTGATAAATAGCACGGTTCGCGGATTGACGCGACTGAGCCGGACCAGTTCTTCCTGCATGAGGACACGGGTTTGCGCATCCAGCGCTCCGAAGGGTTCGTCCATCAACAGCACCTCCGGGTCGAGCACATAGGCGCGGGCAATCGCCACGCGCTGCTGCATGCCGCCGGATAATTGGTGCGGAAACGCATCGGCGTAGCTTTCAAGGTTCATCAAATCCAGAACGCTCCGGATAAGCCGCTCTCGTTCGTCGCCGGCGAAATTCTTGTTGCGCAGCCCAAGGTCGATATTCTGCCGGACGGTCTTCCAGGGGAAGAGGACGAATTGCTGAAAAACCACCGCGCGGTCTGGTCCGGGGGCCGTGACACGTTTGCCGTTGACGCTGACAATGCCCGAGGTCGGGGTTTCGAATCCAGCGACGATACGCAGGCATGTGGTTTTGCCGCAGCCTGACGGGCCGACAATAGCGACGAATTCCTTCTCGGCGATTTCGAGATTGATGTCATCGAGCGCTTTCACGCCGCCAAAAACCTTGTTCACGCTGTCGAAACGGATCGAGCCCACGGCGATTCCCTTAAACGACCAGTCCGCGCCGGCGCAGGATCAGCGCCTCGCCGTACCGCAACAACACATCGATCAGCATCCCTGCGATCCCGATCGCGATCATTCCGGTCATCACCGTGGGTGTGGAAACATTGGCCTGGGCCTGCACCATCATGAAGCCGACGCCGGCTGCCGCGACGATCAGCTCCGCGCCTACCAGCGATTGCCAGCCAAGGCCGGCGGCGACGCGCAGTCCGGCGACAATCGAGGGAATCGAAGCCGGCAGCAGAACTTCCAGGATCGTGCGCAAATGGCCGGTGCCGAGCATTTGCGAAGCCTCGATCAGGCGCGGATCGACGAAACGAGCCCCACGATAGGCATTGATCAGACAGGGTGGAAAGGCGCCGGCAAAGATGATCATTACCGGCCCGCCGATCCCGGTGCCGAACCACAGCGCGGCAAACGGCACCCAGGCAATGGGCGCGATAAAACGAAGCCCTTCGAAGATCGGCGACAGGATGTCGTCCAGCAGCCTGAACCATCCCATCAAAAGCCCGAGGGGAACCCCGACCAGCGCGGCCAGCATCATGCCGGATAAATATCGCTGGAAACTGGACGCAAGATGTTGCGGCAAGGTGGCACCGGCAAATGGCGTGGTCAGAAGCTGAACGAAGCGCGTGATGACCCCCAGCGGCGTGGGCAAAAATTGTCGCGGCACGAGGCCCGAGATCGAAAGCGTCGTCCAGATGCCAAGAAACAGGATCAGGCCGGCCAGGCCCCACGCAATGGTTTCGCCCAAACTGAGAGGCCGGCCGCTCATCGCTCAATCCTTTGCCGCAACGTTCCAGGCCAGCACCCGATGCTCCACGCGGCTCAGCAGCCAGGTCGTGGCAAAGCCCAACACGCCGACCGTCAGCATCCCGACCAGGATCATGCCCGGATAGATGTCCTGCTGCGCCACGTTGAGGACAACCCCAACTCCCACCAGCGCGCCGACAAGCTCGGCCGCGACAAGCGTGGTCCAGGCCGCCTGCAACGACAGCCGCATTCCCGTGAAGATCATGGGTGCGGCCGCCGGCGAAAGAATCTCGATGACAAATCGCCAGAGCGGCGTTCCCAGCATCTGCGCCGCCTCGATCACCGGCCGTTCGATGGTGCGGACGCCGCTAAACGTGTTGATCACGGATGGCACGAAGGCGGCAAACCAGATCACCATGATCTTGGCCGCGTCGCCGAGGCCCAGCCACAATATCGCCAGCGGGATCCAGGCCAGTGGCGGGATCGGCCGGATGATCAGGAATACCGGGTTGATTGCCGCTTCAGCGCGCCGGCTCCAGCCTATCCACAGGCCCAGCGGCACGCCGGTGGCGATGGCGACGAGAAATCCCATCGCGACAAGTTCGAGGCTGTGCCACGCATGGGTGACAAGCTGTCCCCCCGCGTAGCCGCGCGTCATGATCTGAACCAGTGAAAGCCAAAAGGCCGCGGGCGATGGAAAGCGTCCTGCCGAGACGATCCCCGTCCATGTCGTCAATCCGAACCAGAATAACACGAGCCCCGCGAGCGTCGCCCATCCGGCCCAAATTCGCCGATGCCCGCTCATCGTTCGTTCCCGAGCCCGTTATCATAAAGTCGCATTCATTTGCCTTCCGAACGTCTGGTTTGTCAACGCACCGCGGATATTCTGGCCGCGGGTAAATGCACATCAAGATGCAGCCTGAAACCTCGGCGCATTGCGGAACGCGATCGAGGCTCGGAGCAACGCTGCCAAGGGGTGATCGTGCATGGACGAAAGCATCTCGTCGCCATTTATCCGATACCCGATTGCAACCTCACTGCTGATGGCGGGCATTCTGTTTGTCGGCCTGGTCGCCTATCCGCTGCTTCCCGTCGCGCCGCTGCCCCAGGTCGACTTTCCGACCATCCAGGTTTCCGCGTCGCTGCCCGGCGGCAGCCCCGAGACCATGGCATCGTCGGTGGCGCAGCCGCTGGAACGGCAACTGGCGCAAATCCCCGGTATCGCCCAGATGACGTCGACGAGTTCGCTAGGCTCCACCGCCGTCACGATCCAGTTCGATCTGAACCGGAGCATCGATGGCGCGGCCAATGACATCCAGGCGGCCATCAATGCCGCGAGCGGCCAGTTGCCGAAGAATCTTCCTTCGCCGCCGACCTACCGCAAGGTCAACCCAGCCGACTCGCCGATCCTGCTGTTGTCGGCGACATCCGACACGTTGCCGTTGACCGAAGTCAGCGACGGCACCGACGCCCAGCTTGCGCAGCAGATCAGCCAGATCGCCGGCGTGGCCCAGGTATTCATCGGCGGCCAGCAAAAGCCGGCGATTCGCGTTCAGATCGATCCGGCGAAACTGGTCGCCAAGGGCCTGTCGCTGGAAGACATCCGCAACCAGATCGCGATTACGACGGTCGACAGCCCGAAAGGCAATATCGACGGCGACAAGCGCGCGTATACAATCTATGCCAACGACCAGATGCTGGACCCGAAGGGCTGGAACGATGTCATCATCGCCTATCGCAATGGCGGCCCGCTCAGGATCCGCGACATCGGCCAGGCCGTGTCAGGTCCTGAAGACGTAAAGCAGGCGGCCTGGGCCGACGGCAAGCGCGGTGTGTTTCTCGTTATCTTCAAGCAGCCCGGCGCCAACGTCATCGACACCGTCGACCGCATCAAGGCGCAATTGCCGAGGCTGATTGCCGCCATTCCGCCCGCCATCAAGATCAAGATTATCAGCGATCGCACCCTGACAATTCGCGCCGCCGTCGAAGACGTGCAGTTTACGCTGTTGATCACCATCGCGCTGGTGGTGATGGTGATCTTCATCTTCCTGCGAAGCGTATGGGCGACGATCATCCCGAGCGTCACGGTGCCGCTGGCGCTGCTTGGCGCGTGTTCCCTGATGTGGGCATTCGGCTATACGCTCGACAATCTGTCGCTGATGGCGCTGACGATCGCGGTCGGCTTCGTCGTCGACGACGCCATCGTGATGCTGGAAAACATCACGCGCTATATCGAGGAAGGCGACAAACCGCTGGCGGCGGCGTTCAAGGGCGCCAGCGAAATCGGGTTCACGATCGTGTCGATCAGTGTTTCGCTGGTCGCGGTGCTGATTCCGCTGCTGCTGATGGGCGGCATCATCGGCCGCCTGTTCCGCGAATTCGCGGTGACGCTGGCGATGGCCATTTTCGTATCGCTGGTGGTGTCCCTGACGCTGACGCCGATGATGGCCTCACGCTTCCTTCGCGCGCACAAGGACATGAAACACGGCCGATTCTATCAATGGAGCGAGCGTGCGTTCGACGCCATGCTCCGTTCCTATGAGCGCGGTCTGGACCTAGCTTTGCGCTGGAGCCTGACGACACTCGCGATTTTCTTCGCGACGCTGGCATTGTCGGTTTATCTGTTCGTTATCATTCCCAAGGGTTTCTTTCCGCAGCAGGACAACGGCTTTCTCACCGCAACCTCCGAGACAGGTCAGGACATTTCCTTTGCGGACATGAAACGCCACCAGGAGGAACTCGGCAACATCGTGCAGAACGATCCCGATGTTGACAGTATCGCCATGTTCATCGGTGGCGGCGGCAGCGCCCTCAACACGGGCCGCCTGTATATTACGCTGAAACCGCGCGACGAACGCAAATCCGACGCGCAGCAGATCATCGCGCGGCTGCGTCCGCAGGCCGAAAAGGTCGAGGGTGCGCGCCTGTTCATGCAGGCGTCGCAGGACGTGCGCCTCGGCGGTCGCGCGACACGCACGCAGTTCGAATACACGCTGCAGGACGCCAACCTCGACGAGTTGAACGAGTGGGCGCCGAAAATTCTGGCCCGAATGCAGACCCTGCACGAGTTGCGTGACGTTGCTACCGACCAGCAGACCCGGGGTACCACGCTGACGCTGACGATCGACCGCGACACCGCCTCGCGCTTTGGCATCTACCCGCAGTTGATCGATGACACGCTCTACGACGCGTTCGGCCAGCGTCAGGTCACCCAGTATTTCACCCAGCTCAATTCCTATCACGTGATCCTGGAAATCCTCCCGGAACTGCAGGGTAATCTCGACACCCTCAACAAGCTCTATATCAAGTCACCGACCACGGGCGATCAGGTGCCGCTATCCGAGTTCGTAAAATGGACGACGGTTCCGGTGCGGCCGCTTTCCATCAGCCATCAGGGTCAGTTCCCGGCGATTACGATCAGCTTCAATCTCGCGCAGGGCGTGGCGCTCGGGCAGGCAACCGAGGCGATCCAGAGATCGGTGATCGATCTGGATGCACCGGCCACGCTCAACTCCAGCTTCCAGGGCACCGCACAGGCGTTCCAGCAGTCGCTCGGCACCGTTCCGTTGCTGATCATGGCCGCCCTGGTCGTGGTGTATTTGATCCTCGGCATTCTCTATGAAAGCTACATTCATCCGCTCACCATTCTCTCCACGCTGCCTTCGGCCGGCGTCGGCGCGCTCGCGATCCTGATGGCGTTCGGATTCGACTTCAGCCTGATCGCCTTGATCGGCATCATTTTGTTGATCGGCATCGTCAAGAAGAATGGTATCATGATGGTCGACTTTGCGATCGCGGCCGAGCGCGACGAGCATATGTCGCCGAAACAATCGATTCGCAAGGCGGCGCTGCTGCGGTTTCGCCCGATCATGATGACGACCATGGCGGCGATGCTCGGCGGCGTGCCGCTGATGCTGGGCACCGGCACCGGTTCGGAAATCCGCCAGCCGCTCGGCTATGCGATGGTGGGGGGCCTGATCGTCAGCCAGGCGCTGACGCTGTTCACGACGCCGGTCGTGTACCTCTATCTCGACAACCTTTCCAATGCGTTGTCGCGCTGGGCGCGGTCCGACAAGGCCGATCACTCCCGGCTGGACATTCCATATGATGAGCAAAAGCACGCTGCGGAATAGCCCGCCGTTTGCATTCCGGCGAGGGCTGGTCTTAATCTGCCTCCGAGCAAGCCGCGATCCTTTGCGCGGTTATGGAATGGAGCGCCGGTGGTGGCAGTTTCGATGCGTATCGGTACCCGCAAGAGCACGATGGCGATTGCCCAGACCGAGGACATTGCGCGGCGCCTGTCGGTCGTTGCATCGGACCTTGAGGTCGAGATCGTCAGGTTCGAAACCGTGGGGGATACCGACCAGACCGGCAAGCTGCTGATGCATGGCGGCAAGGGCGGCGCTTTCGTCGCTGAAATTCGCGCCGCGGTCAGGTCAGGCGAACTGCACGCCGCGATGCATTCGCTCAAGGACATGCCCGGCAATGAAGACACGCCGGGCCTTGTGATCGGCGCGACGCTGGTGCGCGCCCCGCCGGCCGATGCGCTGGTACTGCGCGCTGGAGTTTCAATCGAGGATATCGGGCGCTCGGGGGGCAAGGGCTTCAAGATCGGCACCAATGCCGTGCGGCGTGCAGCCTACCTGCGGCGGCTGTTTCCGGAAGTGGAGGTTATTCACTTTCGTGGCGCCGCCGACACCAGGGTTCGGAAGCTCGATTCCGGCGAGAGGCAGCGCTTGCCCGGCGGCGGCGAGGCCGGTCCGGCCGATGGATTGATCATGGCGCGCTCCGGGTTGGAACGCATCGGCCTCGCCCATCGCATCGCTTATGATTTTTCAACCCGGGAGATGCTGCCGGCGGCAGGGCAGGGCATCGTCGCGGTGGAATGCGCCGCCGGCGATTGGCAGACGCGAAGCTATCTTTCCCTGATAGACGACCCCGCCGCGCATGCAAGCTGCGACGCCGAGCGCGAGGTATTATGGGTGCTCAACGGCCACTGCAATTCGCCGATTGCAGCCTATTCCACCATCGACGGCCCGCAAATGACGCTGACCGCGTCGTTGCTGGATGAGACCGGGCAGCAGTTCATCGAAGTGACGCACAGCGGTCCGGCCGAACGCCCGAGGGAGTTGGGTCGTGCGGTCGGGCTTGAACTGCTGGACAAGGGTGCCGCCGAAATCATCGCGCGTACGCGACTCGAGCCTTGAAGTCAGCGCACTCTAAGTCAGCGCACCCTGAGTGTGGCGAACCGGGTTCTCTTCATGGGCGGCGGCCGGATCGTCGAGACCGCTGAGACGGCGAGGTGCCCCCGGTCGAAGCGCGCCAGGACCTTTCCGGCGCCGACACTCCAAGATGCGGCTAGCAGGCGCGGGTTCGCGCAATTGCGCCGGCAATGATTTGCAGCGTGACGCCGAGCAGCCAAAAGGCTCCAATCACCATCGTCCAGAGCAAGGCAGGATCGCCGTCGACGACGATGATAAAGACCGAAATGAAAGCGGCGATCGTGGCAAGGAACGTCCCGATCGCGCTGAAAAGTTCGGCGGGATCCGTCCTTCCGGCGAGGGCGGCGTGCGGAGGAATATCGATCCCGAGGTAAAACCCGACGGCGCCATAGATCGTCATGGCGAAGATCGCGGCGAGCGAGGTTAATATTTCAATGCCGGTTCGGCCCAAGTGCGCCGCAACAAACAGCCCGCAAGACGCGCCGGCCATGGCAAGGCCAACCCGCTCCAGGATATGAGCAAATCGGCTAGTGCGGGAACGAATGCCCATGGTTCAGTGTTTTCGTCTAGTGTTTTCCAACGGGCCGGCGATTGTCAGGGCTGGTTCGTTAACCGCTGCCAAGCCGGGAGGTTCCTCGCAGGCATTTTTTCAGGTGACAGAATGAAGCGCGGATGGCTCATAGCGGTATGCGTTTTGGTGGTTGTTGCCATCGGCGGCTATTTCGCGTTCAGCAAATTCGCCATCAGGCACGAGACGCTCAACCTGGTGGATACCGCCCGCAACCGTCCCGTTGACGTCGATATTGCAGTGCGGTGGGACAACGAGTTGAAGGCCGATGCGGGATATATAACCATGCCTGTGGCGATTATCAGCCACGGCAACACCGTCAAGTACACAGAATATTCCTTTCTCGCAAACGTGCTGGCGGCGCGGGGTTATTTCGTCGCCAGCATCCAGCACGATCTGCCGACCGATGCGCCGCTGATGACCGTGAAAGGATCGCCCTATGTCGGCCGGCTTCCGGTCTATCAGCGCGGCGAGCAGAACATCCTGTTCGCGATCGATCAGTTGAAGAAGATCCAGCCCCACGCCGACTATGACCATCTGACGTTGGTCGGCCATTCCAACGGCGGCGATATCTCGATGTTCTTTGCCAAGGAACATCCTGACATGGTGCAGCGGGTCGTCACCCTCGACAATCTGAGGGTGCCGTTCGTGATGCATGGGCCCAAGATCCTGTCGTTCCGTTCCAATGACTGGAAGCCCGATCCCGGCGTGGTCCCCGACAAGGCCGCATCGAAGGCGGCCGGTATCGAAGTGGTCCAGACCGACGCGCAGCACGTCCAGATGAGCGACCGCGGCCCCGACAGCGTCAAGGAGAAAATCCAGGCGACCCTCGATAAATTCCTGGGGCAGAATAACGCCAGTGAGTTGCGTCCCTCCGACGCCCCGCCGGTGGTGTTGGACCCGAGCAGCGGCTACGGCAGCCACAGCGATCCCAACATCGATTAATCGTGGGCGCTTGCTGCCGGCGAGTGCAGCAATCTGAATTGGCGCGCCATAGAAATCCTTATAGTCTGTTTTTTCGAGATGCAGGAGTTCTGATGGACGAACCCGATCAAGGCGGCAACCGGCACACCGCACTTGCGGGGCTTGCCATCGCGGTCGTCCTGCTGGTCGTCGGAGTATGGCTGGCCCATGAACTGACCGCGGCGAGCAAAATGCAGGATTGCCTGATGTCGGGACGGACCAACTGCAACACCATCGAAACGCCGGCGCAGTGAAGGGTCGTCCGATCGGCATTCGCGGCGCGGGTCACGGCAAGGGGGACTTCCGATGAGTATAACGGTTTATGGATTTTGGCGGTCGATCGCATCATTCCGCGTAAGGGTAGCGCTCAGGCTCAAGGGATTGCCATTCGAGGAAATCCCCATCGACATTCTCTCCGGCGAACAATTCGAGCCTGGCTACAAGGCCGTCAATGCCGAACGCGTGGTGCCGACGTTCATTCATGATGGCCATTCGATCTTTCAGTCGCTGGCGATCATCGAATATCTCGACGACATCCAGCCCACGCCGAAGCTGATACCCGGCGACATCAAAGAGCGGGCCTATGCGCGCTCGCTGGCGCTGACGACGATCGCCGACGTGCATCCGCTGACGGTACCGCGCGTCCGCAATCATCTCGCCACGACCTTCGGCGCCGATGCCGGGGCGATCGAGGAGTGGGGCAAGCACTGGACTGTCGAAGGGCTCGCGACCTACGAGCGGTTGCTCGCGCAGCGCGCTCCGGCGCCATTCGCTCTCGGCGCCGAGCCGGGCCTTGCGGACATCTGCATCGCCGGCCAGGTGGTGGGCGCGCATTACCTCAAGCTTGAACTCGGCGCCTATCCCGTGGTTTCGCGTCTGGCCGAGCGTTGCTTCGCAATGCCGGCTTTCGCGACCTCGCATCCGTTCGAGCAGCCGGAATACAAGACAGCGAACCGGTTGGTTTGAGTCTTTCAGCGTCGTCCCTGCACTCTCAATGTCGTCCCTGCGTTCGCAGGACAAATTACGGCTGCACGGCCTGGGTGCCGTCGTAGCCATTGGCCCGGTACACCACGGCAGAAATAATCCAGCTCGCGATAAAAATGCCGACAACGGCGAAGCCGAAATTCGCAAGGTTGTCGTTGAGGCCGGCAATCAAGCCCCAGAACCCGCCTGCGAGCCCAAGCTTGCCGGCGATCAGGCCGAGAACTTCCACGCCGCCAATGAACAGAGCTACCGCAACCGACGCGGCTGTGATCGTGAGGTTGTACCAGAGCTTTCGGACCGGATTCACGAAGGCCCAGCCGTAAGCCCCGGTCATCAACGCGCTGTCGGTGGTGTCCATCAGCGACATGCCGGCGGTGAACAGGGCAGGGAAGACCAGGATGCTCCAGAATGAAATGCCCTGCGCGGCCTGGGTGGCCGAGATGCCGAGCAAGCCGATCTCTGTCGCGGTATCGAAGCCGAGGCCGAAAAGAAAACCGATCGGGTACATGTGCCAGGATCGCGATACCGCGCGAAACACGGAACGGAAGATTTGCGCCAGCAGGCCTCGCCCGGCCAAAAGTACATCGAGGTCTTCATCGACGATCCGCTCGCCGCGGCGGGCGCGAACGAAAACCGACCATATGCTTCTCAGGATGAAGAGATTGGCGATGCCGATGACCAGCAAAAACACCGCGGATGAAGCCGTTCCGATCGCGCCGCCGACCACATGAAATGCTTCAAGCCTGCTCTGCATGGCCACCGTCGCAACGGCGATGGCAATGGAGGCGAGAACGACGATGGTGGAATGTCCGAGCGAAAAGAAGAAGCCTGCCGAGTAGGGTGACTTTCCGTCCTGAATGAGCTTGCGAACGACGTTGTCGATGGCCGCGATATGGTCGGCATCGAAGGCGTGCCGAAGCCCGAACATGTAGGCCAGCAGGGCCGTCCCGAGTAACGCCGGCGCGTCCGCAAAAGCAATCAATGCCCAAACCCAGGCCGCGATGTTCGCCGCCACCAGCAAGCCATAGGTTATCGCAACCTTGGTCGCGATACGGGATGGCCGATCGTCGAATGGATTTGGCAGCACGCGTATAGCCTTTTCAATCCCGTTGGCAGCGCCGGCGTTTCTTTCCATCGGCCGGGATTGTTACTACGCTGCCGTAACGCACAGGGATGACCATCAATCCCGTCCACAAGATGTGATTTTAGGCCTGCCCGATGAAAAAATATATCGCTTTTGCCCTCCTTGTCCTGGTGGCATCCCCGGCGCTGGCCGAGACGCCCGACGAATGGATTACGCTCGGCGCCCGGGTCCATGGCGCTTTCGGCGCCTTCATCCCGCTCGGCATCAAGATCGGGCTGGACGCCACCGCACGGCTGAAGTCGCAGCCGCGCGAGCTTGCGGTCACCTATTACGACAGCGACAAGTCACCCTGTGCGTGCTTCGCCGATGGCATTGCGATTGCCACCTATGCGTCTGTCGGCCAGCGCAGTCTGACCATCGCGCCGGAGAAAGCCCCGGACGGCGCTTTGGCGGTCATCGTCATTCGTCCACGCACGGGCGGGCGGGCCGGGTTTCAAATACACGATCCCGACGGCCGATTTGGCCAGGCTCGGGCCCATGAACAAGGATCTCGACCCGCGTGGACGCTGGGATGCCGTCATGAAGGAGGACGGGCTGTTCACCGTCGAGCCGGCGCCATAAGGAGTCTAGACATCGAGGCCCAGCACCCTGGCCGCGTTGCCGCCGGCGATCTGGGCCAGCGTCGCTTCGTCCATCCCCTGCACGCCCGCGATATGCCCGATCGGATTATATTCGGCCATGTCGAACGGGTAGTCGGTGCCCATCACGATACGGTCGGGGCCGAACACGTCGATCAGATAAGCGAGCTGGTGATAGGTGAATACCACCGTGTCGAGATAGACCTGCCGCAGGTAGGTCGTCGGCGGCAGCGGCAGCTCGCCGTGGGAATCGCGCCGCGCGCCCCAGGCGTGATCTATCCGCCCGGAATAGCCGGGCAGATAGCCGCCGCCGTGCACCGCCATCAATTTCAAATCGGGAAAGCGCGCCAGCGTTCCCGAAAAGATCAGGTTGTGCAACGCCAGCGTCGTCTCCAGCGGATTGCCAAGCACGTTGTTGAAATAGAAGTGGGTCAGGCGCTCGCCATGGGTGAAGCCGTTCGGATGCATCATGATGAAGGCGCCGAGTTGCTCGGCCCGGGCAAAGAACGGCCTGAATTTCGGATCGGACAATTCCTGGCCGGCGACGTTAGTCAGGATCTCGACACCCTTCAGTTTCAGGGTGTTCATGACATAGTCGAGTTCGCGGACGGCGAGCTCCGGCTCCTGCAGGGTAACGACGCCGAGCCCGACGAAACGGTCGGGCTTGCGCGAACAAAACTCCACCACGCCGTCATTGGCGAGGCGATGGGCGGTCTCCGCGATCCCGGGGTCGATCGAGTAGTAACACTGGCCCGGCGCGGGAGCGACGACCTGAATGTCGATGCCCATGCTGTCGAGGTGGGTCAAGCGCTTGTCGATCGTGGTCATGACCTCGGCGACGTCCTTCTCCTGTTGCGCATTGATCTCCTTGCTGGCGGCATCGGCAAAATGCGCCAGCGGAATCCGCCTGATGTCGATATGCGGCTGCGCCAGCTTGGCCGCCTGCGGGACGACGATGTGGGCGTGAATGTCGATCGTGGGCGATGACGGGCGGCGGGCGAGGCCGTCGGCGTCATGGATGCGGGCGGCGGTGCGGCCATAGCGGTTCTTGGCGTCGATCATGGAATTACCCTGCTGTTGAGGTGGCTATTCGGGACATGCGTTTCGGTGGTTCAGGATTTGGGCCGCTGACCCCAGCGGGTTGAAACCGCGGTTGCATCGGCATCGCCGAGGCCGGCCGCTTCGGCTTCCTCATAGCAGGCCAGCGCGCTCGCGGTGACCGGAAGCTCGGCGTCGATCGAAGCCGCGAATTGAACCGCGCATGCGAGATCCTTTTTCGCGGCATTGAGGCCGAATGCGGTTTCCCCCAACGGTGCGCCGCCCAGCACCCTGGCGATTACCGGGCCGCGTCCTTTCATGGCGGTCGGTGCGCCCGACGTGTCGGTCAGGATATCGATCAACCGCTCGGCTGGAAGATTGAGCGGCTTGCAGATGGTCAAGGCCTCGCCAAGCGCCTGCCAGTAGACCAGCAGCGGCAGGTTGACCGCGAGTTTCATCGTCGAGCCCGAGCCGAGGTCGCCGACATGTTCGATGCGGCGGCATAGCTGCTGCAGGATCGGCATCGCCCTCGCCACATCGGCCTCGCTACCGCCGACCAGGCCAAGCAGCTTGCCTTCCTTCGCCGGAGCGACGCTTCCGCCCACCGGGCATTCGACGAAGGCTGCGCCTTCCCGCAGCGCGGCGGTACCCGCCGATTTCATGGTGTCCGGGCGCACCGTGCTCATGTCGATCACGAGCTTGCCGGCGAGTTTCGCTTTGAGGATGCCGTTCGGTGCGCGGTAGACCGCCTCGGTTGCGGCATCGTTGAGCAGCATCACGACGGTGACTTCGCAACCCTCCACAAGCTCGGCGGGGGACGCGAACAGCTTTGCGCCGGCGTCGACAAGGGGTTTGGTTTTTGCCGGATTGCGATTCCAGACGCCGACGTCATGGCCGACCGACATCAACCGCTGTGCAATCGCTGATCCCATTCGTCCGGTTCCGCATACGCCGATCTTCATGTGACAACCTCAATTCAAGGGGTGGATGGATAGATGTTTAGTGGGCATGGAAGACGCCGAGATTCTGCTCGACCAATTGCTCGTTGTTCAAGACCTCAGCGGCGCTGCCGGCGAACACGCAGCGGCCGGTATTGAGAATGACCGCCTGATCGGCGACATCAAGCGCCAACTGGATGTTTTGTTCGACCAGAACGATGGATTGTCCTTCTTGCTTCAAGCGCCTGATGGCGCGGCCGACCTCGGCCACGATCAGGGGTGCAAGTCCTTCGGACGGTTCGTCAAGCAGCAGCACCCGCGGGTTGCCCATCAGGGCGCGGCCGATGGCGAGCATCTGCTGTTCGCCGCCGGACAGCGTCCCCGCAAATTGTGCATGGCGTTCGCGCAAGGGCGGAAACATTTCGTAGATCCGGTTTACCGTCCATGGGTTGGCGGCCGTGCTTTCGCGCTGACGCGCCACGGTAAGGTTTTCCCGCACTGTGAGCGAAGGAAAGATCCGGCGTCCCTGCGGCACCAAACCAATTCCGAGGCGCGAGATGCGTTCGGGGCTGAGCCCTCCGATCGGCTCGCCGAACAGCCTGATGTCGCCATCCCTGGGTTTTAGAAAGCCGATGATGGTCGAGATGCAGGTGGTCTTGCCGGCGCCGTTGCGCCCCAACAGCGCCAGCACCGCGCCCGGCTGCAATGAAAAGCTGACGCCGTGCAGGATATGGCTGTCGCCATAGAATGCGTGCACGTTGGCCAGGCTGAGTGCGTCAGACGCCAAGATACACCTCGCGCGTTCGCTCGTCCGCGATCACCGCATCGCGGTCGCCATCGACGATGACGCGGCCGTAGTTGAGCAGCGTCACGGTCTCCGCAAGATCGAGCGCGGTATCCATGTCATGTTCGATCATGATCACGGTGGTCTGCCGCGGAATCGAGGCGATCAGCGACTTCACCTGGGATCGTTCGGTGTTGGAAAGGCCCGCCAGCGGTTCGTCCAGCAGCAGCACGCGCGGTTTTTGCGCAAGTGCCATCGCGAGTTCGACCCGGCGCTTTTCGCCATAGGCAATATCGGAAACCGGGTGCGCAGCCAGATGCAACAGCCCGACCGCATCGAGCACCCGGCGCGCCTCGTTGGCCAGATCGCCGTAGAACGACAACGGCCGCCACATCTGCCAGCGCGACGGCCGCAAGCCGAGCAGTCCGAGCGTGACGTTGTGTTCGAGCGTATCGCCCGTAAACAGCGTAATGATCTGGTAGGTTCGCGACAGTCCCAGATGGGCGCGCCGGTAGGGCGCCAATCGGGTGATGTCGGCGCCGGACAGCTTGATCTGCCCCGAATTCGGCCGCATGTCGCCGCTGATCTGGTTGAACAAAGTGGTCTTGCCGGCACCGTTCGGGCCGATGATCAGGCGGCGCTCGCCGGGCCGGATCGCCAGCGATATGTCCTGGGTGACGACCAGGCCGCCGAAGGCCTTCTTCAGGTTGACGACTTCGAGAGCATATTCGGATGTCGGGGCGATCATCGCGATCCTCCGCGCAATCTCGCCACGAGCTTGCCGATGCCGGGGACGATTCCGGTCGGCATCACCAGCACGATGAACAGGAAGACCAGGCCGAGCAGAATGTTCCATCGATCGGTATAGGCCGAAGCGTAGTTCTTCAGCAGCAGCACCAGTGCCGCCCCAGCAACCGGACCGCCCAGCGTGCCCGACCCTCCGGCAATGACGCCGAGCAACGCCTCGGCCGAACTCGCGGTGGAAAGCGAGGCCGGGTGGATATACTTGTGGTAATAGACGTAGAGCAATCCAGCTACGCCGCCCCAGAAGCCGGCATAGATGAAGGCGATCCAGCGGATCATCCAGGGATTGAAGCCCAATGCCGCCATCCGGCGCGGCTGGTCGCGCACTCCCTTCAACGACGATCCGAACGACGACGACACGAAGATCGCCATCATCAGGTAGGCGAACGCCGTCACGATCAGCGCGAACCAGTAGAACGCCGCCGGGCTGTCGAGTGGAATGCCGAACGGCATCGGCCGGGTAAGACCGGGGATGCCATTGTCGCCGTTGGTCACATCCGACATCCGGTAGGCGAGCCCCCACAACACCTGCGACAACGCCAGCGTGATCATGAGAAAGCCGAGGCCGGTGGCGCGAAGCGCGATGACGCCGAACAACGCCGCCATCACCGTGGTGCCCAGAATCGAGACGATCGCGGCCGGTCCATGCCCCCATCCATACCGGCTGGTCAGCAATGCGGAGATATAGGCGGCGACGCCGAGAAACGACGCGTGGCCGAGCGACGTCATCCCGCCATAGCCGACCAAAAGATTGAGGCTGAGCGCGAAGATCACCGCGATCAGGATCTGGCTGGAGAGATTGAGATAGAATTCGCCGGCGAAGGACGGCAGCAGCACAAGCAACGCGGCAAGCAGGGTTGCGGCAATCCACTTCATGCGCCGACGCGCCCGAACAGGCCCTGCGGCCGAAATGCCAGCACAACGATCATCGGCAGGAACAGGATGATGTAGGCGAGCTCCGGAAACAGCGCGGTGCCGAACGTATAGATAAGCCCGATGACGAAGCTGCCGATGAAGGCACCGAGCAGGCTGCCGATGCCTCCGAGGATAACGACGATCAGCGCCAGCGGCAGCATGTCGGCATCAAGCCCGGGATAGGCCGACAGGATCGGTCCGCCCAGCACGCCGCCGGCGCCCGCGATGCCGGCGCCGAGACAGAACACCACCGTGAACAAGTTCGAGACCGGGATTCCCACCGCGCGCGCCATCTGTCGGTCGTCGACGCCGGCGCGGATCATGGCGCCGAGACGGGTCCGCTCCAGCAGGAAATACAGCGCGAGCGCCGAAGCAACGGCGCATCCCACCAGCACCAGCCGATAGGTCGGAAACACGAAGCCGAATACTCTGGTCGGCGCCTGCAGGTTTTGCGGCGTCGGCACCGGAATCGAATCGCCGCCCCACAACACCAGGCAGGCATCGGAAATGATGAAGGCCATGCCGAGCGTGACGAGAACCTGGCCCAGCGGATTGCTTCGCAGCCGGGTCAGCACCAGCCGCTCGAACAGGCCGCCGATCGCAGCCACGGCAAATCCGGCGCCGAGCGCCGTCACCCAGAGGTTCAAGCCGTCATAGGTGCGCAGCGCGATCGCGCCGAAATACGTCCCCAGCATGAAGAAGGCGCCGTGCGTCAGGTTGGCGAGCCGCATCAGGCCGAAGATCAGCGAGAATCCCGACGACAGCAGGAACAGCAGGCCTCCAAAGGACAGGCTGTTGAGACCCTGGATGATCCAGAACTGCATCGTCTGCCGATCTTGTTCGAAAGGTTGTGCGTGTTGTCGACCGGCAGGGTGAAGGGAATTACGGCTCCAGGTTTTTCGCCGGCGGATAGTCGCGCGAATAGACCGGATTCTTCAGGAATTCGGCCTTGTCATAGGTCCAGAACTGGCTGACATCCGGATAGGTCTTGATGACGGTATTGACCAGCCGTCCATCTCTTCTTGTCACTTTCCGGATGTAGACGTTGCCGACCGCATTGCCGAATTCGTCGAACTTGACGATGCCGCGCACGGTATCGGCGTTGCTGCCGCGGATCGCCGCCATCAGCGCTTTCTTGTCTTCGACTTTGCCGTTGATGGCCTTCAACGCCCCTTCCAGAACCTGGCAGGAGACCCAGACGCCGCCGGCGTAATAGCCGGGATCGTATTTGGTCTGGGCGCGGAACGCGGTGGTGAACGCCTTGTTGAGCGGGTTATCTAGTTCCGCCGAATACCAGCTCGTGGTCAGGATCCCCAGCGCTTCATCGCCCATGTTGCGAAGCACGGATTCGTCGAGCGCCGTCATGCCGCCGATCACGGCCATTTTTTCCTTGAGGCCGTATTCGATGAACTGACGAAGGAAGCGGAAACCGTTCGAGCCGGCGGTACCGAGGAAGATGGCATCCGCGCTCTTCACCTGGGCGACGTAGCTGCCGTAATCGGGCGTCGCCAGCGGCGTGAAGATTTTCTGGATGATCTTGCCGCCATTGTCCTCGAACGCGCGCTGGAAGCCGGCGCACATTTCATGTCCGTAGGCAAAGTCGTCGGCGATGGTGACTATTTTCTTGAAGTTCAATTCCTTGGCGGAATAATCCGCAAGCGGGTAGGCGCATTGCGCCGAGGTCGCGGTGGCGCGGACAAACCAGGGGCTCGGATGCCGCTGCGTCATGTCTTCCGCCGCCGCGACACCGATGGTCGGCATTTCCTTTTCGGTGAGATAGTCGGCGATCGCCAGCGCCTCGAAGGCGGCGAGCGGGCCGATGATGCAGTGGACGTTATCCCGCTCGATCAGTTCCTGCGCCTTGGTGCGCGCGGTGGCCGGGGTGCCGGCGGTGTCGGCGACGAACAACTCGACCTTGCGGCCCGCGAGCATGCTGTCGTGCTGCTTTAGGTACATCACCAGGGCGATTTCCATGTCGATGCCGCCGAGCGCCAGCGGGCCGGTCTTGGCCGCCAGCATACCGATGCGGATCGGTCCGCCGTTCTGGGCAAAGACCGGACGGGGTGCCGCCATGCTGGCGATACCCGCACCGGCAACGCTGCCGACAAATTGCCGTCGCGATATCGTCATTCGTTCCTCTGGGGAAACTGCAAGTGAAGCCGGCGCTTGTTTGTTTTTTATTGGGTGGTTTATCCGATGGATGCCATAAATGATCAAGTGATAACCACGTCAGGGGCGTGGCGTGCCGGAAAATTCGACAGCGCCGATGACGCAGTGCGGTATCGATTTAGTACACCAGCGCGCCGCGGCTATTCCCGCCCGGGAACGCCGGGTTTGGGGGCGGTGACGATGGTTTTCTTCAGCACCTCGAATACCGCCGCCGTGTCCTGATCGCCCAGTCCCATCGCCATCGCGTCGCTGTAGACCGGCTGGGTCAGCGTGAACAGCGGCGTGGCGCAGCCGACATCGTCGGCGAACTCGGCGATGATCGCCATGTCCTTTTTCCAGGTCGAGACTTTCATGGTCGCCGGTTCATAGACGCGCTCGACCATCATCGGCGCCCGCATCTGAAACATCCGCGAGCCGCCGGCGCCGGGGCCGACCATGTCGACCACCATCTTCGGATCGAGCCCGGCGCGCTCCGCCAGCACCATCGCCTCGGCGGCGGCGACGTTGTGGATCGCCACCAGATGATTGGCGACGAACTTCATCCGGCTGCCGTTGCCGAACGCGCCGAGGTCGGCGCTCTGTTTGGCGAAATCGCCGAACAGGTCCAAGCATTGCGCAATGGCCGCACTGTCGCCGCTGGCATAGACGATGAGGTCGCGCATTTTCGCCTGCGCGCCGGTGCCGCTCAGCGGACAATCGAGCGCGATGTGGCCTGCTTCCTTCAGGGTGGCCTCGAAGCGCAGCTTGTCGGCGATGGTCAGCGTCGAGAGTTCGACCACGATCCGCGGCGGCTGGCCGGACGTGGCGATGGCCTGCGCGACCGCTTCGACCGCCGCAGGCGTAGGCAGGCTGGTCATGATGATGGCTGCCTCGCGCGCGACCTCGGTGACATCGGCGGCGATGGTGACGCCGGCCTGCGCCAGTTCGGCCCGCTTCGCCGCGTCGATATCGTAGCCGATCACTCGCCAACCGCGCTCGATGAGGTTACGGGTGATCGCGCTTCCCATGATGCCGAGCCCGACGATCCCAACGGTCTTGTCCATGAAAATCTCCTGCCGGTTGAATTCGCCTTGCCCAGGGATGGGACCGCGCCTTGAATAGTTAGTGATCAAGCGATAAACAATTCACAAGACCACTTCAATCGGTCTGGTCGCGAGGAACGGCACATGGCAGATGCTGGCCGGAAGCCAAACGCAAGTCTGTCCTTGGGGCCGGATGCGGATGATCGCGCCTATGCGGCGATGGTGGCCGGCGCCAGGGCGCTCATTCCACGCCTGCGAGAGCGCGCTTCCAAGACCGAAGAGCTGCGGCGGCTGCCCGATGAAACCGAGCGCGACCTGCACGACGCCGGCCTGTTCGGGGTGGTGCAGCCCAGGCGCGTCGGCGGCTCCGAATTCGATTACGTCGCGCTGGTCGATTGCGCCAGTGCGCTGGGGCAGGGCGACGCATCGGTGGCGTGGAATTTCGCCAATCTCGCCAGCCATCACTGGATGCTCGGCATGTTCGATCCGCGCGCCCAGGACGCGGTCTGGAACAAGGACGCCAACGCGCTGATCGCATCCTCCTTCATCTTTCCGGCCGGGCGCGCCCGGAAAGTCGAAGGCGGATATACCCTGCGGGGCAGTTGGCCGTTCTCGTCGGGCGTCGATTCCAGCGAATGGAACATGTTGGCCAGCGTGGTTTTCTCCGACGACGAAGCCGACGGCATCGAATACCGCATCTTCCTGCTTCCGAGGCGCGACTACGAGATCTTGGATACCTGGAACGCCTCCGGATTGCGCGGTACCGGATCGAACGACGTCGAAGTCAGTGACGCCTTTGTCGCCGAAGCGATGACGGTCGCGGTCAACGATCTCGCTGGCGGCCCGACGCCGGGCAGCGCCGTCAATCCGAACGCGCTGTACGCGCTGCCGGTGTTCTCGCTGTTTCCCTATGTGCTGTCGGGCGTGGCGCTCGGCAACGCGCAGGCGTGCCTCGACGATTATGTCGATGTCGCGCGGCGTCGCGCATCGACCTACAATCGCGCCAAGCTCAGCGATCTCCAGAGCACCCAGATCAAGATCGCGGAGGCCTCCGCCAAGATCGATGCGGCCCGCCTGATCATGCGCTCGACATGCATCAACGCGATGGCCGATGCCAGGCGCGGCGATGTGCCCGATATCGCCGCCAAGACCAGGTTGCGCCGCGACGGCGCCTATTCGGTCAATCTCTGCACCGAAGCCGTGTCGCTGTTGTTCGCGGCGAGCGGTGCGCGGGGCCTGTCCACATCGGGCGCGCTGCAGCGGCAGTTCCGCGACGCCCACGCCATCAACGCGCACCTTGCGTTCAATTTCGATGCGGCAGGCACCAATTACGGCCGGGTCGCGCTCGGCCTGCCATCCGAAAACCTGACGCTCTGAGACGATGACCGACGTATCAAAGCATCCAACCGAGCAGGATCCGGCCAGCGAACTGGCCAGCGATACTTCGTCGATCGATCCGCGGGATTTCCGCAACGCGCTCGGCACTTACGCGACCGGCGTCACCATCATCACGGCTGCCGCGGCCGGCGGAAAGCCTTATGGCTTGACCTGTAACTCGTTCGCGTCGGTATCACTGAACCCGCCGCTGGTGCTGTGGAGCCTGGGGACGTTCTCGCAAGGCTTGAGTATTTTCCAGAACGCCAGCCATTTCACGGTCAATGTGCTTGGCGCGTCGCAGCAGGCGCTCGCACAAAAATTTGCAAAATCCTCAGGCGATAAATTTGCCGGGGTCGAATGGACGCCGGGCCTCGGCAACGCGCCCATCCTCGCCAACAGCATTGCCAGTTTCCAGTGCCGCGCGGCCAACCGCTACTATGGCGGCGACCACGTCATTTTCCTCGGCGCCGTCGAGGCCTACACCTACAACCGGCAGGAGCCGCTTTTGTTTGCGCGCGGCGGCTTCGGCCGGTTTCTCAAGCCTGACGACACTTCGGGGACCGGCGGCTCGTCATGAAGCGGAAAGCCCTGCCCAAGCGCATCCACGCCAAGCAGAAGCGGCTTTCCCCCGACGACCGCCGCAAGGAGTTCGTTGCCAAAGCAACCGAATTCTTCGCGGACGAAGGCTTTGGCGGCGGCACCCGCGACCTGGCGCGCCGGCTCGGCGTCACCCAGCCGCTATTGTATCGCTACTTTCCGAGCAAGGGCGATCTGATCAAGGAAGTCTATCGCACGGTCTATCTCGAGCCGCTCGATACCGGCTGGGAAAAGCTGTTGTGCGACCGTTCGCGCCCCATCCGCGACCGGCTGCAGGAATTCTATCGAGCCTATACCGCCGTGATCTTCACCCGCAAATGGCTTCGCATCTATCTCTACTCGGGCCTGAAGGGGCTCGACATCAACCGGTGGTACGTCGGCGTGGTCAGGGACAAGATTCTGACGCGCATCATCCGGGAATGCCGCCATGAGGCGGGACTTCCGGCACACACCCGGCCGACCGCGTCCGAGCTTGAAATGGCCTGGGTGTTCCACAGCGGAATCTTTTATTACGGGGTTCGCAAGTACATCTACGAATCTCCGGTGCTCGAAGACAAACAGCAGATGATCAGCGACGCGCTGGATGTTTTTCTGGCCGGGTTCGAGCGGGTGTTCGGCAGCACGGTGGACACCGGGCGTGCTCCGGTGCCGGCGGCGGGTCGGGCCGCGCTGAGTTTGTAGCGCATCGAAGCACCGATTTGGGAGTTTGAATCATTCCTGCGCGTCGTCGCGTCACTCAGGGAGCCCCGCCAGCCGCAGTCCCTCCAGCACTCGTTGCATCTTGCTGTTGAAGGCGGCGGTTCCGATCGATGGCCTGAAGGTTTCCAGAGTCGTGTTCGGCCATAGCTTGCGGTAGTGGACGAGTGCCTCGTGCGCCTCCTGCTCCCGGCCGACCAGCGCATAGGCCGAGGCCAGATAAGCCACCGGGTTTGCCGCGTTCGGCGCCTCAAGCGCGGCGCGTGCCAGCCACTCGATCGCTTTCTGATCCTGTCCCTGCATGAGATAGACCACACCGATTCCCTGCTGCCAGCTCCAGCGCAATTGCGAATTCGGCTCTAGTCGATCAGCCTCGAGGAATTCGGCGAGAGCCTCGTTGGGCTGCCCCATCATCAGTCGGTCATATCCGACTTCCTTGTGGAGAAACGCGTATTTTGGGAAGCTCTGGGCAAGTTCGCTGCATGCCTTGATGGCAGCTTCATACTGCCGCATCGCACGCAGGATGTGACACTGGGCGCCGCGCACTTTCATGCTACCCGGTGCAATGGAGAGGGCATCTTGCAGCGTGAGATCGGCCGCGTGAAGGTCGGCGACCTCATTTTCCGACCAATGGTTCAACACACCGGTCACGATTGCAAAAGTCAGGTCCGCCAGAGCTTCAGCGTTATGACGATCGAGGTCGACCGCCCATTGGCGGAGCGCACGGGCGGCTTCATAGTTTTCCCGGGAGTTCATGTGAATCTCTTCGGAGACGTGGATCAGCTTTGCGGCTGTCTCGATACTCATTCTGCGTCCGGATTCGGCGGATCGCGCCAAGTAACCCCATGTCAGGGTCCCGAGAGATAAAACGCAAATGGCCGCAATGGCCGCTACGGTCGCTCGTGGAGCAAGAACATGACGCGAACCGGACGGTGTAGGCTCGACCGGCGATAGCGCTTCCGAATAACCCTCGATCATTGCCGTTCCCGGCAGCGCCAACGCAGGCAGGTCTTCAGCGGTTCGGTGTGCGTCGATGATTTCCACGGCGCGACGTTCCAATGGGCTTACGGACGTCGCCTCGGTGAGCTTTTGCTCTTCCCGCACGTCGCCGACAAAACGCACACCCTTGCGCGGCAGGGTTTTAATCAGGCGCTGCTCGGTTCCGTTGTCACTGATGGCGCTGCGCACGGCGTTGATCCGCGTGCTGAGCGCGGATTCGGAAACGATGCGGCCGCCCCAGATCGACTCGATCATTTCGTCCCGGCTAACGACGCGCTCGCGGTGACGAATCAGGTGCACCAAAAGGTCGAAGACCTGGGGCTCCATGGCCACGGCGGATGCCCCCGAGCGTAACTCCCGCCGGCCCGGATCGAGAACAAAATCGTCAAAAATATAAAGCAAATTCAAAGCCCTCGTGACCCTGACGGTCCGTCCATCATGTCTTTCGGCACAGCTTCGTCAAACTAAAACAAAGAACTCCGTAAGCAAAAAATAAGGTGTCCTGAAGGCATCGAACAACGGCCTCGGGCATGCTCGGCGAACACGAACGGGAGTTCGCCATGGCCGCTATCGCACAGGCATTGTCACGGGCGTTACAATCAGTCGATGAAATCGAAACTCTGAAGCAAATTGCGCTGTTTTGCGGGGCTGGCCTCCTGGTCACTCTGCTGTGCCTGACCTATGGGTTGGACCTCAGCCCGGGCTTCTTCTGAGGCGGCCGGCGGTTGCGCGTGCCGGAAATATTGTTGCATTGTCGCGGGGTCGCAAGCGATTCGGGGGGGATATCATGCGTCGTTCACTGGTTTTGACTGCCGTTTGCGCCATTGCCGGGTCAATCCAGGTTGCGGCGGCTGCCGATATGCCGACCAAGGCGCCGGTATATGCGCCGGTTCTCTATAGCTGGACGGGCTTTTATGTCGGCGGACAGGCAGGCGGAGGCTGGTTCACCAACCATGTGACCAATGGCCTGAACCCCACCGATGGAACGGTCAATTTCCCACCGGGGTTTGTGCACAATGCCGTCCATGGCAGCGGCTGGCTGGGGGGCGGCTATGCCGGTTATAATTATCAGGTCAACCAGTTGGTCGTTGGCATTGATGGCGACTATTCGTGGGCTCACCTGACCGGATCTACTTCGGACATCGGCCCGACGGGATTCACCGACATTTCGCACGAAACGGTCAAATGGATTGCCACGGTGACCGGCCGTCTCGGCTACGCCGCGAACAACTGGATGTTTTTCGGCAAGGCCGGTTGGGCGTGGGCGGGCTTTAACGGAGTTTCATCGACCTTCAATCTCGCAGGTGCCAATACCAACAATGACACCAACGCCCAGACCCGAGACGGATGGACCGTCGGCACCGGCGTGGAATGGGGCTTCGCCGAGCACTGGTCGGCCAAGCTGGAATACGACTACGTGAAGTTCATGACAGCCAACTACGTCAATACCGCCGTGAGCGTATCCGGTGCTGTCACGTTTCCGGGTCGGAGCGCCACGTCGAACCTCAGCATCGTCGAGCTGGGTGTTGCGTATCGGTTTTAGCCAGGCGGCTCAATTGACTTGAACATCCGCGACGCCATCACCCGGCAAAGAAATCGACGACACCTGTCTCCAGACTGTACATCGCGCCGGCGATTTTGATGGCGCCATTGGACTCCATTGCGGCCAGCACAGGACTGTCCTTGCGAATGTCAGCCATTGTAATTTCCACGTTCTTCCGGGCGACGGCGTCAACAAATGCGTAATTCTTCGACGTCCTCTCGCCAGTGTACGGTGTCGCCGCTACCGCGGGCTTGATTTTCGCCAACAAGCCCGTGAGGTTGCCGAGCTCGGCGTTGTCAATTGCGCCCTTAATCGCGCCGCACGCGGTATGGCCCATGACCAGAACCACCTTGGCTCCCGACAATTTACAGGCGAATTCCATACTGCCAAGGATGTCGGGATTTTCGACATTGCCAGCCACTCGGCTGTTGAAGATGTCGCCAATGCGCAAGTCCAGGATCGTCTCCGCCGAAGCTCGCGAATCGATGCAGGTAAGCAGCACCGCAGCCGGATACTGACCTTTGGCGCTGGCGCGTTGCTGAGCCAGAACGTCGCGGTCTTCGCGCTTGCCGGAGTAGAAGCGCTTATTGCCCTTTTTCATCAATGCTAAAATCTCGTCCGGACTCAACTTGTCGCGCTGGGCCCTGGTCAGTGCGGCTGCATGGGCGATGCCGCTGAACGCGCCGGCACCGACCAACGCCGTCGCAGCGATTGCGGCGGATGCTTTCAGGAAGCCCCGGCGATGGAGAGCGTCGAAGGGCAGGCACTCCGTGCACATGCAATACTTCCTCTCCCCAGATGTGTTCTCGCCTACAACGATAGCACGCGACGGCATGTCGCGGAAGCCATAAGCCCGCGGTGCGTCCAACGTTGGCAACCTTTAAAGGCAACCTCGGGGTCTGCTTCTGGCATGTCGCGCCATTTCGCTGCGCGGTGCGGTCGCTATCGGGGCTTGGCGGACATCGGGCAAGCGGAAGAGACACGGACCGCGCATTCCTGCAACATTCGAGCTCACACGGCCTGACGCGCTTTGGCAAGCTGACGATACAGGCTGGCATACTGGCTGGCCCGATGATGCCACGACACATCCACAGCCATACCGTTCTGCTGTATTTGATGCCAAACGGCTCTGTTTCGGAACAGGGCATGCGCGCGGCGAAGCGCATCGGTGAGGGTTTGGGTCGTGACGGGTTCGAATTCTATGCCGGTCGCCGTGTTACCGAAGATATTTGGTTCATCCGCATCAACCACCGTGTCAGCCAGTCCACCAACGCGCGATACGATCGGAACCGCGCCATATCTCAACGCACAAAGTTGGGTAAGGCCGCACGGTTCAAACCGCGATGGCACCACAAGCGCATCCGCGCCTGCCTGGATCAGATGTGCAAGACTCTCGTCATAGCCGATCCACACGCCGATCTGTGCCGGATCGGCTTCTGCAGCCGCCCGGTAGCGATTTTGCAGCTCCGGATCTCCACTTCCCAGTACCGCTATTTGTATGTGCTCGCTCAATACCGCGGGCAGGCTCTCCAGCAGGAGGTCGAGTCCCTTTTGCCAGGACATTCGGCTGATAACGCCGAGCAGGAAAGCTTCCGGGTCGGCGCGAAGACCCAATCGTTCTTGCAGTGCGACTTTGTTGATCGCCCGATTCTCCAATCTGTCTGCGTCAAAGGATGACGCGATGTGGGGATCTGTGGCGGGATTCCAGACCGAGGTATCGATGCCGTTGAGGATTCCGCTTAAGATGTCCGCTCGGCCGCGCAGCAGGCCGTCGAGGCCCATGCCATGCTGGGGCCGCTGGATTTCCAGCGCATAGGTCGGTGACACCGTCGTGATCCGGTCCGCAAACCGGAGCCCGGCCTTTAAAAATCCGATAGACCCGTAATATTCGACCCCATCGACGGTGAAAGAGTCTGGCGGCAATCCGATTTCGTTCAACAGCTCGCGGGGAAACTGCCCTTGATAGGCTAGGTTATGAACGGTCATCACCGTACCCGGCCGCGGCCGGTCGCTGTAATGCAAATAGGCATGGGTCAGCCCCGCCTGCCAGTCGTGCGCGTGCACGATGTCAGGTGCAAACGCCGGAATGGATCCTTGACCGATATCGGCGGCTATCCGCCCCAGGGCGGCGAAACGGATCGCGTTGTCCGGCCAGTCAGCGCCATCAGGCGACGAATAGGGATTTCCCGGACGTGCAAAAAGATGCGCGGCGTCCAGCACGAACAGCTCGATGCCCGCGCAGGATCCGCTCAAGACGCGAGCCGGCCCGCCATGGAAATTCGACAGATCAAGAACTTCTTCAGCCGTTTCCAACGCGCTTGTGACAGCGGGATATCCGGGTATGAGGGTGCGCGTCTCAATTTCTTGCGCCTTTAGAGCGATGGGAAGAGCGCCGACCACATCGGCGAGGCCGCCTGTCTTGACGATCGGGTAGAGTTCCGAAGCCACCGAAAGAACGCGAATCGAACTCATACCGCGAGGCCGTCGATCATCGCCTGCGTGATCAGACAGATGCCTCGTTCCGTGATGCGAAATCTTTTCGCGTCGTGACCGGGATCTTCTCCCACCACCAAGCCTTCCGGAATCCGCACGCCGCGGTCGATGACGACGTTCGCCAGTCGAACATTCCGGCCGACGTCGACATAGGGCAGGATCACGGCGTTTTCGACCCTGGAATAGGAATGCAGGTGCACGCCGGTGAAAAGCAGGGAACGACGTAACGCTGCGCCGGATATGATGCATCCTCCCGACACCAGCGATGCGACCGCCTCGCCGCGGCGGCCCTCTTCATCGTGGACGAATTTCGCCGGGGGTGTGATTTCGGCGTGAGTCCAGATCGGCCATGAGCGATCGTGAAGATCGAGTTCGGGCAGAATATCGGTGAGGTCGATGTTGGAAGCCCAATAGGCGTCTACCGTTCCGACGTCCCGCCAGTAGCTGCGCGGGTCGTCGCCGGACCGGACGCAGGAACGGCTGAACTGATGCGCCACGGCCCGGCCGTGCTTGACGATATGAGGGATGATGTCCTTGCCGAAATCATGGCTCGAATGCGGATCGTTGGCGTCTCGCTGCAGCTCGTCGAAAAGAAATTTAGTGTCGAATACATAGATCCCCATGCTGGCCAGCGAGTAGTCGGGTTTGCCCGGCATGGCGGGAGGATCCGCCGGCTTTTCCAGGAAACTCTGGATCACATCCTTGTCGTCGACGTGCATGATGCCAAAGCCGCTCGATTCCGATCGCGGCATTTCGAGACAGCCGACGGTGACGTCCGCACCCTGGTCGACGTGCTGCTGCAGCATGAATTCATAGTCCATCTTGTAGACATGGTCGCCTGCCAGAACCACGATGAACCTCGCCCCATAGCCCTCGATGATATCGATATTCTGGTAGACGGCGTCCGCCGTGCCCAGGTACCAGGTGGTTTCGGAGACCCGCTGGCTGGCGGGCAGAATGTCAAAACTCTCGTTGCGTTCGGGCCGAAAGAAGTTCCAGCCCATCTGCAGGTGCCGAATGAGGCTATGGGCCTTGTATTGCGTGGCGACCGCGATCCGGCGGATGCCGGAGTTCATGGCGTTCGACAGCGCGAAATCGATAATGCGCGACTTGCCGCCAAAATAAACCGCCGGTTTGGCGCGCCGATCGGTTAGTTCCATCAGCCGGCTACCGCGCCCGCCGGCAAGGACAAAGGCGATGGCGTGACGCGCGAGAGGTTCGTTTCCGTCAACCCGCATGATGTTTCTCCTGCTCTCAGCACGGGAATGTTTATCAATTTCACTGGTCGCAGTTTACCGCGGGTCATCCACCGCTATTTGAACAGTACCGGTCGCATTCTACCGGCTCGCCCATGGCGGCGATACCCGTAGGGCAACAACGAAGCAGCAAATACGGGTTGCCGCAGCGCATCAATTCATCCCCATCATGTAATTGAAAAATGCCTTTGCGCGTTGAAGCGGAGAGCGTCATAGTTACGCAAAACCAGCTCGCTTCAAAGGCGGCAGACTTTGCAAGGAGGCAGCGCCATGGACGATGTAGAAGAGCGCGTTATCGGCAAAGTGATGCGGCGACTGATTCCATTTCTGATCCTTTGCTATTTCGTTGCCTACCTCGACCGCGTCAATGTGAGCTTCGCCAAGCTGCACATGAACCAGGCGCTCGGTTTCAGCGAGGCCGCCTTCGGACTGGGCGCCGGACTGTTTTTCATTGCGTATTTCCTGTTTGAGGTCCCCTCCAACCTCTTCCTGGAGCGCGTCGGGGCGCGGATATGGATTGCCCGCATCATGATCACCTGGGGGATCGTCTCGGCGGCGTTCGCCTTTATCCCGTCGATTTCCAACGCGACGGGAGCCTCGCATGAAACGGTTTTCTACACCCTGCGTTTGCTGCTCGGCGGATGCGAGGCGGGCTTCTTCCCCGGCATCATCTTTTATCTGACCTTGTGGTTCCCGGCGGTCTACCGCGCGCGCGTCATCAGCTTCTTCATGCTGGCAATTCCGATTTCGTCCATTGTCGGATCCCGATCTCCGGTCTGTTGCTCAACCTGACCGGCTGGGGACTGGACGGCTGGCAATGGCTGTTCATTCTTGAAGCGTTGCCGTCGATCCTGGTCGGGCTCGCAGTATTGTTCTATCTGACCGACTTTCCGAGCCAGGCTCGCTGGCTGCAACCCGAAGAGGTTGCATGGCTGGAGAATGTTCAAGCGACCGAGAAAAAGAACAAGGAGAAGGTCGAACACCTCTCCCTGTTTCAGGCACTTACCGACGTACGCATCCTGCTGTGCGCTCTGGTGTACTTCTGCCTGAATGCGGCGAGCTATGGCGTTGCATTCTTTCTGCCGACCATCATCAAGAACTTTGGCGTGAGCGATAGCCAGACCGGCCTGTTGGCTGCATTGCCTTTCGTTTTTGGCGCGGTCGGTATGGTGTTGCTGGGCCGGCACTCCGATCGCACCATGGAGCGAAAGGGCCACGTCGCCGTGGCGCTGCTGATGGCCGCGTTCGGGATCGGACTCTCCGGGCTTGTTTCCAATCCCATCGTCGTTATGGCGTTGCTCTGCTTCGCGCAGATCGGCGTGTCCGCGGTGCCACCGATGTTCTGGCCGCTGCCGGCAAGCTTTCTGACCGGCGCGTCGGCCGCCGCCGGAATCGCGGCAATCAACTCGCTGGGCAATCTGTCCGGCTTCGCTGGTCCATATGCCATGGGTTATCTGAAGGACCTCACCGGAGACTTCACGGCGGGACTGCTCCTGCTCGCCGGATGCTCGTTGGTAGGCGCGATTGTTGCCATCAGCTTGCGCATTGACGTGAGGCGCGAGCAGGTTTCGGAACAGGTCGCGCTGGCGCATTGATCCGAATGCGTCCAGATGCGTCCAGGTGAATCGAGATTGCGATGAACCCGCGCATCGGTTGCGCCGCTCCCTCGACTTCGGATCGTGGCCAACGCCATAAGCGTCACTTCCGTGAAAATGAAACCGCTAGCTGGCTCTGACGAATTTAAAATTCTATGTACCGCACATGGCAGGATGACCTATCCCCACAACAAATGCTCGAAGGGAGGCGATCAACGTCGATAACAAAGTTTGTTTAACAAGGAGGCGCAAGTGAGCTCTGATCTTAGATCGCGATGTTGCGGGGCGCTTTGGTGAAATGTCAGTGACTGAGGAACATCGTAAAAACAGCCGTGGCATATATTACGCCCTTGCACTTGCATTTGTTATTTGCCTCCCGGGCTCACTGCTGGCGATCTTTAGCCATTTCCAGCCAACGGTGCTCCCTCGCGCTTTCGTCGAGGCCGTGTTTCCGTTGGCGATTCTGCCGGCCGAAAAGCAAATAATTTTAGCGTTTGTATCGTCTGCAAAAATTGGAATTGATCCGGGTTTTTTTGATCGCATTGCTTTTTTCAACCAGCAGGTTTTCGTTGTTGCGCTTCTCTGTTTCTTGGGCGCGCACGCTTTATGCCGAGCCAGCTCTGCTAACTGCGCTGGTTTGTATTGTTGTGTTCGTTGCGTCCGTCGTCGCTCGGGAAACGTTTATAGGCTTTCTGGCCACAGGTATTAACGAAATTAGCTCGAACCTGCCGACACAGGTCGCCATGTTTCATCTCTTGAGATTTATTGCTCCCGAGGGATTAGTTCTGTTTGGTTGCGGGATTGCCTTTGCAATGGCCCAGATAGCTCGGTTTATCTACAGACTTTTGACCAATGCCGCTCCTTGATTGCGATTGAATCGGCGATGCTCATGTAAGGGGAGGCTCAGATGATCTCGATAGCGCCGCTCTTTACCGATCGCTGGATCGCCTCGAAGCTTCGGACGTTCGCGAGCATTTCATTTGACGTGACCGGGTAGGGGGCCTGGCCCAGCGCGGCGCGGCCGAAGGCCTCGAGATTATCGCGCACCGATGGATGCGGCGGATAGAAAGCGGTCACCGGCGTTTGGTTCCGATGCAGGCTGGTGACATCCCAGCCCGTTGAATTTTCCGGGTGGCTGCGGTCGCGAATTTCCATCCAGCCTTTCGAGCCGAGCAGGGCAAGACGTCCCATGAACGGCGTCGCCAGCACCGCGCCCAGCATGGCGGTGGCGCCGCTCTCGAAACCCATCGTGATCGACAGCGTATCGCCGTTCTCAAAATCGCTTCCCAATCTTGCCAGCCGCGCCCAGACCGAGGTCGGCCGTCCCAGCAACGCGATCGAGAGGTCGACCATATGGATGCCGGTGGCCGACAGCGGGCCGGCCGGGTTGGCGGTTTCGGACAAGCGCCAGTTATCGCGCGGCAATTTCAGAAATTTGTCCTGACTGAAATTGCCTTCCAGCATCAGCGGATTGCCGAATTCGCCTGCCGCAAATCGTTTGCGCATCTCGATGACCGCGGGCTCAAAACGCCGTTCGTGCCCGATGCCCAACTGGACGCCGGCTTGCCTGACGGCTGCAATGGCGGCTTCCACGTCGGCCGATGTCGTGCACAAAGGCTTCTCGCAGAACACATGACGTCCCGAACGCGCGGCAGCCACGATTTGTTCGGCGTGGCGCCCCTGTGGCGTGCAGAGAATGACCGCATCGATATCCGGATTGGCCAGCGCGTCCTCGAACCGCGGTGCCGTCGTGACGCCGAGCGCCGATGCGGCCGATCGCGCCGACTCCAGGGGATCGACTGCCAGCATCGGGCTCACGATCCTGCTGTCCAGCAGGTTCTTGAGGATGGTCTGTCCCCACCAGCCGAGACCGATGATGGCCGCCCTGATCATGCGCCTTTTCCGTTTTGGGGTTAGGACTTCGGCATCGCGGCCCGATACCAGTCGCCGATCTCGCTTGCGGTCATCAGCGCGACGCCGTCATGACCGATGACGTAGTCGAGCAAGGCTTCCAGGTATTTGATGCGGTGAGGGACTCCGGTGATGTAGGGGTGAATCGAGATCGCCATGATCCGCGCATTGGTGGCGCCCTCAAGGTACAGCCGGTCGAACTGATCGGTGCAGCGTTTGAGGAATTGCTCGGAAGAAAGGTGCTGCAGCGCGTGAATGACGATGTCGTTGGTTTCCACCGAATAGGGAATCGTCGTCACGGTGCCATGCGGGGTCGCGATATCCTGCGGCAGGTCGTCGATCACCCAGTCCGCCAGATAGTCGACGCCATTGAGGCGCAACAGATCGATGGTCTCCTCGGTTTCGGTCAAGCCCGGGCTTTCCCATGACCGTGGCGCCTTGCCGGTGAACCTGGCGATGGTTTCGATCGAGCGCTTGATGGCGTCGGCCTGGTTGTCGAGCTTGTGCATCGGGCCCTGAACGAATCCGTGCCCCATGAATTCGAAGCCGGCCTCCCGAGCCGCGGACGCGACCCGGGGGTAGGAGTTGCAGACGTTGGCATTCAGCGCCAGGGTCACCGGCATGTTGCGGTCGGTCAGCGCCTTGAATTGCCGCCAGAAGCCGGCGCGCATTCCGTATTCATGCCACGACCAGTTCGGCACATCGGGCAATAGCGGCTGGCCCATCGGCGGGCTCAGCACGGTTCGCGGCATCGCGTTCTCGATCCGCCATTCCTCGACGTTGAGGATGACCCATACCGCGAGCCGCTTGCCATCCGGCAGCAATAGCCGGGGACGATCGACTTGCGCCTGATAGGGAATGCGGTCGGTAAAGGCCACGATGTATTTCCTCGCCGGACTATTCCGCAGCGCTTGATTGTTTCGCCGTACCGGCGTTGACCCGCGGCATCACCTTTTCGGCCATCAGGATCATGGACTGGCGTCCAAGCTCGGGATCCTTCCAGTCCTTGCCGGCATAGAGCAACGTGCCGAACGCGCCGACCTCGTCCTGGAAAGCCAGCACCTGATCCGCAACGCTGTCGGCTGTTCCATGGATGATCAGTTTGTCGCAGATCATTTCCAGCGTCACTTCGTCGTCGGGCTGGTCGCGGCGGGTCTTGAACAGTTCGACGCGGCCGTTCTTCTTCAGTTTGGTGAACAGCGAGCGATAGTAATAGACGTAGGGACCGTCTGGGTCGGTGGCGTAGGCTTTCGCGGTTGCGGCGTCCTTGGCGACAAAGACGCTCTTGGCGACGCGCCAGTTCGCAGGCTCCGCCGCGCGCCCGCCGCGCTCGCAGCCCTCGACGTATTTCGGCCAGTGGCTTTTCACCCAGGCCGGCATCAGGAAGTTGGCCGAGATCGGATCCCAGCCGCGCGCTGCGGCCTCTGTGACGCCTTTCGAGAAGGGGGCGACAGCCGTGACCACGATCGGCGGATGCGGCCGTTGCATCGGGCGCGCAATGAAGCCCTGGCCGATGTCCCGGATCAGGGTCCTTTGCGTCGTAATGTTCCAGTATTTTCCCTCGATATTGTAAGGCGGCTCGCCGGCCCAGATTTCCAGCACCTGGTTGATGGCTTCGAGAAACATTTCATTGCGGTTGGCGTCGAGATTGCCGAACAGTTCCGCATCCGACAAAAGTCCGCCCGGACTGATTCCGAAGATCAGGCGGCCGTCGAGCATGTGATCGAGCATCGCCAGCGAAGCGGCTACCGCGGCGGGGTGGGTATTCGGCATGTTGACGGTGCCGGTGCCGAGCTTGATGTTTCTGGTGGCCGCCGCAATCCAGGCGAGGAACGCGATGCAGGACGTGATGTTCTCGGCCTTGTCGGTGGAGTGCTCGCCAACATAGGCTTCGGTGAATCCGAGTTCGTCGGCCAGCACGAAGGCTTCACGGTCTTCCCGGAGCGATTGCCGCCAGTCCTTGTCGAGCGGATGGATCGGCATCGTAAAGAATCCCAGGTTCATCCATCTCCTCCCCGGGGCCGATACGTTGCGCATCGAACGGCCGCGTCTTTGATCCCGTTATTATGACTAGTCCGAAAGTCGAGTCATCAGAAATAATCGCTCGATAAACAAACTTGACCTTTAGGGGTCGCCGCCGTCTAATTCCAGCAAAATACATCAGAATCCGGCCGGGGAGGTCACGCCAATGAAAGCCTCGGCTTTCGCTTACGCCCGCGCAACCAGCGTCGCTGACGCGTTGGCGTTGCTGGCGGCGCATGGCGACGGAGCGAAGGTGCTTTCGGGCGGCCAGAGCCTGATGCCGGCGATGAACCTGCGGCTGATCTCGCCCGAACTGATCGTCGATATCGGTGGATTGGCCGAACTCCGCGGCGTTGCGGTAAGCGGCGATGTCCTCAAGATCGGCGCGCTGACGCGCCATGCCGAGCTGTTGCGATCGCCTGAAATTGCCGCGCATGCGCCGTTGCTGGCGGAAGCGGTCGCCCATGTCGCGCATCCCGCGATCCGCAACCGCGGCACCCTCGGCGGCAGCCTCGCGCATGCCGATCCCGCGGCGGAATTGCCGGCCTGCATGCTGGCCTTGAATGCGACCGTCGTCATTAGCGGCCCCTCCGGCGAACGGCGAATGGCGGCGGAAGATTTCTTCACCGGCATCTATGAGACGGCGCTGTCGGCGCAGGAATTGCTGGTCGCGGTTGAACTGCCGGTTGCGCGAAAAAGCTCCGGATATTTCTTCGACGAATTCGCGCGGCGGCACGGCGACTACGCCATCGTCGGCCTGGCGGCGCAGGCGATTGTGAAAGACGGAATCTTCGCCGATCTCCGGCTGGCGTTCTTTGCTGTCGGCGATCGGCCGACGCTGGCCAAGGCGGCTGCAAGACTGGTCGGCGCTGTCGTCACGCCAGCGATATTGTCCGAAGCGTCGACCGCCTTGAGCAAGGAACTCGATCCGCAGCAGGATCAGCAGGCATCCGTTTCGATGCGCCGGCATCTGGCAAAAGTGCTGCTGGGCCGATGCGTGTCCGCGCTGCTCGATCGCCCCGATCTCAATGCCGGGGGATCGGCTTGACCGCCCGGATATCCATTACGGTCGAAGTCAACGGCGAGCGCGTCGACGCGCAGGTGTTGCCGCGGCTTAATCTTGCGGATTTCCTCCGCGAGCACCTGCAGCTAACCGGAACGCACGTCGGTTGCGAGCATGGGGTTTGCGGCGCCTGCACGGTGCGCGTCGATGGCGACATCGTTCGTTCCTGCCTGATGCTGGCGGTGCAGACGCACAACGCATCGGTTCAAACCATCGAAGGATTATCCGACAGCGGCGAGATCGCCGATCTGCAGACAGCATTCCGCGATCGCAATGCCTTGCAATGCGGCTTCTGTACGCCGGGCATGCTGATGGCGGCACAGGATTTGCTGAAACAGCAACCTGAGCCGGACCGGGAGCAGATTCGCCAGCATCTCTCCGGCAATTACTGCCGCTGCACCGGCTACCAGGCCATTGTCGATGCAATCGAGACCACGGCGCGCGTCCGCATGGGTGGTCGGCCATGACCATCGCCACTGCCAGTCCGCAAGCACTCTCGGAACTCGATCGGCCGAACTCCTATATCGGCAAGACGGTGCCGCGGCCCAATCTCGATCGGCTGATGCAGGGGCGCGGGCTCTATGTCAGCGACATCGAGCTGCCGCGCATGGCGCATGTGGTGTTCCTGCGCTCGCCCCATGCCCATGCCAAAATCGTGAGCATCGATGCCGCCGCGGCCAAACGGATGCCCGGCATCATCGCTGTGGTGACAGGCAAGGAACTTGCTGCAGTCATCACGCCCTGGGTTGGCGTGCTCACGCATTTGAAGGGACTGAAATCAGCGCCACAGCACGCCATCGCAATCGATCGCGTCTGCTGGCAGGGCGAGGCCGTCGCCGCCATTGTGGCGACCAGCCGGGACGTTGCGGAGGACGCAGCCGAAGCAGTCAGGGTCGAATACCAGGAACTGGAGGCCGTGACGGATATGCGCACCGCGCTGGATTCTGCGACCCCGGTGATTCATCCGGCACTCGGCGACAACCTCGCCTTCGAGCGGAACCTCGATGCCGGTGCGGTCAATGCCGCGTTTGCCGATGCCGACGAAGTGGCGGAAGCAGAATTCATCTTCGGCCGGCACACCGGCGTGACGCTGGAGCCGCGCGCCGTCGTGGCCGACTGGAATGCGGCCGAGGCACGGCTGACGATCTACCAGGGTACGCAAGCGCCGCACATGGTGCAGAATATCGCGGCACTGCATCTGGGCTTGCGGGAGTCGCAAGTTCGGGTGGTCTGCAAGGATGTCGGCGGCTCCTTCGGGATCAAGGTCCACATCTACGCCGACGAAATGGCGGTTTATGCGCTGTCAAAGCTGTTGCGCCGGCCCATAAAATTCGTTGCCGACCGGGTCGAAAGCTTCAACACCGATATCCATGCCCGCGATCATCGCTGCAAGGGCAAGATCGGCGTCAAGCGCGATGGCACCATCACCGCGTTCGAGATCGACGATCTCACCGGCATCGGTCCCTATTCGATGTATCCGCGCACCAGCGCCATCGAAGCCAACCAGGTCGTCAATCTCGTCGGCGGTCCCTATACGACGAAGAACTACCGCGCGCGGGCCCGCGTCGTGTTCCAGAATAAAAATGTCATGTGCCAGTACCGCGCCGTCGGCCATCCCATCGCCTGCTCGGTGACGGAAGGGCTGGTCGATCTTGCGGCGGCAAAAATCGGCATGGATCCGGTGAAAATCCGCCGCCGTAATCTGATTGCCGATGATGCTTACCCCTGCGCGTCGCCCTCGGGCCTGCGCTTTGAACTGCTGTCGCACCACGCCGCCATGAACAGGCTGATGGCGATGATGGATTATGAGAGCTTGCGCGCCGAGCAGGCGGCGTTGCGCAAAAAAAACATCCATCGCGGCATCGGCATCGCCAGTTTCATCGAGGTCACCAACCCGAGCGCGGCATTCTACGGCGTCGGCGGCGCCCGCATCTCGTCGCAGGACGGTGTTGCGGTGCGGCTGGACGCGCAAGGCGCGGTGATCTGCCAGACCAGCATCACCGAGCAGGGGCAGGGCTCGGAATCGCTGACCGCGCAGATCGTCGGCAGCGTGCTCGGGGTTTCGATGGAGCGCGTGCGCGTCATCCTTGGCGATACCGACAACACGCCCTATGGCGGCGGCACCTGGGCCTCGCGCGGCGCCGGCATCGGCGGCGAGGCGGCGTTGCAGGCGGCGAAGATCTTGCGCAGGAACATCCTGGATGTCGCTGCCGCGATCCTGCAGACGTCACCGGGCGAACTCGATCTCGCGGGCAATGCGGTCGTCAACGCCGGCGACGGCGCGCCGCGCATCGAGCTGAATGAACTGGCCCGGGTGGTCTATTTCCGCCCCGATACGCTGCCGCCGGGCATCCAGCCCGAGCTGATGGCAACGCGTCATTTCGTGCCGCGCGAATACCCGTTCGCCTTCACCAATGGCGTTCAGGCTTCCTGGCTTGAGGTCGATCCCGACACCGGCATTGTCAGGCTGCTCAAACATTGGGTGGTCGAGGATTGCGGCACCCTCATCAATCCGCAACTGGTCGACGAGCAAATCCGGGGCGGGGTGGTGCAGGGGCTCGGGGCCGCGCTGTTCGAAAAGTGCGTCTATGACGAGCGGGGTCAATTGACCAACGCCAATATGGCTGACTATCTGGTCCCGATGTCCGGCGAAATGCCCGATATCGACGTCGGGCACGTGGTGTCGCCGACTTCGGAGACCGAACTGGGCGCCAAGGGCGCGGGAGAGGCCGGCACCGCAGGGGCGGCCGCCGCGGTCGCGAACGCCGTGAATGACGCGCTCAGGCCGTTCGGGGCCGTGATTACCGAGATTCCGTTGACGCCGCAGGTTATCCTGACGGCGCTGGGACGAATTTGAAAGAGGACGGCAATAAAGTCGAATGCAACGTGTTCAAGGCAATTTAGTATGTTGTGATGTCCGTCTTGTTCATCCAATGTGCGGCCGAAAAACAAAACATACGGGGAGGATCATCAGATGAAACGCAGGACATTTCTTGGCGGCACGATCGCCGTCACCACGCTTGGGCTCGCCTCACGCGTCGACGCTCAACAGCCGCCGATCAAGATCGGCATGAGCATGCCGCAGACCGGCGGTCTTGCAGGCGGCGGCAAGGCTTCGCTGCTAGGCATCGAGATCTGGCGCGACGATGTCAACGCCAAGGGCGGCCTGCTCGGCCGCAAGGTCGAACTGGTCGTTTATGACGACAAGTCGAGTGCTTCGGAAACGCCGGCGATCTATTCGAAGCTGCTGGATGTCGATAAGGTCGACCTCCTGTTCGCGCCTTACGCGACCGTACCAACGGCGCCGATCATGCCGCTGGTCAAGCAGCGCGGTCTGCTGCTGATGGGGAACTTCTCGTTCCAGGTCAACAGCAAGGTCCAGCACGACATGTGGTTCAACAATGCGCCGTGGGGCCCGCCCGACAGCTGGCCGGATTCGTTCCTCGAAATCGCGCAAAAGGCCGGCGCGAAGAGTGTTGCGTTTCTGTCAGCCGACCAGGAATTCGCCCAGAATCTGGTGGTGATCGCGCGGGAAGTCGCAAAGAAGCGCAATATGCCGGTCGTCTTCGATCAGGCCTACCCGCCCAGTACGGTGGAATTCTCAAGCATCGTTCGCGCGCTGAAGGCGGCAAAGCCCGACGTGGTTTATGTTTCGTCGTACCCGCCGGATTCGGCTGGCATCCTGCGCGCCGTCAACGAGATCGGGATCGGCGACAACGTCAAGGTTTTTGGCGGCGGCATGGTCGGCCTGCAATTCGGTGCGGTGATGGAGAATATGGGCTCGCTGCTCAACGGCGTCGTCAATTACAACTCATGGCTTCCGGAACCAAAAATGTATTATGAGGGGACCAAGGAGTTCTTCGACAAATATACAAAGCGCGCGGTGGAAGCCAAGGTCGATCCGCTGGGCTACTATCTCGCGCCGTTCGGCTACGCCAGCGGTCAGCTTGTCGAGGCGGCGGTCAAGGCGGTTGGGTCGTTCGACCAGAAGGCGATCGCAAAATATCTGCATGAGCATGAGATGCAGACTATCGTCGGCCCGATGAGCTTCGGGCCCGACGGCGAGCGCAAGGAAAACGCGGTGCTGCAGGCCCAATTCCGCGGTATCGTGGACAAGAACATCGAGCAGTTCCGCAGCCCGGGAAAGCAGGTGATCCTGTTCCCGGAGAAACTGAAATCCGGCGATCTCATCACTCCGTTCGAGGCGGCCCGGAAGTAGACGGCGTTTTCGCCTCTCCCCGCTTGCGGGGAGAGGGTCGGGGTGAGGGGGACTCTCCACGCAATCGGATTCGCGGAGAGTCCCCCTCACCCGGATCGCATCTTAAGATGCGATTCGACCTTTCCCCGCAAGCGGGGCGAGGTGACCAACTCAACGTGGGGACTCTCGCTTGTTTTCATTTGACCTGCTGCTCGATGCGGTGGCGATCGGCGTGCTGCTCGGCTGCTTCTATGCGGCGGTCAGTCTTGGATTGTCGCTCTCGTTCGGCCTGCTCGACGTTCCCCACGTCGCGCATCCGGCGTTTCTAGTGATGGCGTCCTACGGGGTGTATTTCCTCAACGAAAATTACGGGATCGATCCGCTGCTGGCGGGGCTGTTGATTACGCCGCTATTGTTTGTGTTCGGTCTGGTCGCCTACCGCATCTATTACGAGACCTTCGAAAAGCGCGGCAGCGATGCCGGCGTGCGCGGCATCGCGTTTTTCTTCGGCGTCGCCTTCATCATCGAAGTGCTGCTCATTCTGCAGTTCGGTGTGGACCAGCGCTCGGTCACCGCATCCTATATCGGCAAGGCCTGGCGGATCGGCGACATGCGGATTCCGTTCCGGCTGCTGGTCGCGTTCGCGGTTGCCGCCGCGCTGACGATCCTGCTGACGCTCTATCTGTCGCGAACCTTCATGGGGCGCGCGATCCGCGCGGTCGCGCAGGACCAGGAAGCGCTGCGGCTGATGGGCGCCAATCCGATCCGGATCAAGCAATGGGCGTTCGGCATTGCAACCGCCGTGCTCGGCATCGCCGGCGCCCTGTTGATCATCGTCGCTCCCGTCGAGCCGACGCTCGACCGCTCCTATATCGGGCGCACCTTCTGCGTCGTGGTGATGGCCGGGCTCGGCAGCATGGCCGGCACACTGGTCGCCGCCATCATCCTCGGCGTCGCCGAAACCATCGTCCTGACCCTGTTCGGCGCGTCCTGGGCGCCGGCGGTCTCGTTCGGCATGCTGCTTGCCGTTCTCGCGGTCCGGCCGCAGGGCCTGTTCGGCAGGCGATCATGAACCGCAACGGCATCCTTTTCTGGATCGGCGCGACGCTGTTTCTCGCCGCGGCCCTGCTGATGACACAGGTCATCGGCAACCAGTATCCGTTCTTTGCCGGCTACGTGATCCTGCAGTTCGTAGTACTCGCCGTCGCCTGGAGCATCCTCGGCGGTTATGCAGGCTACGTGAATTTCGGCACCAGCGCTTTTTTCGGCGTCGGCGTCTACACCGCCGTGTTCCTGGCCAAGGCGTTTGGCGCGCCGCTCGCGGTGCAGATCGCGACCGCAGCCGCCATCGGCGCGCTGATGGGATTCGTGCTCGGCCTGCTGACCTTGCGCATGCAGGGCATCTTCTTCTCGATCGCGACCATAGCGGCGACTATCGTGATCGAAACGACGGTCACAAATTGGCGATATGTCGGCGGCGCCGCCGGCATTCAGTTGCAGCGGCCGATGGTGACGGCGCCGTTCGATAATTATGTGCAGATGCTGTTTTTCGTCCAGGCGCTGCTCGTGGTGCTGGCGGTGGCGATCTCGCGTTACATTCAAAATTCATGGATCGGCCACGGTCTGAAGGCGCTTAGGGATGACGAGCTTGCCGCGGAATGCACGGGCGTGCCTACGTTGCGGTTGAAGCTGGTGGCCTGCGTCATCTCCGGGGCGCTGATGTGTGCGGCCGGCGCGCCCGCCGCGATGTACCTGCAATATGCCGACCCGTCGTCCGCGTTCAATCTCAATTACTCGGTGTCGGTACTGGCGATGTCGCTGATTGGCGGAACCGCGCATTGGGCCGGCCCGATCATCGGGGCGATCCTGCTCGGCGCGACGCAACAATTGCTGACCGTTACCATCTCGTCGGAAGTGAACGTGCTGGTGCTCGGCGTGATGCTGGTGCTGTTCGTGGTGGCGGCGCCGCAGGGGATCATCGGCCTGATCCGCAAGGTTCGCCGCCATCGCAGCGAGGGCGAAGCATGATGCCCCCGGAAAACCAGCCGCCCTTGTTGCGGATATCCGCGCTCACAAAACGCTTCGGCGGCTTTGTCGCGCTCGACAATGTCAGCGTCGAGATTCGTCCGGGAGAGCGCTTCGGCCTGATCGGCCCGAATGGCTCGGGGAAAACCACGCTGATCAACTGCATTTCCGGCGCGTTCCGCACCGAGGCCGGCACCGTGGTATTCCGTGACGAGGACATCACGCAGTTGCCGCCGCATCTGCGCACGCGCCGCGGCATTGCACGCAGCTTCCAGATCCCGCGGCCGTTCAAAAGCATGACGGTCGCCGAAAACCTCATGGTGGCGCTCGATTTCGCCGTTGTCACCGACCAACACGCCTCGGCCGCGCAACGCCGCGACACCATGATGTCGATCCTGACGCGGATGGGGCTTGCGTCGAAGGCCAATGTGCCGGCCACCAGGCTCAGCCAGGTGGAATTGCGCAAGATGGAACTCGCCCGCGCGATGGCGACTCACCCGAAACTGCTGATTTCCGACGAGGCCATGGCCGGTCTTTCCAGCTCGGAAGTCGATGAGGTGCTCGATCTCCTCATGAGCCTTGCGGATCAGGACATCACCATCATCATGATCGAGCACATCATGCAGGCGGTGATGCGTTTTTCGCAGCGCGTGATGTGTCTCGAAACCGGCAGGATCATCGCGATCGGCTCGCCGGCCGAAGTGATGGCCAACCAGCGGGTGCAGGAGGCCTATCTTGGCACTTAGCCTCGCCATCGACGGCCTCGATGCCGGTTACGGCGCTGTGAAGGCGCTGCGCGGCGTCACCCTCCATGTCGAGGGCGGCGAAACCGTCGCATTGCTTGGCACCAACGGCAACGGCAAGAGCACGCTGATGAAGTGCGTCGCGGGCCTGGTTCGGCCGACGCGCGGCAGCATGCTGCTCACGATCGACGGGAAGGCGCACGATCTGGCCAGGCTGTCGACCGAGGCGATCGTCGATCTCGGCGTGGCGCTGGTGCCTGAGGGGCGGCGGCTGTTTCCCAAGCTGACGGTGCTGGAAAACCTGATGCTCGGCGCCTTCCGCAAGGCCGCCCGGCGCAACATCGATCGCAACCTGGCGCTCGCCTTCGAGACGTTCCCGGCCCTCAAGGGGCTGCAGGGCCAGATCGCCGGCACCATGTCAGGCGGGCAGCAACAGATGCTCGCCATCGCCCGCACGCTGATGTCGTCGCCGCGGCTGTTGCTGATCGACGAGCCTTCGGTCGGCCTGTCGCCGCTTTTGGTCTCGCAGACCATCGCCAAGATCGGCGAACTCAATGCGCATCTCGGCCTGACAGTGCTGATGGCGGAGCAAAACTTCAATCAGGCGATCCGTATCGCCGATCGCGGCTACATCATCGTCCATGGTGAAATCGTCGTCGCGGCCGACTCGGTCGATGAATTGAGAGGCAACGACATCGTCAAGCGGCTCTATCTCGGCGGGATCGCGTGATGGGCGGGTTGCGAGGTCTTAGCGCACATCCGCTGCACCGATTCACAAACCTTCGAGCGCAATCATCACGTCGGTCGCCGCGGTCTGGCGCAGGGCGATCAGCGGCTGGTAGTCGGGCGCGTCGTACCATCGTCTGATCGATGCCATGTCGGGAAATTCGACGATGACCACGCGATTGGGCCGCCAGTCGCCTTCGAGAACGTCGTGGGTGCCTGTTTTGGTAAGGTAGCGTCCGCCACAGCGCTCGATCATCGGGATGACCTTGACAAGATACTCTTCGAACACTGCTGCGTTGGTGATTCGGTGTTCGCCGATATAATATGCGGTCATGATTGCCTTCCAGTTCCAAGACAGGATGCATCAAGCCGGTGCGGTGGACAAGGGTGACGCGATTACCCGCGATCCTGATCCGATATTTTTTGCAGCGATCATCCAAACCGTTGTTTGACGACTATAATGCCCGGGACTCATCAAGGGGTGGTCTGTTGGCAAGTCTCTGGGCCCGGAAATCGACCGCGCAACTCGCCGATGAGGCAGCCCAAGGCGAGGGCGACGGGGCCGGCCATTTGCCGAAGCGGTCGCTGTCCGCGCTCAATCTCGTCGGGCTCGGGGTCGGCGGCATCATCGGCGCGGGGATATTTGTGCTCACCGGGCACGCCGCCGCCGCGAACGCCGGGCCCGCGGTCACGCTCTCTTTTATCCTCGGAGCCGTCGCCTCCGCGTTTGCCGGCCTGTGCTACGCCGAGATGTCATCGACGGTCCCGATCAGCGGCAGCGCCTATACCTATGCCTACGCCACATTGGGCGAGTTGATCGCATGGATCATCGGCTGGGACCTGATCCTGGAATATGCGGTCGGCGCCATCGCGGTTGCGATCGGCTGGTCCGGTTATGTCGTCAGTTTCGCCAGGGATTTTGGCCTGGTCTTTCCGGCGCGGTTCGTCTCGCCGCCATTCAGCTTTGACGCCACCCAACATGTCTGGTCATCGACCGGAGCCATCCTGAACATTCCTGCCGTCGCGGTGATCGTCCTCATCACGACGCTGCTGGTGATCGGCATCCGGGAGTCGGCCTGGTTCAACAATTTCATCGTGGCCGTGAAGCTGATCGTCATCGCGCTGTTTTTGATCTGTGCCGCGCCCGCGTTCTCTACCGCGAACTGGGTTACGCCGAGCAATCCCGCCGGGGCGTTCATGCCTCCCAATGCCGGTGTCGGCATCTACGGCTGGTCGGGCGTGCTTCGCGGCGCGGCCGTGGTGTTTTTTGCCTATATCGGATTCGACGCCGTCTCCACCACGGCGCAGGAAGCCAGGACGCCGATGCGGGACATGCCGATCGGCATCTTGGGTTCGCTGGCGATTTGCGCGGCGCTGTATGTCGCGGTCGGCCTTGTGCTGACCGGGATCGTGCCGTTCGACCGGCTCAACGTTCCCGATCCGATTGCGGTCGGTATCGATGCGGCCGGCGTCGGCTGGCTTTCTCCGTTCGTAAAACTCGGGATCGTCTTCGGACTGAACTCGGTCATCCTGGTGATGCTGCTGGCACAACCGCGAATCTTTCGCGCCATGGCGCATGACGGGCTGCTGCCGCGGGCAGCGGCGAAGATCCATCCCCGTTTTCGCACCCCTTATGTCTCCACGATCGGAACGGGCGTCGTGGTGGCGGTCTTCGCCGGACTGCTGCCGATCGAACTGGTCGGAGAACTCGTCAGCATCGGGACTTTGTTCGCGTTTACAGTCGTTTCGCTCGGAACGCTGGCGTTACGGATCACCGAACCCGGATTGGCGAGGCCGTTCCGGTCGCCTGCGATCTGGATCGTCGCGCCGTGCGGTGCTGCAACCTCGATATTCCTGATGTTCGGCCTGCCGATCGACACCTGGATCAGGTTGGCGGTGTGGCTCGCGATCGGTCTGGCGATCTATTTTTTCTACGGTTCGAGGCATAGCCGGATGGCGGCTTCCGGGTAGCAACGCCTGTGCGATTGCGGTCGTCGGCTAAAGCAATGATTGAACCAAAAAGCCTAGGAACTACAACCGGATCGTGAACAATTCTCGATTGATATGTTGCCGGTGTCGGGTACTCTGCCAGTTGATTTTGCCACGCCGAATGCCGACGGAAAATTCATGCGGGTTTTTTGCGCGCTGCTGCTTGCCGGTGTCATGGCGATCCCGATCGGTGTTGACGCGTTTGCAGCCGACGGGCCGGGCAGGGTAGCGCTGGTAATCGGCAATGCGAGATATCCGGACAATGACCTGGTCCTGACCGATGCCGCCAACGATACCCAGGACATCGCCGACGAACTCAAGCATGACGGCTTCGATGTGGAGACCGGCGTCAACCTGACGGGCGACGCCATGCAGCAGGCGCTCGATCGTCTGTACGGGAAGATTTCGCAAGGGTCCGTTGCGCTGATTTTCTTCGACGGCTTCGGCATTCAATCGGGCCGCCAGAGTTACCTGATTCCGGTCGACGCTCAGATCTGGACGGAACCCGATGTCCTGCGGGATGGCTTTAACCTGGAGACCATCCTCGGCGAGATGAACAACCGGGGCGCGCTGGTCAAGATTGCGCTACTGAATGCCTCGCGGCGCAATCCGTTCGAGCGCCGCTTTCGCCGCTATTCGGCCGGATTGGCCCCGGCGGTCACACCGGGCAACACCCTGGTGCTGTATTCCACCGCCCTCGGTTCGGTGGCCAATGAAACTCAGAACGACCACAGCCTTTTCGTTACCGAACTGCTGCGGGAGGTTCGCGCTCCCGGCGTCAATGCCGAACAGGCGCTCAGGAACACGCAGGCGGGGGTCATAAGCGCGTCGAAAAGCGAACAGGTGCCCTGGTTCTCGTCGTCGCTGGCGACTGAGTTTTCGTTCAATCCCGACTCCGACCGTAAACCGGATGTCGCCAAGGGGGTGGAGAAAACCCCGGCGTGCGAAGCCGCAAAACCGGCAAGCGCGCCAGGCCCGGAGGATCTGGCCAGGGATCCGGTGATCGCGGAACTGAGCCGCCGGCTCGCGGCCGATCCCAATGACCAGGTGCTGCATTACAAGCGCGGGCAAATCTATGCGATGAAGCACGCATACCGGCTGGCATTGCAGGATTTCAATGCAGCCATCCGGCTCGATCCGAAGGATGTCGAGGCCTACAACAACCGTTGCTGGACATTGGCCGCGATCGGCGATTTGCAACCGGCGCTGAAGGATTGCAACGAGGCGCTTCGGCTCGATCCGGGACGGGCCGATGCGCTGGATAGCCGGGGCCTGGTCAATCTGAAACTGGGCAAAAACGCCGAGTCGATCAGGGACTATTCCGAAGCGCTCGAGAAAAATTCGCTTTCGGTATCGTCGCTGTTCGGACGCGGCATCGCGAAGGCGCGCAGCGGAACCGACGGGTCGCTGGATCTGGGCAAAGCGAAATCGATGGATCCGAATATCGCCGGGGAATTCGCGGGCTACGGCATCACCGAATGTAGTCCTTGACGCTACTCCGCCGCCGCGCTGGCGATTCCCGCCTGCCGGTTGGTAACCACGACCTTGATGGCGTCGTCGACCCGTTCGCGGGCGTATCGCAGCGCCGTCGGCAGATCGGCCAGCGCGAAAGTATGGGTGTGGATTTTGGTGGCGTCGAAACGCTTTTCCGCCATCAGGGCCATCGCGCGGCGGGTGGCGCTGCGGCCTTCGCCGCGGATGCCGTAGACGTAGATATTGTTCTTCACCAGATGCGCCAGATCGATCGTCACCGGGGCGTGCGGGAATGCCGCCAGGCAGATTTTCCCGCCGCGATTGGTCATGTGGATGGCCTGATTGACGGTGGCCTCGGTGCCGGCGCATTCGACGACATAATCCGCGCCGATTCCGCCGGTGAGTTGTTTCACGACATCGACCGCGTTCTCGTCGGCGATGTTGATGACGCGGTCCGCGCCCAGTTCGCGGCCGATGGCGAGCCGCTTGTTGCGGGTGCCGGTCAGGATGACGGGGCTTGCGCCCAGCGCCTTGGCGACGGCCACCGCGAGCAGCCCGATCGGGCCGGGACCGATCACCACCACGCTTTCGCCGGCGACGAGCCCGCCCAGTTCGGTCAGTCCGTACATCGAGGTTCCGGCGGTGACGACCAGCGTCGCTTCGGCATCGCCCATGGTGGCGGGCACCCGCGCCAGCGTGTTGATGTGGTTGATCGCGTATTCGGCAAAGCCGCCGTCGGTGGTGAACCCGTTGGCGCGATGGCCCTTGGCGGCGTTTCCGTAGTTGAGGCACGAGGTGTACATGCCCTGGCGGCATCGCTTGCACTGTCCGCAGCCGGCATGGATCTCCACGCTGACGCGCTCGCCGATCCCGAACTCGTCGACCTCGGGTCCCAGCGCTGCGACCGTGCCCATATATTCATGACCGGGCGTGAAGTTCTTGTTGAAGGGCAGGCCGCCCTGAATGCTCGCCGGCGATCCGCCGTGGATGACCTCAAGGTCGGTCGCGCAGATCGCGACCGCGTCGATGCGGACCAGCACTTCGGCGCGCCCGGGAACGGGCACAGGCTTGTCGCGCAGGAAAAGCTCGTCCGGATTACCCAGCACCCAGGCTTTCATTTGCGCCGGCACGGGAAGGTCGGCTGATAGTCTGACACCGGCGGGCGCGTACATGGCGGATGATCCCTCGTGGCGCGGAAACTCTAGCGGAAATCATCGGCAGGTGAAATTGCTTCAACCGGTTTGAGAGGCCGACAGCTTGTAGATTTCGAGCGCGTCGGCATCGGCGCCGAGCGCGGCCTTGGCCAATCTGAACAGTTGGGCGGCCAGCGCCGACATCGGCACCGGGCTCGAAGTGTCGCGGGCGACGTCGATCACGGTGTCGAGGTCCTTCAGCATGGTTGCGATATGGCCTGCGGGGGGCGAATGAATGCCCTGCACCATGCGCGGCACGAACAATTGCAGCGGGATCGAATCGGCAAAGCCGCCGGCCAGCGCTTCCGGCAACCGGTTGGCGTCGATCCCGGCATTGACCGCCAGCCGCGCCGCCTCCGCCAGCACCGCCATGGCGCATCCGACGATCACCTGGTTGCAGAGCTTGGTGGTCTGGCCCGCGCCGGTCGGGCCCATATGCGTGAGCCTGCGCGCCATCGCCAGAACATAGGGCCTGACCTTCTCGATATCGGCGGCATCGCCGCCGGCCATCACCGCCAGCGTGCCTTCCTCCGCGCCCTTGGTGCCGCCCGAGACCGGCGCATCGATCCATCCCATCCCGTTGGCCGTCGTCAGCCGCGCGGCGATGGCGCGCGCCGCATCCGGGTGGATCGACGAGAAGTCGACCACGAGCTTGCCCTGGCCCGCCGCGGTGGCGAGGCCGTCGGGGCCGAACGCCACCTCTTCGACGGCGGCGGCATCGGTGAGGCACATGAAGATGATGTCGGCGGCGGCGGCGACCTCGCGCGGTTGCGCTGCGAGTTTCGCGCCAGCCTCGACCAATGCGATGGCGTTGCCGGCAGACCGGTTCCAGACCGTGACGTCATAGCCTGCATTGATCAGGCGCCGGGTCATGGGAAATCCCATCATCCCGAGCCCGAGATAGCCGAGCTTCTCCGCGCCCGTTCGGTCGGCTCCGCCAGCGCCCGCCATTGTGTTTCTCCTACTTTAGTCGCTTCGCCCCGTGGCCTTAGCACATTCCTGGGCCATGCCGGATGCACTATCCGGAGCCTCGTCCGATGGCTTGCCTCATTGTTTGAACCATGAAAGGCTTATCGGCATGTTTATGTCGTACCGGCGTTTCGGGCAGCGCAAAAGTGGAGCAGGGATGATGCGGATATCTTCGAACTGGATCGTGGCGGCGGGGGCCGCGGCCGCGATTTTGGCCGGCGTGAGTTCGTCTTGCGCGCAACAGACGATCCGCGTCGGCTGGACCATTCCGGCCGAGGAATCGAAATACTGGATGATGCGCAGGCCGGCCGAATTTCCCGATCTTGGCAAGACCTACAATATCGAATGGACCCAGTTTCAGGGCACCGCGCCGATGACGCAGGCGCTGGCCGCGGGCGCGCTCGATTGCGCGACCCAGGCGCCATTGTCGCTGGCGAACGGCGTGGTCGGCGGCAACCTGAAAGCCTACATCGTCGCCCAGCACGTGTTCGAAAAGCCGGGCGGCTTCTCGGTCTATTGGGCGGTCAAGGACGATTCCCCGATCAAGACCATCGCCGACCTCAAGGGCAAGACCATCGGCATCTCGGTGATCGGCGGCGGCACCCAGGGGCCGCTCAACATGCTCTTGAAGCAGAACGGCATCGACCCGGCAAAGGACATCAAGCTGGTCGAGGTCGGCTTTGCGGTCTCCGAAGACGCCTTGCGCCAGGGCCGCGTCGATGCGGTCAACATGAACCAGCCGTTCGCCGCGCGCGCCGAAGCCAAGGGCGGCATCCGCAAGCTGTTTTCGCTCAACCAGGCGATGCCGAACATCGTCCACATCCTGGAAGCCTGCCGCGCCGAATTCGTCGACAAGAATCCGGAACTGGCCAAGGCCTATGTGCGCGACATCACCTCCGGCATGAAAAAGGCGCTGGCCAATCGCGAGGAGACCCTCAAGGTCGTCTCCGAAGTGCTGAAGGCGCCGGTCCCGGTGCTGGATACCTACCTGCTCAAGGACAATGATTTCGGCAGGGATCCGGGTGCTGCGCCGAATTTCCCCGCGATCCAGAAGATGCTCGACATCTATGCCGAGACCGGAATGCTGCCCAAGATGGATGTCGCGCAGTTCAAGCATCCGACCATCGTGGCACCGCTGCAGTAGTGGTAGCAGTTTCCCGTCGTCCCGGCCTTGAGCCGGGACCCATACCGCGTGATGTAACGTTAAGGCGATGTGGTTGACGCCTTCTGCAACAACTGACGCCCGGGATTATGGGTCCCGGCGTTCGCCGGGACCACAAGCATGAAAAAATGGCGATCGCGCGTGACGACGGATGGTCTCGACCGTGCGCCGCATCGCGCCTTCATGCGGGCGATGGGGCTGGACGACGCCGCACTCGCCAGGCCGATGATCGGCGTGGTCAGCATGAAGGGCGAGCAGACGCCCTGCAACATGACGCACGATTTCCAGGTCGATGCCGCCAAGGCCGGCATCGCCGAGGCCGGCGGTACGCCGCGGGAATTCACCACCATCTCGGTCTCCGACGGCATCAGCATGAATCACGAGGGCATGAAGTTCTCGCTGCTGTCGCGCGAGCTGATTGCCGATTCAATCGAGGCGGTGGTCCACGGCCTTGCCTATGACGCGCTGATCGGGTTCGGCGGCTGCGACAAGACGCTGCCCGGCGTGATGATGGGCATGATCCGCTGCAACGTGCCGTCGATCTTCATCTATGGCGGCAGCGCGCTTCCCGGCAAGTTCGAGGGACGCACGCTCACGGTGCTGGATTCCTACGAGGCCGTCGGCAGCTTCATGACCGGCGAAATCGACGCGGCGACGCTGGAAGGCATCGAGCGTAGCTGCCTGCCGACCATCGGCGCCTGCGCCGGACAATTCACCGCCAACACCATGGCGATGGTGTCGGAGGCGATGGGGCTGACGATCCCCAACGTCTCGATGATCCCCGGCGTCTATGCCGAGCGCGCGCAGGCCGCACGCCGGGCTGGCCGGCTGGTGATGCAGATGCTCGAGCGCGGCGGGCCATTGCCGCGTGAAATCGTGACGCGAAAAGCGCTGGAAAACGGCGCGGCGATCGTCGCGGCAACCGGCGGCTCGACCAACGCCGCGCTGCATCTGCCGGCGCTCGCCAACGAAGCCGGTATTGCCTTTACGATCGACGATGTTGGCGCGGTGTTTGCCCGCACGCCTTTGATCGGCAATCTGCGTCCGGGCGGCAAGTACACCGCCAAGGACGTTTACGATATCGGCGGCACGGCGGTCATCGTTCGCGCGCTGGTCGAAAGCGGTCACATCGACGGTTCGTGTCTGACCATCACCGGGCGGACGATTGCGGAGGAATATGGCGGCGCCAATGCGCCCGATGGCGAGATCATTTTCGGCACCAACAAGCCGATCATGCCGGATGGCGGGGTCGCGGTGCTCAAGGGCAATCTTTGTCCCGATGGCGCCGTCATCAAGGTCGCCGGCCTGAAGAAACTGGTGTTCGAAGGCACCGCGCGGGTGTTCGAGGACGAGGAACATTGCGTCGATGCCGTCCGCAACCGCAACTATGCCGAAGGCGAAATATTGGTGATCCGCAATGAAGGCCCGGTCGGCGGTCCCGGCATGCGCGAGATGCTGGGCGTCACCGCGCTGATTTACGGGCAGGGGATGGGTGAGAAGGTGGCGCTCATCACCGACGGCCGCTTTTCCGGCGCGACCCGCGGCATTTGCGTCGGCTACGTCTCGCCGGAATCCTTCATCGGCGGTCCGCTGGCGCTGGTGCGCGACGGCGACCGCATCCGGATCGACGCCGGCGCGCGCCGCATGGACCTCTTGATCGACGACAGTGAATTCGCAAAGCGGCGGCAGGCCTGGAAGCCGCGGCCGCCGCGGCATCGCGCAGGCGCGCTCGCCAAATATGCGCGTCTGGTGGGGCAGGCGCCCGGCGGCGCCGTCACGCATGATGGAGCGGCGGAATGGCCATGGTTCGACGAGCGGTGATGAACCCTTTGTATATTGGCTCCGGATGGTCTAACTGGTTTGCCGGAAATTCCGGGAACAGGAATGGCCGTTCATATCGGGGAGCATCATGGCGCTGTTGAGCAGGGTTTTCGCGACCAGAACGCTGGTACAAATCATCGTCGTCCTGACGGTGATGATCGTGATGAAGGCGATGAGCGCCCACTATGATTTCAGTTGGGCCAGAGCACTCGCGCAAGGATAGGCTTGTCGTACCATTTCCCGCCAATACCGGTCGGTGACCGCTGGCCGCCTTGCGAAACAGCATCGCCAAGCCCTGCCGGTTTCCGCTATGTTCGGGCCTGACGGAGCTATGTCGGGAAAAGAAGCGGGAATGAAGGTAGTGCCATCGCGGCCGGATGTTCAGGCAAAGCCCGCGCCGGCGCGCGGGACCGCTGCCGCCATGATCGAGATCGACCGGGTTTCGCAGATCTTCCAGACTTCCGGGCGTCAAAGCCATCTGGCCCTGTCGGAGATCTCGCTGGCGATCGAGGATGGCGCTTTCGTTTCCATTCTCGGGCCCTCCGGCTGCGGAAAATCGACGCTGCTTTATATCGTCGGCGGCTTCGTC
>NZ_SSMW01000122.1 GCF_004799405.1 Bradyrhizobium sp.
GACGGCGCCTGCTGTTGGTCGCAGCGGGGATCCGGGAAGTTCAAATCTAGCTTCATCATTCCGGGCCTGGCCGTTCGGACCATCCCGGAATGACGGTGCCGAGAAACATCAGCCGTTGCGAAGGCCGTCCGCGGCGCGCTTCCATTGCGAGACGTTGTCGGCGATCATGCGCGTCGACTTCATCGCGGCCTGGCTGAGCTGGGCATAGCCGGAAATCTCGCGCTGCACCCGCTGGCCTTCGGCATGCAGCAGGTCGCGCAGGCCCTCGAGTTCGGTAATCAGCTTCTCGATTTCGGCGAGCGAGGTTCCGGCGACGCGCTGGATCAGCGAGTTGACGTTGGTGACGGTGGCCTCGGCGCTGGGCTCCAGCGGCGTCTCGCTGTTCGGCGCCAGCGAAACCGGGCGGCGCAGATAGGCGATATCGTTGCGGACGAATTCTCGGATGCCGGCCTCGACCTCCGAGACCGCATCGAGGTCACGGTCCACTTCCGTCGATTCGATTTTTTCAGAAAGCATGGCATTCATCTGCTGTTCCCCTGTTTCGCGTTGCGATGCGGATGTCCCCCGCACGACGAAATCAACGATGCCATCTGGGCTGCCGATTTTGACCGGATCGCGGCCAATATGCGGCAATGCTCGATCTTTCCGTGGAATCAGCAAGATGGCAGCGCTGCGACGGCCTCGCCGGATTTGCCTCAACCCGGCACTGTCACGCGAGCTTCGGCAGATGGATCGGGTGCCCGAGCGCCTGCTCCACCAGGTCGAAGGTATCGAGCAGGACGCGGATGTTGAGCAGCCGACCGGCCTTGAATTGCGCGAAGTGGGCGAGCCGCAGGCTGATCGGCTTGCTGGACTCCAGCGAGGTCAGCGAGTAGCGCATCATCGACGCCGCCGAATCCACCCCCAGCATGATCGATTCGCGGTCGAAGCGGTGCACCCGGATGTTGTCGGCGATCTGCCGGATCACCTCGAGCACGGCTTCCTTGCCGCGGCGCGCGCCGAGAAACGGAAACATGTCGATCGGGCCGTAGATCGCCCAATCGACGTCGTCGTCGATCAAGGGTTCGATTTCTTCGCGCTGGCGCTCGTTGATGGCGCGATGGATCGCGCGCGAAAAACGCCAGAGGCAGTTCTCTGTCATGATGTCTGGTCCCTGAACTGGATTGCAAACCGGTAAAACGGCCCTGACAAGCGTCATTGGCGTCGGAAGCCGCACGCGGGTATTTGAAGCTTCAAGTAATTAAGGTGCGGCCAAAACGCAATCTGCATTTTTGCATTGCACGGATGCAGGCCGGTTTCGAGTTGCTTGTCTTGTCAAGTATCCCTGGGATGCGCGGGCTCCCGTTCGATGGCGATTTCGGCGTCGCGGGCCGCGATCACGACAAACAATAAAGCGCCGCCGAGCCCGCCGATCAAGGCGACCGCCGGCATGAAGGTCAAAAACACCAGCATGCCGCTATAGCCTTCAAGGTTGGTGGTGTTGAAAATCGTGATCCAGGCAAGCCCAACGGCGATGCCGAGTGCTGCACCGCCGAGCGCGCCCAGCATCAGACCCAGCAGCCCCAGCAACGCGATTTTCATGGCCGTGTGTTCGCCCGTCGAGATCCGCATCAACCCGTGATGAGTCGCGGCAGGCGGCGAAAAGGTTCAATTGTTTTTCGGCATTCACCGCCGCATAGCGCCGCGCACGCTGGCGGCGAAGGCCTCGGTCAGGTCGTGGCCGAGCACCTGCTGGACGAAATCGAACGAATCGAAAAACGAGCGGTGTTCGAGGATGCGTGCCTTGCGCAAGGTGAAGAATTCCGCGACCTCGAGATGCACGACGCGGTCGTCGCTGCGCTTGCGCAAGGAGACGACCTGGGTGGTCGCGACCTTGGCGCCATCGACCGCCAGAAACCTGATTTCGTATTTTCGGCTCGAATAGCGCTTCTGCTGGGTCTGGATCGCTTCGGCGACCCAGTCCTTGCCGTGCTTGTGGCCGAGATGCGGAAATAGTTCGACCGGCGCGTGCGTGATGCTGTCGAACTCGTCGTCGCAGCAGGCCTGCGCGGCGGCGATGTCGCCGGCATAGAACGCATCGAGAAAGTTCAGCACACGCCGCCGAGCAAGGCTCTCGACCATGTTGTTCTCCGCCGGTGTTGAGCCCGACTCCCGTTCCGGCCATTGTGCAGGGAAACCGGCAGATGGCCGAACAATCTTTAGTTGTACTGTGGTCCATAGCCTACTTTGACTGCAAGACGCGGAGCCCTGTTGCAGCCCGCAAAAGGGCAGCGAGCAGCAGTCCCGCCCGATCGGCGTGACCCGCTGCGCCGACAGCGGGGGTCAGTTCTTCCGGCTGTTGGGGCTCTGGCCGGCCGGGGTCTTGCCCGAGGCGAACGGCGAGGGCGCGGCGCCGCCTTTCTTGAGGTTCTTGTCGGCCTTCGGTTTCTTCTTTTCCTTGTTGCTGCGCATTTGACCCTTGGCCATGACGATCTCCCTCGCGCCCCGTTGAAAGTTTCGGCGCGATCCGAGACTAGCAAATCCGCCGGCGTTTGTATGCAGGCGGCCGCGACGCTTCATGACCTGCCAGCGGCCTTGAAAGACCGAAGTGGCTGCCTAACTCAGCCGGCGAATGGAACCGGATCGGCCGCTGCCGATTATCTCATCACCCACGTCGCCGAGTCACCCAGAGGATTGCCGCCATGAAAACGCTTCCCACCTTGCTCGCCATCGCTTTGCTCGCGCTGGCGGCCAATGCGGCCGAGGCCAAGGGCTGCCTGAAAGGCGCCGTAGTCGGCGGCGTCGCCGGTCACTATGCCGGCCATCACGGCGTGATCGGCGCCATCGCCGGCTGCGCCTACGGCCGCCACCACGCCAAGGAACAGGCGCGTCCACCGCAGGACCAGGCGCCGCCGGGGCAGGAGAAGATTTGAGGCGGTCGTTGCGGGCCGTGGCGATGGGCCTCGGCGTAATCTCGCAACGCTTGGCGTAATCTCTCGAGGTCGTCCCTGCGAACGCAGGGACCCAAACGCCGTGTCGCCTGTTGTGAAAGACGCTCTTCGACGACTTTCGCACAACCCCAACTGCCTGTGCTTATGGGTCCCTGCGTCCGCAGGGACGACGAAACTGGGATGATGCAAGGTACTGCTCCGTCATGCCTCGCCACCGGGTCTCGCCTTCGGCGAGCCCGATGACAGGCTCCGGCGGGGCATCCAGTGCGCCGCGGCTTATCGATTCATCATCGGTGTCTCTGGAATACTGGATCATCCGCTTTCGCGGATGATGACAGCTCGGATTCAATTTTCAAACAGCCCGACCGTCATTGCGAGCGAAGCGAAGCAATCCACACTGACTTCGACGGTCGCTATAAGACCGATTACCTCTTCTTCCACCCGCCGCGATGTCCCGGTGCACCGCCGGTGGAGCGGGGGGCGGGGCCGAATTCGGGGCCGGACTGGCGCGAGTCGGTGGGCTGGAAGATCCGGCTTTCGGGGCCGATGTCGTCGAGCGAGGGTTTGCGCGGTCTAGAGCGGTCCGGACGATAGGGCAGGGATTCCGGGCCGTGCATTTCGTCGAGATGGGGTTTGTGGACGCGGGAGGTGTCACGACTCGTTCGCCCCTCTCCCTGGCCCTCCCCCACAAGGGGGGAGGGAACAGAGGCAGCGCCGCGAGGGGAGCGTGAAGCCACGCGCGGGGTGTTGTTGCCGCCGCGCTTTGAGGAGCCGCGTGGCAAATTCGCCGACTCGCCGTATTTCTTCATCCCGGCATAGGCGCCGGCCTTGCCTTGCACCACGCGCTGTTTGGCGGTGGGGTCGTCGACCACGGCGAGCTCGGTGGCGCGCAGGCGCTTGACTTCGTCGCGCAGTCTAGCGGCTTCCTCGAAGTTCAGGTCGGCGGCGGCCTCGCGCATCCGGGTTTCCAGGTCGTTCAGCACGGTCTCGAAATTATGCCCGATCGAGATGACGTCGTCCGCCATGCCGCCGTCGCCGATCTCCACCAGCACATGGTCGCGCTCGTAGACGCTGTTCATGATGTCGCCGATGGATTTCTTGATGCTCTCCGGCGTGATGCCGTTGGCGGTGTTGTATTCGACCTGCTTCTCGCGGCGGCGGTCGGTCTCGGCGATGGCACGCTCCATCGATCCGGTGATCTGGTCGGCGTAGAGGATCACCTTGCCGTCGACATTGCGCGCGGCGCGGCCGATGGTCTGGATCAGCGAGGTCTCGCTGCGCAGAAAACCTTCCTTGTCGGCGTCGAGGATCGCCACCAGCGCGCATTCGGGAATGTCGAGGCCTTCGCGCAACAGGTTGATGCCGACCAGCGCGTCGAACGCGCCGAGCCGCAAGTCGCGGATGATCTCGATGCGCTCGATGGTGTCGATATCGCTATGCATGTAGCGCACGCGGATACCCTGCTCGTGCAGGTACTCGGTGAGGTCTTCCGCCATCCGCTTGGTCAATACGGTGACGAGGCTGCGATAGCCGGCCTGGGCTGTGGCGCGGACTTCGCCGACGAGATCGTCCACTTGGGTGCGGGCCGGGCGGATATTGACCGGCGGATCGATCAGGCCGGTGGGGCGGATCACCTGCTCGACGAACACGCCGCCGGACTCGTTGAGCTCCCATGCCGACGGGGTCGCTGACACCGCGACCGATTGCGGGCGCATCATGTCCCATTCCTCGAACCGCAAGGGGCGGTTGTCCATGCAGGAGGGCAGGCGGAAGCCGTATTCGGCCAGCGTCGCCTTGCGCCGGAAATCGCCTTTGAACATGCCGCCGATCTGCGGCACCGTGACATGGCTTTCATCCGCGAACACCAGCGCGTTGTCGGGGACATATTCGAACAGCGTCGGCGGCGGCTCCCCGGGGCGGCGTCCGGTCAGGTACCGCGAATAGTTTTCGATGCCGGCGCAGGAACCTGTGGCTTCCATCATTTCGAGATCGAAGGTGGTGCGCTGCTCCAGCCGCTGCGCTTCCAACAGGCGGCCCTGGTTGTTGAGCTGGTCGAGGCGCAGCTTCAGCTCGGACTTGATCGACTTGATCGCCTGCACCAAGGTCGGCCGCGGCGTCACGTAGTGCGAGTTGGCGTAGATCTTGATGAATTCGAGCTCGTCCTGCTTGTGGCCGGTGAGCGGATCGAACTCCTCGATATTCTCCACGGTGTCGCCGAACAGGTTGACGCGCCAGGCGCGGTCTTCGTAGTGCGCCGGGAAGATGTCGATGACGTCGCCGCGGATACGGAAGGTGCCGCGGGTGAAGTCGGCCTGGGTGCGCTTGTATTGCAGCGCGACGAGATCGGCGATCAATTGCCGCTGGTCGATGCGCTCGCCCTTTTTCAGCGCGAAGGTCATCGCGGTATAGGTCTCGACCGAACCGATACCGTAGATGCACGACACGGACGCGACGATGATGACGTCGTCGCGCTCCAGGAGCGCCCGCGTCGCCGAGTGCCGCATGCGGTCGATCTGCTCGTTGATCGAGGAATCCTTCTCGATGTAGGTGTCGGTGCGCGGCACATAGGCTTCGGGCTGGTAGTAGTCGTAGTAGGAGACGAAATATTCCACCGCATTGTCGGGGAAAAAGCTCTTGAACTCGCCATAAAGCTGCGCCGCCAGCGTCTTGTTCGGCGCGAGAATCAGAGCGGGGCGTTGCGTCGCCTCGATCACCTTGGCCATGGTGTAGGTCTTGCCGGAGCCGGTGACGCCGAGCAGTACCTGGGTGCGGTCGTTGCGCTTGATGCCCTCGACCAGTTCGGCGATCGCGGTCGGTTGGTCGCCCTTCGGCTCGTATTCGGACTTGATGACGAAGCGCACGCCGCCTTCGGACTTTTCCGGGCGCGGCGGGCGATGCGGCGCCCAGATTTTCACTTGGCCGTCCTCGCCCTTGAACTCGGGACGTCCTTCGCGGATCAGCGCGTCCAGCGCGTCGGCAGTAGCGGCGACCCCGAGCGCCTCCATCTTGTTGCGCGGCGGGCGCGCCAGAGCGGCGGCGTCTTCCTCCTCGGTGGTGAAGCCGAGTTGCTTTGCCAATTCCGGATCGAGCGCCGGAATGGTGGCTGCGGTGCCGTAATTGGCCGGCGCGAATTCGCGTTGCGGGGATTCGTCGAAACCTTCTGCTCCCCTCCCTCCGCGCGCGTCGCGCGCGGGGAGAGGAGAGGAAGAATCGTCGCCGCGCTTGGTCAGCGAATTATCTCTGGTCGCGACAACATCCCGCATCGAGCCCTCTCCCGCTTGCGGGGGAGGGTTGGGTGGGGGCGATCCACGGGTGGTCTCGAGCGAAGCATCCCGCTTGGCGACATCATCCCTGGTGCCCCTGGTCGAGGCCCGCGCGCGGTGGGCGGCGGCTTCGCCGCCGGAGCGGCGGTCCCAGGAATTATCCGGCGGCGGCTGCAAGCCGGCATTTCTCTCCCGGGCGCCGGTGGTCGATCCTAGTCCGGCCTCGCCGCGGTTGATCGCGGGATTGAGCAGTTCCGCCAGCGCAGGCCCGATCGGCTGCACGTCGGGACGATGGGCCTTGGATTTCGGGGCCTTGGATTTCGGAGTTTTGACGGGCTTTTTGGGAGGATTGGGATTCTTCGCCATGACGTGAATATGGGGCGAGTCCGGCCGGGATAAAAGAGCAAAAGCCGCGAAGGAAGACGAACAGAATCACTTGCGCGCGGCGATGTGGTCCGCGAGCACGGCGGCGTCGTCGCCCACGCCGGAGAGAAACGACGAGTTCATCTTGGAGAGCCATTGCAGGCCGAGGAAATACAGGCCCGGAACCTCGGCGATGCCGCGGCGGTGGATCGGCTCGCCGCTGGCATTGAACGCGTCAATATCGATCCAGCCGAAGTCGACGCCGTAGCCGGTGGCCCAGATCACCGCGCCGATGCCGTCGGCGCCGATATCGAGCTGCCGCAGCGGTGCGGTAACGCAGTGCGGATCCGGCAGCACCGCGCGGGCGGCGGGATCTTCCGGCATGTTCGGCGCGTGACGTTTGACATGGGTATCGGCCATGTCGAGGAAGGCCGCGTACGTCGCGTCGCCACCGGCGAGACTTTCGGCGAGGTCCGCCGCGAAACCGATGACACCGTCACGCGCGGCCTCGACGCGCCCGAGCAGCGTCACACCTTCATCGGCGAACCGGCGGAAGTCGATGGTGTGGCCGCCATAAGCGCCTGAGATCACCGGCAATAATCGCGACGGGCCGCGCTGCTCCACCGTGGTTTGATCGAGGCCGAGCGCGCTCAGCCACCAGATCAGGTCGCGGCCGCGATAGCGGCGCGGCAGCCGGGTGTGCCGGCCGACCGAGAGATAGACGCGGCGGCCCGAGCGAAAAAGTTCTTCGGCGATCTGCGCGCCGGAAGCGCCGGAGCCGACCACCAGCACCGCGCCCGGCGGCAACTGGCCGGGATTGGCGTAGCGGCTGGCATGCACCTGAAAGATTCTTGTGTCACCCAACAAGGCCGGCATGATCGCACGCTGATAGGGACCGGTGGCGACCACGACATTGTCGGCCTCGATCGCGCCATCCGACGTTTCGGCGATGAAACCGGAACCGCCGTCGCGGCGCCGCAGCCGCGTCACCGCGACGCCGCAGCGGATCGGCGGCGCGACAAAGGCGGCGTAGGCCTCGATGTAAGCCAGGATATCGGCGGTCGCCGCGAAGGCGTCGGGATCATGATGCGGAAACGGAAAGTCCGGCAGCCGCACCGACCAGTTGGGAAACTGAAACCGCAGGCCGTCCCAGCGTTCGCTGCGCCAGCGTTCGGCCACGCGACCCCGCTCCAGCACCAGATGCGCGCGGCCGCGCTGCTTGAGCCGGTGGCTCATCACGAGGCCAGCCTGACCGCCGCCGACGATCAATGTCTCGACGTGCTCAACCGGCATGGCGGCTGCTCCTGCGCAACGTCGGTCCGGCGGCGGCGCGGATGATCCAGCGCCGGAACGAGGCGAAGTCGCGCTGCTCGGCGCGGAAGCCGCGATAGACCAGGTACCAGCGCATGCCCTTGGGCACGCTGAGCGCAAACGGCGCCACCAGTCTTCCGGCGGCGAGGTCGTCGTCGATATAGGGCCGGATGCCTATCGCGATGCCGAGCCCGTCGCTGGCGGCCTGCAGCGCCTGGCCGTAGAATTGAAACTGCGGTCCGCGCGCGGTGACGCGGGCGACGCCGGCGGCTTTGAGCCATGACGGCCAGTCATCCGGCGAATGCGCGACGCGCAGCAGGCCGGAGCCCTTCAAGTCGCCGGGACGTTTTAACGGCGTTGCCAATCGCGGCGCGCAGACCGGTTGCAGGTCGGCCGCGAACAACGGCTCGGCGACCAGGCCCGGCCAGTCGCCGTCGCCGAGCTTGATGCCGCAACTCCAGTCCTCGCCGAACGGTGCCGCGGCGCCGCCGGTGGTGATGCGCACGTCGATGCCGGGCGACTGTTGGTAAAACTCCGCCAGCCGCGGAATCAGCCAGCGCATCGCAAAGGTCGGACCGACGCCGACGGTCAGCACCCGCACCCCGGCGGGGGCGGTGATTTGCGCGGTCAGGCTGGCGAGCGCGTCGAAGATCGGCGTCAGCCCGTTCTGGTAGGCGCGCCCCGCCGCCGTCATCGACAGCCGGTTCGCCTTGCGCTCGAACAGTTCGACGCCGAGCCGCTGCTCCAAAAGATGCACCATCCGGCTGACCGCGGCCGCCGTGACGTTGAGCTCGGAGCCCGCGCCGCTGAGCTGCCGCTGCGCGCCGCGGCCTCGAATGCCTTGATGCCGTTGAGGAAGAGCAGGCGGCGCATTCCACCCTCAGGAAAACTGATGCCAGACCAAGATAAACCGGTTTGCGCCGCCGATACAAGCAAGGCAGAACTATCGCGGCGATTCCATTGACGCGCGATGGAGGAAGATCCCGATGGTCGATAATCAAGACCCGCTGGTCCTCGATCTCGTCGAATGGATCGCCCGCGAGCCCAGGCTTTATGCCGAGGTGATCGAGAGCTGGCGCACCTCATGCCCGCGGCTGACGATCTGGGAGGACGCGGTCGATCGCGGCTACGTCACGCGCCAGCCGGTTGGCGGCGAGATGCGCGTGGCCATCACCGCGAACGGCGAAAAATTCCTGCGTGACAACGGCCGCTCTCGCCCTTCTCCCCTTGTGGGTGAAGGTGGCGCGGACGAAGTCCGTGCCGGATGAGGGGTTCTCTCGATAGCCCGGAACCCGCATCTATCAGCGCGCATCACATTTCCGCGCCTTGGCGCCAATGCCATTGACTCGTCCTGGGGTTATGGCGACCTTCATGCATCCGCATCCATTTTGCGATGCACGCCCTTTTACATCAGGAATGCCGCCATGATCGACCTTCATTACTGGTCCACGCCGAACGGCCACAAGATCACGATGTTTCTCGAGGAGACCGGGCTCAAGTACAAGATTTTCCCGGTCAACATCGGCAAGGGCGACCAGTTCAAGCCGGAGTTCCTGGCGATAGCGCCCAACAACCGCATCCCCGCGATGGTCGATCACGAGCCGAAGGGCGGCGGCAAGCCGATCTCGATCTTCGAGTCCGGCGCGATGCTGCTGTATCTCGCCGAGAAGACCGGCAAGTTCCTGCCCGCCGACATCTATGGCCGCTACGATGTGATCCAGTGGACGTTCTGGCAGATGGGCGGGCTCGGGCCGATGGCCGGGCAGAACCATCATTTCTCGAACTACGCCCAGGAAAAAATCAAATACGCCATCGACCGCTATGTGAACGAGACCAACCGGCTCTACGGCGTGCTCAACAAGCGGCTGTCGAATCGCGAATTCATCGGCGGCGAGTATTCGATCGCGGACATGGCGAGCTATCCCTGGATCGTGCCGTACAAGAACCAGAGCCAGAACATCGACGACTTCCCGCATCTCAAGCGCTGGCTGGAGACCATCCGCGGACGGCCCGCCACGGTGCGCGCCTACGCCAAGGCCAAGGAAGTCAACCCGAACTTCGGCCAGCCGGCGATCCGCACCGAGGAAGAGCGCAAGCTGTTGTTCGGCCAGACCGCGGCGGTGGTGAAGTAAGTCTGACCCACGGAGTCTTTGTCTTTCGTCATGCCCGGGCTTGCCCCGGGCATCCATCACTTTAGCAAGAGTCTTTCGACGAGGATGGATTGCCGGGTCATCTGGCGCGAAGACGCGCTTCGCGCTTTTGCCCGGTAATGACATGGAATGTTTTTATTCGGCGGCGTGCATCTCGGCCGCCATCTTCCGCAGGCAATTCCGGCACAGGCAATCGCCGCCGTCGGCCGGCATCGGCAGCCGCGCGGTTTCCTCGGCGCACCAGCACGGCCCCGACAGGCTGCAGGTAAATTCTGTTCCACAGCCGGAACAGCAAAGGCGCCGCGATGGCGGAGTTTCTAAACGATTTGTCATGAATCGAACCGAATCCCGGTCCCTGATTTTCATGTCGGGTTCATGCCGAACGGCGTTATGATCCAACATAAGCGTAAAGGTGCGTTCAAGATACGTTGAAGACTCCTCAAAGGGAACTGCGATGGCCCGCGATTCGCAAGCAGCGTTGGTGGCGCTCAATCGTTTCGGTTTTGGCGCGCGCGGCGGCGCCTCGGGCGACTTCGTCAACGCGGCATCCGATCCGCGCGGCTTCGTGAAGGCCGAACTCGACCGTCCCAACGGCGTGCTGCTACAGGTCCCCGGATTGTTGCCGACGCCGGCGCTGGGCGAAGCCGTGTTCGCCTATCAGCTCGAGGTCAAGCAGGCGCGCGCGGCCGCGGAGAAGGCCGGCGTGCCACCGCCGGTGGAAGACACCAAGGCGCAAAAGCGCGGGCTCTCGCTCAACATGGCGATGGACATGGCGGAGCCTGCGCCTGCGGCGAAGGTTGCGGAAGGCGCCAACCCGGCCATGGCCGCCGGCGATACGATGCAGCCTGGCGCGATGCAGCCCAACACTGCCGCCAAGCCCGCGCCGCAGCCGCTCAATATCATTCAGAAAACCTTCCGGGCCGAAGCGCTGGCGCGGCTTCAACGCGCCGTGATCGCCGATTGCGGATTTGCCGAGCGGCTGGTGGTGTTCTGGTCCAATCACTTTTGCATTTCGGCCAACAAAGGCGAGTTGGGCCGGATGTGGGCCGGCTCGTTCGAGCGCGAGGCGATCCGGCCCCATGTGCTGGGACGTTTCGGCGACATGCTCAAGGCGGTGGAGCAGCATCCGGCGATGCTGTTCTTTCTCGACAACCAGCAATCGCTCGGGCCTGACTCCCGCGCCGGGCAAAACCGCAAGCGCGGACTGAATGAAAATCTCGCGCGCGAGATCATGGAGCTGCACACGCTCGGCGTCGGCAGCGGCTACTCCCAGGAAGACGTGACGTCGCTGGCGCGCATCATTACCGGCTGGACCTTTGCCGGACGCCAGGGAAAACTCGGCCAGCCCGGCAGCTTCGTGTTCAACGCCAACGCGCATCAACCGGGCGCGCAACGGCTGCTCGGCAGGGTCTACGAGAACGACGGCGTCGCCCAGGGCGAAGCCGCGCTGGCCGATATCGCGCGCCATCCCGCCACCGCGAAATTCATCGCCACCAAATTCGCCCGCCACTTCGTGGCCGACGATCCGCCGCCTGCACTGGTGGCCCGGCTTCGGGACGTGTTCGTCAAGTCCGACGGCGACCTCAAGGCGCTGGCGACGGCGCTCCTGGATTCCAGCGAAGCCTGGCAGGCGCCGCTGACCAAGATGCGCAGTCCTTATGAGTTCCTGATCGCGACCGACCGGCTGCTGGCACGAATCCCCGAGGACCCCGTCCGCTACCTCGGCGGCCTGAATGTATTGGGGCAGCCGCTGTGGTCGCCGGCCGGGCCGAACGGATTTCCCGATAGCAATGCCGCCTGGGCCGCGCCCGAAGGCATGAAGCTGCGGCTCGACATCGCGGCGCAGATATCGTCGCGTCTGGCCGACAGCGTCGATCCGCGCGACCTGCTCGAACTCGTCGTCGCCGACGCTGCGTCATCCGAAACGCGCCACACCGTGGAGCGCGCCGAGACGCGGCAACAGGCGCTGGCGCTGCTGCTGATGTCGCCGGAATTCCAGAGGAGGTGACGATGGATTGCTGCGAAAGCCGGACTTCGCTTGCGGTCAGCCGCCGCGGGCTGCTGCTCGGTGGCGCATCGTTTGCCGCCTGGGCGTACTTGCCGAAATTCGCGCGCGCCGCCGACGGACGCGATCCGCGGCTGATCGTGGTGATCCTGCGCGGCGCGCTCGACGGCCTCGCCACCGTCGCACCATCAGGCGATCCCGACTACGCCGGCCTGCATGGTTCGATCGCGCTGACCCCGGATGGCCCGCACGCGGCCGTGATGCTCGATTCGTTCTTCGCGCTGCATCCCTCGATGCCGGAATTCGCGCGGATGTATCGCGAGAAACATGCCGCCGTTATCCATGCGGTGTCGACGCCGTACCGCGACCGTTCGCATTTCGATGGCCAGGATGTGCTCGAAAGCGGCTATGCCGGTCCGGGCCGGGTGCAATCCGGCTGGCTCAACCGGACGCTGGCAGCCTTGCCGCGCGGCGACCGCGTGACGAGCGGCCTCGCCGTCGGTCCGACCACGCCGTTGGTGCTGCGCGGTCCGGCGCCGACGGTCGGATGGGCGCCCGTCACCCTGCCGCAGGCCGCCGACGATACCGCCGCAAGGCTGCTTGAACTCTACAGCCATCGCGATCCCGCGCTGGCGACGGCGCTGTCGCAGGGCCTCAAACTCGACAAGACCGCGCAGGGCGACGACATGAAGCCGAAGCCGGGCACCAACAACATCGGCGCCATGCGGCTGGTGGCGCGGGGCGCGGCCAAGTTGATGTCGGCCGACGATGGCCCGCGCATCGCCGCACTGGCGTTCGACGGCTGGGATACCCATGCCAATGAAGGCGGTCCGGTCGGCCGACTGGCGCAGTTGCTGTCGGGGCTCGACGGCGCTCTCGCCGAATTCGAGAGCGGTCTCGGCGAGCGCTGGCGCGACACCGTGGTGGTGGTTGCCACCGAATTCGGCCGCACGGCGCGCATCAACGGCACCGAGGGCACCGATCACGGCACCGGCACGATCGCGCTGCTGGCGGGCGGCGCTGTCAAAGGCGGCCGGGTGATCGCGGATTGGCCGGGGCTGAAACCCGCCAATCTGTATGAAGGCCGCGATCTCGCGCCGACCACCGATCTGCGCGCCGTCATCAAGGGCGTGCTGCACGACCATCTCAGCCTCAACGAGCGCGCGCTGGCGGAGACGGTGTTTCCGGATAGCGCGACGGTGAAGCCGGTGAAGGGACTGCTGGGGTGACTATGTCGTCCCGGCCAAGCGAAGCGCGCGCCGGGACCCATAACCCCGGTACGTCGTTGTTGCGGGAGCTGGGGCAACAGCTCACCTAGTCGGGAAGTCCTGCGGCTATGGGCGTTGCTTTCGCAGGGACGACGAGCTGCGCGATCTATCCCTTCGTTATCTTGTCGATCTCCGCGATCTCATCCGCGCTCAGCGTCCAGCCGATCGCCTTGACGTTCTGCTCGACCTGCTCGACGCGGGTGGCGCCGGCGATCACGCTCGATACTTGCGGCCGCGACGCCAGCCAGGAGAAGGCGAGCTCCAGCATGGTGTGGCCGCGCGCCTGTGCAAACGCCTGCAGCTTTTCGACGATGTCCTCGTTGCGCGGCGTGACGTAGCGATCGCGCAATGCCGGCGCCTTGCCAAAGCGCGTGTCGTCCGGCGCCGCGGCGCCGCGCTTGTATTTGCCGGTCAACAGTCCGCTGGCGAGCGGGAAGAACGGCAGCAGGCCCAATTTGTATTCTTTCGCCGCCGGCAGCAGATCCTTTTCGATGTCGCGCACCACCAGGCTGTATTCGTCCTGGCACGACACGAAGCGGCTGACATTGATGGCGCGGGCGGTGAGTTCGGCTTCGGCGATGCGCCATGCCGGAAAATTCGAATTGCCGATGTAGCGCACCTTGCCTTGCCGGATCAAGTCGTCCAGCGCCCGCAAGGTTTCCTCGATCGGCGTCAGGGGATCGTAGTCGTGCTGCTGGTAGAGGTCGATATAGTCGGTCTTCAATCGCGTCAGGCTGGCCTCGACGGCGGACAGGATGTAGCGCCGCGATGCACCCTGCTTTGTGCCGTCCTTGCTCATCGGCTTGGAATATTTGGTCGCCAGCACGATGTCCTTGCGCCGGTCGCCCAGCACCTGGCCGAGCACGGTCTCCGAGCCGCCCATGCCCGCGTAGATGTCGGCGGTATCGAACAGCGTGACGCCGAGGTCGATCGCCTTGTGGATCACCTTGCGCGAGGTCTCGAGGTCGGTGCGCTGGCCGAAATTATTGCAGCCGAGGCCGACGGCGGAAACACGCAGGCCGGAGCCGCCGAGATTGCGAATTTGCATGATCGATGCTCTGATTTCCGAAGGAGCGCATGAGAGTTGCGGACGGATCGTATTGTGACTCGCCGGCCTCAAGGCCGCAAGGCGCGCAACGCCGCCGTCGTCATGCGGCGTACCGATTTTTCGGAAATCCGCGTAATCGCCTTGCGATCGGCGGCCATGTCGTAGGCGACGGCCTCGCCCCAGCTCACGGTGACGTCGATGGCGCCGGAAGCCACCACTTGAATCAGGTGCGGGATCAGTTCGAGGTCGCCGTACCACGCCACCCGGTCGCGTAGCGCGCGGCAGGTCGGCAGGCCGTCGAACCTGACATAGGCCAGCGACATCGGCTGCACGGTGACATGGGTATGATGCGTGCTGTTGCCGAGCGCGTGATGGACCGCGCCGACCAGCGAGGAGCGGAACGGCAACACCCGGATGCCGTCGCTCGAGGTACCCTCGGCGAACAGCACCACCGCATCGCCGCCGAGCAAGCGGTCGGCGATTTCGCGGGTCGCCGCGCCGGTCTGATGACGGGCCTGCCGGTTGATGAAGATCGTTCGCTGCAATCTCGCCAGCCAGCCGAACACCGGCCACCTCGCGACCTCGCGCTTGGCGACGAACACCACCGGCGCCAGCGCGGTGATGACACAGACGTCCAGCCAGGACACGTGGTTGGACAGGATCAGCGCCGGGCTGGCGGTCGATCGCCGGCCGACCTCATGAATCCGCACCCCGATCAGTTTGCAGAGAATGCGGTGGTAGAGATGGGGAACGCTCCGCTGCAGCCGCAGGTCGAAGGCGATGCCGATCAACTGGAACGGCAGCAGCACCAGCGTCAGCACGACAAAGGCCAGTGCGATTGAAATGACGCGGATCATGACGTGGTTCGCTGAAGTCCTGGATGCCGTGCGGCGGACAGGCAGGACCGTCGCGCGCCGGTTATACGCAACGCAGCCGGCGGCGTGACAAAAAAGCGGCCCCGGTCAGACGCGGCGACTGACGGGGACCGCTTTGGGGCGCGTGATCGATGACGGGGGGCCTGATCAGACGCGAGCGGAACCTAACTTGGCTTTGTTACGCCCCGGTGACAGCCGGACTTATCCACAGGCCGGTACGGCCGGCGCGGAGGATTCCGGATGTTGGAAACGTGAAAGTTCAGAACGGCTTGCGATAGGCGACAAATCCGGAGTGTGCGCCACCGTGTCGTAAAGCGGCATCGCGGTGAGCAGCGTGGCTATTCCGCGGCGCGCAGGTGCCGGGCAACGCGACGGTCGTTGCCGCCGCGCAGCGACAGGTAGTAGTCGGCGTTGGCGGGGTCGTCGCCATAGCGGATCAGGTCGGTCACCGGCGTATAGCTCAGCATTCGGCCGCCGTCGGGCAGTGCCGTGCAACGGAAACGCAAGACCTGTCCGTTCGCGAGCTTGATATTGATCGGCGTCGAATCGCCGGCGCGCATCATCTCGGTGCGCTGCGCGATGAACGCGCTCAATTCCTCCTCCGGCAGTTCATAGGCGCCGGTATCGCGGCCGTGATACATCAGCGCGATGAAGGGCGGCTTGCTGTCGGCCTTCTGGTCCGGCAGCGAGAAGTAATCGCGAAAGGCGCGGTTGATGAATTCGGCGCGGGTATCGGAGTCCAATAGCACGATGCCGATATCGACCTGATCGAGCGCCGCCGCCAGCCGCTCCGCGGTCGCGTGATGCTTGCGCTCCCAGGCAAAGGCATCCACCAGTTTTTTCCGCAACAGGCCGGTGATGAACGCGGTACCGGCCGCGGTTACCGCCAGCATCGACAGCCGAACCAGGTCCGCGGTGTCGTAGCCGGGCGTTGCGCGGTGATCGAGGACAAACAGCGCGGCTGAAACCACCGCGATGACGGCGCTGGCCATGGCGGAGCCAAGGCCGCTGAGCGAACCTGCGAAAGCGACGATGCAAACCAAAAGCGGCGCGGGATTGGGGACGGTCAGGAAATGACGATCGACAAAGATGGCGATCAAAGCCGTCGCTGCCGCCAGGGCCGGACCGGAGATTTCGCGCCAGTTTAGCTGCATGGCCCGTTCTCGCTCACCACGAGAGTAAGGGCCGCAGTCCGGTGCATGGTTGCATCAGCGGCGGGTTTTCGTCTGCTGTCCTTAACAGGCGGTTGATCGAACCGGTCCGGCTTTACGATTTCTCGGCTCAAATGCTCCCCGCTTTGGGCCGCAATCATTTTGCTTTTGGCGGCGCCAGTGAGAACCGTGCGGGACGCAACAGCGGCGATGCTACTTCGTGAGTGGTGACAGAAACCCGCTCGCCGGTTGTCCGGTGAGCAGCGGCAGGCCCTCGTCGCCGCGCGTTCCGGTGGCGATCAAAAGGAACGCGGCCAGCAGGATCGCTACCGTCAGCGTCGCAGCAACAAGTACGACAGGTGTTTTCATCATTGTCCGATCGCGATGCAGATCATTGCGCGGTGACGCGCAAAAAATGCCAATGGCCGGAAAAATAGTTCGGGCTTACGCCGGTATCGGCATCGCCACCGCGACCCGGATCGAAAGCACGGTGAGGGTCACCATCAGGCACAGCGACAACGAGCCGATCGCAAGCGAGGCCGCGACGGCGTCGGTTAGTCGGGACGAGGCAACTGGCGCGGATGGGCGAACAAAACCCGCGGCGCCGGGCGACCGTGTCATGGCCGATATCCTTTGGCCGATATCCTTCAATGCGCGGGCGAATCACCGCGACATCGGAAATTTTGCAGGAATCGCTGGCAATATTGGGGCGGCAACCGCCCGAAAGTGGCCAAATGGCGGCGAGGTCGGCGTTGTACCGGCGGTTCCCGCCGTCTACGCCTCGGCGGCGGCGCTGGCCGGATCCTCGACGGCAGCGTCGGGCCGCCAGTCCATGGACACGAAGCCGGGGATCTGCTCGACCCGCCGCAACCAGGCGCGGATTGCCGGGAATGTCGCGAGGTCGAAATCGCAGCGATCGGCGAGGTGGGTATAGCCGTACAGCGCGATATCCGCGACCGTGAGCTGGCCCGCCGCAAAATAATCGTGGGTCTTGAGGTGATTTTCCATCACCTGCAACGCGGCATAGCCGCGCTCCATCCAGTCTTCCAGCGCGTGGGTTTGCAGGTCGCGGCCGCCCTTGACCAGCGACAGCCAGAAATAGGCCGCGCCGATGTTTGGCTCCAGCGCGTGCTGTTCGAAGAACATCCACTGCAGCGCCTCGGCGCGTTCGATCCGGCTTTCCGGCGCAAGCGAGGTGCCGATCGCGACATACCAGAGAATGGCGTTGGATTCGGCGAGGTAGCGTCCTTCCGCGACTTCCAGCAGCGGCACCTGTCCGCTCGGATTCATCGCCAGGAAATCCGGCGTGCGGCTCTCGCCGCGCAGGATGTCGATTTCGATCGCGCGATAGGGGGCATCCAGCAACGCCAGCGCCAGGCGGACCTTGTAGCTGTTGCCGGAGCGCTGCATGGAATAGAGTTTGTACATTCTCGATTTCGTTCGGTGGGCCACGCGCCGCGAGTCAAAAGGACGCGCCGCGCATGCGATCAGGCTATCGCTTGGCAACGCGGCCAAACAATGATGCCGATGCGGATACCTCGCAAGGCCCGGTGGTTGGAAAAAGTCGAAAACCTCTGCCGCACTGCAACCGCGCAGCAAAATTTTCCCAACACGGGACGGCGCACACCAGATCACGTTAGCGCGAGTCCAGGGATGCGGCTGACGGGCGATCATGCCCGGCCGCCATCGAAACCGTGGCTCGGCGGCGGCCGGCGAAAACACGCTGCCGGCTACGGGCATGGCGGGATGGCCGGCAAGACCGCGCGGCGTCCTTGCCGGAAATAAGCCATTTGGTTGCAGAATTTTAGGAATGTTGCGCGAAAACCGGCGAGCAACTTTCAGGTCCGCGAAAGTTTGGGTGCATCGGGCCAACGTTCTTGCGATGCAGCTTAATGCGTTTTAGGGTGCGCCGATCCCATTAAAAAGAGTCGTGAACGCGCCAGTTCACGACGCCTGCAAGGAGATGAATGATGCCGTTCCTGTCCGCTGCGCTCGACCGTGTGAAGCCGTCCGCGACCATCGCGGTGACGGATAAAGCACGCGCGCTCAAAGCGGCCGGCCGCAACGTCATCGGCCTCGGCGCCGGCGAACCCGATTTCGACACCCCGGCCAACATCAAGCTGGCGGCGATCCACGCCATCGAGGCCGGCAAGACCAAATATACCGATGTCGGCGGCATTCCCGAGCTGAAGGAGGCGATCGCCGCCAAATTCAAGCGCGAGAACGGCCTCACTTACAAGCCGAACCAGATCATCGTCGGGACCGGCGGCAAGCAGGTGCTCTACAACGCGCTGATGGCCACCATCAATCCGGGCGACGAGGTGATCATTCCGGCGCCCTACTGGGTGAGCTATCCGGAAATGGTGGCGCTCGCCGGCGGCGAACCGGTGCCGGTGGTGTGCACGGCGGCGGCTGGCTTCAAGCTGCAGCCCGACGCGCTCGAAAAGGCGATCACGCCGAAGACCAAGTGGATCATCCTTTGCTCGCCGTCGAACCCGACGGGTGCTGCCTATACGCGTGCCGAATTGAAGGCGATCACCGACGTGCTGGTGAAGCACCCCAATGTCTGGGTCATGACCGACGACATGTACGAGCATCTGGTCTATGACGACTTCGTGTTCTCGACGCCGGCGCAGGTCGAGCCGAAACTGTACGACCGCACGCTGACGGTGAACGGCGTGTCGAAGGCCTATTGCATGACCGGGTGGCGCATCGGCTACGCCGGCGGCCCGGCCGAGCTGATCAAGGCGATGGCGACGATCCAGTCGCAGTCGACCTCAAACCCGTCGTCGATCTCGCAATGGGCGTCGGTCGAGGCGCTCAACGGCCCGCAGGACTTCATTCCGGTGAACAACAAGGTGTTTAAGGAACGCCGCGATCTCGTGGTGTCGATGCTCAATCAGGCCAAGGGTATCGATTGTCCGCGGCCGCAGGGCGCGTTCTATGTCTACCCGTCCTGCGCCGGCACCATCGGCAAGAGCTCGCCGTCGGGCAAGACGATCGCCAACGACGAGGACTTCGTCACCGAACTCCTGGAGAACGAAGGCGTCGCGGTGGTGCAGGGTTCGGCGTTCGGGCTCGGGCCGGCGTTCCGCATCTCCTACGCGGCCAAGACTTCGGATCTCGAGGAAGCCTGCAAACGCATCCAGCGGTTTTGTGGCAATTTGAGATAGAGCGTTTTCAAGCGAAGTGGCTTCGGTTCGCGTGAAAAGAACGCGTCGGAAAAGAGGCTGTCAAATCACTTCTCACATCGCTTCGCCGTCGAACGTTTGATGTTTTGATGGCGGTCTCCTGAAAGCGCCTTGTTTTGAACAAGGCGTTTTCTTTCTGTCGCTCCGCCAACTTAATCCGTCATGCGGGGATCACAGATATGCGACTTTCAACCCTCACCATTTCCGCCGCCGCGCTGGTGGCGTCGTTCGCGAGCGCCAAGGCGCTGCCACCGGTTCGTGCCGGTATCCTGCAATGCCAGGGTGGTCAGAATGTCGGTTTCGTCGTCGGCTCGGTGACCAGCTTCCAGTGCGTATTCCAGAGCGAGGGTGGTCGTCCTGATCCCTATATCGCTACCGTCCGCCGCTATGGCGTGGATCTCGGCTTTACCGAGCAGACCCGGTTTTCCTGGGCGGTGAATGCGCCGGTGCGGCGGGTGGGACGCGGCGAACTCGCCGGCGACTATGGCGGCGTCGGCGCCAACGCGTCGATCGGGGTCGGCTTTGGCGGCAATTTTCTGGTCGGCGGTCCGGCCAATGCCTACGCGCTGCAGCCGATCAGCGTGCAGGGCCAGACCGGGCTGAATGTCGCGGCCGGCATTGCCGATATCGACTTGCAGCCGTACCGGCCCGGCCATGGCGGCCGGTCTTATCATCGCCATCACCATCGCGGTTGAGCGATCGCGATGTTATTGGAAGAGGCCCGCGGAAGCGGGGCTTTTTATTTGGCGGAATCCAAACGCGGTGAAATCTGGCACCGCTGCCGATGTTGTGGCATAGAGAGGGCGGCGCCGGGGCTATGGCGCTTTCCTGATTCTCTGCCCGCATCACATCCTTTCAGCCGGAGATTTCCTCATGCGCCGCTTCATCAACCTTGCCGGTGTCGCCGGCACCTTGCTGGTTGCCCTTTCCGCCGCCGCTGCGCAGCAGCCGATGCAGCGCGTACAGATCGGCGTCCTCGAATGTCGCGGCGGCGCCAGCGTAGGCTTCATCGTCGGCTCGGTGACCAACCTCGGCTGCGTACTGCACGCCGACGGGATGCCGGACGACCGCTACGTCGCCACCATTCGTAAAGTGGGCGTCGACCTTGGCATCACCCAGGAATCGGCGCTGGCCTGGGGCGTGTTCGCGCCGTCGGCGCGGCTTGGGCCGGGCGGCCTGTCCGGCAATTATGCCGGCGCGCAGGGCAGCGCTTCGGTCGGCGTCGGTGTCGGCGGCAACGCGCTGATCGGCGGTTCGGAGAATTCGATCGCGCTGCAGCCGCTCAGCGTCCAGGGCCAAGTCGGCCTCAATGTCGCGGCCGGGCTGGAAAGCCTGGAACTTCGACCGGGAATGTAATTTCTTCTCCCTCGTCCCGCACTCGCCGCGAAGGCGACATAGCCGAAACTTCGCTTCGGCGTTCTTGAAGAACGGCCGCCGAAGGTGGGCTGTGCTCTTCCGCGCCGAGCGGGGAGAGGTGAAGAAGCCACCAGCCTCGCATCGCAGCGATATTTTTCCCGCTTGCCAAAATCTCGCGGCGGGCGGAGCATCCATCCGCCGACCCAATCAAGGGCCGAGCTCCAGATGAGGAGGCGGCGATGGGACATGATGTCAGAAGTCCTCGCGGTCCACGGTGCATTGCACTGGTGGGCCCTTTCCAAAGCGGTAAAACCACACTTCTTGAAGCGATCTTGGCGCGCACCGGCGCCATCCCGCGTGCCGGCAGCGTCGATGCCGGAACTTCGGTAGGCGACGCCAGCCCCGAGGCCCGCCATCACAAGATGGGCGTCGGCCTGACCGCCGCCACGACCAGTTTCATGGGCGACAGCTACACCTTTATCGATTGCCCCGGCTCGGTGGAATTCGCGCACGACATGCGCGCGGCGGTCCCGGCGGTCGACGCCGCGGTGGTGGTCTGCGAGGCCGACGAACGCAAGCTGCCGCAACTTCAGATCATCCTGCGCGAGCTCGAGGATCTCGGCATTCCGCGCTTTCTGTTTCTCAACAAGATCGACAAGGCCAGCAAGCGCATCCGCGAGACGCTTGCGACCCTGCAGCCGGCATCGCGGATCCCGCTGGTGCTGCGGCAGATTCCGATCTGGAACGGCGATTTGATCGCGGGCTTCGTCGATCTCGCGCTGGAACGCGCCTTCGTCTATCGCGAACACAAGGCCTCCGAAGTCGTGGCCCTGGAAGGCGGCGACCTAGACCGCGAGAAGGAAGCGCGGTTCTCGATGCTGGAAAAGCTCGCCGACCACGACGACGCGCTGATGGAGCAATTGCTCGAGGACATTGCGCCGCCGCGCGACGCGGTGTTCGACGACCTCGCCCGCGAATTGCGCGAAGGTTTGATCTGCCCGGTGCTGCTCGGTTCTGCGCTGCGCGAGAACGGCGTGCTGCGCCTGATGAAGGCGCTGCGGCATGAATCGCCCGATGTCACCGCGACCGCAAAGCGTCTCGGTGCGTCCTCGAAAGGCGATGCGCTGGCCTATGTGTTCAAGACCGTGCATCTGCAGCACGGCGGCAAGCTGTCGCTGACGCGCGTGCTGGCCGGACATCTCGACGACGGCGCGACGCTGCAATCCTCACGCGGCGAGACCGGCCGGGTGTCCGGGATCCTTGCGGCGAACGGCGCCCACGACACCAAACGCGCCGCAGCCGAGGCCGGCGACATCGTCGCGCTCGGCAAGCTCGATTCCGTCAGGACCGGCGACACGCTGTCCAGCGGCAAGACCGCGCCGTCATCGCTGGTCAGCGTCGTGCCGTCGCCGCCGGTGCTGGCCGTGGCGCTCGCGGCCGCCGACCGCAAGGATGACGTCAAGCTCGGTCAGGCCCTGTTGCGGCTGAACGAGGAAGATCCGTCGCTGACGATGATCCACAACGCCCAGACCCACGACATCGTGCTGTGGGGGCAGGGCGAAATGCATCTGCGGGTCGCCCTCGAGCGGTTACGCGACCGCTTCGGCGTCAACGTCAAATCGCAGGCTCCCGGAATCGGATACCAGGAGACGATCCGCAAATCGATCACCCAGCGCGGCCGGCACAAGAAACAGTCCGGCGGCCACGGCCAGTTCGGCGACGTGGTGCTGGAGGTCAAGCCGATGCCGCGCGGCGGCGGCTTCGTGTTTCAGGAAACGGTGGTCGGCGGCGCGGTGCCGCGCAACTATATCGGCGCCGTGGAAGAGGGCGTTGTCGACGGGCTGTTGCGCGGACCGCTCGGCTTTCCCGTCATCGACGTGCAGGTGACGCTGACCGACGGTTCCTATCACAGCGTGGATTCGTCGGATCTGGCGTTCCGCACCGCGGCCCGGATCGGCGTCACCGAAGCGCTGCCGCAGTGCCAACCGGTATTGCTGGAGCCGATCCACGTGGTCGAGATCGTCTGTCCGACCGAGGCTACCGCCAAGATCAACGCCATCCTGTCGGGACGGCGCGGCCAGATTCTCGGCTTCGATACCCGCGAGGGCTGGGCCGGATGGGATCGCGTCCGCGCCATGATGCCGGAAGCCGAGATCGGCGAACTGATCGTGGAGTTGCGGTCGGCAACCGCCGGCGCCGGCAGTTTTACCCGGCAGTTCGACCGCATGGCCGAGGTCACCGGCCGCGCCGCCGACCAGATCATCGCGGCGCACCGGGTGGCGGCGTAGCTTCGGCGGCGTCGCTTCCTTTTTTGCCAGCGCACGCCATTTCCGCTTTTGCGGGAATGGCGGCGTGGGCGTCGGGTTGTCCCGTGTCTCGCGCCGGTACGCCGGACAACTGCGGCGTCAGCGCAATCCGCAAGCAAGATCACGGCTTCGCAATCGTCCGCGGCGGATCGACCAGCGTTCATGGCTCTGGCGCATCACGCGTTCGAGCGTCGCCCGTGAACCCAGCGTCTTCTCGGGCGTGCAGGCGATGATGGCATTGCGGTTCTCGATGCCTTGCTCGTCGACGATCCATGTCCGCAGGTCTTCACCCGCAAGCCGGGCGGCGATCCGGTCAACGGTGGGATCAATGTCGTTTGCCACCATGGCGTTCATCACGATCCTGCCGCCCGGTGCAAGGCGGGCGCGGATGGCGTCGCAGGTCTCTGCATCGAACTCGTCCGTGAACCGGAATTCCGGGCCGCCAACGTCGATCGCGATGCCATCGTAGTAGGCGCGGTCATCGAAGACGAATTTTCGGAAGTCGGAGACGATGCAAGGTATTTCGTCCGGCAGTTCGAAGAACCGATGTGCAAGCACGAAGCTGATCGGGTTGATGTCGACCATCGTCAACTTCTTGCCGTGACGCGACAGCCTGGTCGCCAGATTTCCGCCGCCGCAGCCCAGGATGAGGATTTGCTGGGAGCAGGATAGCAGTTCGTCCATGAGCTTGACGTAGGTGAACACGCTTTCGCCGTCCCGCGTGGCCTGGCTTTGCCTGACGCCCTCCTCGAAGTACACGCGCGTGCCGTCCCAGGAACACTCGACGATATCGATCTGCCCGTTCCTCCCTTGATAACGACCCAGCAATTTCACGGCGGACCATACCTCAAGAGTAGTGCATCACAATATATGCATTAAACATCTCTTATCATGTAATTTTTGTGCCGGCAACCATCCCAAGGTTTTGCTGATGATGTTTCCATGTTCAGTCCTCGCGAAAAATTCGATACAAAAGTCGCCGCTTCGATCTGTCTTTGGACGGCGCGAACGGCGTGTTGATATATTTTGCATCTGAATTGATGCTTGAAACGGTAATTCAGATAGTATAGATATATTCAATACGCATCGAACCGGAGGCCGCTATTTCATGATCACGGCCAACCAACTCAGGGCCGCCCGCGCGCTGCTGAACATAGATCAGCGGCAGACTGCCGATCTGGCAGACCTTTCGGTTCCCACCATCCAGCGCATGGAAGCCAGCGATGGCGTGATCCGGGCCAACGTCGATTCTCTCATGAAACTGGTTTCCGCGCTGGAGAACGCAGGGATCGAACTGATCAATCCGGGCGTTCCGAGTTCGACCGGCGGGCGGGGCGTTCGGCTTAGGGAGCATGTGGCAAACCCAAAGATCAGGAATGTCCGGCAACCCAGGCAGTCCTCCTCGCGGGCCATGGAGCGGGCCCGGTAGCTCGCACAACACTTTCAAGTCGTCACGGCGTTGATGTCCACCCGTTCCAGCAGTGCCAGCAGCCCTTGCAGCATGTCCGTTGGATTCGGCGGGCAGCCGGCAATGTGGAGATCGACCGGGATCACGTCGGAGACGCCTCCGACGACCGCGTAGCTCCCGGCGAAACAGCCGCCATCCCGCGCGCAATCGCCAATCGCGACGACCCATTTGGGATTGGGCGTCGCATGATAGGTGCGCTCCAGCGCCTCGCGCATGTTTTTGGTCACGGGGCCCGTCACCATCAGCACGTCGGCATGGCGCGGCGAGGCCACGAAGCGCAGGCCGAAGCGCTCGACGTCATAGTAGGCGTTGTTGAGCGCGTGGATTTCGAGTTCACATCCATTGCAGGATCCAGCGTCGACCTCGCGTATCGACAGGCTTCGGCCGAGCCGCCGCCGCGCAGCGCGACCGACCATGGTGGCAAGCTCGATCACCGCGGCACCGTCTGCGGACGGCGCCTGTTCGGTGAACGGCCGGCGAAACAGACTGTCAAAAAGCAGCTTGCGCATTTTGTGCCGTCCTTAGAGATCGTGCCCGGAATAGGAACAGTTGAACGACTTGTTGCAGAGTGGAAAGTCAGCGACGATATTGTTCTCGACCACAGCCTCGAGCAGCGGCCACTGGAACCAGGATGGGTCGCGCATGTGGCACCGTTCGATCCGACCATCCCGCAAGCGTAGCCAGACCAGCACGTCGCCGCGAAACCCCTCGACGATCGCCATGCCTTCCCGCGCCTCCGACCGATCTCCCGCCGGTGTCATCAACCGGCCCTCGGGAAGCCGATTCAGTATCTGGTCGATCAGTGAAAGACCCTGCTCGACCTCGCGTATGCGAATCCAGACGCGGGCGTTGACGTCCCCCTCGCTGAGGACGGGCACCTCAAAGGACAGGCTGTCATAGGGCGGGTAGGCAAGGGCCCGGCGCGCGTCGAAGGATCGGCCGGAGGCGCGGCCGATGTAGCCGCCGGCGGCATATTGCCTGGTCAATGCGGGTTTGAGCACACCCGTATCGACGGTACGATCCTGCAGCGACGCCGTGTTGTCGTACAGTTCGACCAAAGCGGGAAAGCGCAGGCGGATGTTGTCCGCCATCGCCTGGATGATTTCCGTCCCTGCGTCGTCGAGATCGCCGATGACGCCGCCGGGGACGATGATATCCCGCATCAGTCGATGGCCGAATGCGCTACCGGAAGCACGCAGGACGCTCTCCCGCAGCACGCTGCAATGCGCGTGCATCAGTGCGAAGGAGGCATCGTTGCAGATGGCGCCGATGTCGCCGAGATGATTGGCGAGCCGCTCGAGTTCCGCCAGCAGAGCCCGCAGCCAAACCGCGCGATCGGGCGCGCCAAGCTCCAGGGCTGCCTCGGCCGCCTTCGAAAACGCATAGGCGTAGGCGACGGTGCTGTCGCCCGATACCCGTCCGGCGAGTTGGACGGCCCGCTCGAGACTGGCTCCGATCATGAGTTGCTCGACGCCCTTGTGGGTGTATCCCAGCCGTTGTTCCAGCCGGACCACGGTCTCCCCGCTTGCCGTAAAGCGGAAATGACCCGGCTCGATGATTCCGGCATGCACGGGTCCGACCGCAATCTGATGCAGCCCGCTGCCTTCCGCCGGCAGGAAGCGGTAGGGCATGGCCTGTGACGGCCCGTTGATCCGGTCTCCCGATGGGAAACGTACGCCCCAGCGATCGTGATCAAGCCAGGGACGGGTGTCGGGAAGACCTTGCGCTGATAGTCCGAACAGGTCGTTGACGGCGCGCTCCAATCGAAGCGCCGGCGGATGATGCCTGCCGACCGACGGATAACGGCGATCGGGGCAGTCCAGACTGACGACCAGGATTTCCGTGGCGAACGGATCCATGATCGCCATGTGCACCGTCGAGGGTTCTCCCCACAGGCCGAGCAGACCCCAACGTCCCTGCTGCAGTTCGCCCGCCGCAAACTCCCACTGCTGCGCATCGACCACGACACGCGGCCACGGGCCGTGTTGCTGGACCTTGTGGCCCTTCAGCATCAGATCGATCAGCGCCGCCATATCCCGTTGATCCTTCAATTATCCAAGCAGGCGAGCTACATGCTGGAACCAGACCACGAACGGACCGGGAAGATAGATTCCCGCGATCAGCACCAGCGTCAGATGCGCAAACATCGGAACATAGGAAGCCTCCGCCGACGCCGTGCTGCCGCGCGGCGTGCCGAATGCGACCGTGGTCAGGCGCAACAACAGCGCGCCAAAGGCCAGCAAAATCCCGAACACCAGCACGATCGCGAGCAGGGGCTGGCGCGCAAAGGTCGAACTGACGACCAGAAATTCGCTCATGAAGATGCCGAGCGGCGGCAACCCGGCGATCGCGACGACGCCCACCACCAGGCCCCAGCCAAGCGCCGGATGGGTTACCGTCAAGCCGCGGATCCGGCTGATCCGCTGCGTGCCCTTGATCTGCGAAATATGGCCGACGGCGTAGAAGATCGCCGACTTGGTCAGGCTGTGCATCACCATGTGAAGCAGGCCCGCGAAATTGGCCAGCGGGCCGCCCATTCCGAACGCAAACACGATGATGCCCATGTGTTCGATCGAGGAGTAGGCGAACAAGCGTTTGATGTCGCGCCGACGGTAGAGCATGAACGCTGCGAACACGAGCGAAACCAGGCCCATGGTCACCATCAGCGGACCGGGCGCAATCGCGTGGGGATTGGCAGCGAGCAATATCTTGAAGCGCAACAGCGCATAAAGCGCGACATTCAGCAGCAGGCCGGACAGCACCGCCGAAATCGGCGTCGGACCCTCGGCGTGCGCGTCGGGCAGCCAGGCATGCAGCGGCGCGAGGCCGACCTTTGTTCCATAGCCGAGAAACAGGAATATGAAGGCGACGTTGAGCAGCGCAGGATCGAACCTGTCGGCATGCTGGATCAGCAGTGTCCAGACCATGGCGTCCTGGCCCTCGCCGACCACCGGACGCGCCGCCATGTAGACCAGGATGGTGCCGAACAATGCGAGCGCGATACCGACGCTGCCGAGAATAAAATATTTCCACGCCGCTTCCAGCGCGGCATGCGTGCGGTAGATGCCGACCATCAGCACGGTGGTCAGGGTGGCGATTTCCACCGCCACCCACATCAACCCGATATTGTTCGACACGAAAGCCAGATTCATGCCGAACATCATGGTCTGGTACATCGCGTGGTAGAAACGCAGGTAGGCCGGCGTCAACCGGCCGGTCTCGAGTTCATGGGCGATGTAGCTGGCGCTGAATATGCTGGTGGTGAAACCCACGAAGGTATTGAGCACGATGAAGACGATGTTCAGATCGTCGACCAGCACGTAGGGCGCGGGCGGCGGACGGTCGATCGCGAACAGCGACAGTGCCGAAAGAAATGTCGCGAGACTGGCCATCACGTTCAGCCGCGCCGTCAGCCGGTAGCCGGGCAGCACGGCCAGCAACGCCGCCGAGCCGATCGGGATCAGCAGCACAGCCACGACGGGATTGAAAGTGGGCACGCTCATCGGTGCTCGCCCCGATAGTCATCCAGCGCGGACACGTCCACGGAATCGAAGCGTTCGCGGATCCGGAACAGGAAGATGCCGATCACGATGAAGGCGATCAGGATCGAGAACGCGACGCTGATCTCGACCACGAGCGGCATGCCCTTGGCGCCGGTGGCCGCCAGCACGAGGCCATTTTCCAGCGACATGAATCCCACGACCTGACTGACGGCGTTGCGGCGGGTCACCATGACCAGCAGCCCGAGCAGCACGACCGACAGCGCAAAGGCGAGATCCTCGCGCGCCAGAGGGTCGGCCTCCGCGGTGACCCGCAGCATCAGCACCATGGAGAGGGCGACCAGCCCCATCCCGGCCAGCATGGTCGGGCCGATCCCGACCGCCGACTCGATATCGCGGTGAATCCCGAGCTGTTTGACGATGCGGTGCAGCGCCACCGGGATGACGATCGCCTTGAACACCAGCGCGATCGCCGCGGTCACGTAAAGATGCGGCGCGTCCTGAATGAAGGCTTGCCAGGCGACCGAGAGCGCGAGCACCAGCGCATGGAGCGCAAACACGTTGAGCAGCGAATAAAGCCGGTCCTGGTACAGCATCATGAAGCTGATCAGAACCAGGCCGCCGGCGAGGGTATGAGAGACATCGAAGGAGAGACTGTGCATCTGCATCAGAAACTCCTCGACACGAACAGCAGCAGGGTGCCGAGCAGACCCAGCATGAGCGCAGCACCGAGGAATTGCGGGATGCGGAACACCCGCATTTTCGCCGTCGCGGTCTCGAACAGTGCGAGCAGGAAGCCGGCAACCGCGAGTTTGACGATGTAGGCGCCGGCGCCGATGGCGTATGCCAGCGGGCCGGTGCCGAACAGCGCGATCTTCCAGGGCACGAATACGCAGGCGATCAGCGAAATGTAGAGCAGCAGCTGGAGAAAGGCGCCAAACTCGATCATGGCGAGATGGCGACCCGAATATTCGAGAACCATCGCTTCGTGCACCATGGTGAGTTCCAGGTGCGTGGCCGGATTGTCGACGGGGATTCGCGCGTTCTCCGCGAGCGCCACCATGATGAGCGCAATCAAGGCCATTCCGAGCGACACCCGCAATCCGACGTAGGACGAGGCGAGGAAATTTGCCACCGTCGAAAGCTGGGTCGAGCCGGCGACCAGCGCCATGCAAAACACGATCAGCAGCATCGCCGGCTCGGCGAGTGCGGCGATCATTACTTCGCGACTGGAACCGATGCCGCCGAAACTGGTGCCGACGTCCATCCCCGCGAGCGCCAGGAAGAAGCGTGCACTTCCAAGCAACGCGACAATGGCGATCAGGTCCGCGGTCCAGTTGAACAGCAGGCCGGTGGCGAAAGTCGGCACCAGGGCGGCGGCGACCCAGATCGCGGCAAAGGTTATGTACGGGGTGACGCGGAACAGCCACGACGCGTTGTCGGCCAGCACGACCTCCTTGCGGAGCAGCCGCAACAGATCCCGATACGGTTGAAAAACCGAAGCCCCCCGGCGACGCAGCAGCCGGGCCTTGATCTTGCGCACGAAGCCGGTCAGCAGCGGCGCGAGCAGCAGCACCAGCAGCATCTGCACGCCCTGGACAAGGATGTCTGAGATCACGACCATATCGCGAGCACCAGCAGCAGCGTAACGAGGGTGGCGAAAACCAGACTGAGATAGCGCCGGATGGTCAGGAACTGCAGGTTATTGAACCGATTGGCGGCGAAGCCGATCGCACCGGCAGTCGGAGCGTAGATGCCCTCCCAGATCGGATCATGCAGTTCGATCCTGAGCCGGGCGGGCCGGGTATCTCCGGGGGCCGGCATCTCGACATGATCGCGGGCGTGAAACACCAGCGTGCCGAAGACGCGGCGGATCGGTTGCGCAAAGCTCTCGGCCGAATACTGTGCCGCCGGGGTGGAATCGGAAAAGCCGCAGCCCCAGGCCGGTCCCCGTCGCAGTGCATGAGAGGCGAAGCGGTGGATAAAGAAGTTCGCAAGCGAAGCAGACACCGTGATGAATACCAGCACGAGCAATCCGTTATATGAGCTGCGGCTCTCCGCGATCGGCGCGATCGAAAGCCAGGCCTCGTTGGCCTGTATCGGCATGCGTCCATCGAGGATCGCAATCGAAATCGGCGACAGCGCGTCGATCACCGGCCCCGGCAAAATCCCGGCCAGCAGGCAAAATGCGGCGAGGATGAACATGGCCGAAAGCGAGTAGCGGTCGACTTCCCCTGCAGTTTCCGCCGCCGCGCCGCGCGGCCGCCCAAGAAAAGTGACGCCGAACGCCTTGACGAAACATGCCGCCGCCAATGCGGCAGCCAATGCCAGCAACGCCCCGACCGCAGGCACCATTATCTTCAGGGCCCATTGCGGCAACTCCGGACTTTGCAACACGGCCTGGAAGATCAGCCATTCCGAGACAAAGCCGTTGAAGGGCGGCAGCGCCGAGATCGCAACGCAGCCGACGAGAAAGGCAAAGCTGGTGAACGGCATCCGATGGATGAGGCCGCCCAATTTGTCCATGTCACGCTCGCCCGTCGAAGTCAGGACGGCGCCGGCCCCAAAGAACAGCAGACTCTTGAAGAAAGAGTGATTGAGAACGTGAAACAGCGCCGCCGTGAATGCGAGTGCCGCCGCCAGTTTCAGGCCGTTGGCCTGAAAGGCCAGTGCAAGGCCGAGGCTGACGAAGATAATGCCGACGTTTTCAATCGTGCTGTAGGCCAGCAGGCGCTTGAGGTCCTTTTCCATCATTGCGTACAGAATCCCCATGACGGCGGTGAGGCCACCAAGGAAGAGAACGATCACGCTCGCAGACCAGGTCGGCTGCCCCAGCAGATCGAAAACAACGCGAATGAAACCGTAAATCGCGACCTTGGTCATGACGCCGCTCATCAGCGCCGACACATGGCTGGGAGCCGCGGGATGCGCGAGCGGCAGCCAAACATGCAACGGCACCAGGCCGGCCTTTGAGCCGGCTCCAAGCAACATCAGGATCAACGCCAGCGTGGCCACGTACGGCGTATGTTGAGCGGCGCGAATCGCCGCAAATCCGTAGTCCCCGGTCGGTCCCGCCAACAGGCCGAAGGCCAGCAGCAATGCGAGCGTGCCGAAGCTTGCCATTACGAGGTAGACGTAGCCCGCCCTTGCGTTGCCGGGTTCGCGGTGGTGCGCCATGACGAGCGCCCAGGAAGCGAGCGACATGAATTCCCAGCACAGCAGATAGGAAAACGCGTCATCTGCCATCACCACAAGATTCATGCCGGCCAGAAAGGCGGGGAAGAAGGGCAGCACGCGATGCGGTGCCGGGTCGTGGCGGCCGTAGCCAAGGCCATAAAGGCTTGCGGCCGCTCCTCCCAGATCGACCACAACCAGGAAGAAGGACGCCAATGCATCCAGGCGGAAATGGGCGCCAAGCCACGGCAATCCGATCGGCAAGGTCACGCCCGAGGCATTGGTGTTGCCGCCGATCAACCAGTACAGCGACCCGAGCATTGCAATCAGGCAAACCACCGACGTGGCGCCGTAGATCACGGCGCTGGCGCGGTGTGAGCGGCTCAGAACTATCGCGAGAATGGCGATGCCCAGCAGTGCCGCGACGCACGACATTTGCAAGGTGACAGCGGAGACAGCCAGCACAGAACTCATGTCCGCGCCCTGGTTCTGCCGGATGCCCTGGATTGAACATCCCTGGCCGGACTCGACCCGATCTTTAACCGCACTCCGCGGCCCTGCGAATTGCTGACGGCTCCTTCGTCGATCATCTCGATCCCGGCCGCATCGAATGCGGCGATTAGCTTGACGAGCGAATCGACGTTGCCTCGCACCATCGTTTCGCTGGCCTCCATGCGCTGAATGGTTGGCACCGAAAGCCCTGACAGTTCGGCGAGCCGGCGTTGATCGATGCCGAGAAGCACCCTGGCGGCCCGCAATTGAGCTGCCGTGATCATGGACCTACCTCACTGTCGGGACCCCGGCCGGTATGAGACATCATATTTGCATGATAAGTAATGATGTTAAAATGTCAATAAATGATATTTAAGATATCTAATCTAAGGGATGCTTCCTGACCTTTAAACTGCGGGTTTTGAGGGTCGCGCCTGCCGGTTATTGCGCGACGCTCGCAGCATTGACAGCGGACGCGGCTTGCCCGATTTGAGCAGGCGTGACGCCCGTTCACTGGGCGCACAACGGGACTGGCAATGACCGCCGAGACCAAGGTTCGCGCCGCGTGTCTGATCGGATGGCCGGCGGCGCATTCGCGCTCGCCGCTGATCCATCATTACTGGCTGCGAACACTTGAAATCGAGGGCGGCTACAGCATCGAGGCGATTCCCCCCGAAGGCTTTGCCGAATTCGTGCTCCATCTGTCGACGCACGGCTTTGTCGGCGCCAATGTCACCATCCCGCACAAGGAGCGCGCGCTGGCGCTGTCGATACCGGATGGGCGCGCCCGCGCGGTCGGCGCGGCCAACACGCTGTGGTACGAGGGCGGCGAATTGCGCTCGACCAACACCGACATCGAAGGCTTTATCAACAATCTCGACGCCTGCGCGCCCGGATGGGACGGGATCGAGGATGCGCTGGTGCTTGGCGCCGGCGGGGCGTCGCGCGCCGTGATATTCGGGTTGATCGAGCGCGGCATCAAGCGGGTGCATCTCGCCAACCGGACCTTCGATCGCGCTCGTGCGCTGGCGGATCAATTTGGCGCCAGTGTTCATCCCGTGGCGTGGGACGGCATCGCCGCTCTGCTGCCGCGCGCGGGATTGCTGGTGAATGCGACATCGCTCGGCATGCACGGCCAGCCCGCGCTGGAAGTCGATACCGGCCTGCTGCCGCCGCATGGTGTTGTCGCCGACCTCGTCTATGTGCCGCTGGAAACGCCGTTGTTATCCGCTGCTCGGGCGCGCGGGCTGAAGATCGCCGACGGGCTCGGCATGCTGCTGCATCAGGCGGTGCGCGGCTTTGAACTATGGTTCGGGCAGCGTCCCGAAGTCACGCCGGAGCTTCGCGCGCTGGTCGAAGCCGATCTCACAGAAGTTTGAGCCGGAATATCGAACCAAACGCGGTGTCCCCTGTTAATCGACACCCCCTCAAGCAGTGCCCGCCGGAGAACATCCCATGTCATTTCATCGTTTCGTGTTGCGTTCGCTGGCCGCGCTCGCGCTGATCGCCGTTGCATTGCCCGCGATCGCCCAGCAACCGCCGACACCATCGCGGGTTCGCGGCACCATCGAAGGCGTTGACGGCGACGTGCTGTCGGTCAAATCGCGCGGCGGCGAAGATGTGAAGCTGCATATGACCGGCGACATGCGGGTGGTCGGAATCATCAAGATTGCGCTGGCGGAAATCAAGGTCGGCTCTTTCGTCGGCGCCACCACGGTGCCGGGACCGGACGGCAGCCAAAACGCGGTCGAGGTGCATCTGTTTCCGGAGAACATGCGCGGCACCGGGGAAGGGTCGCGGCCCCACGATCTGCGCCCCGACAGCACCATGACCAATGCGACGGTGGCGGAGAGCATTGCCGGCAATGACGGTCACACGTTGTTGATCAAATACAGGGACGGCGAAAAGAAAGTCGTGGTTTCGCCGGATACTCCTGTTGTGACCTACGTTCCCGCCGACAAGTCCGACCTCAAGGCCGGCGCCAAGGTGATCGCCTTGATGACCAAGCTGCCGGATGGTTCGTTCGAGACCAGCCGTGTCAGCGTCGGCCGCGACGGAACCACGCCGCCGATGTGAAGCTGGCCTTTGGCGCCTCGCGGCGAGGAATAGGCCCTCCGCCGCGGTGTTGTCCTGTTTGGTGGGGAACCAGAGGGACAAAATTTATGCCGATAATTTCCTGGTCGGAGCCGCGCGCGCTGCTGGCTGCGCTGATGGCAATATCCGCGCTCGCGACGGTTGCGTGGGCGCAGCAATCCCCGCCGGTCCGCATCCGCGGCACCATCGAGAATGTCGATGGCTCCATGCTCATGATCAAGTCGCGCGAGGGTGCCGACGTGACGGTCCGCATGACCGACAATGTGACGGTGTTCGGCGTTGCCAAGACCTCGCTGTCCGAAATCAAGCCGGGGTCTTACATCGGGGTGTCGGCGATGCCCGAACCCGACGGGACCCAGAAGGCGCTTGCGGTTCATATTTTCCCTGAAAGCCAGCGCGGCGCGGCCGAAGGTTTCCGGCCCTGGGATCTGCGACCCAACTCGACCATGACCAACGCCACCGTGGCCGAGACGGTCCAGGGTGCCGACGGCCAGATCATCCTGGTCAAATACAAGGATGGCGAAAAGAAAGTCGTGGTGCCGCCGGCCACGCCGATCGTGACGTTCGTTGCGGGGGACAAGTCCGAAATCAAAGCGGGCGCCAAGATCATCATCTTCGGCGCGGTGAAGAAGGACGACGGCGTGCTCGAAGCCAACCGCGTCAATGTCGGCCGCGACGGGATTACGCCGCCGATGTGAGGCGAAGCGCGAATCTCTCAACAAGTCGTCCCGGCGAACGCCCGTACCCATACGCCGTGTGGTCTCGTTTCAGCAATGCTGTAGAACCACCATTCCAAAATCATCGGCATTGGTGGTTATGGGTCTCCGCGTTCGCGGGGACGACGATGGATTTTCGATCGTTCGCCTCAAATCGCCAGCACGTGGTCGTCGATCTCGGCGATGCTGTTGACGCCGCACAGGCCCATGGTGACGTTGAGTTCGTTGCGGATCAGATCGATCGCCTTGGCGACGCCGGCTTCGCCGAAAGCCCCGAGGCCGTGAACGAAGGCGCGGCCGATCATGCAGGATTTGGCGCCGAGCGCCAGCGCGCGCATCACGTCCTGGCCGGAGCGGATGCCGCCGTCGAACATGACTTCCATCTGCGAGCCGACGGCCTCGACGATCTCGGGCAGCACCTCGATCGATGACGGCGCGCCGTCGAGTTGCCGGCCGCCATGGTTGGAGGCCACCAGCGCCTGCGCGCCGCTCTTGGCCGCTTCCTCGGCGTCCTCGACATCGAGGATGCCCTTCAGGATCAGCTTGCCCGGCCAGATGCTGCGGATCCATTCGACGTCTTTCCAGTTCAGCGAGGTGTCGAACTGCGTGGCGATCCATGCCGACAGCGCCGTGATATCGTCGGTGCCCTTGAGATGACCGACCAGATTGCCGAAGGTGCGGCGCTTGCCGCGCAACACCCCGGACACCCATGCCGGCTTGCTGGCGAAATCGAGGAATTTCGACAGCGTCCATTCCGGCGGCACCGTCATGCCGTTCTTGATATCCTGGTGGCGCTGCCCGATTACCTGCAGATCCACGGTCAGCACCAGCGCGCTGCATTTGGCGGCGATGGCGCGCTCGATCAGCGCCTTGATGAAGCCGCGGTCTTTCATGACGTAGAGCTGAAACCAGAACGGCTTGTCGACACTGGCTGCGACGTCCTCGATCGAGCAGATCGACATCGTGCTCAGCGTAAATGGAATGCCGGCGGCTTGCGCCGCGCGACAGGCATGAATTTCGCCGTCGCCGGATTGCATCCCCAACAGCCCGACCGGTGCCAGGATCAGCGGCAGCGATGCCGGTTCGCCGAGAATCGTGGTCGAAAGATCGCGCCTGGAGACATCGACCAGAATGCGCTGGCGGAACTTGATCGCCTGAAGGTCGTCGCGGTTGGCGCGCAGCGTTTCCTCGGAATAGGAGCCGCGATCGGCGTAATCGAAAAACGCCTTGGGCACTTTGCGCCTGTGAACCTGACGCAAATCCTCGATGCAGGTGATGTGTTTCATGGACGTTTCCGACCCTTCTTGTATTTCTCGCTTGGGCAGTCATCTAGCATGGTTGGGCCATCCGCAAAATCGCTCCGCCGGAATAGCGCCGCCAGCCAGGAGGGCATCATGACCCGACCACGCTCCGATCCCAAAGACGTCAAAGGCACCGAAAAGCGCCGGCTGGATCAGGCCCTGGAGGAGGGGCTGGAAGAGACGTTTCCCGGCTCCGACCCGGTCAATGTGACCCAGCCGGCACCCTCCAAACAGGACCATCACGTCAAGCGCAAGGATTAGCCACGTGGCGCGGGCGGGCGATCGGGACCGTTGCCAAGGCCCGGCAGGATCGGGCCATGAGGCGGCCGATCGCGGCAGCGCCCGGTTCCGGAGTTGTCCGGTTGTCGACGTTATTGGAGCGTTAAGTGAATTTTTCCAATATGTTAGGTGCCATTCGCGGGATTGGCCGCCGGTAATAATTCATCATATTTTTTGAAGCCATTTTAGCACCGAAGGCATTATAACCCCCTGCACGCCATGAGGGCGCGCGTTTTGAGGGTTCTTGCCGGACGGTTTGAGACCTCGAAAGCTGCTGGGGGATGCATGAGCCGCAAATATTTCGGGACGGACGGGATTCGGGGCCGCGCCAACGGTCTGATCACGCCGGAACTGGCGCTCAAGGTTGGGCAGGCGGCTGGATTGGTGTTCCAGCGCGGCGAGCATCGCCATCGCGTTGTGATCGGCAAGGATACCCGTCTTTCCGGATACATGATCGAATACGCGATGGTGGCCGGCTTCACCTCGGTCGGCATGGATGTGCTGCTGCTCGGCCCGATGCCGACGCCGGCGGTGGCGATGCTCACCAAGTCGATGCGCGCCGATCTCGGCGTGATGATTTCGGCCTCGCACAACCTGTTCGAGGACAACGGCATCAAGCTGTTCGGCCCGCAGGGTTTCAAACTTTCCGACGACGTCGAAAGGCAGATCGAGCAGTTGCTCGATGAATCGCTCGACAAGCGCCTTGCGCAGAGCGCGAGCCTGGGGCGCGCCCGCCGTATCGACGGCGTTCATGACCGCTATATCGAATTCGCCAAGCGAACGCTGCCGCGCGATCTCAGCCTCGATGGTTTGCGCGTGGTGGTCGATTGCGCCAATGGCGCGGCCTACAAGGTGGTGCCGGAAGCGCTGTGGGAACTGGGCGCCGACGTGATTTCCATCGGCGTCGAGCCGGATGGATTCAACATCAACAAGGAATGCGGTTCCACCTCGCCGGAAGCCCTGAGCCGCAAGGTGCGCGAAATGCGCGCCGACATCGGCATCGCGCTCGACGGCGATGCCGACCGGGTTATCCTAGTCGACGAGCGCGGACATCTGGTCGATGGCGACCAATTGCTTGCGGTGATCGCGCAAAGCTGGAAGGAAGACGGCCGCCTCTCCAGGCCGGGCATCGTCGCGACCGTGATGTCGAATCTCGGGCTTGAGCGCTTTCTCGACGGCTTGGGCATCGAGCTCGTGCGCACCCCGGTCGGCGATCGCTACGTGCTCGAACAGATGCTGAGCCAAGGCTATAATCTCGGCGGCGAGCCATCCGGTCACATTATCCTGTCGGATTACGCCACCACCGGCGACGGCTTCGTTGCGGCGCTGCAGGTACTCGCGGTGGTGCAAAAGCTCCGCCGCCCGGTGTCGGAAGTCTGTCATCGCTTCGATCCGCTGCCGCAGATCCTGAAAAACGTGCGCTACCGCACCGGCAAGCCGCTCGACGACGCCGAGGTCAAATCGGCCATCGACGCCGGCGAAAAGCGGCTCAACGGCCACGGCCGGCTATTGGTCCGCTCTTCCGGCACCGAGCCCGTGATCCGCGTGATGGGCGAGGGCGACGACCGCATCCTGGTCGAGGAAGTTGTCGATCACATCGTCTCCGCGCTCGGTCACGCCGCGGCGGCCTGAGCCTAACCGGCCGCACCCGAGCGCATCGCTGCCATTATCGATTGTTGCTGGTCGGCGCGGCGTCGGCATCGTAGGAAGTGCCGGTCACGGCGTTTGCGAATCTTTTGCGGAAGCATCCCTTGAACAAGCCTGTTGTCGTCTCCGAAGAAGCTCTGGGTGCGCCGATGATGGTGCCGGTTGTGACGTCCGGTTCCATGGCCAGGGCGGCCGCGGCAGGCCCGGCCTACATCGTGCTGGGCGGCATCAGCTTCTCGCATTTCCTCAACGACACCATGCAATCGCTGATCCCATCGGTCTATCCGATCCTGAAAGAGAACTATGCGCTCGACTTTGCGCAGATCGGGCTGATCACGCTGGCGTTCCAGTTCACCGCCTCGCTGCTGCAGCCGGTGGTCGGACATTTCACCGACAAGAAGGCGCAGCCGTTTTCACTTTGCGTCGGCATGGGATCGACCTTTTTCGGGCTGCTGCTGCTCAGCATCGCGCACCAGTATCTTGTGATTCTGGTTGCGGCGGCGCTGGTCGGGCTCGGTTCGGCGGTGTTCCATCCGGAATCGGCGCGGATCGCGCGGCTGGCCTCGGGCGGGCGCTACGGCTTCGCGCAGTCGGTATTCCAGGTCGGCGGCAGCTTCGGCTCCGCGATGGGCCCGTTGCTGGCGGCGTCGATCGTGGTGCCGTTCGGGCAACCGAGCATCGCCTGGTTTTCATCGATCGCATTCCTGGCGATCATCATCCTGTGGCGGATCGGGCTCTGGTACCGGCCGCAGATCGCGGCGAGGAAGTTCGCTGCGCCCCAGCCGCATCCGGACGCGCCGAGTTCGCGCCGCGTCATGATCGCGCTGGTGGTGCTGGTGGCGCTGCTGTTCTCCAAGCAGCTCTATGTCTCCAGCCTGTCGAGCTATTACATGTTCTACCTGATCGACAAATTCGGGGTCTCGACCCAGGCCGCCCAGCTCTATCTGTTCGTGTTTCTGGCCGCCAACGCGATCGGGGCGTTCTTCGGCGGACCGATCGGCGACCGGTTCGGCCGCAAATACGTCATCTGGTTTTCGATCCTCGGCGCACTGCCGTTCACGCTGGCGCTGCCGCACGCCGGCCTGGTCACGGGCGCGGTGCTGACGGTGTTCATCGGCCTGATCATCTCGTCGACCACGTCGTCGATCATCGTGTTCGCGCAGGAGTTGATGCCGCACCGGTTCGGGATGATCTCGGGCGTGTTCTTCGGCGTCGCCTTCGGCATCGGGGGTCTCGGCGCCGCGGTGCTCGGCAAGGTCGCCGACCATACCGGCATCGCATTCGTCTATCAGGTCTGCGCATTCCTGCCGGCGATCGGGCTGCTCGCGATATTCCTGCCGAAGATGCCAAGGTCCGCGCACTGACGCGGACGGCCCGGGCAGAGGCTCTTTGCGGATTTTGTCAACGTATTGTTAGTGATTGTGGCGATTCCGCCATTTTTGCGCGGGCCGGCTTCCTCGCCTGGAAAAATAGTCACAGATTATCAACCTTAAAAATTAGGGTTAAGCGACGCTTAAGCATTTGGTGCCATCGTCCGACCGTGAGTTTTTTGATGTGGGGCCTCCGCTGTCTGCCTCACCGGACAAAAGGACGAAGCCAATGCGTAGCGTTAAGTCTATCGTTGCCGCCGGAGCGGCATCCCTGTTGTCGTCGGCGGCGTTTGCCGCGGACATGCCTTCCATCATGCCGCCGCCGATGTCATATGCGCCGCCTCCGATCGAGGATTTCGGCGGATGGTATCTTCGCGGCGATATTGGCTTCAGCAATCAGAACGTCAAGAAGGTTCTCGACACCAACGCCGCCGCCTACAACAACGTGGCGGTCACGCAGACCAGCGGTTTCGGTAGCGCCGGAATCTTCGACGCGGGCGTCGGTTATCGGTTCAACAACTGGTTCAGGGTGGATGTCACCGGTCAATACCGCGGCAACTCCAATTTCACCGGCCTCGATGTCATCACCGGAACCGGTCCGTTGGCCGGTTTTGTAGGGACTGACAACTATACCGCGACCAAGTCGGAACTTCTCTTTCTCGCCAACGCCTATGCCGATCTCGGTACCTGGTGGTGCATCACGCCGTTCATCGGCGCCGGTGTCGGTACGTCGCGGGTATCGATCGGCAATTTTACCGACACCGGTGATTTCATAACTCTCGCCCCGGCTCAGGCTCACAGCTTCAACTATGCCGGTCAGGCTTCGCAGTGGAATTTCGCCTGGGCGCTGCATGCGGGTCTTGCCTACAAGGTCAGTCCTGGCCTCACGCTGGAGCTTGCCTACAGCTACGTCGATATGGGTAAAGGCATGACCGGCCCGACCAACTCTTTCGATCAAGTGACCAACACCACCCACGCCCCGTTCTCGTTCAACAACATCACCTCCAACGACGTGATGCTGGGCCTGCGTTGGGAACTGAACAGCCCGCCGGTCTACGCGCCGCCGCCGCTGATCCGCAAGGGCTGATCGAGCTACCTGTTAATGGTTGTTAACGGCGCGGGATTTTCCCGCGCCGTTTCGTTTTGCGCCGCGCGGGCGATTCGGAGCGAATGTGGCCGTGCCGGCGCAAGGCGGGGAATCCTCGCGGACCAACTGCAAGGTGGCGGGATCCGGCCAGCGGGACGATGGTGACGCCAACCTGACCGCAGCGTTACGCTGGACCGCTTCAAGCAGGCATTCTTAAGCTGCCCGAGACCCCCGGCATTCGCGGCGCCCGACAAGCCTGCATTTGGGCGTGGTGACAGGTCTCGCGTTGCCGAGCAATCAGCCGGCGCTCGATTCCGAGAGGACTGCAGCGTCCTTAGGGGCATGCTGGATGCCGCGAGCGGGAAACGTGTAAACGGCTGCACACCGCCGGGCTCAGGCGTATGCGTCTGTCCCTGAGCAGCAAGGGAAGATCGCGCCGCGACTACCGAACCCCGATGCAGACGGCGATTCGTCAAAGCCAGCGATCGCAGGGACCGTTTGTCGATCGACCGGCCACCACACCGGTGGCCAACTCCCGCACAAATCAAAAGACCGCCCCGAAAGGGCGGTCTGTGTTTTTGTCCTTGTGGGAAACATCGCCGTCAGAACTTGTAGCCGATTCCCGCTCGCACGGTGTTCATCGTCACCGACGTATTTTCGACCGACAGGAACCTGATATATTCCCATTCGCCACGCATGAACACGTTGTTCCACAACATGTATTCCATGCCGAGACCGCCGGTCCAGCCGACCACGAAATTGTTGGGGCGTTCCTGGCCAACGGTTGTCGTCAACGACGGAATGATAACCGGCGGGCCGAATACCGTGGTCGTGACGCCGAGGTTGGTGGTCGTGACGTCCTGCTCCTTGGTTACGAAGCTTGTCACCGAGCGCGAGACGTCCATACGGCCAACGGCAACACCGCCGAATACATAGGGCAGGAAATTGCCGGTCGCCCAGCCTGTGCGGCCCCTGAGCGTGATCACGTCCTTGATGTGCACCGCGGCGGTTCCGCTCAGCGTTACCGCATAGGTATCGGTGGTGTTCGGAGGCGGAGTTTCGCCCTTCGGATTGACGAATAAAAGCGGCCCGATCGAGCTGGTGGACGAGCCTGCGAGCCCGTTGAGGTAGCTGTAATTGGCCTCGACGCCGAAAACCAGGTCGTCCCATTGGTAGTTGCGGCCGACGAAACCGCCGAATCCGGCGGTATGCGGGTTGGCCCTGCTTAACGCCGACAGTTGCGAGGTCGGATCCTCGAGCACCGTGTCGCGAAAAATGAAGTTGGTCAGGCCCTGGAGGCTTTTGCGGAAATCGATGTTTGCCGCTGAATAGCCGACCTGGCCGCCCGCATACCATCCATCCCAGTTTCGGGTCGGCGTCTGATCGGCGGGGACGCTGCCGCGCAGAAAGTCGGGCATATCCGCAGCCTGCGCGGTGCCCACAGCTCCAAACGTCACTACAGCCATCAAAAATCGACGCATCAAACGCTCCTGCCGGCACTCAACTGGCGGCGATTATGATTTGTTAACGTTAATCAATCGTGAAGTTGGCGAACCGATTCTGGCGCGCGACGGCATCGGCTACAAATTCCGATCGGTGACCGGTTCCGATCCTCGCCGGCGAGACACCGCCTTGACAGGCAATGACCCGGCTGGTCCGATGCCGCTCCGGTCCGGGAGCCCGCGCAATCGATGAAAATCCATGGCGATGCCAAATCGGGCAATTGCCTGAAGGTGAAATGGGTGTGCGACCGGCTCGGGCTGCCCTACACGTGGATCGCGGTCGATACGCTCAAACGCGAGACCCGCACCTCGCAATTCCTCAAGCTCAACAATGCGGGTCAGGTTCCGGTCGTCGAATTCGACGACGGGCGGGTATTGGCGGAATCCAACGCCATCATCCGCTACCTGGCCCGTGGTAGCGATCTGATCCCAGCGGACGCCTTTGCGGCGGCGAAGATGGACGAATGGCTGTTCTGGGAACAGTACAGCCACGAGCCCTATATCGCGGTCTGCCGCTACCAGATGCTCTATCTCGGCAAGCCGGCCTCCGACCTCGATCCCGACAAGGTCAAGCGTGGCTACGCGGCGCTGGCGCGGATGGAACAGCAACTCGCCGCGACCCGATTTTTGGTCGGTGAAGGCGTCAGCCTCGCCGACGTCTCGCTGTTGGCCTATACAAGGCTGGCGCATGAAGGCGGCTTTCACCTCGACGGCTATGCCGCCGTGCGGCGCTGGATCGGCGAGACCGAACGGTCTCTCGGGCTGACGCCGGCGCACTGACTGGAGCGATCATGGCCGCGACTTCTCCGGTTACCATCCGGCGCGCCCGCCGCGACGATGTCGGCGCCATCGTGCGGATGTTGGCGGACGATCCGCTCGGCCGCGCGCGGGAACGGCTCGAGGATCCGCTGCCATCGTCCTATTTCCTGGCGTTCGACAGGCTCGAACAGAATCCGCACATCCAGCTGATGGTCGCGGAGGAGGGCGGCGGTTCCGTCGTGGGCTGCCTGCAGCTCTGCGTCCTGCCGGGAATAAGTTCGCAAGGCGCCTCGCGCGCTTTGATCGAGGACGTTCGCGTCGCCAGCCATTGCCGCAGCCGCGGCATCGGCGAGCAGTTGGTGCAATGGGCCATTGCCGAGGCCAGGGTCAAGGGCTGCAAGCTGGTCGAACTGTTGACCCATCAAACCCGCGTCGATGCCCAGCGGTTCTACCTGCGGCTGGGATTTCAGGCGAGCCATGTCGGCATGACGATGCGATTTTGATCAGGCTTGCCCATCGCCAATCGGCATCGCCCTTGCGTCTGTTGCGAAACGGGTTTCGGCATTCGTTCCGGTTAACGGGCGATAAACTAACCGATCTTTCGTAATTTTTGCTCGGCGTCTTTCGTGGCACGCTGACTGTCCCCGGAGGGCTGGGGCGGTTTGGGGACCGAACATGAGAAACTATTCGATTGTCCGTATCGGCAGAGAATATGTCGTGCAGGCCGATGAAAAGAGCGTCCTGAAAGTCGCAAGCCGGCGCAGAGCCGCACGGCTGGTCACCGATGCGGCTGAACTGCTGGATTCGCAAACGCCGGCGCAACCATCGGCGCAAACGCATGGCGGGTCAGCTATCACACCGGATCCTTCCAAAGTTCCTTGACGATCCCGGGCGATTCCCTTAATCACCGCGGCGGGACACCTCCCCCCAACGGGAGGCTACTATCTGGAAGGATAGATCATGACTGCAGCGAAGCCCGCTTTGCGGCCGAATGTGCCGCATTTTTCCTCCGGCCCCTGTGCCAAGCGCCCCGGCTGGAACGCCCAAAATCTCAAAGACGCCGCCCTCGGCCGTTCGCATCGTGCGAAAATCGGCAAGGCCAAGCTCAAGCTCGCGATCGAACTGACGCGCGAAGTGCTTGAAGTGCCCGCCGATTACAAGATCGGCATCGTGCCGGCCTCCGATACCGGTGCGGTGGAAATGGCGCTGTGGTCGCTGTTGGGTGCGCGGCCCGTCACCACCATCGCGTGGGAATCCTTTGGCGAGGGCTGGGTCGGCGATATCGTCAAGGAGCTCAAGCTCAAGGACGTGACTAGGCTGCATGCCGGCTATGGCGAAATCCCGGATCTCGGCAAGGCCGATCCCTCAACCGACATCGTCTTCACCTGGAACGGCACCACTTCCGGCGTGCGTGTCCCCAATGCCGACTGGATCGGCGCCAACCGCGAAGGCCTCACCATTTGCGACGCGACCTCGGCGGCGTTCGCGCAGAAGCTCGACTGGGCCAAGCTCGATGCGGTGACGTTTTCCTGGCAGAAAGCGCTGGGCGGCGAAGCCGCCCACGGCATGCTGGTGCTTAGCCCGCGCTCGGTGGCGCGGCTGGAAAGCTACAAGCCGGCATGGCCGCTGCCGAAAATCTTCCGCATGACCAAGGGCGGCAAGCTCAACCAGGGCATCTTCGAGGGTGAAACCATCAACACGCCGTCGATGCTGTGCGTCGAGGATTATCTCGACACGCTGCATTGGGGCAAATCGGTTGGCGGCCTCAAGGGCCTGATGGCGCGCGCCGACGCCAACACCAAGGTGCTGGCGGACTGGAAAGCGAAAACGCCGTGGATCGATTTCCTGGCAAAGGACCCCGCGATCCGTTCCAATACCTCGGTGTGCATGAAGGTGATCGATCCCGCGATCACCTCCCTGACGCTGGATGCGCAGTCGGATTTCGCCAAGAAGCTGGTCGCCCTGGTGGAGAAGGAAGGCGCCGGCTACGATTTCGCGCATTACCGCGACGCGCCGCCGGGCCTGCGCATCTGGTGCGGCGCCACGGTGGAAGCCGGCGACGTAGCACTGCTGACGCAGTGGATCGACTGGGCCTTCGCCAAAACCAAATCCACGCTCGCCAAGGCGGCATAGGTTTTCCCTTAACCTCTCCCCGTTCTTCACGGGGAGAGGTCGGCGCGCAGCGCCGGGTGAGGGGCTGTTTCGAGCACCGCACCCGTCGATAGATGCCCCTCACCCCGACCCTCTCCCCGCAAGCGCGGGGCGAGGAGAAGTAATCTCCCCAAGATATCATCCCACTCCGGCGCTTGGCGCCAACCCTCCCGCTGGAGGGCAGAGGAACACAAAATGACAAAACCCAGAGTTCTCATTTCCGACGCGCTGTCGCCGGCCGCCGTGCAGATTTTCAAAGACCGCGGCATCGACGTGGATTTCCAGCCCAATCTCGGCAAGGACAAGGAAAAACTCGCCGAGATCATCGGCGATTACGACGGCCTCGCGATCCGCTCCGCCACCAAGGCCACGGCGAAAATCATCGAGAAGGCAAAGCGGCTGAAAGTGATCGGCCGCGCCGGGATCGGCGTCGACAATGTCGAGATTCCCGCCGCCACGGCCAAGGGCATCATCGTGATGAACACGCCGTTCGGCAATTCGATCACCACCGCCGAACACGCCATCACCCTGATGCTGGCGCTGGCGCGCGAAATTCCGCAGGCCGACGCCTCGACCCAGGCCGGCAAGTGGGAGAAGAACCGCTTCATGGGGGTGGAGATCACCGGCAAGACGCTCGGCGTGATCGGCTGCGGCAACATCGGCGCGATCGTCGCCGACCGCGCGCTGGGCCTGCGGATGAAGGTGATCGCGTACGATCCGTTCCTGTCGCCGGAGCGCGCCAAGGACATCGGCGTCGAAAAGGTCGAACTCGACGACCTGTTGAAGCGCGCCGATTTCATCACGCTGCATACGCCGCTGACCGACAAAACCCGCAACATCATCGACGCGGCGGCGCTGGCCAGGATGAAGAAGGGCGTCCGCATCATCAATTGCGCGCGCGGCGGACTGGTCGACGAGCAGGCGCTGGTCGATGCGCTCAATTCCGGCCATGTCGCAGGCGCGGCGTTCGACGTATTCGTCGAGGAGCCCGCCACCTCCAACGTGCTGTTCGGTCATCCCAATGTGATCTGCACGCCGCATCTGGGCGCCGCCACCACCGAGGCGCAGGAAAATGTCGCGTTGCAGGTAGCCGAACAGATGTCGGATTATCTGTTGTCCGGCGCGATCTCCAACGCGGTCAACTTCCCGTCGATCACCGCGGAGGAGGCGCCCAAGCTGAGGCCGTTCATTGAACTTGCCGAAAAGCTCGGCTCGTTCGCCGGCCAGCTCACCGAGACCGGCATCGCGAAGGTGCAGATCACCTATGAGGGTCACGTCGCGGAGATGAAGATCAAGGCGCTGACCTCGGCGGCGCTGTCGGGGCTGCTGCGGCCGATGCTCGGCGACGTTAACGTGGTCTCGGCGCCGGTCGTCGCCAAGGAGCGCGGCATGGTGGTCGACGAGATCGTGCGCGCGGCGCAGAGCGACTACGAAAGCCTGATCACGGTCACCGTCACCACCGAGCGGCAGGAGCGATCGGTGTCGGGTACGGTCTATGCCGACGGCAAGCCGCGGCTGGTCGACATCAAGGGCATCCGGGTCGACGCCGAGTTCGGCAAATCGATGATTTACGTCACCAACGAGGACAAGCCCGGATTCATCGGCAGCTTCGCAGGCCTGCTCGGCGACGCCAAAATCAACATCGCGACCTTCCATCTCGGCCGAACCAAACAGGGCGGCGACGCCATCGCGCTGGTCGAGGTCGACGGCGCGGTGCCGCCGGAGGTGCTCGCCAAGGTGCAGGCGCTGCCGCAGGTGAAGCAGGCCAAGGCGCTGGCGTTTTAGGATACGAGAGGCTTATTCCTTGACCGCGCCCGATCGCGACCGGAACCGTCTTGTTGGCGCCTGCTAACTGTTCGGGCCGCGGTCCATGCTGACGGGTTGCCAGCGGCGCAGCGAGGTGTTTTGCAGCACCGAGGGATTGACGCAACTCACCGGCCACATGCCGGACAGCACCAGCGACAATTCATAGCCGACGCGCCGCTTGCGCGCCTCGTCGAAACGCGCCGAGGCCGAAGCGACATGGGCCGTCAGCGTGACGTTCTCCATGCCCAGCATCGGATTGTTGTGCGACGGCGGCTCCTTCTCCAGCACGTCGAGCGCGGCGTGCGCGATCCAGCCTTCCTGCAACGCCTTGATCAGCGCCTCTTCGTCCACGGTCGGACCGCGCCCGGTGTTGATGAAGATGGCGTTCGGCTTCATCTGCCTGAAGTGCTTCTCGCCGAGCATGTGATGGACTTCGGGCCGGGCAGGGGCGTGCATCGACAGGAAGTCGGATTGCGATAGCACTTCGGACAAGGTCGCCGGCAACACGCCGTGATCGGAGATCAGCGTCTCCTGGATGAACGGATCGTAGGCCATCATCCGCAATCCGAACGGTGCGGCGCGTTTCGCGACCGCGCGCGCCACCCGCCCGAACGAGATGAAGCCCAGCGTTTGCCCCATCAGCCTAGGAATCTTCAGCAAGGCGGGACGGCCCTCCGACCAGCGGCCGGTGCGCACCAGTTTGTCCTGTTCGACCAGCCGGCGGAAACCCGCCAGCAGCAGCATCATAGCGTGATCGGCGACTTCCTCGATAAAGGTGTCGGGGATGTTGGTGACGGGAATGCCGCGTGCGGTCGCGGCTTTGACGTCGACGCTGTCGACGCCGACGCTGCCGAGCGTGATGACCTTGCAGTTTTGCAGCGCGTCGATGATGGTTTTCGTGATCGGCATGCCCTTGGCGTAGATCGCGTCGGCGGTCTTCGCGGCGGCGATGAATTCCGCCTCGTTGGCCGGCGCCTCGACGATCTCGGCATCGATCGGATCGAGCGCCTCTTTCTCATAACCATAGCCGCCACCGGCGACGGTAAAACTCGCGCCTTTCGGCGTCACAATCCTGAACTTCGACATTTCATCTCCCGATTGATTTTCGGTCTTGTTATCGACGCGAAATTGACACTGCTTCTCGATTTCGGCGTTTCTTGACAGGTTCCCTGCCGGACAGGCTAGCCTGCCCGAAAGCAAAGCGGAAGCCGGTAAGGCGCCGGAGTTGAAAATGCGTTCCCGGGCGCTGCGATCAAGGAGACGGTCAATGGGCGTGGATTTGCTGAATATCGAAGGCCTCAAGCAACTGGAACATCAGGGGCCGGTCGTGATGGTGAACCTGATGCGGTTCTTCGACCGCTCGCTCGACGGCAATGGCAGCGGCTGGGATGCCTATCTTCGCTACAGCGCCCTGACCGTGCCGATGATCAAGGCGCGCGGCGGCACCTTGCTGTGGACCGGCGATGCCAAGGCGGTCGCGCTTGGGACCCGGCACGGCAATGACTGGGATTACCTGGCGCTGGTGTACTATCCGTCCGTCGCCGCCTTCATCGACATGATGACGTCGCACGATTACGAAACCCGAAGCGATCCGCATCGCCGCAACGGCTGTGCCGAGCACCTCATCATCGCGACCGCCGAGGCGTACAGCAAATTCAAGATTGAGTAGGGTGTAGCAGAACGAAAGGTGCGCCCCCTCTCCCAGACGGAGAGGGTTGGGATGGGGGGTTCAAGTCTATCGTTGGACCGCAACCCCTCACCCGAATTGCTTCGCAATTCGACCTCTCCCCGTGGGAAAGGTGACGCCCTCAATACCTGTAAGGCTCGATCTCCAGCAGCGGGAAGGCGCTGAAGACGTGGGGCAGGTTGGTCGCCGTTGCCGGATGCAGATAGGACTTGTCGAGCTGCGCGAAAGACGTGACGCCGAGCAGGCCCAGCGACCTGACCACCTCGTCCTCCAATAGCTCCAGCATCCGCACCACGCCGGCCTCGCCCTTGGCGGCAAGCGCCCAGCATTGCAGGCGGCCGATGCCCACGATATCCGCGCCCGATGCGATCGCCTTGACGATATCGGCGCCGCGGCAGAACGAGCCGTCGACCATGATCCTGGCCCGACCGGCGATGGCCTTGACGATTTCCGGCAGCACATGCATCGAGCCGCGGCCGTGGTCGAGCTGGCGCCCGCCGTGGTTCGAAACGTAAACCCATTCGACTCCGTGATCGAGCGCGATGGCAGCGTCCTCCGCGGTGGCGATGCCCTTGAGGATCAGCGGTATCTTGTACTTGTCCTTGATCAGCTTCACGGTGCGCCATTCCAGCCCCTTCTGGAAATCGCCTCCGGTGGAGCGGGCGCGGCTGGCGCGGACATAACGCTTGGCGATGTCGCGTTCGCGCCGGCTGTAATGCGCGGTGTCGACGGTGAGGCAGAACGCGGTGTATCCGCCTGCGACGGCGCGGCTGACGTGATCCTCGACAAAGGCGTCGTCGCCGCGGACATAGAGCTGGAAGATGCGCAGCGCGTCGGGCGCGGCCTTGGCCACGTTCTCGAGGCCCGGTTCCGTTACCGAACTGATCATATGGGCGGCGCCGAACGAGCCTGCGGCGCGCGCGACGCTGGCGGCGCCACCGGGATCGAAGCTCTCGAGCGCGCCGACCGGCGCCAGCATCACCGGCAGGCGCAATTTGCGGCCGAACACTTCGACCGACGCGTCGACCCTGGCGACATTGCGCAGCACCCGCGGCCGGAACGCAATCTCGTCGAGCGCCATGCGGTTGCGGCGCATCGTGGTTTCGGTCTCGGCGGCGCCGACGATATAATCCCAGGCGTTCTGATGCAGGTTGGCCCGCGCCTTGCGGACGAACTCGTGCAGGTTCTGGAATTCCTCGCCGCTGGCGCCGAGTTCGACATTCCTCGCCGCCTGAATCGGGGTCGCCTCGTTCATGGTAGTCTCCTTCGTGCCCGCAAGTGGCGTTGATCGCCGCTCAATTTACTTGTTGCAGCCTGGTGTCGATTTCTTCCCTCAGTAACGTGAAGTCGATGGGCTTGGTCAACAACCCAGTCGCGCCGCCTTCGATCGCCTTGCGCTTGGTTTCGGGGTCGCCGTAGGCCGTGATCATGATGACGGGAACCTCGGGCCGCAATTCCCGGACCTTGGGCAGCATTTCGAGACCGGTCATGCCGGGCATGTTGATATCCGAAAGGATCAATATCAGCGACTGCTCGATGGTGCCCGCGATGCGGGCCAGCGCGTCGGCCGCCGAGTTCGCGAAATCCATCATGAAACGCTGCGCGCGCAGGTCGCGCCGGAATTGCTGGCGGAACAAGGCTTCCACGTCCGGCTCGTCATCGACCACCAGTACCAAAACGCTCACGACTGACCTCGCTTTTTTTCTTGAAGACTGCTTGTTCGCGGCAACACGATCCGAAATTCGGTGAACCGGCCGGGCTCGGTCTCGACATCGATGGTGCCGCCGTGCTGCTTGACGATGATATCATGGCTCATCGACAGGCCAAGGCCGGTGCCTTCGCCGGCGGGCTTGGTCGTGAAGAACGGATTGAACATCTTTTCCTTCACTGCATCCGGAATGCCGGTGCCGTTATCGCGGATGCGGATCTCCACGCTGCCGCCGAGATTTCGTGTAGCCGCGATGACCGCCGGTTCAAAATCCGGACCGCCGTCATCCGTCTTGCGCTTGGTGACGGCATAAAATCCGTTCGAGATCAAATTGAGGAAGACGCGGGTGATTTCCTGCGGAAATACCTCGATGGCGCCCGCCGTCGCGTCAAAGTCACGTTGCAGCGTGACATTGAATTGCGGCTTCTCGGCGCGGGCGCCGTGATAGGCGAGGTTGAGGCTCTCATCCAGCAGCGCGTTGATGTCGGCGGGCCGGTGCTCGCCGGAGCCCTCGCGCGAATGGAGCAGCATGTTCTTGACGATCGAATCGGCCCGCTTGCCGTGCTGCACCACCTTTTCGAGATTGTCCTTCAGCATCTTCGTCAGTTCGTCGACTTCCTCGCGGGTTTTTTCGTTCATCGTTGCCTGCTTGAGCGCGTCGTTCAGTTCATCGATCAATTCCGCCGACAGCGCCGAAAAATTGTTGACGAAATTAAGCGGATTCTTGATTTCGTGGGCGATACCGGCGGTGAGCTGACCGAGCGAGGCCAGTTTCTCGGTCTGTACGAGGCGATCCTGGGCGGTGCGCAATTCTTCGAACGATTGCGACAATTCCCTGGTGCGTTGCTGGACTTGTTCGAACAGCCGGACATTGCCGATCGCGATCACCGCCTGATCGGCGAAGGTCTGCAACAAGCTGATCTGCTTGTCGCTGAAGGGATGCACTTCCATCCGGCGAAGCACGATCGCACCGATACTCTCGTTCTCGCTCAGCAACGGCACGCTCAAAATGCTGCGATGGCCCATGCGAAGCGACAATTCCCGACCGTCCGATAAATCGGCATTTTCGTCTGCGCGCAGGTCGTGAATATGCACTGGCTTCCGATCCAGGAAGGCGCGTCCGGCGGTCCAGTTGCGGTTAATCGGCCATTTCTCCAGACCGATCGGTATCGACCCATGATGTGCGCTGAAACGAAGATCACCGCCATCTCGCAGCACCACTGCGGCATCGTAGGCATCGCAGAGTTCGGCGGCATTCTCGGCGATAGCCGTCAGGACCGGCCCGACATCCGTCGGCGAGGAAGCGATCACCTTCAGGATATTGCCGCTGCCGGTCTGGTAGGTCAGCGCTTCCGTGAGGTCGCGGGTCTTCGCCCGCACCTCGTCGAACAGCCGCACATTTTCGATCGCGATCACGGCCTGGTCGGCGAACGTCTGCAGCAACAGGACGTGATGGGGAGCAAATGTACCCGGCTCGCTGCGGGTCACACTGATCATCCCGATCGTGACCCGATCGCGCAGCAGCGGGACGAACAGCAGGCTGCGGAAACCGCGCAACCGCGCCATTTCCCGCAAGTCGGGTTGTTGGGCCGCTTCGATCGTGCTTTCAAAGTCAGGAATCTCGACAACCTCCCCATTGCGGATCTGCTCGCCCCAGCTAGCCTCGGACATCGGTCGCGGAAACGACGCTTGCAGGGCTGCATCGGCCTCGGGATTGGTTCGCGTGAAAGCCATCAAGTGCAGCGCATCGTCGCGGAGGCTGTACACTGCGGTCGACAGGCCTTCGACCAGCCGGTTCGATCTTTCGGCGATGGCTTCGAATACCGGCTCTACGTCCGATGGCGAGGAGGCGATCACCTTGAGGATGTCGGCCGTTGCAGTCTGCCGCTCCAGCGCCTCTCGCGTTTCATTGAACAGCCGCGCGTTCTCGATGGCGATGGCTGCCTGATCCGCGAAGCTTTGCAGCAACGCAAGCTCTCCGGCTGTGAACGGAGCCAGCCGGTCGCGATGCACGATGAGAACGCCGATCGCCTTAGCGGCGCGCCGGAGCGGGGTTCCGGAAATCGTACGGCTGCCCGCGGCACGTGCTGGAGCCAGGCCCGGCCAGTCGGCAATCGCGGGATCGACGTTATTGACGTCGGGCAGGTGAATCTGCCGGTTTTCACTGAACGTCGCACCCGGCAGACTGTGACTTCCAATGCGAAGCTGGGCCACCGGGACTTCGGCGCCGATACGTTTCGAGCTTGGACCGTCGTGGATGACCTGGGTCCACGCGTCATCGCCGGCGACAAAGATCGATACGCTTGAGGCCGCGAACAGGCGCTTGGTGATCTTGGTGATCTCGCGCAGCGACCGGTCGGCGTCGCCTGAGTTGCTGGCAATGGCGCGGAGGATTTCGGCGCTGGCGGCCTGACCATACCGGGCCGCGCGCAGGTCTTTCGTCAACCGGACTGTCTTGCTTTCGGCTTTCTCGCGCCCGGCGATCTGTTCGTCCAATTGCCGTTGCAGGCTGGCGTTGGCGCGCTTGAGAGCGGCCAACCCGGCGCCGGGCTTCACGGTGTTTTTCTTCCCTGCCAAACCCAGGCTCCTGCCTCATATCCATCGGCGCCGGTTTTGCGCCTGGATGGAGGTCTTCAGGGGTGAATAAGCGACATGATTTTGCCGCCAAATCAATAGGGTCTCGGCGATGCCGAACTCTCCCGGAAAGCTGCTATGATGCGCTAACGGGAGGATTTTAGCCTGCTTATCCCGGGTGGTCGGTCTCGTCTGAAAGGAATTCCGTTAACCCGCGGTCGCGGGCTTTCGGGACGCTGCGAACACGCCGGCCATCACCAGCGCAAAGCCCACAATGTGAAACAATTGCGGACGCTCGCCGAGGAAGACGATGGCCATTACCGATCCGAACACCGGCACGACATGGAAGAACGGCGCAGCGCGATTGGCGCCGATCAGTTGCACGCCGCGATTGAAGCATAGATACGCCAGCGTCGAGGGAAACACCGCGACGTACAACAGCGTCAGCAGGTTCGTCATATCGAGCGCCATCACCGGGCGCGTGTACAGTTCGCGGATTACCAGCGGAATGAGGCATGCCGCGCCGCATCCGAAGGTGAAGGCGATGAACGACAGGCCATGAATCTCCGGACGCTTCGGAGACCACACCGAATAAAGGCCGAAGATCAACAGTGCGACGGTGAAGATGATATCTCCCTTGTTGAATTCGATGCTGGTGAGCGTCGTCAGGTCGCCGTGCAGCAGGATCACCAGCACGCCGATCAGCGACAGCGCGATCCCGCCGGCCTGCGCCGGCGTCAGCCGGATCCCGAACAGCACCAGCGACCACATCGCGACGAACAGCGGTCCGGCCGACTGCAGCAACAGCGTGTTCAACGCCGTGGTGTGTTCAAGCGACCAGTATTGCAGGGCGTTGAAGGCGGCAATTCCGGTAACCGAGAGAAAAATCATGGTGCCGAGCCCGGCTCGGATCGCGGCCCAGTCGCGCTTGAGGTGTCTCCACGCAAGAGGGAGAACAATCAGAAACGCCAATGACCAGCGCAGGAACGACAGCGTCACCGGCGGAATATGTCCGGCGGCGAGGCGGCCGACGATGGCGTTGCCGGCCCAGCACATCGCGGTGATGCAGAGCAGCAGATAGGGTTGGTTGGCGAGCCAATTGCCGGCGGAGGCTGCGGCGCTGAAGGTGGGATTGGAGGCGGACATTCTCGACAGGCCGGTTCATAGCGCCGCGGCCCGCCCGGCGTTCGGTGCCGGGCCGGAAATGTAGCCCGGCACGCTTCACAGACACGGATTTTCACCGCGCATCAATGGTTCAGATGCATCGCGACCATGCGCGAAAGCGGCATTCCCGCCTTTTGTTCCGACGGTTGGAAAACTCCGGCGCGTTGGTCTATCCTGCGGCCATGTTGCGGAAATTCATTCTCGCTTTGGTGATCGGTGCGGCCTTTCCGGCGGCGGCGATGGCGGAACCGCGTTCCGGCATCGACCTGTCGTCGATCGATCCGGCGGTGCGGCCGCAGGAGGATTTCTGGCAATTCGCCAACGGCAAGTGGCTGGCGGCGACGCCGATACCGGCCGACCGCGCCGCCTGGGACACCTTCTCGGTGGTGCGCGAGGCGACCCAGCAGCAATTGCGCGACGTGATCGAGGGCATCGATCCCGGCAGCGCCGATGGCAGTGAGCCGCGCAAGCTCAGCGATCTCTACGGTTCGTTCATGGACGAGGCGCGCGTCGAGGCTGCGGGCCTCGACGGCCTGCGCGACGAACTGCGACGCATCCACGACCTCCATGACAAGGCGGCGCTGCCCGCATTGTTCGCCTATTTGTCCCGCCTTCAGGTGCGCATCCCCTGGGGACTGAACATTGCGCCGGACGAGCACGATGCGACGCGCTACGTCGCGCATCTGGAGCAAAGCAGTCTGGGCCTGCCGGATCGCGATTACTATCTCAAGGACGACGCGCATTTTCAGGCGATCCGGACCGCCTATCGCGACCACATCGTCAAATTGCTCACGCTCGCCGGCGAGCCGGCGGCCGACACCAGCGCCGACGCCATCGTCGCGCTTGAAACTGCGCTGGCGCGCCTGCAATGGACGCGGGTCGAAAACCGCGACCCGCTCAAGACCTACAACAAACGCGATATCGCGGCACTTCCGGCGCTGGTCGGCAATGACGATTGGCCGTCTTACCTTTCCGCCGGTGGCGTCGGGGCGGACGTTGATACCCTGATCGTGGCGCAGCCGAGCTATTTCGACGGCGTCGGCGGGGTTTTGCGCGAGGTGCCGCTGGCGACCTGGCAGGCCTATCTGACCTACAACCTGCTCAGCGCCTATGCGCCCTATCTTTCGGCGCCCTATGTCGCCGAGGATTTTGCCTTCGAGCAGCACACGCTGCGCGGCGTGCCGGAGATCCAGCCGCGCTGGAAGCGCGGCGTTTCACTGACCGATCGCTTGCTCTCTTTTGCGCTCGGCCGGCTCTATGTCGAACGCTATTTTCCGCCGGCCAGCAAGGCCAGGGCCGATGCCATGATCGCCAACCTGATCGCGGTCTATCGCGAAAGCATTTCGACGCTCGACTGGATGGGCCCCGAGACCCGCCGCCAGGCGCTCGACAAGCTGGCGGCGATCCGCCCGATGATCGGCAATCCCGACAAGTGGCGCGACTATTCCGGGCTGGCGATCCGGCGCGACGATCTCGTCGGCAACGTCATGCGCGGGCGCCGCTTCATCTACGATTTCTGGATGGCCAAGCTCGGCCGCGAGGTCGACCGCGCCGAATGGTTTACCGCGCCGCAGACCGTCAATGCATTCTACAGCGCCAGCCGCAACCAGATCGTCTTTCCGGCTGGCATCCTGCAACCGCCGTTCTTCGACGCCGGCGCCGACGATGCCGCCAATTACGGCGGCATTGGCACGGTGATCGGCCACGAGATCAGCCACGCCTTCGACGATCAGGGCAGCCGTTTCGACGGCGAAGGCAATCTGCGCAACTGGTGGACGGAAGAGGATCGCGAACGGTTCGAAGGCAAGACCCGCAGCCTTGTCGCGCAGTACGACGCCTTTAGCCCGCTGCCCGGCTATCACGTCAACGGCGCGTTGACGCTGGGTGAAAACGTCGCCGACAATGCCGGCCTTGCGATTGCCGAGCGGGCCTATCGCCTGTCGCTCGGCGGCTGCCCCGCGCCGGTGATCGACAGCTACACCGGCGCGCAGCGCCTGTTCATCAGTTTCGCGCAAATCTGGCACGACAAGGTCCGCGATGCATTCCGCATCGAACGCCTCAAGGTCGATCCGCATTCGCCCGGACAGTTCCGCGCCGACGGCACGCTGCGCAACCAGAGCGCCTTCGTCGACGCTTTCGCGGTCAAGCCCGGCGATGCGATGTATCTGCCGCCGGATCAGCGCATCTCGCTGTGGCAGGTGGACCGCGAAGTGATGTGCAAAGAGAAAGAAAAGGCTCGATAGGCGCAGGTGGGACCGGATGTCCTCTCACAACCGGCCGGCGCCGTGTCCATTGGTCGGGTGGCGCTGCCGCACCGTAGCCATAGTTACGAATTTTTATGGGATATCAACGCGTTGAATCCGATTCGGGACCCTTCCTTGCGGGCGTTGCGGCTTGCGTCGATAGCCCGCATCCTTTATCCGATGGGATGCCTCGCATGCGAGCGGCCCCGGCCGTGATTTAGGCTGGGCGCATCATCAAGCTGCAGGGACTTCAGCGAAATGGCCAATGTTGTTGTCGTCGGCGCGCAATGGGGCGACGAGGGGAAGGGCAAAATCGTCGACTGGTTGTCGGAGCAGGCCGACATCGTCGTGCGCTTCCAGGGCGGTCACAATGCCGGCCACACCCTGGTCATCAACGGCGAAACCTACAAGCTGGCGCTGTTGCCCTCCGGCGTGTTGCGGCCCTCCAAGCTTGCGGTGATCGGCAACGGCGTGGTGTTCGATCCGCAGGCGTTCCTCGACGAGGTGGCCAAACTCAAGGGCCAGGGCGTCGCCGTCAGCCCGGAAAACCTGCGGGTCGCCGAAAACGTCACGCTGATCCTGCCGCTGCATCGCGATCTCGATTCGATCCGTGAATCTTCCAATGCGATCACCGCGATCGGCACCACGAGGCGCGGCATCGGGCCGGCTTACGAGGACAAGGTCGGCCGCCGCGCGATCCGGCTGATGGATCTCGCCGATCTGGATACGCTGCCGCACAAGATCGACCGCCTGCTGGCGCATCACAATGCGCTGCGCCGCGGCCTCAACCTGGAAGAAATCGATGGCGGCGGAATCCTGAAAGAGTTGACCGCGCTGGCGCCGAAATTGCTGCCTTATGCGGAAACGGTGTGGCGGTTGCTCGACCAGAAACGCCGCGAGGGCAAGCGCATCCTGTTCGAGGGCGCGCAAGGCGCGCTGCTGGATGTCGACCACGGCACCTATCCCTACGTCACCTCGTCCAACACCGTGGCGGCGCAGGCGGCGACCGGCACCGGCATGGGACCGAGCGCGGTCGGTTATGTGCTGGGGATCTGCAAGGCCTATACGACCCGGGTCGGGCAGGGGCCGTTCCCGACCGAATTGCACGATGCGATCGGGGAGGAGATCGGCCGCCGCGGCAAGGAATTCGGCGTCAATACCGGCCGCAAGCGCCGCTGCGGCTGGTTCGACGCGGTGCTGGTGCGCCAGACCGTGCGAACCTGCGGCATCCATGGCCTGGCACTGACCAAGCTCGATATTCTCGACGGCTTCGACTCGATCGAGGTTTGCACCGGTTATACGCTGGACGGCAAGGAAATCGACCATCTGCCGGCTGGCGAGGGGGCGCAGGCCCGAATCAAGCCGGTTTACGAGACCATCGAGGGCTGGAAGGAGCCGACCGCCCATGCCCGCTCCTGGGCGGATTTGCCGGCGCAGGCCATCAAATACGTCCGCCGGGTCGAGGAATTGGTGGGATGTCCGATTGCCTTACTTTCCACCAGCCCGGAACGCGAAGATACTATTCTGGTTCAGAACCCGTTCGAGGCTTAACGAGATGTTACCGGAAAGCCCCCATGTTGAGCAGAGATGGCTGATTACTACCCGCTGATTGCCCGCGCCATTGCCGGACTGGATCCCAGTGCCCCCGGCGAGAGCCGCCGCGCGCTCTATGTGCGCGCGCGCGAGGCGCTGATCGGTCAGCTGCGCAGCGTGCAACCGCCCTTGAGCGAAGCCGAAATCACCCGCGAGCGGCTGTCGCTGGAAGAGGCCGTGCGCAAGGTCGAATCCGAAGCCGCCCAGCGTGCCCGCGATGCTTCGCGCGGCGGCGCCCGCGCCGGCGACGCCTTCCGCGCCAACACCCGGCCGGCCGGCAGGCCAGGCGAGCCGGCGTCTCCTGCATCGCAACCGCGCCCTTCGTCGCCGCCATCGCGGAACGATCGCCCGCCGCTCGGACAGGAAGACCGGCCGGAGCGACAGGACCAGCGCACGCAGCGCAATCTGCGCGCCGACGCGCCGTTGCCGCGGCCGCAACCGCCGTCATCCCAGCCGCAGGTCCCGATGCAGGATCCCGCGCTGCCGCCGACCCGCGAAAGGACCGGCGCGCCGCGCCGCGGCTATGACAATACTCCGCCGCAGGCGCCGGGCATGCGCGGCTTCCGCGACATCACCGCCGATGCCGATGATCTCGGCCGCGCCGCGGCCCAGGCCAGCCGCGCCGCGCGAAAAACCTATGCCAACGTGCCGTCGCCGTCGCCCGAGTTCGACCGGCTCGAGCCGGGAATGGAGAACCGCGGCGCCGATCCCGACGCGTCGTATTCCTATGACGAGTCGGCGGAAGAGGCCGAACGCTACGCGCCGCCGCCGCAACAGCCGGCGTTGCGCCCGCGTCCGCAAATGGACCGCGAGCCGAAGCGGCGCACCGGCACCGGCGCGCAGTTTCCGTTCAAGAGCGCGATCGCGGTCGGCATCGTCCTGATCGTGGTTCCCGCCGCGGTGCTGTGGGGCAGGTCGGTGGTGACGGCCGTGAGCGGGCTGTTCAAGCCCGCCGCGACGGTGGTGGAAGCGCCAAAGGATACTTCGGCGCCGCTGTCGAAGCCGAAGATACCCGACCGCGTCGGCCAGCCGCCGTCCACCGAACAGGTCGCGCCGGTGGCGCAGCGGGTGGTGCTGTATGACGAGGATCCTGCCGATCCCAAGGGCAAGCAATATGTCGGCTCGGTGGTCTGGCGCACCGAAACGATCAAGGCCGGGGCCGGCCAGAACGCCGATCTGGCGGTGCGCGCCGATATCGAGATACCCGACCGCAAGTTCAAGATGACGATGTCGTTCCGCCGCAACACCGACACCTCGCTGCCGGCCAGCCACACCGCGGAATTGACCTTCATCCTGCCGCAGGATTTCGCCGGCGGCGGCGTCGCCAACGTGCCGGGCATTCTGATGAAATCCAACGAGCAGGCGCGCGGCACGCCGCTGGCGGGCCTCGCGGTCAAGGTCACCGACGGCTTCTTCCTGGTCGGGCTGTCGAATGTCGAGGCCGACCGCTCGCGCAACCTGCAGCTACTGAAGGAGCGCTCGTGGTTCGACGTGCCGCTGGTCTACGCCAACCAGCGCCGCGCCATCATCGCCATCGAAAAAGGCCCCCCCGGCGAACGCGCGTTCAACGATGCATTCGCTGCGTGGGGGGAATAGGGATGCATCCCCTCTAGCGGGGCGAAGATGGGCTGAGACATCTTCGGCTGGATCGCCACAGGCTTTCTCGTCCGCCCGATAATGCGGTTGGTCGCTGTTTTACTATTTCCAAAATCCGGGATCTGCTTGACGAGCGCTGGCGCGAAACTGCTATGCTCCGCGAAAAGCGCAAGGGGGACATCATGAAACGCTATCTGATCTTTGCGGCGCTGGTGCCGCTGTTCGGCGGGTTCTGGCTGCTGCTGACGACCACGGTGATGGCGGGATACTGGAGTCATCCGCCCAGCCTTGCCGAGACCGAGAAAGTTATCGCGGTGTTCGCCACGACGCTTCAATTTAGCTACCTGTTCGGCATCCTGCCGGCGCTGATGATCGCCGCGGTGGACGACATCCTTTTCCACGTCAAGAGAATTGGCTGGGCGGTCCGGATGCTGATCGTCGGCGTCATCGCGTTTTTTGCGGCGGAACTGATCTACGGCTCACGCGGGCCGGACAGCGGCGCCGTCCAGTTCGTGCTTTACGGCCTGGTGGGTTTTATCCCCGCAATGATCTCCTCATGGCTGGCGCACAGGGTCGAGACCCAGGCTGTCGAGACCAAAGCTGCGGCATGACGCAACTTGCGCCGGGCTCATGCGTTACCCATCTGATGGCGATGTCGAACGACCAGATTTTCTCCCCTGGCTCTGCGCGTGCGAACCGGCCGTTTCGCGGACCGCGGCCGCAGGGTCCGATCATCGATCAGGAGGGCCGCGAAATCCGCGAGGAATCGCTGGGGCCGCAGGCGCGCGGCTTCCGCATCGATTTCGGGAATTCCAGCGCCAATCCGTTCGCCAATCTCACTCGCGAGCAGCGGCTGGCGCGGCTCGATGCGCTGGCGAAGCTGCTCGACATCGCTTTCATCGTGCCCGGCACCAACATCCGCTACGGCATCGACGGCATTATCAATCTAATTCCGGTGGTCGGCGATATCATCACCACCGCGATCTCGCTGTGGCTGGTGCGCGAGGCGCGCGCGCTCGGCGCGCCCTGGCATGTTACCGCGCGGATGCTCGGGAATGTCGCGATCCAGGGCGTGGTCGGAACGGTGCCGGTAGCCGGGGATGCCTTCGACGTCATGTTCCGCGCCAACATCCGCAATGTGCGGCTGCTGCGGCGCTGGATGGACAAGCAACCGGGCTAGCGCACGATCCGAAAGATCATGCGCCGGCGGAAGCGCGTTTCGTCAGTGCGAAAGGGTTAGGCGGCGTCGGCGTCCGCAGCGTTGCTGGCGGGCGCGGGCTCCGGCGCACGCGGACGGCGCGGCAGCGGAAAATCCTGGCTCTCATAAAGGGTGCGGATGCCGCTCTGGTCGAAGCGGGCTTCATCCACCTGCAGATAGGCGCCGTTCAGCGAATCCGCCGGCAATTCCTCGATCGCAAATTGCACCGCGGCGGCCGCCGTGTCGAAACGGCGATAGGCGAAACCAGCCCGCTTCTTCTTGCGGATCGCGGCAGGGAATAATTCGGCGGCGGTGTTGTAGCTGAAGGCAGCCATGGTCAGGGACCTCTGATCTTTTTATCGCGGACGCGAACGGTTCTTTATCGCGGACGCGAGCGGTTCGATGGCGCTGGCCCGCCGTTCGGCGGCGCGCCGGTTCACATCATTTCAGGACAGCCCCTAATATAAGCTCGTTTGACAGAAATGCGAATCCTCACAGGCGTGATGATGAATCCGCCGGCGCCGGTCGGGCGATCGGAATAAAGTCTGTTATTTCAAGGTCCTACGCGGCTCAGAGCTTGCCGAGCAGCAGAAGGATGATCAATACCACCAAGATGACGCCGCCAATGCCCATTCCGGAATGGCCCATGCCGTAGCCGTAACCGCCGAACCGGCCGCTGAAGCCTCCGAGCAGGAAAATGATCAGGATGATGACGAGTATTAGACCGAGTGACATGGCACTTTCCCCCGAGAACGGCCGGCGGATGGAAATCCGCCGTCCCGCTCGGGGAACAAAGCATATCCCGGCTCTTGGTTCCAGCGCAGGAACCGGGCGGGTCTATTTCGGCTGCAGTTTCAGCGCCGCCGAATTGATGCAGTAACGCAGTCCGGTCGGACCGGGACCGTCGTCGAACACATGGCCGAGATGGCCGTTGCACTTCGAGCACAACACTTCGGTCCTGACCATGCCGTGGCTGATGTCGCGCTCCTCGTCGACATGGCTTTCCGCGGCGGGCGCGGTGAAACTCGGCCAGCCGCAGCCGGAATCGAACTTGGCGTCGGATTCGAACAGGGTTTGTCCGCAGCCGGCGCAGGTGTAGGTGCCCTGCCGCTGCTCGTGCTCATACTCGCCGGAGAACGGCCGTTCGGTCGCCTTCTCGCGCAGCACGGCGTACTGCGTCGGCGTCAATTCGCGGCGCCACTCGGCCTCGGTTTTCTCGACTTTTGCGGTTTTGGTGTCGGTCATTGTCATTTTCCCTCACCGGCTCGTGTTTCGCACATCCCGGAACGACGATTCAATCGGCTCAGTTGGTGACTTTTGCGCTGCTCACCAGCGTCGGCTTTTCGAGGTAGTTGGCGGCAAAGATCTTCTTCAGGTTCTCGATCTTCGGAAGATCGTTGTAGGCAATATAGGGTTGGCTCGGGTGCAGCGTCAGGTAGTCCTGATGATAGTTCTCGGCGGGGTAAAACCCCTCAAGCGGTCCCACCTTGGTCACGATCGGCTTGTCATAGACCTTGGCGGCGTTGAGCTGGGCGATGTAGGCGTCCGCGACCTTCTTCTGCTCGTCATTGGTGGTGAAGATCGCCGAGCGGTACTGCGTGCCGCTGTCCGGCCCCTGGCGGTTCAACTCGGTCGGATTGTGCGCGACCGAGAAGAAGATCTGCAGGATCTTGCCGTAGCTGATTTTCTTCGGATCGTATTTGATCTCGACGGATTCGGCGTGGCCGGTCGAGCCGGTGCTGACGATGTCGTATCTGGCGGTGCTCTTGTTGCCGCCGGCATAACCGGAGACCGCGTTGACCACGCCTGCGGTGTGCTGGAACACGCCCTGCACGCCCCAGAAACAGCCGCCCGCGACCACCGCGGTCTGGATGGCGTCGGACGCCTGGGCATCGATGGCGGGAGCCGGGATGATCACGGCGTCTTCCGACGCGCGCGAAGGCGCCACCGCGAAGGCAGCGATAGCCAGCGCGCCGACCGTGGCGGCGCAGATCGAGAGGCGGCTGAATGGGCTGGGGGACATGAGAATTCCTCTTCAAGTCGGCGGATTGGGGGCAGTCTAGAGCGGCAGCCGCGGTTCGCAATCGTCGTGAGCTTCGCCCGATCTACCAAGATACGCGGCGGCACCGCCGTTGTTACTGCGGAACGCACACGAGTTCGTGAATAAAAGCCGGGTGATTGCAGGGGTTTATCTGGTACGGGGCCGGCGCGAAACATCGCGGCCGATCTCTGGCGAATTTTGCGAAACTGGCTTTTAATGAACCCCGCTGGCGATTGAACGACGAACCACCATGCCCCTGAGCGTTCCGCAAATGTTGCGCGCCCTGTTTGTATCGGCCGTTATATTGGTCGTATCGCCCCTCAGGCCGGCGATGGCCGGCCCGATGCTGGCGGATGACCTTGAGACCTGCCGCAACAAGCAGACCGAGGACAAGGCGGAACGGCTGGACGCGTGCGAAAGGCTGATTGCAGGGGGGAAGACCACCGGTAAGGATCTTGCGCTCGCCTACGCGGTCAGGGGCCAGACCTTCGGGCAGAAGCGCAACTACGACAAGGCGATTGCGGCGTTCAACGCGGCGCACGACGCCGATCCGGACGAAGCCAATTACATCAACGCCCGGGGCTTTGCCTATGAGCAAAAGGGCGACGACGATCACGCCATGGCGGACTACAATCTGGTGCTGCAGATGCGCCCGCGATCGCCGCTCGCGCTCTACAATCGCGGCACGCTGTATATGCGCAAGGCTGCGCTGCAAAGCGCGCTCGACGATTTCAACGCCGCGCTGGCACTCAAGCCGGATCTCTACCGGGCGCTTGCCGACCGCGGGCGGGTACGCACCGTTAACAAGGACTTTGACGGCGCGCTGGCGGATTTTGCCGAAGCCGAACGGCTGTTTCCGGCGGTGCCGATGGCCCACAACTATCATTGCCTCGCCTTTACAGCCATGGGCAAGTTCGATGAGGCGATTGCCGAATGCAACGGCGTGATCGAAAAGGCGCCGAAATACCAGTTCCCGCTGGTGAGCCGCGCCGAGGCCTATCTGGCCAAGGGCGACCTGGATGCCGCACTCCAGGGTTTCAATTTCGTGCTCGGCCTCAATCCCAATAATGTGCGTGCCCATGCCAGCCGTGGCGAGTTGTTCGAGAAGAAACACGATCTGGCCCAGGCGCGCGCCGACTACCGGTCCGCGGCGTTCGCCCTGACGCCTTACGACAATTTCGAAACCGGGCTGGCGCGTCAAATCGCGCGTGAGCGGCTGGCCGCGCTGACCCCGCAGGCGCCAACGGCGCCGGACAAGGTTCGCCGCATCGCCCTGGTTATCGGCAACGGCGCGTACAAGAACGTGCACCCGCTCGACAATCCGCCGCGCGACGCCAAGCTGATCGCCGGCGCGCTGCATGACATCGGATTTCAGACCGTGACGCTGTCCAACGATCTCACCCGCGACAAGTTCTTCGAGACGCTCAAGGCCTTCGCCACCGAAGCGGAAAAGGCCGACTGGGCCGTGGTCTATTATGCCGGCCATGGCTTCGAGATCGGCGGCGTCAATTACCTGGTGCCGGTCGACGCCAGACTGGCCGCGGACAAGGACGCCGAAACCGAGGCGGTGGCGCTGGAACAGGTGATCGCCGCGGTCGGCGGCGCGCACAAGCTGCGTCTGGTCATGCTGGATGCCTGCCGCGACAATCCGTTTGCACCGACCATGCAGCGGACCATCGAGTTGAAGCTGGTCGACAAGGGGTTTTCCAATATCGAGCCCGCCGCCGGCTTCATGGTCGTCTACGCCGCCAAGCATGGCGAGACTGCGCTGGATGGCGACGGCGTCGACAGCCCGTTCGCCACCGCGGTGGTGCGCGACATCAAGCAGCCGCATGTCGAAGTCCGCAAGCTGTTCGACATCGTCCGCGACGACGTCTGGAGCGAATCCAAACACCAGCAGCAGCCGTTCACCTATGGCTCGCCGCCGGGCCGGGAAGATTTTTACTTCGTGGCGGGGAAGTAATCTCAATCCCTCATGGTGAGGAGGCGCGCTTGCGCCGTCTCGAACCATGAGAGCCCATCTCTCCTATCCTTCGAGACGCACGCAAGAACGCGCTCCTCAGGATGAGGTTTCCCGATATCGCTACACCACCACGCTCAACCGTTTCGCTGCGCGCGTGATGCCGGTATAGAGCCATCGTCCACGGCTTTCCCCGAACGCAAAGCTCTCGTCGAACAGCACCACGTCGTCCCATTGCGAGCCCTGCGATTTGTGCACCGTGAGCACATAGCCGTAATCGAACTCGTCATAGGGCTTGCGCTGCTCCCACGGGATGGTTTCGATGGCGCCCTCGAAGCAGTCGACGCGAACCGAAACCTTCGTCACCTTGTGACCGAAGTCTTCATCGGGCGACAGCCGCATGGTGATGATTTTCGATTTCGAGGCCGCGCGCGACTTCACCCGCCACAGCCCGCCGTTGAACAGGCCCTTCTTGCGGTTGTTGCGCAGGCAGACCAGCTTGTCGCCGGCCACCGGCAGCGGATCCTCGATATGCTGCTTCTGCCGCACCCGCATGTTGTAGGAGCGCCGCGTATTGTTGCGCCCGACCAGCACCTGATCGGCGCTCATCACCCGGTCCGGATCGAGTTCGGCGCGCGATATCACCTCGCTTTCGCCGTAACGCCCGATATCGAGGTCGCGGCCTTCGCGCACATCCATCGACATCCGCACGATCGGATCGTTCTGCGCCTGGCGATGCACCTCGGTGAGCATCGCGTCGGGCTCGCAGTCGGTAAAAAAGCCGCCGCCCTGGATCGGCGGCAGTTGTGCGGGATCGCCGAGCACCAGCAGCGGACAGTCGAACGACATCAGGTCGCGGCCGAGCTCCGCATCCACCATCGAACATTCGTCGATCACGATCAGCTTGGCCTTCGACGCCGGCGCATCGTCCCACAATTCGAAACTCGGTTGCTCGACCCCGGATTCGCGTGCGCGGTAAATCAGCGAGTGGATCGTCGAGGCGTTGTCGCAGCCCTTGTTGCGCATCACCAGCGCGGCCTTGCCGGTGAAGGCGGCGAACTTCACCTCGCCGTCGACGCCATCGGCGATATGCCGCGCCAGGGTGGTCTTGCCGGTGCCGGCATAGCCGAACAGCCGGAAGATCGGCGGCGTACCGTTCTTGCCGGGCTTTGCCTTCAGCCAGTCGGCAACGGCTTTCAGCGCGGAATCCTGATGCGGCGTGAAGGTGGGCATGGGGTCTCGGTGGAGGGAGGGCCGAGCATTTGAGCGACGACTCACAGGCCGCAAAACTAACCATTCATGCCGTCAGTGCAAGCCGTCTTCCGCGGCGCGGAATTGGCTGGACGCTGGACTCGGCGTTGGCGGGGAATACACTGCGTGAAAACAACGATCGGCTGGCGGGAGGCCAACATGAAGTTCGGCATTTTCTATGAGCTGCAGTTGCCGCGACCGTGGCAAGCCGGCGGCGAGCTCAAGCTCTACCAGGATGCGCTGACGCAGCTCGAGACCGCCGACCGCTGCGGCTACGACCATGCCTGGGTGGTGGAGCATCATTTCCTGGAAGAATATTCGCATTCGCCGTCGCCGGAATCGTTTCTCGCCGCCGCCTCCCAGCGCACCAGGAACATCCGGCTCGGCCACGGCATTCTCCAGCTCACCACCAATCATCCCGCCCGCGTCGCCGAGCGCGTCGCGGTGCTCGACCTGTTGAGCAACGGCCGCTGCGAATTCGGGATGGGCGAAAGCGCGTCGATCACCGAACTGACGCCGTTCGGCCGCGACATGGAAACCAAAAAGGAAGTATTCGAGGAGGCCGTCCGCGCCATCTTCCCGATGTTCAAGGAAGGCGGCAGCGAGCATCACGGCAAGTATTTCGACATCCCCTTGCGCAACGTGGTGCCGAAACCGGTTCAGAAACCGCATCCGCCGTTGTGGATGGCATGCTCGCAGCTTCCGACCATCGAGCGCGCGGGCCAGCACGGTTTCGGCGCGCTCGGTTTTCAGTTCGTCAGCGCCGACGCGGCGCATGCCTGGGTGCATGCCTATTACAACGCCATCACCAAGCGGCTGAAGAAGCTCGCGGACTACGAGATCAACCCCAACATGGCGCTGGTCTCGTTCTTCATGTGCGCGAAAACCGACGAGGAGGCGCGGGCGCGCGCCGACGGCGCCACCTTCTTCCAGTTTGCGCTGCGCTATTACGGCCAAGGACAGAACCGGGCGCGCCCGGCGCCCGGCACCGTCAACATGTGGGACGAATACAACAAGTGGAAACGCGAGAATCCGGAGGCCCAGGAGGCGGCGTTGCGCGGCGGCCTGATCGGCTCGCCCGAAACCATCGCCAGAAAGTTGCGGCGCTTCCGCAACTCGCATATCGACCAGGTGATCCTGCTTAACCAGGCCGGCAAGAACAGCCACGAGCACATCTGCGACTCGCTCGAACTGTTCGCCAGGGAAGTGATGCCCGAGTTTCGCGCCGATCCCGAGCACGACGCGTGGAAGGCCGGCGTAATGAGCGGCGCGATCGAGCTCGAGGAAATCGACACCGAAGCCTTCAAGGACCGCTACGGCAAACTGGCGGTGAGCGTCGCACCGGCAAAACCGGCGACCGCGGTCGCTGGGTAGCCGCCCGGCGAAACAGCGATGAAACGAATCGCGGTCTGGATATTTTACGCGATCGGCACGCTGGCGATCGCCTATCTTGCGCTGTATTTCTATGCCGCGTTTACCGGGCGTGCGCTGGTGCCCGGCGACCCCATCCACATCTTTCGCAAGCCCGATGCCCCGAACTACTCGGCGGCAACGGACGGCGCCTTGGCGTGATGGCGGGAGACGAAGGTGCGGCCCATGGTGATGTTCTTCTGGGCGCGGATCTGGGTGTTGTCGTACGTCCAGCACTCGCCGGAATCGTCGAGGAAGCAGACCCAGAGCAGGTTGTATTCCGGTCCATAGTCGATCAGCAGATGGGCGTATCCGTCGCCCCTCGGGGTGATAACCGGGATCGGCGGATCGAGTTGCAGCATCGACATGGACGGATTCCAAACAGGGTGCGGCGAATGGCTCTGTTTGAAAAACGGTGCTGCCTTCAAATAGTTCCGGCGCGAGCTGATCCCCGCGCCGGATTTATTCCAGACTGCGGCGATCCTTACGCCGTCGCGGCCATCCGTTGGAAATCGCCGGCGCCGGCCGGCGTGATCGGCAATCCGCCGTCGGCATATTCGTTCAGCTTGTTGCGCAGCGTGCGAATCGAGATGCCGAGGATGTTCGCGGCATGGGTGCGGTTGCCGAGGCAGTGCTTCAGCGTTTCCAGTATGAGATCGCGCTCGACGTCGGCTACCGTGCGTCCGACCAAGGCGCGGGTGACCTGTTCGGCGGCGAAGGTGGCGTGCGCCACCGCCGGCACGGTCTTGGCAATGTCGAGACGGTCGCCGTCCGGCGTCAGGATGGCCTCGACGCCGATCTCGTCGCCCTGCGCCATCAGCACTGAACGGTGGATGGTATTTTCGAGTTCGCGGACGTTGCCCTGCCAGCGGTTGGACGTCAGCACCCGCCTTGCGTCGGCGGAAATCGGCCGCACCGGCACGCCGTTGGCGTCGGCATATTTCCGGGCGAAGTGTTGCGCCAGTTCCAGGATGTCCGCCGGGCGCTCGCGCAACGGCGGTATCTTCAGGTTGACGACGTTGAGCCGGAACAGCAGGTCTTCGCGGAAGGTGCCTTCGCGCACGGCATCCGCCAGGTTGCGGTTCGAGGTCGCGATGATCCGGATATCGACCGGTACCGGCCTGGTGCCGCCGACCCGGTCGATCACCCGCTCCTGGATGGCGCGCAGCAATTTGGATTGCAGCCGCACGTCCATCTCGGAGATTTCGTCCAGCAACAACGTGCCGCCGGTGGCTTCCTCGAATTTTCCGATCCGCCGCGCCACCGCGCCGGTGAAGGCGCCCTTTTCATGGCCGAACAGTTCGGATTCCAGGAGGTGCTCGGGGATCGCCGCGCAATTGATCGAGATGAACGGCCGCTTGGCGCGATTGGAGCGGATGTGGACATAACGCGCCAGCACTTCCTTGCCGGTGCCGGATTCGCCGGTGACCATCACCGAGGCGTCGGAGCCCGCGATCTGTTGCGCCAGCTTGATCACCTTGGCCATCGCTTCGTCGCGATAGACCAATTCGCGTGAATCGTTGGCGACGGCGGCGAGCACCGCGGCGATCAATTCCGGATCGGGCGGCAGCGGGATGTACTCCTTGGCGCCGGCATGGATCGCGGCGACCGCGGCGCGGGCGTCGTTGGAGATGCCGCAGGCGACGATCGGGACATGGATATGTTCGGCCTCCAGTCGCATCACCAGGTCGCGGATATCGAGGGCGACATCGATCAGCAACAGGTCGGCGCCCTTGCCGCCGCGCAACACGCGCATGGCCTGTTCGTGGTCCTCCGCGTGGGTGACGGAAGCGCCGTTGTCCATCGCGATCTTGGTGGCTGTCGTAAGCTGGCCCTTCAATGTGCCAACGATGAGAAGCCGCATGATGTTCTCCTGTTCGTCTGTTCGCGCTCTTTGCTGCGCGGTATCGTCAAAACCCTAAGCGCGCTCTTCCTTGATGATTTCCGTCATGGTCACGCCAAGCTTGTCTTCCACCAGAACCACTTCGCCTCGCGCCACCAGCCGGTTGTTGACGTAGATGTCGATGGCTTCGCCGACGCGGCGATCGAGTTCGAGCACGGTGCCGGGTCCGAGTTTCAACAGCTCGCCGACATCCATCTTCGAGCGGCCGAGCACGGCCGAGACCTGCACCGGCACGTCGAATACGGCTTCGAGGTCGGCGGCAACGCGCGCGGATTGTTCGTCCTCGTGATAGGCCACGTCGCCGATCGCCGGCGCGTCGGCGGCGTTGAGGTCAGGAAGCGGAACCTGTGCGTCGGTGTCACTCATGGTCTAGTCCTCATCGCCGCGGTTTCGGCCTGATTGCGGGACGCCATATAGCGCCCGACAAGTTCGTTGATCTTTGCTTCGGTCGCCGCGCGCTCCAGCACGACGCCGCCATCGGCCCACTCGATCCTGCAATCGCCGGTATCGATTTCCGGCTCCGCCAGGATCACCAGGCGGCCCTCGAAGCCGCTTTGTTTCGCCATTCGTTCGATCCGCTCGCGCGCAGCCTCGTAAAGCGAATCGTTGATCCGGACCACCAGATGCGGCGTCGAGACCAGATGCGAGAAGCAGTCGTTTACCAGCCCGGTGATTTCGCCGAGCGGCTCGGAGGCAATCAACTCGCTGCACAATTTGCGCGCCACCGCGACGGCGACATCGACGGCCTCGGTCTCCATCCGGGTTTCAATGCCGGAAAAGCCGGTCACGATGGCCCGGATGGCGATCCCGATTTCCTCGAGCGCGAGCGCGGTGCGGCGGTCGCTCTCCGCCTTCGCCTCGCGTTGCCCGGCGTCGTACCCGTCGCGATAGGCGCGGGCCTCGGCGGATGCGATCTTCTGCGCGATTTCCGACGGGGTCGCGGCCCGCTCGCGCGCCCGGTCCGGCGCGGAGAAGTCCATGTCGAACAGGAATTTTGCGGGGGCGGCCATCAGTACACCAGCTCGTCGTCGGCGCGGTTCTTGGTCAGCATGATTTCGCCCTTGGCCGCCAGGTCCTTGGCGAGGTTGACCAGCAGCGCCTGCGCCTCGTCGACGTCGCGCAAGCGCACCGGGCCGAGCGCGGCCATGTCGTCGAGCAGCATCTTGCCGGCGCGGGACGACATGTTGCCGAGGAAGAAACCGCGGACTTCGTCGTTGGCGCTCTTGAGGGCTATGCCGAGCTTGTCCTTGTCGACGTGGCGCATCAGGGTCTGGGCCGACGCGGAGTCCAGTTTGATGAGGTCGTCGAAGGTGAACATCAGCGCCTTGATGCGTTCGGCGGATTCGCGGTCTTCCTCTTCGAGCGAGGTGATGAAGCGGGTTTCGGTCTGGCGGTCGAAATTGTTGAAGATCTCGGCCATCACCTCGTGGGCGTCGCGGCGGCGGGTCTGCGACAGGTTCGACATGAATTCGGTACGAAGCGTCTGTTCGACGCGCTCGATCACTTCCTTCTGCACCGCCTCCATCCGCAGCATGCGGCCGACCACGTCGAGCGCCATGTCCTCGGGCAGGATGGCCAGCACCCGCGCGGCGTGCTCGGGCTTCAGCTTCGACAGCACCACCGCGATGGTTTGCGGATATTCGTTCTTGAGATAGTTGGCGAGCACCTCTTCCTGGACGTTGGAGAGTTTCTCCCACATGTTGCGGCCCGCGGGGCCGCGAATCTCGTCCATGATGCCGCTGACCCGCTCGGACGGAAGGTATTGCTGCAGCAGCCGCTCGGTGGCGTCGAATGTCCCCATCAGCGCGCCGGATGCCGACATCCTTGAGACGAATTCGAGCAGCAGGTCTTCCACCACGTCGGCTTCGACGGTGCCGAGCGTCGACATCACCATCGACAATTCGCGCACTTCATCGTCGTCGAGCAGCGACCAGACCTTGCCGCCATATTGCTCGCCCAATGCCAGCATCAGGATCGCGGCACGCTTGGGGCCCTTCAACGGCGGACTTTTGGGACGATTGCCCTGACGGCTCGCCAGCGTGGCGATGACGGTGCCGATATCGTTGGGGTTGCTGGTGGTTTGCGGTACGGCCATGTCGGGTCACGCCGGCTCTGCGAGCCATTGACGAATGATGGAAGCGGTCTCGTTCGGGTTGCGCTCGGCCAGTTCGCCGACCCGATGCACCGACTGTGCGTGCACCTGGCCCTGAACCTGGGCGACATCGATCATCTGCGAGGTGGCGTTGCTGCCGGGCACGAGGCTTTGGCCGCCGCTTGCCGCCGGCTGCGCGCCGCCGTCGACCGGTGCCGGCAAGGTACCGCCGCTGGTAAACGACGGGACGACCTCGGAAGCGAGGATGCGCTTGACCAGCGGCCGGACCACCATGAACAGCACCACAAGACCGAGCAGCATCATCACGCCGAGCTCGATGACGTACATCACGTCGTCCTTGGTGAATTGCAGCATGCCGAGCAGTCCGGCCGGCTCGGCGACGGGAATTGCCGCCGGCGCCTCGGCGAATTTCAGGTTCACGACCTCGACCTGGTCGCCGCGCTTCTGATCGAAGCCGATCGCCGAGCGCACCAGTGCGGCGATGCGGTCGAGCTCTTCCTTGCTGCGCTCCTTGTAGACCATCTCGCCTTTGTCGTTCTTGGCATAGCTGCCGTCGACCAGCACCGCGACCGAGATGCGGTTGACCCGTCCGGCCTCGGTTATTTCGGTCTTGGTGGTGTGGGAGATTTCGTAATTGTTGGTTTCTTCGCTCTTCTTGCTCTGGTCCTTCGGCACCGCCGCGGCGTCCGGCCGCTGACCGCCCGGCAATTCATTGTTGACGGTGACCTGCCCGCTGCTGTCGGCAGTGGCGCTGGATTCTTCCCGGGTCTGGCTTGAGCGCAGCACCCGGCCTTCGGGGTCGAACTTGTCCGAAGTCTGGGTGATCCGGTTATAGTCGAAGTCGGCCGAGAGCTGGACGCGCGCCCGGCCGGCACCGAACACGGAAGACACGATCGCCTCGACCTGATTGCGCATCCGCTTCTCGAAGCCGGCGCGGCGCTCGTCGCCGACGGCGTTATCGGCATCGCCGGTGGCGCCATCTGCGAGCAATTGACCGGTTTCGTCAACGATCGAGACCCGCTGCGGTTTCAGGCCGCTGACGGCGGAGGCCACCACGTGGCGGATCGCCCTGATCTGCTGCGGTTCGAGCGTGCCGCGCACGCGCACCACGATCGAGGCTGACGGCTCGGGCGTCTCGCGGGAAAACAGCGGACGCTCGGGCAGCACCAGATGGACCCTGGCCGCCTGGATGCGGTCGATGCCGCGGATGGTGCGGGCCAATTCGCCTTCGAGTGCCCGCAGATGGTTGATGTTCTGGACGAAGCTGGTGGTGCCAAGCGCGTCTGATTTGTCGAAAATCTCGTAGCCGACCCCGCCGCCCTTGGGCAGGCCGCCCTCGGCGAGTTTCATGCGCAGCCGCGTGACCTTGTCCTTCGGCACCATGATGATGGCGCCTTCATTGCGCAGTTCGTAGGGAATGGCCTGGCGTTCCAGGTCCTTGATGATCCCGGAGGAATCCTCGGTGCTGAGGTCGGTAAAGAGCGTCGTCATCTGCGGCGTGGTGACGCGCATGATGACAAACGCGAAGAAGCCGATCAGCGCGGCTGTTACCGCGACCATCGCCATCAACCGCGCAGCACCCAGACCCCTCAGGAAACCCACAAGACCCTGCAAACCGACCGCCCCTCAAAGATTCGGCCCCCGGAGCCGACTGGGCAATTATTGCCTATGGGATGGTTTCGATATGGTTAACGAAGGTTAAGGGCCGTGGCGAAAGTTCAACATGAAAAGGATCGGCCCCGCTTTCGCGAGGCCGATCCCGGTCAAATGCCGTTGGTTCGGGAGAGCTTATTGGCGATATTGCTGGATGCGGGTGGTGCGCAACCCCGCCAGGCCATGCTGATCGATTGAAAACTGCCAGGACAGGAATTCGTCGACGGTCAACGTGTAGCGGCTGCAGGCCTCCTCTAGGGAGAGCAGGCCGCCGCGGACCGCGGCAACGACTTCGGCCTTACGGCGAATAACCCACCGTTTGGTCCCGGGCGCGGGCAGATCCGCAATTGTTAACGGACTGCCATCGGGCCCGATGACGTATTTTACCCTCGGGCGATGGGGCTCTGTCATGGCGTACTCACAAACTCTCAACCACTGAACTCACCGTAATAACCTACGCCCCGCGACTTAAAATTTGCCTAAGCCTACCGCTTCAATAAGAATCTCCTTGAAAATGCCTGAAAAACCTTTGGCCCGGCGTCCCCGAGGAAACCAGGCTGAAGCAGACTGTGAACGAAGTGATAATTTTATCCGCCGGTCCGGTGGCTGCGAGGCGCGGTGGCAACTAATCGACGATGCTCTGAATCTGGTTCACCGTGTAGGTTTGGCCGCCGATCGTCAGCAACGGCGGCGACTGGGTGAGATCGACCGAACTGACCACGCCCTGTATCTGGGTTGAAATGGCCACGTTGTTGTTCGAAGCGTCCTTGGCAGTAGCCGTCATGGTATAATTGCCGGCGGGCCATTGCGTGCCGTCGGAGCCCTCGCCGTTCCACATGAAGGGCTGGTTGTTGCCGGCGTGGACGGCGTAGCTGCCGGTGAAGACGGTCTGCCCGGTGCTGCTGGCGATGCTGATATTGACGGTCGAAGCGGTGGGAATGCTGAGCTCCCAGGTCGCGGCGCCGTTGGTCAGCTGCGCGGTACTGCCATTGACCACCGCCGTCTTGCCGACGAATCCCAGCGCCTGGGTCGATTGCGTGGTCTGCTGCAGCGAGACCAGCGTCGCCAGGGAGTCGTTGGTATTGAGCTGCTGCTGGACGCCGGCGAATTCGACGAGCTGTTGGGTGAACTGGTTGGTGTCCAGCGGATCGAGCGGATTCTGGTTCTGCAACTGCGTGGTCAATAGCAACAGGAAGCTCTGAAAATTGCCGGCAATCTGCTGGGAAGCCAGTGAGTTGGTGGCCGCAGCGGTGGAGGTGGGAGATGAGGCCGGTAGGGGCGTCGTCCCCGACACCACCGGGCTCGATACGCCTGATGTCGCTGCCATGTCCGTCTCCTCAGACCCTGATGTCCACGCCGCTGCTCGATCCGAGCGCGCGGCCATACGTTTGTCCCGCGACCGCCGCGGGAATGCTGTTTTCGTCGCTGATCACCAGCTGCCGCGCGTTACGGCTGCCGCTGTCGTTCTGGCCGGATGAAGATTGGTCGCGCAGGCTGAATTGCAGGCCGTTGCTGCCGGTCCTGAGGCCGGCATCGTCGAGCGCGCGCTGCAATTGCGGCGCGTCCTGTTGCAGCATCGACAGCGTTTCCGGTTTTTCCACGGTCAAATGCGATGTCACCTGGCCATTGCTGTCGACATCGATGCGGACGTCGATGCGGCCAAGGTCGGCCGGGTCGAGCCGGATCTCGAAACGGCTCTTGCCGCTCTGCGCCGATACTGCGATCTCGAGCGCGAGGCCGCTCAACGGCACCGGTGCGGTCGTGGCCGCCGAGACACCCAGCGTGACCGGGGGAATAGTGGCGGCGGCGGCAGTCTGGGACTGTGGCTGAAGCGCGCTCGCTGCCTGCGCGCCCGCATCGGGCGGATCGGCCGGAACATTGACCGCATTGGCGAGCGCCGGATGCTCGCGGGTCGATACCGGCGCGGGACCGGCAAGGTTATCGCCGTTCGCCGGGTCGGCAATTCCGTCCGTGGTCTTTTGCTTGGCCGCGGCGGCGAGTTGTTGCGCGAGGCTGGGATTGGTGTTGCCGGCCGGTACGCCGGCTGCGGACGGATCGGTCGCGTGCGTCGTGGCGTCCGCGTCGTCGGAGGTCGCGCTGCCAACGGGCGCCTCGGCGGAAACCTTGAACGTCGCCTTCTGAACAACCGGCGTTTTCGCGGTAGCGGTCATCGCCAGCGCCACACCGGCCGCCGCGGTTGCGGTAGCTGTGTCGGGTTGCGTCGCCGGCTGGACGGCTGGTGCTGCGACCGCCTTGCTTGCAGCCGTTTGAATTTCCGCCTTTGTGCCGGCGGCGGCATCCGAAACGGTTGCGGTCGCCACCGCCGCAGTAGCTGCGGCGCCGGTATCGGCCTGCGCTGGTAGTGCGGCTGCTGCGGGTGCCACGGACGCGCTGGCGGCGATAGCTGCCGCCGCGATGGCCAACGGCGCTGCGGGATTGCCGGATACCGGCGAAGCTGCCGGCACGTTGGTCAAGGCGACCGCGACGGGAATCGCAACGGCGACCGCATTCGGCGTCGTCACGATCTGTCCGCCGGGCAGCGCCAGGGCGGTGGGATCGGGTGAAGGCGTGGCGGCGGGCTCGCTGCCGGCGAGAGAAGGTTTTGCGGTTGATTTCGCGCCGCTCTTCGAAGCCCCGGATTTCGCTGCGGGTAGCTGAACCGCATCGCCCTTGCCGTCGACATTGGCGTCGGGTGGCTGTTGGACGCCGGCGTTGGAATTGTCCGGGCTGTTTGCCGTTGCCTGGTCGGCCGCGGTGGCGTTCTGCGACCCTCTGTTGTCTGGGGGCGCCGGCGCATCATCGGAGCGGCGAGATGGGAGGGATTGGTCCTGCGGCGGAGCGGGCGTGCTGCCGGCGGTTGTGTTGCTGTCGACCAGTGCGGCAAAACTATCGTTTCCGGCCGGTTGGTCCAACCGGGCAGGCCTCGGCGGCGCGCTTTGAAAAGGCACGTTGGCGGGTGCATCTGGCGTTACGCTGAACACGGGCGGCCTCTTGCGATGAATCTGGCCTATCGTCAGCAAGGACCGGGCCATCCCCCGTATCGAAAAATACATATATTTATCAATGCCATACGTCCTGATCGGACCGGCTGCGGAACCGCGGCAGCGCCCCCTTTTTTGCCCGGCGGCAAGATTTGCCGTTTCGCGCCTGCAAAACGGGGCCATGCGATTGCCTCACCGGAATACGGCCTATATTAAAGAGCAGCTTTTGCTCCGGGGCTTTGCGCCCTTCTTCCTGATCGCGAACGTTCGATGCCGCCGCGATCGCATCGATGACTTAAAGCCATGCTCAACAGTCTGGATCTCGAAGGGCGTCCGCAGGACACCAGAATCGTCGTCGCCATGTCCGGCGGCGTCGACTCGTCGGTGACGGCTGCGCTGTTGAAGTCCGAGGGCTACGATGTCGTCGGCATCACGCTGCAGCTTTACGATCATGGCGCGGCCACCCATCGCAAGGGCGCCTGCTGCGCCGGGCAGGATATCCACGATGCCCGCAATGTCGCCGAGCGGCTCGGGATTCCGCATTACGTGCTGGATTACGAGGACCGTTTTCGCGAATCGGTGATCGACAATTTCGCCGATAGCTACGCCTCCGGCGAGACGCCGGTGCCGTGCATCGAGTGCAACCGCTCGATCAAGTTTCGCGATCTCTTGGCGACGGCGCGCGAGCTTGGCGCTTCGGCGCTCGCGACCGGACATTACGTGGCGTCGCGCCCGCTCGGCGACGGATCGCGCGCGCTGGTCTGCGCCGCCGACGCCGATCGCGACCAGAGCTATTTCCTGTTCGCGACCACGCGCGAGCAACTCGATTACCTGCGCTTTCCCCTGGGCGACATGACCAAGCCGCAGGCGCGCGACCTTGCGCGGCGCTTCGGGCTTGAAGTCGCGGACAAGCAGGACAGCCAGGATATCTGCTTCGTGCCGACCGGGCGCTACACCGACATTATCGGCCGGCTGCGGCCGAATGCGATCCTGCCCGGCGATATCGTCGATCTCGGCGGCCGCATTATCGGCAAGCATCAGGGCATCGTTCACTTCACGGTCGGTCAGCGGCGGGGACTGGGCATCGCCTCCAGCGCGCCGCTCTATGTGGTGCGGCTCGATGCCGGTAGCCGCCGCGTCGTGGTCGGCCCGCGCGAGGCCTTGCGGATGGACCGGATCGTGCTGCGCGATGTCAACTGGATCGGCGACGGTGCGCTCGACCGCGCGGTCGGCGGGGGCCTCGAGATTTTCGTGCGGGTGCGCTCGACCCGCGCGCCACAGCCGGCGTGGCTGCGTGCCGCCGATGGCGGTTATGAAGTAGAACTGGTGGCCGGCGAAGAAGGCGTATCGCCGGGCCAGGCTTGCGTGTTTTACGATGCGCCTTCAGGGCAGGCGCGCGTACTCGGCGGCGGCTTCATCAAGAGCGCTGCGGCCAGCGGCGCCGTGCGCGCAACGACTGCCCCGCTGCTGGCCGAGGCAATGCGCGGATAATTTCAGGCGGATCATTTTCAAGGCGGGGCATGGCTGGGGATATCGACCGCGCGGGGGTCGCAAAGGCTTATGGGCGCTGGGCGCCGGTCTACGATCTCGTGTTCGGCAAGGTTTTCGCTCACGGCCGCCAATCGACCATCGCGGAAGCCGACCGGATCGGCGGGCGGATTCTCGATGTCGGCGTCGGCACCGGATTGTCGCTGTCGGATTATTCGCGCACCACCAAAATATGCGGCGTCGATATTTCCGAACCGATGCTGCGCAAGGCGCAGAGCCGCGTGCGCGCACTCGGCCTTGCCAATGTCGAGACGCTCGCGGTGATGGACGCCAGGAACCTGGCGTTTGCGGATTCGTCCTTTGACGCGGTGGTGGCGCAATATGTCATCACCGCGGTGCCGGATCCCGAAGCCACGCTGGATGATTTCATCCGCGTGCTGAAGCCGGGCGGCGAACTCATCCTGGTCAATCACATCGGCGCCGAGAGCGGTCCGCGCCGTATCTTCGAACTGGCATTCGCGCCGCTGGCGCGCCGGCTCGGCTGGCGGCCGGAGTTTCCATGGGCGCGGCTCGTGGACTGGGCGGCCAGACATGGCGGCGTCAGCCTGACCGAGCGCCGGCCGATGCCGCCGATGGGGCATTTTTCGCTGATCCGTTACCGCAAATCCTGAGAGATCGTGGAACGACGGAACATCCGCCGGAGTCCGCCGTTTCCCACCTATGCGGATCAAACGGTGTCTCCTTATCTCCTGCGTGCTGATGGCGGCCTCCGGCATGGCGGCAGCTCAAGGCCCGCCTGCGCCGGCGACGCCACCGGATCATATCGTGCCGCCCGTGCCTGCCTATAATTGCGCGCCGACCCAATCGACGGCGCAGGGAAAGATCGCGCCGGAGGGCGCCACGACAGGGCAAAGCCGCGAGCCGCTTAGCGATCAACTGGCGAAATCCGACGGCGTATTGTGTCCGCCCGCCGGTGTTGATCCGCAAATGCGGGCACCGACCCCCGATACCGGCAACACGCCGGTGATCCCGCCGCCAGGCAGTCCCGGCGGAGACCCGACGATCCGGCCGAAATAACCGCGATTTGCAGGCACTTGGAGCCAAGAGCAGGTTTGCTTGACATGCCCTTGACCGGCTTCTTATATGCCGCGCGTTCGCGGGCCGCGGCATATCAAGAGCCAAAGCCGATGGATGCCGTGGCGGGGTAGCTCAGCTGGTTAGAGCACGGGAATCATAATCCTGGGGTCGGGGGTTCGAGTCCCTCTCCCGCTACCATCGATAAAGCCGGCACTTCGAACCCTTTCCACAAGCGACCTGAATGGGTCCCTGAATTCCAGATCGGGCAGGGCGTCCTTGGTAACGGGAATATCGGCAAGAGCCTCTGCGTTTTCCTTAAACCGCTGAACGGCCTGCGGATGAAGCTCGATGACATCGGCGTCAGTTTCAGCAGGTGGCAAGTTCGGCTTCAATTCGTGTTAGCTCTTGCCGTGCCGGGACCAAGAGGGGCTTCGCCTCATTGTCAGCAATTGCCCGTTTCGCGATCGAGGTCACGATCCGTTGGATTTCGGCTTTAGCCTTGGCTAGCTGTCCAGGGTGGAGCGCTTTCGCCGCGGAGGAAAAATGCGGGTCGCACTGCTATCTGATATCCACGGAAACGACGTAGCGTTTCGCGCTGTTCTTGCCGATATAAAGCGGCAACGCGTCGATCGGATTGTTTGTTTAGGCGACGTAGCCACACTGGGGCCGACCCCCCGACAGACCGTAGAAATGCTCGCCGAGCTGAATTGCCTCTGTATCATGGGCAATCACGACGCCTTTCTGCTGGAACCGGCACGGGTGAAAGCCTACACGCGAGCCGTGCCCGTCCTCGATGCCATCGACTGGTGCAAGAAACAACTGTCGAAAGAAAGTTTGGACTGGCTCTCCTCCTTCAAGCCTGTCGCGCGGCTTTCGCTTGGTTCGAATGGCACCATGCTGCTCTACCACGGGTCGCCGCGTTCAAATGTGGAAGATATTCTCCCGACCACGACGGCGGAACAACTGGATATTCTCCTTGGCGGACAGCGAGCGACAGTTATGGCTGGCGGGCACACCCATGTGCAGATGTTGCGACAGCATCAAGGCAGTCTTCTCTTGAACGTTGGCAGTGTTGGTCAGCCCTTCAAGGAGTATGCTGCCGGAAGACGCCCGACCATCCTCGCACATGCTGAATACGCGGTCGTAGAGGAGGAGGCCGGTGTCATCAGCGTTGATCTTCGTCGAGTGCCGGTCGACAGGCGCGCATTGCAAGACAGTGTCGCCAAGACCGAGAATCCCCTGCGCGAATGGCTTATTCAACAATACGCATGAAATATATAGCGCCGCGGGGCCCGGCCTAACTGAACGCGACACCGATCCGGTGTTCTTTGCGCCACACAAGACGGCAGGCCAATTGCAATCGATCGCCCGGCACTACCAGCACGAATCTCTCAGGTAGGCCGGTTCGGCTGGATATTTCGATTGCCGCGCCAGTTGCGGAAAGGTTGCGCACCAGACAATTGACGGACTGGCGGCCAAACTTGACCGCTCCAACCTTCAATACGTCGTAGCGAGGCGCTCTCCGATTCTCGGACATGGGATTACGCTACGGCAAATTCTTAAAA
>NZ_SSMW01000123.1 GCF_004799405.1 Bradyrhizobium sp.
CGCGGGCCAGGACAACGGCGGGGGAGGAACGCCTCCGACTTTGGAAAAAGGCGCTCGAATTTTGGCCGCCCTACGCCGACTATCAGCTCAAGACCGAGCGCGAGATCCGGTGGTCGTGCTGGATCCAGTCCATTAGGTAGGGTATGTGGCGGCCGGCCGCCGCAGCGTCCGCATGGCGCTGTTCGTCCGGCTTTATCACTTTGGCGGCCTCGTCGGCCCCCCGTATCCAGCGAAAGGCGATACAGTCTTTGGCCTTCACTGCACCGCCGGTACGGTGCGCGGTTGGCGGCGACCAATGGCTAACACGCAGATCGCGCCAACCATGGCTGTAGCGGCGATCGGCATCATGGCTAGCGGGAAGCTGCCGGTCTCAGCCTGGATCCAGCCGACCAGGTAGTTGAAGACGAACCCGGAAAGATTTCCCAGTGCATTGATTTGCGCCAGCCCGGCTGCGGCCGACGTTGCACCAAGCCATTCCGACGACAGTGCCCAGAACGGCCCCTTGCTGGCATACGTACCAGCTGCGATCAGAGTAAGTAGCGGAATCATCATCCAAAGGCTGCCAATCGCGAAGAACGTGGCTATCATGGCGGCAACCATCCACGCGAGCGGCAGCGCATTGTGCCACACCCGTTCTCCGCTACGATCAGAGCTGCGGCCCCATAACACCATCCACACAGCAGAAATACCAAAAGGCACAGCGGTGACGAGGCCGGTCTGCCAGTTCGTTAGTCCGAACGACTTGACCAGCTGTGGCACGAACAAGGCGAGTGAAGTCGAAGCTCCGGCGGCGCCCGCATAAACCAGCGCCATGATCAGCACGTATTTGTTGGACATCACACGCCAGACCGAGTCGTGAGAAATACGAGGCGCGCGCTTGCGTTCAATCTCCAGCGTGGCCATCAGCCATTGGCGCTGCTCCGGCGTCAACCACAAGGCATGCTCTGGTCCGTCGGTCAAATAAAAGAAGGTCGCGATTCCGAGCAGCACCGCCGGCACGGCTTCGAGAATGAAAATCCACTGCCAGCCGCCGAGCCCGAGGATGCCGTCCATATAGAGGATAGCACCCGAAATCGGTGAGCCAATCAGGCCTGCCACCGGCAGGGCCACCATAAAGATGCCTACGATGATCGCCCGATAATGCACGGGATACCAATAAGTGATGTAAAGGATCACGCCGGGGAAGAAGCCAGCTTCGGCAGCGCCAAGCAAGAATCGTAACACCAGGAACGAAGTCGGTCCGCCAATTAGTGCGAACGCAGCAGAGACGACGCCCCACGTGATCATGATGCGGGCGATCCAGGTACGCGCGCCAAACCGCTGCAGAGCCAGGTTGCTCGGCACTTCGAGAAGGAAATAGCCGAGAAAGAAGATGCCTGCGCCGAGGCCATACGTCTTGGGATCAATGCCGACCGCCTTATTCATTTGCAGCGCGGCGAAGCCAACATTCACGCGGTCGATGTAGTTGACCAGATAGGCCGCAATCAGGAATGGCAACAGACGCCAGGAAATCCGAAGGATTGTTTCTGATTCCAGGTTGCGGATCACGGTTGAACTTGTCATTGCTGTCCCTCCTTGATGATTTGGAACTCTGGCGACCGCTTTCCGTGGAATAAATACACCTGCCAGCGGATGTGTTTAACTTAGGTCGAGTTCTTCCGAGTCTGACCGGAAACCGACATCGCTTCCCGCCGCATCCCTACCGTGTCATGCGTTGGTTTCGCGTCAGCGCGGGCGGACGTTCGTCAGGCCAGCGCGTCAACGTCCATGGCCCGCCCGTAGCGGCGACCGCATTCAAGAAAATCGCCGTACTTCCTGTGCACGGCGGTATGCTGTACGCACGCAAGCAGCAAGCGGTCGCGGTCGAAACTGCGGTTCTTCGCGTAGTCCTCAAGTAGGCACTGAGCGATCTCCTGATTGTGCGGGTCGTTACCGAGGCGGCAGGCGGTCAGCGCCAACTGTTGCACTAACGTTTGGCGGTCGCCGCTGCTCGCGAGATACGCCTTGGTCCAAGCGACGGCCTGGGGTCCATCGAGTGCGACGATGGCAGCCAAGGTGCGCTCCAGTAATTGCAGCTCGCTCATTCGCTCGGCGCCGGCGGGAAGCTCAGCCACATAGGCCCTTCCATCGCCAATATTCTTCTGATGCCAGGCGTTGCGGTTGAGGAATGAGGCGGCCGAGTACAGCAGCTTCAGGCGTTGCGGATGCTCGAAGGAATCGTAGAACCAGCCGAGCGTGTTGCAGTATTCGTAGCAGTGTTGCGAAATGGAGAAGTTGAGGCTGTCCTGCGTCTCGAGCAACACCTGTGCGGCGCCGATCTGCAAAACGTCGAGGATTTGCCGCGGCCCTTTGCCCGCGAGCAGCAGCCGGCTCAACTGCTCAAGATAGGCCGGCTCGTGCTGACGCAACACGACTTCGAGGAATGCCTCCGCCTCGGTCGCGGTCAGCGGCTCGGAATTTGCAAGCAATGCCAATTCCCTGGCCGTGGTGCCCGCGTAGGGGACTGCCGAGATTTTCTGCTGCTCGAGGTAGTGGGTAACGCAGTTGCACGCCATCTCGTAGGTCGAATACCAGCGCGGACCGACGGCGATATCCAGCGCCCCGGCATAGAGCACCGCATGCGCGTCGTCCCAGCCGATGACCGTTCCCAGCTCGACCGTGGCGCGCGCCCGATAGGACTTGTGGCCGGTGGTATAGGAACGGTTGAGGAAGGCACGGTCCTGCAAATCGATAAGGCCGGCGAACACCAGCTCGGCGAGTACCGCTTTGCGCTCCGGCTTGTTCTGCATGAGTCCGAGAAAGACGCGATAAGCTTCGAGCACGCGGCCGCGATGCACCAGCGTCATCCATTGGTCGAGGCGGTCGCGCAACGGCCCGTCGAGACGCTCTGGCTCCTGGTCCGGCCAGTGCACGACGGGCTTCGGCGGTGCGCTTTTCTGGGGTGCCATGCCACGGGCGTAGTGGCCGGGTGCCTTGTTGATCTTTTGGTTCCAGATGTCGAGACCGGTCGGAATGTACCAAATGGTCTGCGCCATCGGTAGTCCGGCCATCTCTGCAGGCAGCCACTTCGACAGGTGCAACGTGGCACGGGCACTCAAAAGGCAATGGTCGTTGTTGACAAAGTTGACGAAGCCGTTGTCGATCCGCTCGTGGTAGGGAACGTGTGTGTAGGGCCCATGGATGCGCACAGCCTCGCGTAACATCTCGGGGAGCGGCCGACCGTCACGCACCAGATCGTAGTAGCATTCACTCGCACCGACTTGATCGCGAGCAAGGACGCGATCCTCAAGTTTTTCGTAGAGAGCGCGCGCTGACGCACCCTGGTCATTCGCGGCTTCGGAAAGCGACATCGCAATGACTCCCTGCTCGAGAATCTCTTCCATCCGGTTCGCCAGAGGACAGACTACGCAAGCTCTATGATGTCACATTGAGAGAGGAAATGGGATAGCGCTTAGGCATATCTGTCGTCACCTTTATGATGTCGTGCCTGATCGCCCGCGCCGCGACGCAACAACCGGCGCGGACAGGGCGTACCCTGACCGCGCGCCACCGGGTCGTCATTTCTGATACTGCTCGAACAGCTGCTTGATCCGTTTGGCCGCTTCCTCGGTGGCCTGTTCCGCGGTCATGTTGCTTTGCGTGATATTGGCTTCCGCCTGCGCCCAGATCTGCTCGGACAGCACGGCCGAATAGGCCGGGTTGTAGGACATCCACCACGGCACCGTCGGCTTGATCAGCCCCATATCCACCGCAACCGGCCGGTGCGGGTCCTTCGGGTCGGTCCAGTACGGATCGTTCTTCACGATGGAGGCCATCACCGGCAAATAGCGAGCGCGGGTTTCCTTCAGATAGGCGTTCATGTTCGCCGGCTGGATGAAGTCGCGCAGCAATGCCTTGGCGGCGTCCACGTTCTTCGATCCCTTGGGGATGATGGTGGGGGAAATCGCCAGCACGCTCGCCACCGGCTTGCCGTCATTGTCCATGGGGACGCCGCGGGTGATGATCTCCTTGTAGTAAAGATCGGGCTTGTCCATCTGCGCCGCGGCAATGGAGATGGTGGCGTTGGGCGTCATCACGATCTGTCGGGCGAAGAAAGCGTTGTTGTTGTCGACATCACCCCAGTTGATCGCTCCTGGCGGCACATAGCCTTTCTTGAATGGCGTCGTCAGCCGCTCCAACGTCGTGGTCGCCGCCTGGCGCACGGTGGGATCGTCGATATTCAGTTTGCCATCCGGCGTGACGATGCCGACGCCGCCATAGGCAACCAGGAATTGGTGAAACAGATTGCCGGAATCCGCCTCCTTTGTCGCCATCGAATAGCCGAGGCCGAAGATACGCTTGCCCTTGGCGCGCAGCTTGTCCTGCACGATCTGGAAAAAATCGTAGAACCTGTCGTGCGTGCCCGGCATATCGGTCGCGGCAAAGCCGGCTTCCTCCAGCAACGGGAGCCAGACCTCATTCAGCAACGAAGAGGCTTTGGTCGGCACGGCGTAATACGAGCTTTTCTTTTGCTTGGCGTTATGAAGGCGCGCACTGTTCAGCGCGGTCTCCAAAAACTCGGTCTTCTGAGATTCCACGACGTCGGAGACATCCTCCAACTGATCGTTCCAGGCCGCGCGCGGCACCAGGAAGCGGTCGCCGGTGACGGTGTGCACCACATCCGGCACGTCGCCCACCTGCATGCCGGCGATCAATTTGGTGATCACATCCGGCCCGTTCATGATGGTCAAATTGACCTTGGTGTTGTTGCGCTTTTCCCAGTCCGCCATCCAGGCTATCACGGCATCGTTTTCGGCCTTGTAGAAACCCTGGGTCCACCAGACTGTGAGTTCCCCGGCCGCCCTGGCGCGGCGAGGCATCAGGCCGGTGCCCGCCGTGATGGCGGCACCCACGCCGCCCAATACCTGCCGCCGTGAAATGAGCTTCATCTTGTTTCTCTCCCGACGCCGTTGGTGTTGCGTTCAACCCTTTACCCCGCCCATGGTCAGGCCGCCGCTCATCTTGCGGCGGAAACCGTAGTAGATAAGCAAGGGCGGAATGGCGTAGATGATTGCCGCCGCCATCAGATAATTCCAGGGTGCCTCGTCCCCCACCAGGAATTTGCCGAGCGCCACCGGCACGGTGACGACCTTGCCGCCCGATAGCAGCAGGAACGCATACAGATATTCGTTCCATGACAGCAGCAGCGCATAGGTGCCGACCGCCACCAGGGCGGGCGCCATCAGCGGCAGATAGATGCGGAGGAAAATCTGCAGCGGCGAGGCACCATCGATGCGCGCCGCCTCATCCAGTTCGAGCGGGATCGAGGCGCCGTATTGCTGGAAAATGAAAATCGCATAGGGCGTGGCGAAGGTCACTTCAACCGCGATCAGTGCGAGCGGATTGTTGGTCAGGCCATATTTGCCCATGATGCCGTAGAAAGGGATGGCCAGGAACGACATCGGGATCACATAGGTCAGCAGCGCTGCGTTGGTCAGCATCCAGCCGCTGCGAATGCGCATCCGGCTGATGGTGAAACTTGTCAGGGACCCGATGGTCAGGGTCAACAACGCGACACCGACACCGATGAAGAAACTGTTGCCCATCTGGTTCCAGAATGTCTCCAGCAGCCAGAAGGCCTGGTGGAACACGACGCTAAAGGCATGCGGGCTGGGCGCGATCGGGTAGACGGAGGTGCTGAGCACTTCCTCCTTTTCCTGCACGGAGACGCGGATGATGTTGTAGATCGGCAGCAAACTCCAAAGCAGCAGCACTGCCGATAGCAACGATACGCCAATGCTGTCGATCGCGCGGCGGCGGCGTTGTGCGGTCATATCGTGACCTCGCTGCGCCGCAACTGGCGCATCAGCAGGATCACCAGCGGGATCAACAAGGGCAGCGCCGTCAGCACCGTCGCCATCCCCAGCTTGGGATCGCCCAGTTCGAATGCGTTGCGGATGCCCAGGGTCGCGAGCACATGCGTCGACAGCGCCGGCCCGCCGCCGGAGATGAAGCGTACGGCGTTGAAATCACCCAGCGCCCAGATGGTCGAGAGCATGGTGCAGACCAGGTACATCCCCGCCATCAGCGGCAGGGTCACATGGTTGAATTTCTGGATCCGGCTGGCGCCATCGACATCCGCGGCCTCATATAGTTCGACCGGAACGGCCATGCGCCCGGCGAGGAAGATCAGGGTCCAGAAGGGCAGCCATTTCCAGATATGGCCATAGATGACCGAACCCAACGCGAAGCCCGGACTGTCGAGCCAGGGCGGCCCATCCACCTGCGCCACCTGCCAGATCAAATTGTTGATCAGCCCCCATTGCCCGTTCAGCATCCAGTTGATGGACAGATAGCTGGACAGCGCCGGCATCGCCCAGGGCAGCATGAAGACCAGCAGCAGGAACTTGGTCCACCAGCCCTTGCGCATGAAAAAGCCCGATAGCAGCAGCGCCAACAACAATTTCAGGTTCACGCCGAACAGCAGATAGAGCAGGGTGTTCACCACCGTGCGCGGATAGACCGGATCACCGAACAGCGCGCGATAGCTGGCCGGATCGCTGCCCAGCCACAGCCCATAGCCGACCGGGTAGATGACGAAGGCTATGAATATCGCGACATAGGGGGTGACAAAGGCCAACGCCCAGAGTTTGTCGGCGCCAAATGTGCCACGCCGCCGCGCACGAGGCGTGGCGCCGGTGGCCACGGCCGGGCTGTCGATCATGGTCGTGACGGCCATCGTTCCGCTCCTCCCGCCTGCGTTCAGGCGTGCGGTGGCATTTCCGTCCCTTTGGCGAAGGCGGCCCGGTTCGTCGTGGTCTGCCTCGGCCGGCTTTTCTAAGTGCGAGTGTGGCAATTTGCCCAGTGCAACACAACTAGTCTTGCGGTGGGGGCGGTATTGTCACGCACCCGACCGAAGCACGCGAGGAGCCTGCGGCCGACGTTGTCAGGCCGTCGCAAAGGATTGCGATCCTTAGATCACCTTACCTTGCCGCATGTCCCTGACCTCGTCCGGCGAGCAGCCGAGCCATTCGCCATAGATCGCCTCGCAATCCGCGCCGAGAATCGGAGCGCATTTCAACGGGACCTTGGTGTCCGACATCCGCAGCGGCCAGCCCGCAACGATCACCGGTCCGCGCACAGGATGCTCGATCGTCTGCATGATCCCGCGCTTGTGCAGGTCAGGGTCGTGCATGAGTTCGAGCGTGGTCATCAGGGCGCCGCAGGGAACGCCGGCGCCGGCGATGATCCGGGTCACTTCCTGTTTGGTGCGCTTCGACGTCCATTCGGTGATGGCCGCATCCACGGCGTCACGGTTCTCGAAACGGGTGATGCCGTCTTTCATGCGCGGATCGTTGAGCAGGTCCTCGCGGCCGATCGCTTTCACCAGGCGGAGCCAATGCTCCGCGTTGCCGCGCGAGGCAAAGATGTAGCACAGATCGTCGAGCCCGCCCGGCGCGCATTTATAGAGTCCGCCGGGCGCGGTGCCGAACACCCCGTTGCCGCCGCGTGGCAGCTGATCCTTGCGGGCGGCCTGGCGGCTCATCGGCGTGCGGCAATAGTTCAGCATCGCATCGCGCATCGCGATCTGGATGTGCTGGCCGCGGCCGGTCGTCATGCGCTGGTAGAGCGCGGCGAGGATGCCCATGGCGCAGAGCATGCCGGTGCCGGTGTCGCCGACAGTCGAGCCCGGCCGAACCGCCGGCTGGTCGGGAAAGCCGTTCACTCCCATGGTGCCGCCCATCGCCTGGGCGATCATGTCGAAGGCGAGATAGTTGGCGTGCTCGCTTTCCGGCGCAAAACCCTTGACCTGGGCGAAGATCAATCGCGGATTGAGCGCGCTCAGCTTCGGATAATCGAAGCCCAGCCGCGCGAAGGTGCCCGGCGCCATGTTCTCAATCAGCACATCGGCCTTGGCGATCATCCGCCTCAGCAGCGCCTTGCCTTCCTCGCTCTTGAGGTTGCAGGTCACGCTGCGCTTGTTGAGATTGTAGTAGATGAAATAGGTGGAATCGGCGTCGGCGCGATCGCTCAATCCCCAGCGTCCCGGCTCGCCGCGATTGGGTTCCTCCACCTTGACGACGTCAGCCCCGAACCAGGCCAGCGCCTCGGTGCAGGACGGTCCCGCCTCGAATTGGGTGAGGTCGAGCACTTTGATTCCCCTGAGCGCCGGCTGCGTTGCAGTCGCGGTGTCTGGCTGCCTTACCTGTTCCTGCATGGCGATCCTCCCAATATGGCGCTGCGGGCAATCGCCGCTGCGACGCCTTGATATCTCAGCTATGCCAGGCGAAGTCCTGCGCCTTCCGGCCCGATCCCTGCGAGATCACGACATTGACCAGCGCAGGACCGCTGAACTTCATCGCCTCGTCAAGGGCGCCGCGAATATCCTTCGGGTCCTGCACGAAGAATCCCTTGCCGCCGAAAGCTTCCATCACCCGGTCATAGCGCGCACCATAAATCAGCGCGTTGGGCTTGAGATTGAACATCGGGTTTTCCGGGATCTGAGGCATGCCGGGGCCGATGCCGCCATTGTTCAGCACGACGATCTTGGCCGGGAGGTTGTAGCGGACCAGCGTCTCCATCTCCATGCCGGAAAAGCCGATCGCCGAGTCGCCCGAAAGGTGGACGACCGGCCGGTCAGGATGTGCCACGCAGGCGGCGATGGCCTGGCCGAGGCCAACGCCCATCGTGCCGTAGGTGCCGGCATTGAGGCAGGACCGGGCGTTGAAGCTCGGCAATTGCGTCAGCCCGATATCCATGGTGCCGGCGCCCTCGGCGCTCAGAATCGCGTTCCGCGGCATCCAGGCGGCGACATCGCGCAACGCGCGGTAGTAGCCGGCCGGCGCAGCATCGTCATCGATCTGCGGCCGGATTTGCGCCGCATTATCGGCCGTCTTCTTGGCAATCGCCTGCCGCCAGGCTGAGTCCTTGGCATGGAACCACTGACGCTTGTCGAGCGCCTTGTTGAGCTGGCTGACGATGGCCTTGCCGTCGCCCACCAGCGCCACTTCCGTGGGCTTGTTGTGGCCGATCTCCTCCGGTGCGATGTCGAGCTGTATGATCTTGACGCCCTTCGCGTAGCGCGGTGGCAGGCCGAAATGAAAGATCCAGTTGAACCGCGCGCCCATCAAGAAGACCACGTCGGCCTGCTGCAGCGCCAGCGTGCGCGCTGCGCCTGCCGACAGCGGATGGTCGTCCGGCATTACGCCCTTGCCCATCGGCGAGCGCACGAACGGTACCTGCGTGCGCTCGAGGAAGGCGCGGACCTCGTCCTCGGCACGCGACCACGCCATGCCCTTGCCGAGGATAACGAGCGGCCGCTCGGCCTTTTCGAGCAGGTTCAGCGTCGCCTCGACGTTTTCCGTCGGCGCCACCATGCGCGGCGGTTCGCCGACGCGCTCAACCTCGACGACCTTTTCGAGGTCGCATTTGCCCCGGATGATGTCGTCGGGCATGTCCAGATAGGTGGCGCCGGGGCGGCCATAGGTCGCCTGCCGGGTTGCCATCTCGACGTAATATGGGATGCGGTGCACGCTTTCGATGCCGTGCGCGAACTTGCAGAACGGCGAGGCGATCAGAACCTGTCGCTCCTCCTGAAACGCGCCCATGCCGCCGCGGTAAGTCTCCGAGGCGCCGCCGATCAGGATCATGGGCCAGCAATTCTGCTGAGCATTGGCGAGACCCGCCAGACCGTGCACCACACCTGGGCCGGTCACAGTGAGGCAGGCACCGGGGCGGCCGGTGAGATATCCGTAGGCCGCTGCCGCGTAGGCCGCGCTCTGCTCATTGCGCACCCCGAGATAGGCGACGCCTTCCTTTTGCGCCGCGGCGGCGATCGCGGTGACCGGAAACCCGACGACCCCGAACAGGTGATCGATACCCTGCTGCTTGAGGCTTCTCGCGATCAGCGTAGCGCCATCGACTTCGCTCACGGCTTCCCCCTTGTGATTTATTGATCTTTAGCTCGGAGATTATGCATGGATGGCAGGTTCGCGAAAGGGCCCTGCTTTCCGATGTGCGATATAGCCGGGCAATGCGGCTCCGTGCGTTCGGGCTCTATTGGCACAAAACCGACATGCCGGTGCAGTCACCGCATGTCTGCCGTTGGGGGATACTGTTGCAAAAGTCGAAACTTGCATACCTCTGTCTCGGGCGGGTGAGTTGATCCCCTGCGCTAGCCAGCGACGAAGATGGGCGGTCGTAGAGGAGAGCGCCGGGGCACAAATATCCCGGCCAGCCGGATTCCAGCGGACCACGAGGGCCCAAGTGACGGGGCGGCTTCCTACGCGCCGCGTGCCGCACATCATTAAGCTAAGCGAGAAGGCGACGTCTCAATAGGTCCAGCCGGATGAGAATCGTCGCTATCGAGCGGGTACCCGCGCAGAGCTAGTTCGGCAGGACCAAGGCCAAGCGCCTCTATAGCCTTGTGGTTGAAAACCAATCGACCAGAAGTCCGATGGTGAACAAACATTGCCGTACGGTGTTCGATTCGCATAGCGCCCCCGTCTTCGAGATGAGCATCGGCGGCTAGGGATTTAGGCGGCAAAGGGAGCGTGGATCGTCTCCCTTAGGGGTGGGCACCCGATCTACTGGCCAACCGGATTTGACGCACGTGCGGTCTGACCTAGCCCGACGCCTCACGCAACACAGCGAACATGACTTCATCTGCGACACTCGTTGCCCAAGCCTCGCTGACATTATCAAGCGGGACAGCCGGTAAGGTGCACTCACACGCATCGGTGTTCGGGCGCACCCAGCCTTCCCTCATATAAAAGGTCACACTGGCCGCGACGTTCGTCGGTGCTCCGCTTTCTTGGATGTCGTAAGTGACGAAACTTGCGCCTTCTCTGGGCCGTGGCGCGATCAGGAATCTTGATCCCTGCCGCGAAAAGCCATTGCTTGAGGCCATTACGCCAAGGCGGATGACCTGAGTTTGCGCTTTCCATTTCGCATTTTCTTGCGCAAGTGCTACGGCCCTGTTCTTCTCGGCAGCGTCCCGATCCGCCTTGGCACGCGCGGCCTCAGCTTCCCGTTGTTCGAACGCTTGAACTGCAGCCTTGCGGCGTTCGTCTTGCTCTTCCGTCGTCATGACCTATTCTTCTCGGTTTGTGTTCGTCACGCCGGCGTCATTCCGACGCCCGCAGGCTCGACCCGATTGCCGCTCAAATGAGCCCCCTGACCGGAAAACCGCCCAAGGGTATCAAATCATAACGCAGCGCTAGGCGGCTAGGGCTAATGTCCGAGTTGGGTCATTAGCAAGACATGCGCCGGGTCGGATCGAATGTCCGCTTTACCCCTGCCGGCTCAACCGGTCGACGCAACACAGGCGTTAAATCTCTCTGCTGGGGTTTCAAATTGCAAGGTCTCACGTGGTCGCTCGTTTAGCTGACGAGCCACTTTGTTCAGATGGGCTTGCGAGTGAACCGATAAGTCAGTGCCCTTTGGAAAGTACTGTCTCAGCAGGCCATTGGTGTTCTCGTTCG
>NZ_SSMW01000124.1 GCF_004799405.1 Bradyrhizobium sp.
GGTCATGTGAACCGCATCTACAGGCCGAACACATGGCTGCACCGACCAATGCTGCAAAACGTGAAAAAAAGCTCTTGCCAACCCGGAGCCGTCCACACATGGCACTTTTCGGACATCGCGCGAGGTCTGAGTTAAGTCCGCTTTCGGTGTAAAGCGGACCACATCTGCTCAGAGCGAGTATTTCGCCTTTTGACCCAACTCGGACATCGGGCAATCTCCAAAGATACTTCATTTCTACCGCTCCGGCGTCTTCCAAGTGTCGAGTTTAGACAGCTATACTCGTGCGATTGATTTCGGGGGACGGACATGCAGCGGCGGGAGTTCATCGGACTGATCACGGCCGCATTGAGTTTTTCGCGTCCGGCTCATGCCCAGACAAATGCCAGCTTGCCGTTGGTCGGGCTTTTGATGCCGTTAAAATCGGAGACCAATACCGCCAAGGAGAGAGTCGCGGCACTCCGCAAAGGCTTGCAGGAAGCAGGTTTCATCGAGGGTACGAACTATTCCCTTGCCGTGCGGTTTGCCGAAGGAGATGTTAATCGCTTGCCTCAGCTCGCGAGGGAATTGGGTGCGCTCAATCCACGCGTCTTCGTCACGATAGGTTTTGGTGCCAGCCCGGCTCAACGATCTTTTCCAGAGATACCGCTGGTTTTTGCCAACGTTGCTGTGGACCCAGTCACGTTAGGTTGGGTCCAAAGCTATGCACACCCGGGTGGGATGATCACCGGAAACGTCATTAACGCGGTCGGTGGCGAGGAGACCATGACCCAAAAGCGCATCGGGCTTTTCAGGCAGCTTGTTCCTAGTTTGACACGACTCGGCATGATTGCGCCCGCCAACGGGTTGTTGGCGATGAAGGAGAAAGAGGCGCTGCAAAAAGTGGCCGCCAAGTTGGACTTTGAGTTCGTCCTCTACAGTCTCGATACCCTTGACGATCTGGAAAGCGCCTTTGCGGCGGGCCTTCGCGACGACGTGAGTGCATTCTACATCTCGGGTGAACCGCTGCTGTTCGGTAATCTGTCGCGCGTCATGACTTTCGTCACGGCGTCACGCAAGCCTACCGTCGGCTCTTACCCGGATTGGGGACGTGCCGGGCTTCTGATGTCCTATGCAACCGACCCGAGCGATGCTGTGCGTCATGCGGGCATCTATGCCGCGAAAATCCTGAATGGCGTCAAGCCCGGCGATCTCCCCGTCGAGCAGGCGAGCAAGTTTACTCTGGTGATCAATCAGAAAACTGCAAAAGCGCTCGGCATCGTTGTGCCTCCGACCCTGCTGGCGCTCGCCGACGAGGTTATCGAATAACGACGCAGCTTTGCTGCGATGCGTTGGTCGCGATTGGCGCGAACCCGACATGCCGGGCCGGTATGACGATGTCCGCTCATCGGGGTAGACCGGAAGTGGTCGAACCACGGTCAGAACGACACCATTGACCCGGAACGGACATCATGACGTGACGGAATTCCGTTTTGGGCCCGACTCCAACGTTGCAGAGTCGGAACGCGTCTATCGCCTCTTCATCAATATCGCGTCGAGCGAGAAACGCCCGGCCCCGCAAATAAACAGAAACAAAGCGCCGCCGATGATGGCGAGGTTCTTGTAGAATTGTCCCTCCTGCATGCGTCGTGCAGGTTCTGGGAATTCCCAATAGCGGTGCGCAATGCCCGTCGCGACGATGACGAACACGACGATCAGCACCGCCGCGTAGCGCGTGCCCAGACCGAGAAGGATCAGGGTGCCGCCGACGAATTCGCTGATCGCGCCGACCGGTCCCCAGAAATCCGGAAACGCCACCCCGCGATTGCCCAGACTGGCGCTGAACGCACCAAGTGCCGCGAGCTTTGCAAAACCGCTCTGGAAGAAGATGATCCCCATCGCCAGCCGCCCGACCATCAGCACCGTGTCGCTTGCGCGGGCGGCAAGGGAATCGGCGTAACCGAGAACGGTTTCCGTGAGTCCCAGCTGGTTCTGTATATCGGTTCGCGCCATCGCCTCGTTCCCTTTGAGATACGTTCCGCACCCGAGTAATTTTGTTGATTGGGCACTATGCGCCTTACCTCAGCGTTGACAATAGATGAATGTCTGTTGTTGGCACTTTTCGGACATGCCCGGGTGGCCTGACGATGTCTGCTATCGGAGGCAGAACGGACATGCGGAGCTATGCGTCGAAATGGGAAAGTCAGAGTCTTCAGGGCCTGGGCAGGGCGCGCTTACCCACTGCTCGCAGGCTATTTTACCCTTGGGTTACCCAGCGCGGAAAAACGAGCGAAAGCCGACTTCCAAGACCCGGCAAACGCTCGTTAGCCAGCTGTTTGCATAACCGTTGGCCATTGCGCAAAAGGCATCGCCCGGTTCTCCGCCTTCATGCAACCACTCCCATGCATCTATAATCCGAATTGGCGAGCAGCCTGGAAATCAAATGTTTTGCAGACCGATGTCCACTTTTGGTAAAGCAGACATCAAAGGCTAAACGCGGCAGGTCTGCTTTGGACCCAGAGCTGACACGGGCCGCTGAACAACGGCACGCCGCGGAGACCCGGCGGTTGTTGTCAGCAGCATCCTATGACACCATCTGAGTACCGAGTTGTTATGACTTCTGGATGCCTATGCCCCGCCGGAAATATGCTTGGGAAAATCTATCGGATGAGCAGTTGCTCCAGCAACGCCTCAGTAGTCTGAGGGTTGCGGTCGAAGGCACTTGGCTCGAGGATCGTATCAGCACTCTTTATGAAGAGCTCGAAGAGCGGGGCATCCGGCTGCGGCCACATACATGGATATCGAACGAATGGTTTAGTCCGGCAGATGTGCCCGGCATTGCCGTCCCATTCTATCTCACCCATCCCCGCCTGATGAAGCTCGAGAAGAAAATGATGCTCTACGTCGAGGGCGGCACCTGGTCCGAATGCATGGCTATCCTCCGCCATGAGGCAGGTCATGCCATCCAGCACGGCTATCAGCTGCAGCGCCGCCGGCGTTGGCAGCAGCTGTTCGGCCGGTCCTCAAAACACTACCCACGCTACTACCGGCCCAATCCGGCCAGCCGGCAATATGTCCAGCATCTTCGGCTCTGGTACGCGCAGAGCCATCCGGACGAGGATTTCGCTGAAACCTTCGCGGTGTGGCTGCGGCCGCGTTCGAACTGGCGGACGCGCTATGCCGGCTGGCCAGCGCTGAAGAAGCTCGAATATGTCGACGAACTGATGGAGGAAATCGCCGGGAAGCGGCCGCTAGTCACGACGCGGGAGCGTGTCGATCCGCTGCATGAACTCAGCCAGACACTCGGCGACCACTATAAAAAGAAGCAGGCGTTCTACGCCTTCAGCCCACCGAAGACTTACGACCGCGACCTCTCCCGGCTCTTTTCCGCCGATCCACGGCATCGCCGGGGGCAGCCGGCTTCTGCATTCATCAGGCGGCACCGCGCCCACATCAGGCAGCTGGTTGCGCGGTGGACGGGCGAGAACCAACTTACGCTTGATGTTGTACTTGACGACATGATCTCCCGCTGCCGAGAGCTCAATCTGCGCGCTGTCGGCTCCGATCGGAAGCTTTTGACTGACTTCACCGTCCTGTTGACCGCCAAGACCATGCACGCGCTGTTCGGTCCTTCGCGGCGAAAATGGATCGCGCTATGAGACGCCTGCGCGTTCTGGTGCTCATGCATCCGGACTTCGTGCCCCCGGACTCCACCGACGGATACACTGCGCGGCAAATCAACGAATGGAAAACAGAATACGACGTCGTGAGCACCTTGCGTGCGGCCGGCCATGATGTTCGCCCGCTCGGTGCGCAGGAGGAAATCAAGCCGGTGCGCGAGGAGATCGAAAGTTTCAAGCCGTATGTGGTATTCACCTTACTCGAGCAGTTTCACAATGAGCCGGTGTATGACCAGCATATCGCGAGCTATCTTGAGCTGATGAAAATCCCATATACCGGGTGCAACCCGCGTGGCCTGATCCTGGCGCGCGGCAAGGATCTGTCCAAGACGCTGGTGCACCATCGCCGGATCGCGGTGCCGGCCTTCGCCGTGTTCCCGATGCGCCGCAAGGTCAAACGACCAGCGCGTCTTGCGCTTCCGCTGATCGTCAAGAGCCTGAACGAGGATGGATCTCGGGGTATCTCGCAGGCATCCGTCGTCGATACTGACGAGAAGCTCGCAGAGCGCGTCGCCTTCATTCACGAGCGGATCGGAACTGCCGCGATCGCCGAGCAATATATCGAGGGACGTGAGCTTTATGTCGGTGTGCTCGGCAACAATCGGTTACGAGTGTTGCCGGTTTGGGAATTGAAATTCGGCACCATGGGCGGCCAGGCCATAGCCACCGAGAAGGTCAAACACGATCCCGGTTATCAGGAGCGCATGGGAATTGTAGATGGGCCGGCCAAGAACCTTGCGCCGGAGGTACGCGCCCGCATTCACCGAACAGCGAAACGCATCTACCGAACACTTGGGCTCGATGGATACGCGCGCATCGACTTTCGCCTCTCTGCCGACGGCACCCTGTATTTCATTGAAGCGAACCCCAATCCTGAAATCGCGAAGAGCCAGGAGTTCGCTACAGCGGCCCGGCATGACGGACTCGATTACCCAGCCCTGCTGCATCGAATTCTGGCACTCGGAATTAGCCGGGCAAAGGCGGGCGCATCCGTAGGCTGAAAGGCAATGCGTGACGGCCATGCGGAAGAGTGGTTCCCACGCCCTCGGTCGTCACCCCAAAAAGACTTTTGCAACAAAATCGGCACCAAACAGACCTCTTGCGATGTCCGCTATTCGGTCGCTATCGGGGGGAAAAGCGTACATGATGCGGACAGCTAAAATTGGTCGAGATTGACCCAAATCGTAACTTTAACTCCTACCCAAAATAGGCGACGGTTTCTATCTCCACCAACACTTCCGGCGTCGCGAGGGACCGCACTTCTACAAGCGTGGAAGCAGGAAACTCTCCGGTAAAGAACTCGCGCCGCGCTCGCCAGACCTCGGTGTTTTTCTTGATATCGACTACGTAGATCGTCATCTTGACCAAGTTGTCCATCGTCCCGCCGGCCGCTTTGATGATGCGATCAATGCGTGAAAATATTTGCTTGGTCTGCTCGTACTCATCCTTCCCGACTACCCCGGTGCCGCCTTCAAAGGGACGTGCTACCTGGCCGGAGATGAACAGCATGTCGCCCGCGCGTATGGCGTTTGACCACAAACCGGGGGCGACCTCGGCTACATCGGGGACGGGCACCCTTGTTCTGGGCATAGTGTGCTCCTTGTGAAGTCCGTCTCGGATACGTTTCCCTGAACTTTTATCACGCAAACATTGGCAAGCCCATCGTGCTGGCGTCGCCACAGCGCAAATATCGCGGTCGATGTTTGGCAAAGCGGAAACACCTCCTCTTTGCGAGTATTTCGCCTTTTTGACTTGAAACTGACGAGAACGGGCCGGGTGCGGCCTTCCCATTTACGTCTCGGCGCTTGTGAGATAAGTTTCGATAAGCATCACGACCCTCGCGTAGGTCCGCGGGCTGAGAGCTGGACATGCACAGCCGATGAGCGAAATCTCGTTCGAGACGGCGCTAAACGCTCGCGTTGAGGAGATGCTCGACGCCTGTACGCGGTGCGGTAAATGCGTCGAGGTCTGCCCGAGCGTAGCGCCTGCCGGCGTGGCTGATGCGAGCCCCACCGACGTCATTAGCGGCATCCTTGACATCTTGCGCACGGGCGAGGGACCCGAGGCGTCGGGTAAATGGGCGACCGCATGCGTGCGCAGCGGCGAGTGCATCAAGGCGTGTGACTACGGCGTAAATCCGCGCTTCATGCTGGCCATGGCGCGCGTTGCGATGGCAAAGAGCCAGCACGAACTGCCCGAGCGGCGACGTCAGGGCCTGACACGATTTCGCGATCTCAGCCGCGATGTGACCATACTGTCGCGCTTGCAGCTGAACGGCGAGGTGCTGGAGCGGCTCGGCCAGAAAACGGCGTCGGCCGCAATCCCTGCCGAGCCACCGGATTTCGTGTTCTATACCGGCTGCAATGTGCTCAAGACGCCACACATCGCGCTGCTGGCGCTGGATATCATGGATGCGCTCCGCGTCACCTATCAGGTAATGGGTGGGCCGACCCATTGCTGCGGCATCCATCAGTTAACTACAGGCGACGTCGAAATGTCAGGGCGCATGGGCTCGAATTCGATCGAGAAGATGTCGCACTCGAAATCCGGCCAAGTGATCTCGTGGTGCCCGAGTTGCTACGTCCAGTTCACTGAAGCCACGATTCCAGCCATCGAACGGCAACGCGGATCGCGGCCATTCGAGATGACGCCGTTTTTGCGATTTCTCCGCGAGCGTCTCGCATTGTTGGTCCCGCAATTGAGCCGAGAGGTCAAGATGCGGGTCGCGCTGCATCGGCATCCCGGCGTCGCCGGTGTCATGGAAGCAGCCGAGGAAATCCTGCAGGCGGTCCCAGGCATCGAACTCGTCGATTTGCAGCAGCCGGCGGTCGGCCTGCAGAGCGTCAATGTCGGGGTTCTTCCCGCATTCAAACGCGAGTTGCAGCGGAACGAACTTCAGGCGGCGGCGGATGCGGGCGTAGACGCGCTTGTCGCGGTCTATCATTCCGATCATCGCGAACTATGCGCGCATGAACGCGATTGGCCATTTCGGATCATCAATATTCTCGAAGTCGTCGGCGAGAGCATGGGGTTGCATCACCACGACCGCTACAAAGAGCTAAAGCTGATGCAGGATGCCGAACAGATCGCCGCTGAATGCCGTGATCTCATCGCGGAACATTCGCTTGATCCCATTGTGGCTTGCACCGTCATTGCCAAAGGCTTGCTCGGCGACCAACCGCTTCCTTTGAAGTAGCTCAATGCGCCGGAAATGGGCGCTGACGAGGCGGGGTACGCGCTGGGCACGACTTCCGCCTTTGACCCGAAGCGGACCTCAGTCCTGATGGTTAGTCCCCATTCCGAACGTGAGTTGATTGCCATCAAGATCAACAACATCAAAGTCGCGCATACCGTAGTCGTAATCTTGCGGCGGCTTGAGCACCTTTGCTCGGCGCGAAGTCAGCTCGGCGTGCACACGGTCGACGTCTTTCACGAATATACAAATGACGCCATTACCCGGCAATCGTTTGGTCTCGTGAGCCGCGAGTAGGTGCAAAGAAACTTCGTCACGACACAAGCAGACATAGAAAGTGGGGTCTCCGTATTGAAAAGTGATGGTGAAGCCGAGTGCGTCGCGGTAATGCTCAATGCTCTTGGCTATGTTGCTGACGACAAATACAGTTGCCGCCCCTGTCATCATCGCTTGTTTTTCTGTCATCTGGCTCTCCCGCTCTCGCGTTAGCTGCTCGCCGGATTGAGAAGTGGTGTTTTGACGCCGTCACTTCCGATTTTGACCCAGAACGGACATCCCCGAAAGGTCAATCGGGTGTAAGTTAATGTTTCCCGCATCGCACGGAATTGTCTATGGAAGACACCGCTAACCGGATCGTAGCCCATTACGAGCGCCACGCGTTGTCATGGGATGCAGACCGCCGAGCCGCCGGTTGGATAGATCAACCCTGTATCGAGCGTTTCCTCAGTTTCCTTCCGCAGGGCGCAACGGTTCTTGATCTTGGCTGTGGGGGCGGGTCGCCTGTTGCACTTCACATGGTTGCCCGTGGTTTTCACGTCACCGGCATGGACAGCTCTCCAACCCTCATCTCACTCTGCCGAACCAGGATGCCGGGTCAGGAATGGATCGTCGGCGATATGCGTGCCTTGGCACTTGGTCGGAAATTTCAAGGGATCTTGGCTTGGGACAGCTTCTTCCATCTTCGGCACCAAGACCAGCGAAGAATGTTTCGGGTATTTGCCGTGCACGCTGCGCCAGCCGCCATTCTAATGTTCAATGCTGGCTTTGATCATGGCGAGATAATCGGTTCATATCGAGGCGATCCACTATTCCATGCCAGTCTCGATGCGTCCGAATATCAGTCTTTATTGACCGACGCAGGTTTCGAACTGATCGAGCATCCGATCAATGACCCTGCAAAGGGTGGCCGGATATTCTGGTTGGCTCGCAGGCTATAATTTCGCCTATTGGCACCTTTCGGACATGGCGCGATGACCGACTTGAGTCCTCTGTGGATGGCTCCCGCGTTGCAAGAGATAAATTGACGCAGTGGCATTGGTCGGGTGCAGTCTTCTGTCCGGCCTGTTGATGCAGTCGGTGAGACTG
>NZ_SSMW01000125.1 GCF_004799405.1 Bradyrhizobium sp.
TCCGGTGTGACCGTGGTGACTTTGCTGGCATGGCTTGTTTTTCTGCCCTGCCAGGCTGCGGGCGCATTGGGCGCCCGGCATTCCCTGCGCCCTCTGATCGGAGGGTTTAAGGAATTACTGGCAAAACTCGGACGCATCGCGCCGCGGGATTGCGGAGTCACATTCAACGACGGGATCGCTGTTTGAAATCAAATCCGGGCCGTCATCATCCGCAAAGGCGGATGATCCAGTATTCCAGAGGCGTCTGATTGAACCGATAAGCCGCGGCGTACTGGATGCCCCGCCGGAGCCTGTCATCGGGCTCGCCGAAGGCGAGACCCGTTGGCGGAGCATGACGACTTGAACATAGTTTGCCCCCTCGCCTGCTGCGCCATGCCGTTGTAAAGCAAGGCATGACCTCGCCGAACACTTCCGTCGATCTCAAGGCACTTACAAAAGAGCTCCGCTCGGGTCATCGCGCGGCGCTGGCGCGGGCGATCACGCTGATCGAGAGCCGGCGCGGCGATCATCAGGCGGCGGCGCGCGATCTGGTGCAGGCGCTGTTGCCCCACACCGGCAACGCAATCCGGGTCGGCATCACCGGCTCGCCCGGGGTGGGCAAATCCACCACCATCGACGCGCTCGGAATGTTCCTGATCGAGCGCGGCCACAAGGTAGCGGTGCTCGCGGTCGATCCGTCGTCGGCGCGCACCGGCGGCTCGATCCTCGGCGACAAGACGCGGATGGCGCGGCTCGCGGCCTCCGATCACGCCTACATCCGGCCCTCGCCGGCGTCGGGCACGCTCGGCGGGGTCGCGGCGAAAACCCGCGAAGCGATGCTGCTGTGCGAGGCCGCGGGCTTCGACGTCTTGCTGGTGGAAACCGTCGGCATCGGGCAATCCGAAACCGCGGTCTGCGACATGACCGATTTTTTCCTGGCACTGATGCTGCCGGGCGCCGGCGACGAGTTGCAGGGCATCAAGAAGGGTCTGGTCGAACTCGCCGACATGCTCGCGGTCAACAAGGCCGACGGCGACAACATCAAGCGCGCCAATCTGGCGGCGGCGGAATATCGCGGCGCGCTGCATATCCTCAGCCCGCGTTCGGAACACTGGCATCCGCCGGCGCTGACCTATTCGGCGCTGACGGGCGCCGGCATCGGCGAACTCTGGCAGAAGATCCTCGATCACCGCACCGCGATGAATGCCTCAGGTGAATTCGCCGCGCGGCGGCGGCTGCAGCAGGTGAAATGGATGTGGTCGATGCTGGAACAGCGGATGATGGCGCGGCTGCGCGCCGACGCATCGATGCGCACGAGGGTGAAAAAGATCGAAACCGAAGTCGCCGACGGCCGCATCACGCCGGCGCTGGCGGCGGAGCAGATCGCGGAGATGCTGAGGTGAAATGAGCGATAAACTTTGCATCCTGATCACCGGCTTCGGCCCGTTCCCTGGCGCGCCCTGTAATCCGACGCAGCCGCTGGTCGCGCGGCTGTTGCGACTGCGCCGCCCCGTTTTCAGCGACGTCGAACTGATCGGCCACATCTTCCCGGTCACCTATCGCGCGGTCGATCGCCAGTTGCCGCAATTGCTGGCCAGGCATCGGCCGCAGGCGCTGCTGATGTTCGGCCTCGCCGCGCGTACGCCATACGTGCGGGTCGAGACCCGCGCCCGCAATGCCGTCACGATGCTGTGGCCCGACGCCGACCACACCCGGGTGCGCAAGGGATCGATCGCGCCCGAGATCGGCGCCATGGGGTTCGGCCCGCACACCGCCAGACTGTTGCGTGCAGCCGTCGGCACCGGAATCGATGCACGCGCCTCGCGCGACGCCGGAAGCTATCTCTGCAACTACCTGAGTTGGCGCGCGATCGAGGCTGCCAACACCAATGACGATCTTCGCCTTGCCGCCTTCGTGCACATTCCAACGCTGGCGCGCGGCGAGGCACCGCGGCGCAAGGGCACCGGTCACCGCATCACGCTGGAGGAGCTGGTCGATGCCGGTGAGGCGATGCTGCTGGAGATGGTGAGGCTGACACGGCAGAAGGTGCGCGAACGATGATGCAATGCCGTTAACCCTACCCCCAACAATCGCCTGGTCATGCCCTCGCCTTCGTCACGCGCCGCCGCATTTCTGCGTTACTTCCCTGTTGCGGAAACCCGCCAAGCGACTTCCGCCGGAAACGCGATCATGGATGTCAATCGCCGCCATCTCATCGGGGCAACCGCTGCCGGCATGGCCGGCGCGCTTGTCATGCCGGCTGACGCGGCGCGCGCGGCGCCGCCAACCGCTTCGCTCGGGCGCGACGCCACGCAATATGGTGTCAGGCCCAACAGTCCCGACGATCAGACCCGGGCGCTGCAGCGCGCGATCGACGAGGCCGCCCGCGCGCAAGTCCCGCTGGCGCTGCCGCCGGGTATCTACCGCACCGGTCTGCTGCGCCTGCAAAACGGCGCGCAGCTCACCGGCGTGCGTGGCGCCACGAAATTGATCTTCACCGGCGGCGCATCGATGCTGTCCGGCGAAGGCGCCAACAGCATCGGTCTTGCCAACATCACGCTCGACGGCGGCGGCATCCCGCTGCCGACCCGGCGCGGTCTCGTGCATTGCCTCGGCGGACGCGACATCCGCATTATCGATTGCGAAATATCCGGTAGCGGCGGCAACGGCATCTGGTTCGAGAACATTTCCGGCGACCTCAGCGGCAATATCATCACCGGCACCGCCGCCACCGCGATCGTGTCGTTCGACGCGCAAGGCTTGCTGGTTTCACGCAACACCATTGCCGGCACCAATGACAACGGCATCGAAATCCTGCGCACCGCCATCGGCGATGACGGCACCCAGGTGCTCGACAACCGCATCGAGAATATCAAGGCCGGTCCCGGCGGCTCCGGACAATACGGCAACGCCATCAACGCGTTTCGCGCCGGCAACGTGATCGTGCGCGGCAACCGCATCCGCAACTGCGATTATTCGGCGGTGCGCGGTAATTCGGCGTCCAACATCCAGATCACCGGCAACAGCGTCAGCGATGTCCGCGAGGTGGCGCTGTATTCGGAATTTTCGTTCGAGGGCGCGGTGATCGCCAACAACACCGTGGACGGCGCGGCGCTGGGTGTTTCCGTCTGCAATTTCAACCAGGGCGGACGCCTCGCGGTGGTGCAGGGCAACATCATCCGCAACCTGTTGCCGAAGCGCCCGATCGGCACCATTCCCGACGACGACGCCGGCGTCGGCATCTATGTCGAGGCCGATACCTCGGTCACCGGCAACGTGATCGAGAACGCGCCCTCGTTCGGGATCGTCGCCGGCTGGGGCAAATATCTGCGCGACGTCGTCATCTCCGGCAACGTGATCCGCAATAGCTTCGTCGGCATCGGCGTGTCGGTGACCGCAGGCGCAGGCACGGCACTGGTCAATAACAACATGATCTCGGAAACGCCGCGCGGTGCGGTAGTCGGGCTCGATCACGCCCGCCCCGTCACCGCGGATCTGTCGGCCGACGGTGCACAGCGTTTTGCCCAGGTGGTGGTGGGAACGAATGCGGTGAGAAGGTAGATTGCCGCTACAGCCTGTTTCTCAGCAACGGATAGCGTTGTTCGATCGAGTCGATGTCCAGCACCGGCTCCAAGGCGTCGTTCAAGACCGGCGCATCCGAGACCGGCGCGAAAGGCGCCTCGTCCGAAGCAACCCGACCGGGTTGCGCGGCGACCGGAACGTCCTGGCTGGGCGAAGAGACCGGCATCTCCGCCGGCTGCGGTGCAACCGAACGAACCCGATCGCGCGGCGTATCCTCGCGCGGCAGCGGCGGTGCGGCGCGATCGAGCCAGGAGGCATCGATGGCACGGTTATCCCGCGAGGCCTCGCGCGTCGCCAGATCGCGCCAGACTTCCACCGCGGTCTTGGCTTCCTGGATATTTTCGAGAAAGGCGCGTTCGCTGTGATAGCGGCGCCAGCGGCCGGTCTCGAACAACTCGGTGAGGTATTCCAGCCGCTGCTCGGCAAAGGCGCACCAACGCGCGACAATGCCGTGGCCGCGTGCCACGTCTAAGAGATGTGTCATGAACCAGCCCGCAGGAGAAAAAGCGGACGCCGACGCAACTGGGACGAATCAACTATCAATTAGATAGTGACGGTTATATTCTGTGGAAAACTTTTGTTTTGTCCAGCCGATGCCCGCACCAGATGCCGGTGTTTCCACGGAAAGCCTTGGAAATCCGCGCTTATCCTCCTTATTCACAGTCGGTCCGCGCGAGGGTATCGCGGGCCGCGAGAGGCTCCTCAAAACGAAAGACCCGTCCGGGGGGACAACCGGACGGGTCAAGCCATATGGGCGCTTGGGGTAGATGGGCGCTCGCGCCGGATACAGCCTCGTTGGGGAGAGATAACCGCTCCCACCTGTATTTGTCGCGGCAACGGCATCGACGTTCAAAGCGCTTGCGGGTTTTTTAACTTTTCGGCAAGGGTTTTCGGGGCGGAAACTCAGTGCGCCGCAGGCCCAACCCCTTCACCCGACTTTTCCGAGGCCATGGCGGCCGCCGGCTCGTTCAAGGCCCGCGTCGCGGGAAGATCCTGCCGGTTCGAGACTTTTTCAGATGGCGGCGCGTCAGTGACCGGTATCGCCGGAGCTGACGCAACCGCCGAGACCGCGGCAAAGGCATCCGCTTCGCCGGCGCCGAACAGGTCGTCGCGGCCGGGGGCGCCGAGATCGCGGGCGGTTCTCATCAGGATCGCGCGAACCTCGTCCGGCTTCAACGCGGGATTGCGCTCGAGCATCAGCGCCGCCAGACCGCTGACATAAGCGGCCGAAAACGAGGTGCCGGAGGTGATCTGATATTTTGCGTCCGGCGCCGGCAGGAAGATATCGACGCCGGGCGCGGACACCGCGACATAGCTGCCGCGGTTCGACGCAGCAAACAACCGGTCCTGGGCATCGGTGGCACTGACCGCAATCACGTTGGAATTGGCGGCGGGATAGAGCGGCGGCGATTTCGGTCCGGCGTTGCCGCTCGCTGCGACCATCACGATACCCTTCGCAGCCACGGCGGCGATCCCGCGTTCGATCAACCCGTCCTTGGGGCCGGCGAAACTCATATTTACGATCTGCGCACCGTGCGCCACGGCGTAGTCGAGACCCCTGAGGAGGACGAACGATGTGCTCTCCGCGCCGTTCGGCGCCGCGCCGAAAGCGCGGATCGCCAAAATCCGCGCCGCCGGCGCGCTTCCCATCAGTTTCGCATGCGACACGATGGCGCCGGCAATGCCGGTGCCATGGGCATGCGGACCTTCCTTGCTGCCGAGCGCATCGAAGGTATCGGCGATTGCGTTCGCAAGTTCCGGATGTCTGTCGTCGATCCCGGAATCGATCACGGCAACGGTGACGTGGGCGCCGTGGGCCAGTTGGTGCGCTTCGGGCAGTCGAAGTTTCGTCAGCGCATATTGCGCGGGATCGCCCTCGGTCAAAACGACCTTCTGGTCCTGCAGGACGTAACGGAAGTTCGGTTGCACCGAGCGAACGCTGGCGTCGGAGGCAAGTTCGTTGGCGACCGTGTCCGCCGGGCGGCGATCGACAATGCGGAACAGGCCGATGGTACTGTCGATCAGTGGAAAATGCTGTAATTCCAACCGCACCAGGCCATGACGCCGCGCCAGTTCGTCGGCCTGTACGACGGACCCCGAGCCGTCAATCTCGGCTACGAGTTCGCCCGCGACGGTGTGCAGGTTGATGGGCGCGTTGCGCGGCGGGCCACCGGTGTTATTTCTGGCCGACGAGACCGGCCGGTCCAGGCACCCGCGTTCGCCAGCGCCATCGGCATCGCCACAAGCCGGATAGAGGTAGGGTGGAAGGCGCAGATACGGAAGCGTCGATCTGATAACGGCCGCGGGTACCGGCCTCCTGTCCACGGACGTCGAATTCCTGACGCCGACTCTGGACGTCGTTCGGCCCGAGAAGTCGCCTCGGCCTGCTATGTTCGGTGCGAGCCGTGGCCCGACGTTTGGGTTGATGCTCGGAACGCGCGGACCGATATTGAGGTTAGGCGAGCGCATAATGCTTTGGGCATGAGCCGCAGGGACCCCGAGGCACACGAACGACAACACGGCTGCGGTCAACGCCGCCACCGCGCACCGCATCTTCTTCCGCCAAGTGGCACGATCTCGGACCATGAAACCTCGGGCTTATGCGTTAAGCGCCAGCCGTCTCACGGCGTAGCGACGGCGAGGCTGACGATCTTTTCGCTCTGCAGCTTGCTCATCAGACCGTCGATTTCGCTTTTCGTCATCGCCTTGTTGCCGAATTGCAGCTGAAACAGGCCGCCCTTGGCGCCATCGACGATTGAGGCCTGGTAATTGTCGAGCAATGCGGTGATGTCGGCGACGCGCGCATCCGGCGCGAACCTCACCAGCGCACGCGGCGCCGCTTCGGCTCCCGTTGCCCGAGTGCTGGTGCTCAGCGACGCCGTCTCGAACGAGGCATTCTGGTTCTTCACCAGCAGCCCGCCGATCACGCCTGCCTGCAGCAACAGCGCCAGTGCGCCAAGGCTCGCCGACCAGGCCAGCGTCCGCGGCGAAAGCCTTGCGAAAAACCCCGATATACGCGCGGCGATGTTGAGCGATGCCGACGGTTTGGGCGCCGGTTCTGCATCGATTGCCGCGAACAGCTTCTGCATGGCGCGCGCGGACGGCGCGCCGAGACTCTCGTTGAGACGGATGGTCTCGGCGTACTCTTGCCTGATTGCGGCATATTGCTTCGCAAGCTGCGGATCGCGGGCGAGCGCCTCATCGACGCGGCGGGCGTCGCGCGCATTCAGGGTGCCGGCCACATGCCATGGCAACAGCATTTCTATTTCACCAGGCTCCTGCTCGAGCATTTTCCTACTCATCGCCATCATGGCCAGCCTCGCTCCACGCCGGCTGCCTGCAGCAGTTCGGCCAATTTCTTGCGCGCGTAAAACAGCCGCGTCTTCACCGTGTTTTCCGGAATCCCGACGATTTCGGCCACCTCTTCCACGGATTTCTCGTGATAGTAGACGAGGTCGACAATCTCCCGATGTTCCCGCGAAAGTGCCGTCAGGCACTTGCGCAACGCTTCACTGGTATCCTTTTTCTGAACCGCCACTTCGGGGTCGTCGGACGCGTCCTCGATCGCATTGGCGGCCTCATCGTCCAGTTCAACGTCCTTCCTGCGGCGCAACGCAGACAGGGCCTTGAATCGCGTAATTGCCAGCAGCCAAGTGGAAACGGCGGATCGGCCTTCGAACTTGCCAGCCTGGCGCCACACATCGAGGAAAACCTCGCCGATGAGATCTTCTGCGGCCTGTTCATCCCGCACGAGCCGAAGCCCGAAGCGAAACACTCTGACATGGTGCCTTCCGTACAGCACCTGCATGGCGAGGCGGTCGCCTTGAGCAATCCGAGCGATCAGGACGTCGTCCGAAGCCGCCTGTGTCGCGCTCAATGGCCGTCTCGCAAGATTGGTCTGATTGGGTTGGCGGCTGGTTCGATTGGAAAGGCAAGATTCTTCAAATTATCGCAATAACTCGGCTGCATCTGTGATGTGCCGCACACAAGACGACTGCCGGGCAGCCGTCCAAAGCGCAAGGACGAACAAAGGCTAAAAAGTGGTATCATGATACTGAAATTTTCGTCATGACCCACCATCCGCTACCCGCCGATTTTTTCAAGGCCTGATCCGCAAAACAGCCTTTGCGTGGCCCACCATCGTCGGCGGTTGCCATCGAATTGGGGCGCCCGCGTCGCACTCCCGCGATCCGGCCGATTTCCGTTGCGAAACAAGGGCGCTGGCCGCGAAAGATACCAAACCTAAAGGCTTTTCTCCCTAATGTTTTGCCATTGCATTCCATGACGGCGGGACATGAGCAACGCAGCTTCATTGCTTCAAGGTGAGGGCCCTGTCGGCAGTGTCCCGCTCGCCGGCGGGCTGCCCTCTGATGTGTTGAAGCGCCACGTGGCGCAGCGCCGGCATACCTTCGCGGTGCAGGTGGTAAGCTATGCGCTCGGTACGGCCGCCCTGCTGATTTACGTGCATGCCGGCACGATCGCGCCGCTGATCCCGTCGGCATTTTTCTTGTCCGGCGTTGCCCTGATCGGCGTCTTTGCCCTGCTGTCCGAAATGCAGGTCAATGATCGTTTCGACGATCACTACCTCACGGTTTTTCAGGTCGCCGGCCATGTCGTGATCCAGCTCGGGTTTCTGCTGGTTGCGCCGGAAATCGGCTACGCTTTTCTGAACGTGCTGTTTCTCATTTTTGGCGTTGCCGCGTTACGGATGACGCCGCTGCAGGCAGCGATCGCCTGGACCCTCACGGCGTTGGCGATAGCTTCGATTTTCCTGCTGACCCGCGTTCCCATCGGCATGCCGGTCGCCAGCCCCGTCGAGCGTCTCGCCGCAGCGTCGTGCCTGATTCTCACCATCGGACAGTGCGCGTTCGTCGGGCTTTACGGCGACTCGCTGCGCAAAAAGCTGTACAAACGCGGCATCGAACTCAGCGAAGCCTACAAGCGCATCGAGGAGCTCGCCGAGCTCGATGAACTGACCGGCTCCTTCAACCGCCGTTGCATCATGCGGATGCTGGATGACGAGATCGCGCGCGCCTATCGCAGCAAGACCGCCTGCTCGATTGCGCTGATCGACCTCGACTGGTTCAAGCGCATCAACGACGCCTACGGCCACCCGACCGGCGACGAAGTGCTCCGCGCATTCGCTATTTCAGTATTCGCGAACATCCGCAACATCGACAGGTTCGGCCGTTACGGCGGTGAGGAATTTCTGCTGGTGCTTCCCGATACCCCCCACGATGGCGCGGCGCGCATCCTCGACCGGCTTCGGGCCATCATCGCCGATCTCGACTGGAGCGCGTTCTCGCCCGGCATGCGGGTGACGATTTCCGCCGGCGTCGCAACGCTTAACCCAAATGAGACGCCGGACACCCTTCTCGCGCGCGCCGACAGCGCGCTCTACGCAGCCAAGGCACGGGGACGCAACCGCATCGCCAGCGCCTGATCCGACCATACCCGCTTTACCGAGACGCAGAAAACGTCGCCGGTCCGCACACCCGAACGCTCCAGGACAGAGTCATGAGTTCGAAATCCACCGCCACCTCCGAAAGCCTGCTCGACGAACTGCAGACCACGCTTGCGCATGGAACCGTCGCGCGCCGGGTCGAAACCCTGCGGCGCGTGACCGATCTTTTCATCAACGGTGCCGTGGATTATTCGAGCGAACAGATCGGGTTGTTCGACGACGTGTTCCAATGCCTGCTGCATCTGATCGAAAACTCGGCCAAGGCGCTGCTCGCCAATCGTCTGGCCTCGATCGACACCGCGCCGCCGCGGACGATCCGGGCGCTGGCATTCGACGACCTCATCGAGATCGCGGCTCCTGTACTGTCCAAATCGGAACGGCTTGACGATGACGCGCTGATCGAGACCGCACGCAGCAAAAGCCAGGCGCACTTGATGGCGATTTCGACCCGAAGGGTGTTGAGCGGTGCGGTGACCGACGTGCTGGTGCTGCGCGGCAACGACGAGGTGATCCAGAGCACCGTCAACAATCCCGGCGCTGAATTCTCCGAACGCGGCTTCACCGGCTTGATCAGCCGCGCCGAGGGGGACGACGATCTCGCGACCTGCATCGGCTTGCGCCCGACCATTCCCCGTCATCTCTATCTGAAGCTGCTTGCGAAGGCGTCGGAAACGGTGCGAATGCGGCTCGAGGCCGCCAATCCGCCGCTGGTGGGCGACGTGTCATTGGCGGTGCGGGAGGCGACCCGGCGGGCGCGGTCGGCGCCTTCGGCCATCACCCGGGAAACCATGATCGCCCACGCGCTGGTCAAATCCTTGTACCAAGACGGCAGGCTCGACGAGCATCAGGTTGCGGCGTTTGCCGATGCCGGGAAGTTCGATGAGGCCAACGCGGCGATCGCAGCTCTTGCCAACGTGCCGGTATCGATCGCAGAGAACATGATGGTTGAAACCCGCGCCGAGGGCGTCATGATCCTGGCGAAGGTTTCGGGCTTGTCATGGTCGACCGTCAAGGCGATCATCAACATGCGTGACGATCTTTCCGGCATGGACCGGGCCGATCTGCAGGCCTGCAAGGCCACCTACGAACGGCTGCGGCCCTCGACCGCGCAGCAGGTGCTGCGATTCCACCGCATGCAGCAGACGGCAGCTCCGGCAGCCTAAGAACCGCTAGCGGCCTAGCGTCCGCGCTAGAACCGCAGTATCCTCGATCCCGCCAGTGCGCCGACCGCGGTGACGAGCGCAGTCGCAACCGTGTACCAAGTTGCCACGAACAGCGGAGAATCGTCGGTGCAGTGCGAGGCATAGAGTGTCGCGGCCAGCCCCGCCGACAACAATCCAGCGACCGCGCCGGCGACCGCGGGCCGTGCCGGCGCGCCGTGACGCAGGCCGATCAGCGCCGCCGCCAGCAATGGCAGCGACAGCAGCGGGATCGCGGTCATGCACACCCGCGAATTGCTGCCGATCAACCGCGTCATCATCGGCAAGCGCTGCGGCATCATCATCTCGCTTCCGATTCCCAATGCGAGAAGGCCTGCCGGGATCAGCAGCAGCCACGCCCAGCCCTTCAGCGAGGCCTCCGGCCGCGACAGATGCAGACCGACCGCGATGGCCGAGATCGCCAGCGACAGCGTCACCACAAATTTCA
>NZ_SSMW01000126.1 GCF_004799405.1 Bradyrhizobium sp.
GCTATATACCGCGCCATCTCACACGGAAACATGGCTCAAAAGGCCGTCCGGTGGCAGCCGGGCCATAAGGCTCGTCTGCTCACACGTTTCCGGAGGAACCAACCGGAGAACAAAGACTATGGCGCTACCCGATTTTTCCATGCGTCAGCTGCTTGAAGCTGGCGTGCACTTTGGTCATCAATCGCACCGCTGGAATCCGAAAATGGCGGATTACATTTTCGGTGCCCGCAACAATATCCACATCATCGACCTCGCCCAGACCGTGCCGCTGTTGCATCGCGCGCTGCAGGCGGTCAGCGATACCGTCGCCAAAGGTGGCCGTATCCTGTTCGTCGGCACCAAGCGGCAGGCGCAGGACGGCGTCGCCGAGGCGGCCAAGCGATCGGCGCAGTATTTCGTCAACTCGCGCTGGCTCGGCGGTACCCTGACCAACTGGAAGACGATTTCCGGTTCGATCAAGCGGTTGCGCCACCTCGATGAAGTGCTCAATTCCGGCGATGCCAACGCCTACACCAAGAAAGAGCGGCTGACCTTGCAGCGCGAGCGCGACAAGCTCGATCGTTCGCTGGGCGGCATCAAGGAGATGGGCGGTTTGCCCGACATGATCTTCGTGATCGACACCAACAAGGAAGACATCGCGATCCAGGAAGCCCAGCGGCTGAACATTCCGGTCGCCGCCATCGTCGATACCAATTCCGATCCCAAGGGCATCACCTATGTGGTGCCCGGCAATGATGACGCCGGCCGCGCCATCACGCTGTATTGCGATCTGGTCGCCCGCGCCGTCATCGACGGAATTTCGCGCGCGCAGGGTGAATCCGGCGTCGACGTCGGCGCTTCCGCCCATCCGGTCCGCGAGGAAATTCCGGCGGAGCCGCAGCCTGCCGGCTTCCAGGGTCTGGCCGGGCCGCGGGGGGCCGCCGACGATCTCAAGAAGCTTACCGGCGTGTCCGGGGCGATCGAGAAGAAGTTCAACGATCTCGGTATCTTCCACTACTGGCAGCTCGCCGAACTCGATCACGACACCGCCCACAAGATCGGCGAAGAGGTCGGACTTCCGAGCAGAGCCGATGGCTGGGTAGCCCAGGCCAAGGCGATGACCGCGGAAGCGGAATAACGCAATAAGCGCTGGCCGGAGCATTCCGGCCACCCACTTTTTCAACTTACGTAATTCCTGATGGTGGATGGCGGCGAGGGGCCAAGGCCGTGCCGCGACCGCCCTGACAGGCAGAGGACGTTTAGCGATGGCAACAATCACAGCGACGATGGTCAAGGACCTGCGCGAGACCACCGGCGTCGGCATGATGGACTGCAAGCAGGCGCTTTCGGAAAACGGCGGCGACATGCAGGCGGCGATCGACTGGCTGCGCAAGAAGGGCTTGTCGAAGGCCGCCAAGAAGGCCGGCCGCGTCGCGGCGGAAGGCCTGATCGGCGCGCTGACGGCCGCTACCAGGGGCGTGGTCGTCGAGGTCAATTCCGAGACCGATTTCGTTGCGCGCAACGAGCAGTTCCAGGGGCTGGTCAAGATGATCGCCCAGGTCGCGCTCAAGGTCGGCGCCGACGTGGAGAAGATCAAGGCCGCCAAGGTCGGCGAGGTTACGGTCGAGACCGCCATTGCGGACGCCATTGCAACCATCGGCGAAAACATGACGCTGCGCCGCGCGGCTTCGCTGGAAGTCGGCAAGGGCGTGGTGTCGAGCTACGTGCACAACGCCGTGATCGAGGGCGCCGGCAAGATGGGCGTGATCGTGGCGCTGGAATCCAGCGGCAATGCTGACGAACTCGCGGTTCTCGGCCGCCAGCTTGCGATGCATGTTGCAGCGGCCAATCCGCAGGCGCTGGACCCGGCCGGTTTGGATCCTGCCATCGTCAGGCGCGAAAAGGATGTCCTGGCCGACAAATACCGCCAGCAGGGCAAGCCGGAGAACGTGATCGAGAAGATCGTCGAGTCCGGTTTGAAGACCTATTACAAGGAAGTCTGCCTGCTCGAGCAGGCCTTTATCCATGACACCGGCAGGTCGGTCGCGCAGGCCGTGAAAGAAGCTGAGGGCAAGATCGGCGCGGCTGTGAAGATCGCCGGATTTGTGCGCTATGCTCTGGGCGAGGGAATCGACAGGCAGGAATCCGATTTCGCCGCCGAGGTCGCGGCTGCCAGCGGGCAGAAGAAACCGCCGGGAGATCTCGCAACGGTGTCGTAGACCGGGATTTACCAGGCCCGGAAGGAAGGCGATCGCAAATGGCTGAGCCGGTCTATCGTCGGGTCGTCGTCAAGCTTTCGGGCGAATATTTTGCCGGTACCCATTCCTTTGGCATGGATCAGCCGACCATCGACCGGATCGCCGGCGACCTGATTGCAGCCAAACAGCTCGGTGTCGAAGTCGCCGTCGTCGTCGGCGGTGGCAACATGGTCCGCGGCGTGGAGGTATCGTCGCGAGGCGTCTCGCGTCCGACCGGCGATACCATGGGCATGCTCGCCACTGTGATGAACTGCCTGGCGCTCGAGGCTGCCATCGAACGCCGGGGCGCGCCCGCGCGGACCCTGTCGGCGTTCGTCATGCCGCAGATTTGCGAGCTGTTCACCAGAGGTGCGGCGCACAAATATCTCGCCGAAGGCCGCATCGTGCTGCTCGGCGGTGGAACCGGCAATCCGTTCTTTACGACCGACACCACGGCGGTGTTACGCGCGGCCGAAATAGGGGCCCAGGCCGTGCTAAAGGCCACCAACGTTGATGGCGTCTACAGCGCCGATCCCAAAAAAGACCCTTCCGCGAAACGGTTCGACCGCCTGACCCACTCACAGGCGATCGAAGGTGGCTACAAGGTGATGGATGCCACCGCATTCGCGCTTGCCCGCGAGACGTCGCTGCCTATCATCGTATTCTCGATCGCTGAACCGGGTTCGATCGGCGCGATCCTGCGCGGCACGGGTCACGGCACCATCGTCGCCGGCTGACCTGCAAAGGTGCCGAGGCGCAGGGATGAAGGCCCGGACGAGTTTTCAGGAGGGAGAGCGTTATGCCCACGGCTAATTTCGACATCAACGAATTGAAGCGCCGCATGCAGGGCGCCACCCAATCTCTGAAGCACGAACTTGGCGGTTTGCGCACCGGCCGCGCCTCGGCTTCGATGCTGGAGCCGGTTCAGGTCGATGCCTATGGCACCCACATGCCGCTTAACCAGCTCGCCACCATCAGCGTGCCCGAACCGCGTCTGCTCTCGGTGCAGGTGTGGGACAAATCGATGGTCAAGGCGGTGGAGAAGGCGATCGTCGATTCCAATCTCGGCCTTAGCCCCGCGACCGAAGGGCAGGTACTCCGCTTGCGCATTCCCGAACTCAACGAGGATCGCCGCAAGGAACTGGTGAAGGTCGCGCATAAATATGCCGAGGCGGCCAAAGTCGCGGTGCGGCATGTCCGCCGCGACGGTCTCGATACCGTCAAGAAGCTCGAGAAGAACCACGAGATCTCCGAGGACGATCAGGAGCGTCTGGCCAACGAAGTGCAGAAGGCGACCGACGGGACGATTTCCGAGATCGATCAGTTGCTCGCGGCCAAGGAAAAGGAAATCCTCACCGTTTGAGTTGAGGCCTTAAGGATTGATCGATGTCGAACGCCGCCGCCCCCGCAACCGAAGGACCGGATCGATCCGATGGTCCCTTGCATGTGGCGATCATTATGGACGGCAACGGACGCTGGGCAGCGGCCCGCGGCCTGCCGCGCGCCGAAGGCCATCGCCGCGGCGTCGAGGCGTTGCGCCGCGTCGTTGGCGCCGCAAACGAGCTCGGCATCCTCTACCTCACGATTTTCTCCTTCAGTTCGGAAAACTGGTCGCGGCCCGCCAGCGAGATCGGCGACCTGTTCGGCCTGCTCAGGCGCTTCATCCGTAACGACCTTGCCACACTGCACCGCGACGGGGTGCGGGTGCGGGTGATCGGCGAACGCGACGGGCTGGAGCCGGACATCTGCACGCTGCTGAACGAAGCGGAAGAGCTGACCAAGGGTAATAGCAAGCTCAATCTCGTCGTCGCGTTCAACTACGGATCGCGGCAGGAAATCGCCCATGCCGCGCAGCGGTTGGCGCGCGAGGTCGCGGAGGGAAAGCGCGATCCGGCGTCGATCGACGCCGACACCCTCGGTCGGTATCTCGATGCACCGGATATTCCCGATCCCGACCTCATCATTCGCACCAGCGGCGAGCAACGGCTGTCGAATTTCCTGATGTGGCAGGCGGCCTACAGCGAACTGGTGTTCGTGCCGATCCATTGGCCCGATTTCGACAAGGCCGCCCTCGAAGGCGCGATCGCCGAATACGCCAGACGGGAGCGTCGTTTCGGCGGTCTGGCCGCGAAAACCGCCTCGTGACCGAGGGCGAAGCCGCGCCGGCGGCTGTCGCCGAGCAGGGGCGCAATCTCCTGATGCGTATCGTCGCCGCAGCGGTGCTCGCGCCGGCGGCTATCGCAATCGCCTATGCCGGGGGATGGTTGTGGACCGCGCTGGTGACGCTGGCCGTGACCGGCCTCTACGTCGAATGGCTGATGATCGTCGGCGCCGTGAGGCAGATCCGCGTCGTCGCCAGTGGAGTAATCGCGCTGGCGATCATCGGATTTCTGCTGGCGTTCGGACGCATCGATGCGGCGTTTTTGGTATTGGCTGTCGGTTTCGCCGGCGTGGCGTTGCTCTCGCCGGAACGGCGCGCCTGGACGGCGGCAGGATTTTTCTATGCGGCCTCGGCCGAGCTTGCATCGGTGCTGGTGCGCCTCGATCGGGTGGAGGGATTTACGGCACTGATCCTGGTCCTGTTGGTGGTGTGGGCGACCGATACCGGCGGCTATTTCGCCGGTCGCGGCATCGGTGGGCCGAAGCTCTGGGTGCGCGTGAGCCCTAAAAAGACCTGGGCTGGCGCCGTCGGCGGTTTTGTCGCGAGCCTGGTTGTTGCGGCCGGGTTTGCAGCGTTTGGCCTTGGCAAGACCGGCCCGTTGCTGCTGCTGGGCGCGGTTCTCTCGATCGTCTCCCAACTCGGCGATCTCTTTGAATCCGCGGTGAAAAGGCGTTTCGGCGTCAAGGACTCCAGCCATATTATCCCCGGCCATGGCGGGCTATTGGATCGCCTCGATGGTTTCGTCGCCGCGATAGTCCTGGCGGCGATTTTCGGGATTTTGCGGGGTGGCGTGGATGGCGTCGGCCGCGGTCTTATGGTTTGGTGAAACCATGAGCGCAGTTCCGTTGCGTAACAGCAAAGCCGCGGCGTCTGCCGTACGTGCCGTGACCGTCCTCGGCGCCACCGGTTCGATCGGCGACAGCACGATGGATTTGCTGAGGTCGTCGCCCGATCGCTATCAAATCGAGGCCCTGACCGCCAACACCAACGTCGAAGCCCTGGCGAAGCTGGCGATTGAATTCGACGCGCGCTTTGCCGCCATTGCCGATCCCAATCGCCTCGAAGATCTCAAGGACGCGCTGGCCGGGACTGCCACCGAATGCGGCGCGGGCGAAAGCGCGATCATCGAGGCCGCGGCGCGTCCGGCGGACTGGGTCATGGCTGCCGTCAGTGGAGCGGCTGGACTGAAACCTGCGCTGGCGGCGGTGGATCGGGGTGCGACGGTCGCACTTGCGAACAAGGAATGCCTGGTCTGTGCCGGCGATTTCTTCATGCAGCGTGCGGCGAAAGCCGGGGCCTGCATCTTGCCCGCCGATTCCGAGCATAACGCGCTGTTTCAGGCGCTCGGTTCCGGCAGCCGGGAGGAACTGGTTCGCGTCATCATCACGGCCTCCGGCGGACCGTTCCGCACCTGGGCGGTCGCAGATATCGAACAGGCGACGCTGGCGCAGGCCCTAAAGCATCCGAACTGGAGCATGGGACAAAAGATCACCATCGATTCGGCCTCGATGATGAACAAGGGGCTCGAGGTTATCGAAGCTTCATATCTGTTTGCGCTTGCGCCGGATGAAATCGACGTTCTGGTGCACCCGCAGTCGATCATTCACGGCATGGTCGAGTTTTCGGATCGTTCGGTCGTGGCCCAGCTAGGTGCGCCCGACATGCGCACGCCGATCGCGCATTGCCTCGGTTGGCCCGACCGCATCGTCGGCCCGGCGGCGAAGCTCGATCTTGCCAAGATCGGACAGTTGACCTTCGAAGAGCCGGATTTGGACCGTTTTCCGGCGCTTCGGCTCGCCTACGACGCGCTGCGGACCGGTCACGGGGCCACCACCGTGTACAATGCCGCCAACGAGGTGGCGGTGGCAGCGTTCATCGCCGGCAGGATCAGGTTTGGCGCAATCGCGCGGCTCGTCGAGTCCACCATGAACGCCTGGATTCGCGAAGGAAACCGCGCGCCGCTGACTTCGGCGGATGACGCTATCGCCGTTGACCATAATGCGCGAAATAAAGCTGTCACCCTATTGCCTCAAATTGCCTTAAAGGCATCGTAGAGGGTGGGGGAACCGGGCCTTGCGGCTCCGGTTGAGGGGAATCGGATGTCTGAGTTTTTCCTGCATACTTTCAATACGTTAAGCCATGGTTTTATCGGTTATATCATCCCGTTTCTGTTCGTCCTCACGATTGTGGTGTTCTTCCACGAGCTGGGCCATTTCCTGATCGCCCGCTGGGCCGGCGTGAAGGTGTTAACTTTCTCGCTCGGCTTTGGGCCGGAACTGGTCGGCTTCAACGACCGGCATGGCACGCGATGGAAGATCTCGGCCGTCCCGCTTGGGGGCTACGTCAAGTTCTTCGGCGACGACAGCGAGGCCTCTACGCCCTCGTCCGAGGCGCTCGCCAATATGACCGACGAAGAGCGTGCGGGAAGTTTTCACCACAAGAGGGTCGGACCCCGCGCCGCGATCGTGGCAGCCGGTCCGATCGCGAATTTCATTCTGGCGATCGTGATCTTTACCAGCCTGTTTACGTTTTTTGGCAAGCCGAGCACGACGGCCCGCGTCGACAAGGTCGAGGCCGCTAGTGCGGCGGCGGCGGCCGGTTTTCAGGTTGGCGATGTGGTGACCGCGATCGACGATAAAGCGATTGGAAGCTTCACTGACATGCAGCGGATTGTCGGCGCGCGAGCCGGCGAGCAACTGACATTTACCGTAAAACGCGGCGATTCCACGGTGCAATTGCACGGGACACCGGAACTCAAGGAAGTGAAGGATCCGTTTGGAAACGTCCATCGGCTGGGTGTGCTGGGAATTACCCGCGCGACCGCGCCTGGCGATGTCATGACCGAGCGTGTGGACCCCGCAACCGCGCTGTGGCTGGGCGTCAAGGAAACCTGGTTCGTGATCGACCGTACGCTGGCCTATATCGGCGGCGTCTTTACCGGACGCGAAGCAGCCGACCAGGTTGGCGGACCGTTACGGATCGCCCAGATTTCCGGTCAGGTCGCCACTATCGGCCTTGCGGCGCTGGTGCACCTTGCCGCGGTGCTGTCGATATCGATTGGGCTGCTGAATCTGTTTCCGGTGCCGTTGCTCGATGGCGGTCACCTTTTGTTCTATGCGGTCGAAGCGGTGCGCGGACGGCCCTTGTCGGAGAGGGCCCAGGAAATGGGATTCCGAATCGGGCTCGGTCTGGTGCTGATGCTGATGGTGTTTGCGACCTATAACGACATCCTGCATCTGGCCGCATCATGAAACGGCTTTTTTATGACGTTGCCGATGGGCAACGTCTTGGAATGAAAATGGAATTGCGCAGCGATGGGGCGTTTGCCACCCCGGCGAAATTGGCTACAAGCGGGACAGCCGATGGGAATCTGCCGGTTCGTAGGGGTGCGGTCCGGCACTGGAATGATAAGGGCGCGTTGCGCATGAATGTTGGAATGCGAGTACGGGGGGGCTTGTTAGCCGCCCTGATGATGTTCGCCATGCCGGCCGCCGTTACGCTGGCCGCTGTGCTTGTATCGTCGCCCGCCGTCGCCCAAACCGTGTCTTCGATTCAGGTCGAGGGTAACCGGCGGGTCGAGGTCGAAACGATCCGCTCCTATTTCAAGCCGGGCCCCGGCGGCAAGCTGGATCAGGGACGCATCGACGACGGGCTGAAGGCGCTGATCGAGACCGGCCTGTTCCAGGATGTAAAAATCAACCAGGCAGGCGGTCGCCTGGTGGTGACCGTCATCGAGAATCCGGTGATCGGCCGGATTGCGTTCGAGGGCAACAAGAAGATCAAGGACGATCAGCTTTCGTCGGAAATACAGTCCAAGCCGCGCGGCACCCTGTCGCGTCCCATGGTCCAGTCCGACGCGCAGCGCATCGCCGATATCTACCGCCACTCCGGCCGCTATGATGTGCGCGTCACCCCGGAAATCATTGAACAGCCGAATAACCGCGTC
>NZ_SSMW01000127.1 GCF_004799405.1 Bradyrhizobium sp.
TTTTTCTGCCCTGCCGGGCTGCGGGTGCATCGTGCGCCCGGCATTCCCCACGCCCTCTTTGGGCGGAAAATAAATGCATGACTCGGTCGCATCGCGCCGCGGGAACGCAGAAGTGTATCTTCTCGTCATCGCCCGCGAAGGCGGGCGATCCAGTATTCCAGAGCCGCCGATGATTGAACCGAGAAGCCGCGGCGTACTGGATGCCCCGCTTTCGCGGAGCATGACGGCTTCATTTGGAGCTGCACCGTGCACTCAATCAACGCGCCGTCCCTGCGAACGTCAACAGGGACGACGATTGGAGCCGCCTGTCGCCGGATTGTCGCACGGGGCTGATATCGCCATGACGCAAGCAGGTCACTGATTCGCGGGCGGCGAAACGTGGACCCGCTCGGTATCCATAGGCTGGTTGTTTCGAGCGATCGGTTCCATGAGCCGTCATCACGCTGTCATGGATTTCTGCTAGGTGCTCGCGCATGGGAAGTGACGCTATGAGTGAAGAGTGTCCTGAACGGCGTTTTCGCACTTTGTTTATCTCCGACGTCCATCTCGGAGCCCGCGGCTCGCAAGCCGAACGATTGCTGGACTTCCTGCGCAGCCACGATGCCGATACCATCTATCTCGTCGGCGATATCGTCGACGGCTGGGCGCTGCAATCCAACTGGTACTGGCCGCAATCGCACAACGACTTCGTGCAGAAAATGCTGCGCAAGGCCCGCAAGGGCGCCAGGGTCATTTACGTCCCCGGCAATCACGACGAATTCCTGCGTAACTATTATGGCACGCATTTCGGCGGCATCGACGTCGTCGAAAACGCCATCCATGAGGGTGTCGATGGCCGGCGCTATCTCGTGATTCACGGCGACATCTTCGATCTCGTGGTGCAGAACGCGCGCTGGCTCGCCCATCTCGGCGACAAGGCCTACGATTTCGCGATCCAGACGAACCGGATCGTCAACGCGTTCCGGCGCTGGTTCGGCGTGCCCTACTGGTCGCTGTCGCAGTGGGCGAAGCTGAAGGTCAAGAACGCCGTGAACTATATCGGCGCCTTCGAACGCACGCTGGCCGCCGAAGCCAAGCGTCATGGCGCCGACGGCGTGATCTGCGGCCATATCCATTACGCCACCATCCGCGACGAGCATGGCATCACCTATATGAACTGCGGCGACTGGGTCGAAAGCTGCACCGCGCTCGCCGAGCACGAAGACGGCCGTTTTGAAATCATCACCTGGACCGATCCGCTGCGCCGGACCGCGCCGCTTCCCGCCGTCACGGCGCGGGCCGCCTGATGCACATCCTGGTCGCGACCGACGCGTGGCACCCTCAGGTCAACGGCGTGGTGCGGACGCTGACCATGATGGCGGAAGCCGCAAAGGCGTTCGGCGTCGAAGTCAGTTTCCTCACGCCGTTGTCGTTCCGCACGCTCGCAATGCCGAGCTATCCGGATTTGCGTTTGGCTCTGCCGGTGCGGACGAAGATAGCGCGGCTGATAGAACAGGCGCGCCTCGACAGCATTCATATCGCGACCGAAGGACCGATCGGGCTGTCGGTGCGGCGTTATTGCCGCAAGCACGGGTTGCCGTTCACCACGAGCTTTCATACCCGCTTTCCGGAGTACATTTCCGCGCGCTTTCCGGTTCCCGAAGCGTGGATCTGGAAGGCGCTGCGCTGGTTCCATGGCGCGAGCCAGGCGGTGATGGCGGCGACGCCGGCGCTCGCCAGCGAATTGCGCATGCGCGGCTTTCGCAATGTCGTGCTGTGGCCGCGCGGCGTAGACACCAGCCATTTTCATCCGCGCCCCGTCGATTTCGGTCTGACGCGTCCGGTGTTTCTCTGCGTCGGCCGCGTGGCGGTCGAAAAAAATCTTGAGGCATTTCTCGACCTCGATCTACCCGGCACCAAGATGGTGGTCGGCGATGGGCCGGCGCGCGCGGCGCTGGCCCGCAGATACCCGCAAGCCGTGTTTCTCGGCGCGCTGCAGGGCGAAGAGCTGGCGGAAGCCTATGCCGCCGCCGACGTCTTCGTGTTTCCGAGCAAGACCGACACCTTTGGCCTGGTTCTTCTCGAGGCCCTCGCCAGCGGCCTGCCGGTCGCGGCGTTTCCGGTGAGCGGCCCCCGCGACGTGATCGGTTCGGCGCTGGTCGGCGCGCTGAACGACGATTTGAGGATTGCGTGCCTGGCCGCGACGACAATTTCGCCGCAAGCGTGCCGTGCCTTTGCCGAACGGCATACCTGGGAAGCCTCGGCGCGGGCTTTCGTCCAGCATACCGGCAATGTGCGCCCGCTCGACCGGGACGATGCGGTACAATTTGCAGTGAAGGAACCGCGTTTGATCGCCTGATCCGGCTCAGGCGTCTTGCCCGGGTGTCGGACTACGCGATACAAGTTACGGCATGAACGCTCCGGTTCTGCCTGTGACATCCGCCGACATCGACGCCGCCGCGCGCGTGCTGGCGCCGTTCGCAGTGCGAACGCCGTTGCTGTCGCCGCCGGTTCTCAACGAGCGGGTCGGAACCCGCGTGTTCCTGAAACCGGAAATGCTGCAGCGGACCGGCTCTTTCAAGTTTCGCGGCGCGTTCAACAAGCTGTCGTCGATCCCGCCCGCCGCGCGCGCCGGCGGCGTGGTGGCGTTTTCGTCCGGCAACCATGCCCAGGGCGTGGCGGCGGCAGCGCAGATCCTGAAGATGCGCGCGACCATCGTGATGCCGGCCGATGCGCCGCTCTCCAAGCGCGAGCGCACCAAGGGCTATGGCGCCGAGGTGGTGCTGTACGATCGCGACCGCGAGGACCGCGAAGCCATCGCCCGCGACATCGCCGGCAAGCGCGGCGCGACGTTGGCGCCGCCTTACGACGATCCGCTTGTCATCGCCGGGCAGGGCACGGTGGGGCGCGAAATCGCCGAGGACATGGCGGTGCTTGGCCTCGCGCCGGATATCGTGGTGGCGCCGGCCTCGGGCGGTGGCTTGATCGCCGGGGTGGCAACCGCGATCAAGGCGCGCTATCCGCAGGCGGTGCTGATCGTCGCCGAACCGGCAGGTTTCGACGATCATACCCGCTCGCTGCGGGCCGGAAAACGCGAACCGCACCGCGCCGAAGGCCGCACCATCTGCGACGCGCTGATGGCGTCGATCCCCGGTGAAATCACCTTCGCCATCAACGCGCGGCTGCTGACGCAGGGAATCACCGCTTCGGACGCGGAAGTAGCGGCCGCGGTCGGATTTGCTTTCCGGGAGCTGAAACTGGTGGTCGAACCCGGTGGCGCGGTCGGCCTCGCCGCCCTTCTGGCCGGCCACATCGATGTCGGCGGCAAGAATGTCGTGATCGTGCTGTCGGGCGGCAACGTCGACACCGATATGTTCGCGAAACTGATCAGCTGAAGAATGCGATCTTCTCGGCCTGGCTCATGCGCCGGATCGGCGCCAGCGGGTCGGCGGCCGATGCATTGGGCCTTCGCACGATGCCATTGGCGATAAGTGTCGAACCAAGCGATAGTTGAGGAGAGGGCGGGATCGGCTGCGGCGTCGCAGGCATTGGCTCATGCAGTTCGGCGATACCTTCGGGATCGGCAGGCGGTAACCCTGCGGCGTAAGCTTCGTCGATATCGGTATCGGCAGGATCGGGCGCGGCCATTTCAAACGCCACCATGTCCAGCACCGCGTCGTCCTCCGCAGTTGGACCTTCGGCTTCCGAAGGCGCGGCCGGCATTTCATCCGATGGGGCCGGAGCCGGCGGCGGTGCAGCCGATTCGGCAGCCTGTGGGTATGCCGCATCGCCGTCGCCAAGCTCACTGATCCGCCGCTCGATCAGATCGAAGGCGGCGCCGACAGCCGCCGCTGGATCGATAGAGGCGAATTGGGCGCAGCCGGTTTCAATGGTGCCGACTTGCGAATCGATCAGATCGCAAATCCGGCCGTCGGCGCCGATTTCGCGCAGCCGCCAGGCGATCTCCCGGATTACCCGGGCGCCCTTGCGGACCGGCGCCAGATTTTCCTCCACCGCAAGGCCTTCGAGGGCGGTCGATGCCGCGGCCCTGGCCTCATCGATCGCGTGCCGGATAGCGGCCAGCGCCTCTGGCAAGCCGCTTTCCGGGGCCGGCTGCTTCTGGGCGGCCAGACTTTCCTCGATCCGCGCCACCGCATCGAGCACCATGCGGGTGTCGGCGTTGCGGTTGCGCTTGGCGTATTCGTTGAGAAACCAACGGCCGCGCGACGTCTCCATGAACGCATCGCTGATCGCTTCATAGTCTTCTTCGCGCGGCTGGGTTGCGCGTGCTGATATCGGAGACAGGGCGAATGCTTCGTCGGCCATGGTAAACTCATCCGCGCAAATCATCGCGCGTTGCGATAACGATCATCACGATATCAAGCGAATCGCAATTGAATTGATGCCGCCCGAATCACAAATCCCCATCGCTTCTCCGGAAGCAGCGAAGCGATTCGCGACGCGGCTGGCACTGTTTTACGGCACGCTGTTCGGCCTGGTCGGCACCCAGCTGCCGTTCTTCCCGGTGTGGCTCAAGGCGGTCGGGATCGACGCTTCGTGGATCGGGATCATCACGGCCGTGCCTTCCGTGACACGGTTCACGACCCTGCCGTTGGTGACCGGCTTTGCCGAACGGCGCCAGTCGGTGCGCGGCGCACTGATCGCCACGGCCTTTCTGAGCGCGCTCGGCTTCCTGGCTGTCGGCACCCAGCATCGGCCGCTGCTGGTATTCCTCGCCTTCGCGTTCACCGCCTGCATATGGACGCCAATGGTGCCGCTGACCGACGCCTATGCCTTGAGGGGTATGACGCGTTACGGACTCAATTACGGACCGCTGCGGCTGTGGGGTTCGGCGGCATTCGTGGTGGGAGCGCTGGGGTGCGGGCTGTTGGTCGATGTCATCGCAGCCCGGCACCTGATCTGGGTCATCGCCGCGGTGGCGGGATTCGGCGCCCTCGTTGGCCTCGGACTTCAACCTCTGGATCGTCCCAGGACGGCTCCGTCGGCGGGGCATGGCGCTAGCGCGTTGCTGCGCGATCGCGGTTTTCTCGCCATCATCCTGGCGGCGGCGCTGATTCAAGGCAGCCACGCCGCCTATTACACGTTCTCCTCCATCACCTGGCAGGCGTCCGGCCTCGGCGGGCTGACGATCGCCGCTTTATGGGTATTGGGGGTGCTCGCCGAGATCGTGGTATTCGCGCTGTCACCGCGTTTCACGCTGTCGCCGGCGGTGCTGATGATGATCGGCGGCCTCAGCGCCGTCGCGCGCTGGCTGATCACGGCGCAGGAACCTTCGGTGGCTGTGCTGGCGGTGGTGCAAACGGCGCACGGCCTGACCTACGGATTGACCCAGATTGGTACCATGGGCTTGCTGGTGCGCCAGGTGCCAGGCCATGTGATGGCGAGAGGGCAGGGTTATCTCGCGGCCTGCGCCGGCATGGTCACCGGCAGCGCTTCGATTTTATCCGGTGTTATCTACGCCCGGCACGGCCAGGACGTTTACTACATGATGGCCGCGATGGCGCTGTCGGGCGCTATTGTGATGTGGTCGGCGCGCCATCGGCTGGCCGATCAACCCCACAGCTCCGCGTCCGGTGGATAGACGGTGCTGCCGTCGTAACGCAATCCGCCGTCGCGGTCGCGCGCCAGCAACAACGGACCATCGAGGTCGACAAAGCGCGCCTGCTGCGCGAGCAGCATCGCCGGGGCCATGGAAAGCGAGGTCGCGACCATGCAGCCGGCCATGATTTCAAATCCCAGTGCCTGCGCCGCATTGGCCATCGCCAGCGCCTCCGTCAATCCGCCGGTCTTGTCGAGCTTGATATTGACGGCATCGTAGCGCTCGCGCAGTCCGTCCAGCGATGCGCGATCATGCGCGCTCTCGTCGGCGCAGACGGCCAGTGGCCTGCGGATGCGTGCCAGCGCCTGGTCGTTGCCCGCGGGAAGCGGTTGTTCAACCAGCGTGACGCCGAGTTCGGCGCATTCCGCGAGATTCTGCTCGAGATTGGCGTCCGTCCATGCCTCGTTGGCATCGACGATCAGTTCCGACTCCGGAGCTGACTTTCGCACCGCAGCGATCCGCGCCCCGTCGCCATCGCCGCCGAGCTTGATCTTGAGCAGCGGCCGGTGCGCGGCTTTGGCGGTTGCCGCCGCCATCGCTTCCGGCGACCCCAGCGAGATCGTATAGGCGGTGGTGCAGGCCCGTGGCGCCGGACGTCCAAGCAGGTCCCAGACCCGCACGCCCCTGGCCTTGGTCTCCAGATCCAGCAGCGCACAATCCAGCGCATTGCGGGCGGCGCCCGCGGGCATTGCGGCTTGCAGGGCCTCGCGATCGAGCCCTCGCGCCACGGGTTCCAGCATCGCAGCGAGGGCGGCCAAGGTCGCCTCGGGGGTTTCGCCATAGCGGGCATAGGGAACGCACTCGCCACGCCCGGTATGGCCGCCATGGTTGACTTCCGCCACCACCGTCACCGCCTCGGTCTTGGCGCCGCGGCTGATGGTAAAGCTGCCCGCGATCGGCCAGCGTTCGATTTTGGCAACAAGCTTTGGCGATTCAAAGGAAGTCATTTTAATATCTGGCGGATTCTGAACCGAAGGGTTGCCCGGCGCAACCAACTATGGCTGGTTAGGGACATGTTCTACAAGGCGACAGCGCGGATTGAATCGTTCCCCTGCATGAATAGCGGAGAATCGGCACAGGAGTTGGCATCGTGAACGGTGACCCGACATTGGAGCGGATTGCCCGGGGCAATGGACTTGCGCTGTGCGCCGCGGGTACGTGGACTGCCCGCTTTGCGCCGGTGCTCGAGCAGATCGTTGCCGACGCCGAAAAACTGACGGGAAGCCGGCCCAACATTTTCATCGATGTCTCGCAGATCTCGAAACTCGACACCTTCGGCGCCTGGCTGATCGAGCGGCTACGCCGCAGCCTCACCCAGGGCGGCGTCGAGGCCAAAATCGCCGGGCTGTCGGTCAATTATTCAAGTCTGGTGGACGAAGTGCGCCGGGTGAAGGCAGCACCCCCGCCCGACCCCACACCGGTAACGGTTACCGGCATGCTGGAACAGATCGGCCGCAACATGGTCGGCTTCGGCATGACGATCGTCGGACTGATCGACATGCTCGGCGCCGTTCTCGCCGCGGCCGGAAGGGTCATCAGTCATCCGTCCGGCTTCCGCCTCACTTCAACCGTGCATCATCTTGAGCAGGTATGCTGGCATGCGGTCCCGATCGTTGGGCTCATCACCTTCCTGATCGGCTGCATCATCTCCCAGCAGGGCCTTTTTCATTTCCGCCAATTCGGTGCGGACATCTTCGTCGTCGACATGCTGGGCGTGCTGGTGTTGCGTGAAATCGGCGTGCTGCTGGTGGCGATCATGGTGGCGGGCCGGTCCGGAAGCGCCTACACCGCCGAGCTCGGTTCCATGAAAATGCGCGAGGAGATCGACGCCCTGCGCACCATGGGATTCGATCCGATCGAGGTACTGGTGCTGCCCAGGATGCTAGCGCTGGTCATCGGGCTGCCGATTCTGGCCTTTCTCGGCGCCATGGCGGCCTTGGTGGGCGGTGGCCTGGTGGCGTGGCTTTATGGCGGTATCGATCCCGAAGCGTTCATGCTGCGGCTGCGCGACGCCATCTCGATCGATCACTTCACCGTCGGCCTGATCAAGGCGCCGGTGATGGCGGCGGTGATCGGGATCGTCGCCTGCGTCGAGGGGCTCGCGGTCGAGGGCAGCGCCGAATCGCTCGGGCAACACACCACCTCCTCGGTGGTGCAGGGAATTTTCTTCGTTATCGTCATGGATGGCGTATTTGCGATCTTCTTCGCTTCGATTGGAATGTAACGATGGCGCCTGAAATGTCCGACGCCATCATCCGGGTCCGCGATATCTCGGTCCATTTCGGGACCACCAAGGTTCTGGACGGGCTCAATCTCGACGTGAAGCGCGGTGAAATCCTCGGCTTTGTCGGTCCGTCCGGCGCCGGCAAGTCGGTGCTGACGCGAACCATTATCGGTTTGGTCCCCAAGGTCAGCGGACGCATCGAGGTGTTCGGGATCGATCTCGATGCGGCCGATGTCTCGGAGCGGCGCGGGGTCGAACGGCGCTGGGGGATCCTGTTCCAGCAGGGCGCGCTGTTTTCCTCGCTGACCGTGCGGCAGAATATCCAGTTCCCCGTGCGCGAATATCTCAATGTCTCGCAGCGACTGCTCGACGAAATCACCGAAGCCAAGCTCGGCATGGTCGGGCTGCGGCCGGAGGTCGCCGACCGTTTCCCCTCGGAGCTGTCCGGCGGCATGATCAAGCGCGTGGCGCTGGCGCGCGCACTGGCGCTCGATCCCGAACTGGTGTTCCTCGATGAGCCGACTTCGGGCCTCGACCCGATCGGCGCCGGCGACTTTGACGAGCTGGTACGGACCCTGCAGCGTACTTTGGGGCTGACCGTTTTCATGGTAACCCACGATCTCGACAGCCTTTACACCGCCTGCGACCGCATTGCCGTTTTAGGGAACGGTAAGATCATTGCCGCAGGATCGATGGCCGACATGCAGGCCTCGCA
>NZ_SSMW01000128.1 GCF_004799405.1 Bradyrhizobium sp.
GGAGGCTAAAAATACGATGCGTACATTTGCAAAGTTCCTGGCGGACGAATCCGGCGCCACCGCCATCGAATACGGCCTGATTGCGGCCGGCATTGCGTTGGCGATCATCGCCGTGGTCAACGGCCTTGGCACCAACCTGAACACCAAGTTTACCTCGGTCAACAACTCGCTGAAGTAAGAAAAAGATTCCCCGTCTCAGGAGGAAGGCTTCTACTTTTCCGTGGCGTGGCTGCCTACACTTGATATTTCTGCCGCCGCGTCTGTTTGGACGCGGCGGTTTTTTTGATGCGCAAAAGCCATCCGTGAGGGCCGGGCTATGCCGGTAGCCGCGCCCGCCTTCGTGGTTTCGGCGGCGCTGTTTTGCGCCCCGCGTAATACGGGTTGACGACACACTGCGCGGCGCGACCCGATGCCGACATATTGCACTGTCCCAGCGAAGTGTAGGCGCACTCAAAGTAATAGTCGTTCGGGCCTTGGTACACTTGCAGGCAGACCGGATAGGCCGGGTCATAAGTCTGGGCGCGAGCCGACGGCGCCGCCGACGAAGCCGTCGCAATCGTCAAAATCGCCAAAGCCAGATACGCATCGGAATCTCCTTGAGGATTGATCGCGAAGCTCTGGAGGTGGAGGGGAGGAAGGCGATCATTTTCCCCTCGCTTTCAACGGATCCTGAGTTGGTGACAGTCCGCCGGCCCTTGTCAGCGGATCATTTGGGTTGTCGAGTACATAGGTCTTGAGGATCAGGTATGTTCCCTCGATCGTAAATGCCGAAGCCGCGATAATCGCAAGCGCAATGACCACTATCGTCCGCTTGCTCAGCTCATCGCCGCGTACTGTCATTTCCCCCATCCTCCCGAAGCTGTGGCAGGCATCATTCACAAAGCACCGTCCTTGAACCATCAGCCTGCTTCTTGCACCAGGTGAAGACGATTTTTTAAGCTGCTGATGTTCTTATGAAAAGGCCGCACCGCCGCGCGGCCGAGTAGCCGGACGCCGCCCATTTTCACCTACCCCAGAGTGTGCGCGCGTTCGGCTACTTCGTTCCGACTTTCCCATCATTTCAGACAACAAAATCAATGGGGTTGACGGACACCCCTTCCGCCGCCGGGGCCACCGTGTTTTACCACGGTATGTGCGTCAGGTCGGCCCATTTTACTGTCTCAGAAGTGTTTCTACGGCCGCCAGCACAGGCTCCATCGGGATGGCATCCATGCCGTCGCCCCCATGATCCTGGGCCCGCACCACGGCCAGCGCCGGCGCCATGGGCGCCCAACGGCGCGGATCCGTTGGACCGAAAAGGCTTACCACCGGGCGCGCCACCGCACCGGCGAGGTGTCCTAGTCCACCGTCATTGGCTACAACCAACCGCAACCGCTCGATAACCGCTATCGCCGCGTCAAAAACTCCGATGGCGGGCTCTGGACGGATCTGCATGAAATCCAGCGCGATGGCCTGGGGAATTGTATTGCGAATCTCCTCCAGCGATGACGCTTCCTGCGGACCCAGCAGGAGCACGGGAACGCGTCCGCGCGAGGCCAGGGCAAGTGCCAATTCGCCAAAGCGATGTAGAGGCCAGTTCTTCCGGGCTTCGCGGCTGCCAACGGCAACGCCCACATAGACCGGTCCTGCCGGGAGTAGCTTCGCCACCATTTCTCGGGCTGCGGTCCCGCACGCGAGCGCGCCTTCACCGTTCGCGGGCGCTCCAAGCGCCGCCTCTGCAAGACTAAGGGCCCTTGCACCGATATGGCGGGGTCGCGTGAACCTGGATGGACGAGCATCGCTGCCAACATAGCCCGGGGTACAGCAATAATAGCGGTCACGTTTCAAGACGTGACGCGCGTAGCCAATGCTCTCCCAGCGCGTGCGTGTATCAAACACCAGAGAGAAAGGCGGCAACTCGCGCAATCCGCGAACCATCTCCGGGCGACGAGAGGAAATCCCCGTCGACGGCCGCACCTCGGACACGAGGTCGCGCAAATAGGGTCTCAGATCGTCAGCCATGGAGGTCTGGAACCCGGCGATCCACCAGATCGGACGGCCCGGAAAGCCTTTGGCGATGGTGCGAAGCATCGGCAGCTTGAGGAGAACGTCACCGAGCCCTTCTCGTTCGACGAGCACTGCGATCGGCCGAGAGCCGGATGACTCACCGCCCTGACGGTCGATTTGGCTCAAGCTGCTTTGCATGTCGTTGGTTCCAAACGCACAACAGTAATTGGAAAATAAATGTATCGGTAGCCCGTGAAAGCGCTCGCACAAGCGTGGCTTGATATGAAAAAGGCCCCGGCAACCGGGGCCTTGGTTGTCAGTGAAGGGTGATGCTCAGGCGATCAGTACTTCGCGACCACCGGGCCACCCCAGCGGTAGTTTACGCCGACCTTTACCGTGTCGACATTGAGTCGCACCGACGTGTTGTCAACCACGCCTAGCGTTCCGACAGGAGCCGTATCGCCACCGAAGCCGTAGTGCATATACTCAAGTTTTGCACTCCAATTGGGGGTGAACCCCCATTCGATGCCGGCACCGGCTGCATAACCCCAACGGTCATCGGTAAAGTAACCGGTGGTACCGATTGCGGGGACGCCACCCGACAGGACGCTATAGCGGTTGTTCGCATAGCCAACACCGCCCGTACCGTAAAACAGAACGTTGTTGGCGGCATAGCCGACGCGACCACGGAACGACGCGAGATCACGCGTGTCTGTCGCGCAGACGAAAGAAGGATTCGGGCAGAGGGTTGATCCTTTGATGTCGGCCCAATCTCCGTCTGCCTCCAGACCGAACACCCAGGTGCCCATCTGCCAATTGTAACCAATTTGACCGCCAGCAAGACCGCCCGACGTGTCATGGCTCGAATCTGGGTCACCGATAAATTGAAAATGGGAATGCCCCCATCCACCGCCGCCATTCACTCCGATATAGAAGCCGCTCCAGTCATAGACCGCTACCACAGGCGCCGGCGCCTTGGTGTAGGCCCGTGGCGCCGGAGCCATATCAGCGGCCAGTGCGGGCGCAGTGAGGGCAACGAGGCCTGCTGCCGCGATCAGAAATTTCTTCATGGATGTACTCCGAATTCGTGCGCACGACAGTGCCGAGCGAGGTGCCCTATTTTGACTTGGACAATTATTAGCACCGATTCCCGTCAAAAGCCGTGTCCTATCCGTCACATCGCCCGGCAAAATATTGCGATGAAATGTTTCTGAATCGTTGGCGTGCGTTCGCCCGAATGGTCTCCGCGAAGTACCGGAGCGGTTACAAATCCATTTTGAAACAACAGTATAGATTGTTCCCGCATCGATCCGCGCAGAGTGTTTTTTTAATGGTTTGGCCGGTCACGCCGTGGCGAAAAAAAGTCGCAATTCCCGACAGGTCTCGTCGGGGCATTCCTCCTGAAGATAATGCCCTGAAGGTACCGTCGCCGTGCGCTCGATCCGTGTGGCGTATTGCGACCAGATCGCTGCGGCATCATGGTTGCGCCCCACACCGCCTTTTTCTCCCCAAAGGATCATCGAAGGACACGCGACCTTTCGTCCGGCCTTGAAGTCCGCGGTATCCATGTCGAGATCGACGCCGAACGTGGCCCGGTAGTCTTCGCACATTCCGTAGACGGTTTTTGGATCCTTGATGCACCTGATGTATTCGGCGAGTGCGCGCGGATCGAAGAAGTTCGTCCCCTGATCCGTCTTTGAAAGCTTGCGGCGAATAAAAAACTCGGGGTCCGCGCTGATCATTGTTTCAGGGGTTGGAGTGGGCTGCACCATGAAGAACCAGTGCCAGGAAAAGATGCCCCAGTTTTTGGTCACGTTGTTCAGCAGGTAATGCTGCGGGAGCATGTCGATAAACGCGGCCTTGGTGATCGCATCCGGATGGTCGAGACACAGGCGATGCAGCACCCGCGCGCCGCGATCGTGTCCGCCGGCCTGAAATTGTTCGAATCCAAGATGACGCATGACCTCGATTTGATCCTGCGCCATGGCGCGAAATGAATAGGCCGAGTGATCGCTGCCGCCGTCCGGTTTGGAACTGTCGCCGTAGCCGCGCAGATCGGGGAGAACGACCGTAAACTCCTCCGCCAGCCGCGGCGCCACCTTGTGCCAGCAGACATGGGTGAAGGGATTGCCGTGCATTAGCAGCAGCGGCGGCCCTTTCCCCCCGTAACTCAGCACAATCTCCGCGCCATTTGTCTTGATGCGGGTTCGACTGAAACCTTCAAGTAATTCGGACACTTGGGCTTCCCTATCAAACCAGAACCTTCAAACAAAAGACCGCCCGAAGGCGGTCTTCATCTCATGCGCGTATGACCCCGCGCCGCTCAGTTGCAAACCATCACGCAGTGGCCCTCAACGCCGCAAACCCGATGTTGACCCCTGCCGCCGCACGGTCCGCGTCCCGGCTCCACGACCACGACTCCGGGAGCGACGACGACATCGCCGCGGTTCGGCCGGCATCCGCCTTCGGGTCCGCGATGAAAGCCCACACCGCAGCCGCCCTCTACCTTGATAATCATGTTGTCGGGTGCCTGGCCGGGTGAAAGCGGCATAGCCTGCGCAGCACTTCCCGATAGGCCTAAAATGAAAGCGAGAGCGATAAGCCTGTTCATTGTTTTTCTCCCTGCATTGCTATTGCACACCCCGATCATGAACCCAGCCGCGTCGTGTCGTAAAGAGGCGAATTCGGCGCTTTCCCCTTCTGCCGCCGGCGCGCCCATTCTTAACAATCGCGGCTTTGATCGGGCACCGTGCGCACCATGATGTGGCAGCAACATTCCGAAATGAACCAGTTGCGCGGTACGTCCAGAGAACCCGTCCCTTTCGCCATCCGATTTTGGCGGGGGGACGTTCACGATACAACCTGCCATTGTCAGAATTGCCGTTTCGCGCTAGCGAACGGCAATCGATTTGACGTGTACTTACGCCGATTTCGGAGCAGGCCATTGACCGTTATCCGCAGCACCTTCGCCATCGCTCTGTCCGTAACCGGACTTGCCACCCTCGCCGGGTTTGCCTCCCTTCCCCCGATCGGCGACGCCATGGCGCAGAGTGCGACCGCGGCACTTGTGGCAAAGCCGGTGTCGCTGCCCGACATGGCGATCGGGCCGGTGAAAGCTCCGGTGACCATCACCGAATATTCTTCGATGACCTGTCCCCATTGCGCTGGTTTCGAACAAAATGTTTTTCCGATGCTCAAGTCGAAATATATCGACACCGGCAAAGTCCGTTTTGTGTTCCGGGAATTCCCGCTCGACCTCACGGCTGCGGCGGCTTCAATGCTGGCGCGCTGCATCGCCAACAGCGATGCCGGCAAGTATTTCGGCGCGGTCGACATGCTGTTCAAACAGCAGGATCTGATGGTGATTCAGACCCAGGAGACCCTGAGATCGATCGGCAAGCAAGGCGGCATGACCGATCAATCGGTTGAAAACTGCCTGAAAGATCAAGCCATGCTCGACAAGCTCGCCGCCGATCAGAAATTCGCCGTCGACGTCTTGAAGGTCGATGCAACGCCGACCTTCTTCATCAACGGTGAAAAGGTCAAGGGCGCGATGTCGTTCGAGGAAATGGACAACAAGATCAAAACATTGCTGAAAAAATAGCAGCCTCACTTCGGCGCCGACCCGCGCGCCTGGCGCTCATCCGCTATTTCTCGCCGTCCGGCTGATGCGCTTGCGGCGTTTCCACGAAAGTCACGCCGATCCGCTTTTGCTGGATCCAGGCAATCCTGCACTCGCGGACGGATGAGCCCTTCGCCATCACCAGACGAAAATGCGGCGGCACGAAAGCGGGATTCTCGACGTCGATAGCGGCGCCCTCTACCGAGATATTTCGCACCATGCAACTCATGACGGAACCGCCCGCCGATACGTAGGCAGGTTCATTGATTTCGGTTCGCGGGTGCCTTCGCTTTTCTTGAATCAATTTTGGGTCCTGGCTGGCCATTCGCGGGGGCGATGTTAGCGGCAAACGTTAAACAAAGGCTCACTCGCCCGCATCGGCAGACCTCTGGGGGGCCGGTTCCGCGGCTGAATTGGGGCGCCTCTTTATGCGCTGGTGCTCCCGCGTTGACAGGCTTCCGTTCGCCGCGCCGAGGGGGTAGCTTTCTCCGCATCGGCGGTGCGCAGGCGCGACGCCCGCCCAAAATGAACATGCGCCAAGGGGGAAAACGCCATGTTCGAGATACTCGATCGACGGACGAGTTTGACCGGCAACCAGATCAAGATCCTCGCTGCAGCCATCATCGGCGATGCGCTGGAATTCTTCGATTACTTCCTGATCGGCTTCGTGCTCGCTTTTCTGATCGGGCCCTGGAAGCTGACCTTCGGTCAGTCCGCCATTGTGCTGATGAGTTCCGGTATCGGCGCCATCCTCGGCGCGTTTGCGTGGGGCTGGCTCGCCGACCGTATCGGCCGCCGCAAGGTCTTTATCGGTACCGTGCTGAATTTCTCCATTGCGACCGGCCTGCTTTATTTCACGCCGGACAATGGCTGGATCTATCTTACGATCATGCGCTTCTTCGTCGGGCTCGGGGTCGGCGGGCTTTATTGCGTGGACCTGCCGCTGGTGCAGGAGTTCATGCCCTCCTCCAGGCGCGGCTGGGTCGGTGGCATCGTGACCTGCGTGATCCCGCTCGGCGTAGGCCTTGGTGCGGTGATGGGCGGAATGGTGGGCAGCGGCGACTGGCGGCTATTGTTCGCGGTCGGCGTGCTGCCGGCGCTGCTGGTCCTGCTGGTGCGTCTCTGGGTGCCGGAATCGCCGCGCTGGTTGTGCCGCCAGGGTCGCTACGAGGAGGCGCGCCAATCGCTCGCATGGGCGCTGCAGATGGAACCATCCACGCTGCCCTTACCGACCGCCGCCGACGCCGGCCCGATCATCAAAAGCAACTGGCTCGATCTCTTTAAATACCCGCGCAGCCTTATTGTCTCCTGGCTTGGCAATGCCGGTGCGCAGACCGGCGTCTACGGCATGTCTTGGACACGCTGATCGCGACTTCTGCCAGCCTTGCGGGCGACCAGACGGTGATATTGCGCGCCGAGGCTCTTCGGCCGGTCGTCGGCGCCTGGATGATGGGCGCCGATACCGACCTCACGTTTTTCCAGGGAGAAACACCATGCCACTCGGCGGACTGCAGCATTACACCATCGAACCTTCCGATCTCGAGCGCACAAAGGACTTTTATTGCGACGTGCTGGGGCTGGAGAACGGCGAGCGGCCGCCGCTCGACTTCCCCGGCTACTGGCTCTATTCGGGCGGCACCGCCACCGTGCACCTGATGGGCACGCGCAAGGCGCGTGAGGGCATCGTGGTGCGCGGCACCGAGAAGAAATACGAAGACACCGGCCGCCTCGATCATATCGCGTTTGCCGCAACCGATCCCGACGGCATACGCAAACGCCTGCAAGCCAGGAACGTGAAATTCCGCGAGCAGATCGTCCCGCGCACCGGCGACACGCAAATCTTCCTGTACGATCCCGACGGTGTCGGCGTGGAGCTGAATTTCCCCAAGCCTTGAATTCAAGCCTTGAAATTCAAACCTCTAGACGTCATCGGCCGGGAGGTTGGAATGAAGCTCGTATTTTCGGGTATCGCCGTTATCGCTGTATGTCTTGTTCCCTTCACGCTCGCCAAGGCTGAAAGCTGCAGCAGCAGGGCCGAGACCTGCGTTGTAAAATGGGGCGCGCCGCGCGCGGCGTGCTTCGAGCCGTTCAGAATGGCGGCATGTGAAAAGACGGGAAGGTACGTTGCGCCGAACGGCAACGTCTGGCCGGCCAGATGCGGGCAAGTAGACGAGCGCTGAAGGCCTGGCGCTCTCGCACTCCGATTCCCGACAAAGGCCATCACCCGGCCATCACTCGGGCGCGAAACGGTCAGCGTTTGCTCAATTTTGCATGACGAATTGAGAAGCCGCGCCGCTGCGGCAGGATAGCCGGGTGCCGCGCCTTCAACCTACCCCAGGGCATGGACGCCCGGCTATTCGCGGCGCCGCGTTGAGAGCTTTAGCGGTTTAGTCGAGCCCACGTTCGTGGCTCAGACGCACCATTTCCTCGATGAAAATCGTTTTTTGCTTGTCATCGAGGCTGCCAAATAGCGGCTCGGCCGCGTCGGCGACATTGCGCTGGTCGACGGCGCGATCGTTGAGAAACTGGGCTTCGTTGCGCATTTGCTCGATAATATCGTCGGGCGGATCGCGCTTGGCGCGCGCAATTCGCAAGTTGAGACGATCCGCACCATTGTGGCCGAGGTAATGCATCGCGCTATTGAACGCGGTCCAGTTCTTCTCCTGTTCGGGCGTGAGATTCAATTCGGCCTTGATCCGGTCGATGTTTGCATCACTGTTCGCCACAATCTGTTCGGCGGTCATTTGCGGCACGCCCTCCTCCTGGGTCAGCACCGGCTGCTGCTTCGTTCCCTTGACAGCCCCCTTGCCTCCCTTGGCGGTTTTCGTCTTTTCATTCGCCGGAGGCGTTGGCGCGGTTTTTCCGGCACCGAGCACGCCGGTAAACACGCCGACGACACCACCGATGGCGCCCCCCAACACGCCGCCGACCGGTCCGGCGGCCTTGCTACCCTCTTTGGCTCCCTGCTGAGCGCCTTTAACCAGACCTTGCGCCTCTACCATCGACGGCGCGCCGAGAAGCATGACGACAACGGCCCCAAACGCGAAACGCAACTTCCGGTGCACGTGCGCTGTCGGTATCGGGCTGGTCATTATTAGGTCTCCATGATCGGTCGTGGCGGTGGCTTGAGCAGCTGGGGGGCACATTTGCCAAGGAATTGGGACATTATCGTTTTCGCATCGCGCAAGTCTACCGCGCGCCACGACGTCATACCGGGGGAAAAGATGCTCCGGTCACGTCATTGGCGACAGGGTTGTGGCGCAATTGATCCCTTCCGCCGATACCGTCAACCAGTGTGTGCAGCGCAATATCCTCCCGGCCGGACTCACGGGGTTAGACACGGAGGGTCCCGGTTTGCACACAACGTTAGTTTTAGGGTCTGACTAACCTGATTTCTCGACAGACGCAGGCAATTCTGCTCTGATCTTCAAATCAAATCTCCGCACTGCCACGCCTATCGATTTTCCAGCGTGCCGGTCAGACGGAGTCAAAGAAACAAAAACAACATTTGCCACAGCAGAGAGGGAACGTCATGTCACGGAGAAGGCTGTCTCGACGACAATTCGTAGCTGCGACCGCTATGTCATCGGCTGCGCTGATCACGGCGCCATATATTCGAGGCGCGCACGCGGCCGGCAAGCTCACAATGGGCTTCTGGGATCACTGGGTACCTGGCGCCAACAAGGCCTCTACCGATCTCGTCAATGAATGGGCCGCCAAGGAGAAGGTCGAGGTTTCCATCGACTACATCACGAGCCAGGGCAACAAGAACCTGATCACCATCGAGGCAGAAGCCCAGGCGAAGTCTGGCCATGACATTCTCGCGATGCCGACATGGTGGCCGCATGCACAGTCTGATCTGCTTGAGCCGATGAACGACGTGGTCGAGCCGCTCATCACGCTGAACGGCGCAGTCAACGGCACCGTGCAATATCTCGGCAAATCAGGCGACAAATGGCTGGGTGTCCCGGCCTGTATCGGCAGCCAGATCAAGGGGCCTTGTTCGCGGATCGATCTGATGAAGAAATACGCCGGTATCGATGTGCAGGAAATGTATCCGGCCGGCAGCCCGCCCAAAGCGGACAACTGGAACACGGATACCTTCCTCAAGGCGGCCGAGGCCTGCCACAAGGGCGGCTTCCCGTTCGGCATCGGTCTTGGTGAGACCAGTGACTCCGTCGATACCGTCGGCGCGTTCTTCCTGGCCTTTGGGGCCGAGGTCGTCGACGTCAAGGGCAACGTCGTGGTGAAGAACGATAACGTGCGGCAGGTTCTTGAATATTACAAGAAGCTGATGGCATTCCTGCCGCCGGATGCTCCGGCGTGGGACGATGCTTCCAACAACAGATGGCTGGTCTCGGGCAAGGGCGCACTGATCATGAACCCGCCAAGCGCGTGGGCCGTCGCCAAACGCGATGCGCCGCAAGTCGCGGAGCAATGCTGGACGCATGGCTTCCCGGTCGGTCCGAAGGGCCGCTTTGCACCGTTCCTCCCCTATTTCTGGAGCGTCTGGAATTTCTCCAAGAACAAGGAGGCGGCCAAGAGCCTGCTGACGCATCTGTCGCAACCGGCTTCGGTTGAGAGGCTGGTTGAAGCCAGCGGTGGTTACGACCTGCCGGCGTTCGAGAAACTTACCACCCTGAAGGTATGGGCCGAGGAAGGACCGCCAAAGGGCACGCTGTTCCATTACCCCAATCCATACAACCACCAGAAGCTTTCGATCGCGGCATCGCCGGCGCCGCCGAAGATCGCTCAGCAGATCTACACGCAAGCGACCCTGACCAAGATGTGCGTGCGTTTCTACCAGGGCGAGGCCATGGAGAAGACTCTGGCTTGGGCGGAAGGCGAACTTGAGGGCTTTATGCGGAGCTGACGGGTCGGATCGCGGTGGCGCTCACGCAGAAGCGGCGTGGCCGCCACCGCGACCATTCGCAGTGGCGCGGTTGGGCCAACACGATCGGGAGCCGGCGCAATGCCGGCTCGTCGATACCGGGAAATCCTGTTCTTCAGAAATAAAACGCGCGAGGAAGATGCATCATGGTTGATGTCGCATTTCAGCCGAACAGCGTTCTCGAAACGAGAGTTGTGCGAAAACGAGCCAGTTTGCGGACAGCGCTCAAGCGCAAGTCTACCGCCGCCTTTCTCATGACATTGCCGCTGATCCTCCTCGTTACGATTCTGGTTATCTATCCCGCCTTCTATTCCTTGCATCTCGCAACCCTGAACAAGTCGATGCAACGCTTTGTTGGCTTCGGAAACTTCGAATTCCTGTTCAAGCGCGAGACGTTCTGGCTGGTCGTGAAACAGTCGTGCATCTTTGCGATCACGGCGGTGGTGTTCAAGGCGCTGATCGGCTTCATCGTCGCGCATTTCGTGCACAACGTTCCCGCCAAGGGACAGCGCAAATGGCGCGGAATGCTGCTGGTGCCGTGGGTCATTCCACCGGCCATGAGCACGCTGGCGTGGCTGTGGCTGTTCGACCCCTCCTACAGCGCGTTCAACTATACGCTGTCATTTTTCCACGTCGGGCCGATCGCCTGGACCGGCGACGCCTACTGGGCGCGGTTCTCGGTCATCCTGGTGAACATCTGGTTCGGCGCACCTTTCTTCATGATCCTGTACCTGGCGTCGCTGAAATCCGTGCCGGAGCAGCTTTATGAAGCCGCGGCGATCGACGGCGCCAATTGGTGGCAGCGCATCTGGTATGTGACGCTGCCGATGATGCGCAACATCATCGCGATCACATTGCTGTTTTCGCTGATCGTCACCTTCGCCAACTTCGATATCGTCCGCATCCTCACCGCAGGCGGTCCGCTGGACCACACCCATATTTTCGCGACCTGGGCGTTCCGCGTCGGTATCGAGGGCGGCGACATCCCGCTCGGCGCCAGCGTCTCGTTGTTCATGTTTCCGATCCTGGCGATCGCGGCGGTCTTTATCCTGCGCGATATCAACCAACGCGGGAACGAAGCCTGATGGCCAGCACCGTGATGATCGACAAGGCGGCGCCGACCCGCAACCCCGCCTATGGCAGCATGAGCCGGGATCGCGCCTGGGCGCTGAAATGGTCGTACTTCTTCCTCACGCTGTTTGCGATTTTCTCGCTGGTTCCGCCGCTTTACATGCTGATCACCTCGCTCAAGAGCAGCGCGGAGATTTCGGCGGCGACCAATCCTTGGTGGGTGTTTCATCCGACACTGTCGAACTATGTTGGACTGCTGACATCGAACCAGTTCCTGACATTCTTTCGGAACTCGGTGCTGGTCTCGATCTTCGTGGTCACCATCACCATGTTGATCAGCGTGCCCGCGGCATTCGCGCTGTCCCGCATGCGGTTCTGGGGCTCGGCGACGCTGGCGACCGGCGTGTTCCTGACCTACCTCATTCCGGATACGCTGCTGTTTCTGCCGCTGTTCAAGATGTTTGCGGTTTTCGGCGATTGGACCGGAATCCAGTTGATCAACCGCTGGTATGTGCTGGTGGTTGTGTATCCGACGCTCACCGTGCCGTTCTGCACCTGGATCATGATCGGTTATTTTGCGTCGATCCCCAAGGAGCTCGACGAAGCCGCCATCATCGATGGCGCGTCGTGGTTGCAGACGCTGACGCGCATCTTTATCCCGGTCGCTCTCCCCGGCATTATTGCCGCGACCATCTTCGCCTTCACGGTCTCGTGGGCGCAGTTTCTCTATCCGCTGGTATTCACGACGTCGACCGATCAACTGGTACTGCCGGTCGGCATCATCACTTCCTTGGTCAAGGGTGACGTCTTCAACTGGGGACAGATCATGACCGGCGCCCTGCTCGGCGCGGCCCCTCCGCTCATCATCTACGCGTTCCTGATGGATTATTACATCGCTGGCCTGACCGCCGGCGCGACAAAGGGTTGACATCGATGGCTGACGTGACGTTGCGTAAGGTGATCAAGCGCTACGACGAGGTCGAGGCGGTGCGCGGCATCGATCTTGACATCGCCGACCACGAGTTCGTGGTGCTGGTGGGGCCGTCAGGCTGTGGAAAATCGACCACACTGCGCATGATCGCGGGCCTCGAGGATATCACCGACGGCGATATCATGATCGGAGGCGACGTCGTCAACGATGTGCCGCCAAAGGACCGCGACATCGCGATGGTGTTTCAGAACTACGCGCTTTACCCGCATATGACGGTGGCGGAAAACATGTCGTTCGGGTTGCGCCTGAAACGCTACCCGAAAGCCGAGATCAAGACGAGAATCGACGAAGCCGCGCGCATGCTGGACATCGTCGAACTGGTCGATCGCAAGCCCAAGCAATTGTCGGGTGGCCAGCGCCAGCGCGTCGCGATGGGCCGCGCCATCGTCCGCAACCCCAAGGTTTTCCTGTTTGACGAACCCTTATCCAACCTCGACGCCAAGCTTCGGGTCCAGATGCGGATCGAAATCAAGAAGGTGCATCAGAAAGTCCGCACCACGACAGTTTACGTCACTCACGACCAGGTCGAGGCGATGACGCTGGCCGATCGGGTCGTAGTCATGAATCACGGCCGCATCGAGCAGATCGGAACGCCGAACGATCTCTATCACAACCCGGCCACCCGCTTTGTCGCCGGCTTCATCGGCTCGCCCGCAATGAACTTCATGCCCTGCCGGCTAGAGGACGTTGCCGGCAAGTTGAACATCCGGTTGACCGACCGCATCGCCTTCCCGCTGCCGCCGGGCCGCGCCGCCAGGTATCAGGGCGTCGGGCGAAACGAGAAGTTGCTGCTCGGGCTGCGGCCGGAGCATATCACCGAGGCGAAAGCGCATCCGGAGCCCGGGGTCGAGGCCTTCGACGCGGTACTGGATGTGACCGAGCCGATGGGCATGGAGACGCTGATCTATTTCACGCTCGAAGGCGCGCAAATCTGCGGACGGGTCAACCCCAATGCCGGCGCCCGCGCCGGCGGCCCGCTTCGATTGGCAGTGGACCTCAACAATATGCACCTGCTAAACGAGGTCACCGGCGTGGTCATTTGACCGCGCACAACAAGAAAAGGCCAAACGGCTGGGCAAGGACGGGAATGGCGACCAACAAGAAGAAAATTTTCATCACCGAATCGATGTCGCAGCAAGGACGGGAACTGTTCCGGGTGCGGGACGACATCGAACTCATCGAATTCCCCAATATGATATCCGCCAAGGATTTCGTCGCGATGCTCAAGCAGCATGCGCCGGTTCATGGCGTCGCCCTCGGAGCGACCAGCTTCGGCGAAACGGAACTCGAGGCCTCGCAGGATATGCGGGTCGTGACCCGGATCGGCGTTGGCTACGACGCCGTCGATGTCCCCGCCTTAAGCCGCCGCAAGGTGCCGCTGATGGTGGCGGGCACCGCCAATTCTCCATCGGTCGCCGAACAGGCGATGTTCATGATGCTGTGGCTGGCCAAACGTGCGGTGGAAATGCACACGCTGGTGAAGGCCGGCAAGTGGGCTACGCGGCTGGGGCTTTTGCCGTACGATCTCTACGGCAAGACGGTTCTGATCGTAGGTTTCGGCCGCATCGGCACCCGGACCGCCAAACGCTGCCTTGCGATGGAAATGAACGTCCTGGTCTATGACCCCTACAAATCCGCCGCCGAGATCAAGGCGGCGGGCTGCGAACCGGTTGATGATCTCGACGCGGCGCTGCCGCGAGCCGATTTTGTCAGCGTGCACTGCCCGAAGACGCCGGAGACGGTCGGCATGTTCAACGCCGCGCGGCTCAAACGCATGAAACCGACGGCCTATCTGATCAACACCGCGCGCGGTGGAATTGTCGAGGAAAAGGCGCTGTTCGACGCGCTTTCCTCAGGCAAGCTCGCAGGCGCCGGTCTTGACGTTTTCGAGCAGGAGCCGCCGCCGCTCGGTCACTCGCTGTTCGAACTTCCCAATGTCATCATCGCGCCCCATGTGGCCGGCGTCACGCGGGAAGCGGTCGATCGCATGAGCGTGCAAACCGCGCGCAACATCTTGAGCGCCCTGGACTGCGAACCGATCCGTCAGAACGTCATCAACCAGGACGTGCTCGGTTAACCCGGGCACGATTGTTTCCGGCTCGCGTCGAACCTGCCTGGTTTCGGCGCCTCACTACCGCGGGTATCGACATGGCTTTCAAGGAATACGGCAGTTATGACGCGATGGGTCTGGCCGATCTGGTTCGCAAGAAAAAGGTCAGCGCCGGAGAACTGCTGGACGAAGCAATCGCGCGCACCGCCAAGGTCGATCCGCAAATCAACGCGGTAGTCGTCAAACATTACGACTATGCACAACGGCAGATCGACAACGGCCTTCCGGACGGCCCGTTCACCGGCGTGCCGTTTCTGCTCAAGGATCTGGACCTTCTGGAGGGTACGCGGACCACGTTCGGCGCCAGTGTCTACAAGAACAATGTCGCCGACCATACCGGCACCCTCGCCCGGCGTTTCCTCAACACCGGCGTCACGATTTTCGGCAAAAGCTCCAGTCCGGAATTCGGATTGATGCCGACCACCGAATCCCGGCTGTTCGGTCCGACGCGAAATCCGTGGAACCCGGCGCACTCCTCCGGAGGCTCGTCCGGTGGCGCCGCCGCCGCCGTCGCCGCACGCATTCTTCCCGTCGCCCACGCCAGCGACGGCGGCGGTTCGATTCGCATCCCGGCTTCTGCGTCCGGCGTGTTCGGCCTGAAACCGACCCGTGCGCGCAATCCGCTTGGGCCCGATCGCGGCGAAGGCTGGGGCGGATTTTCCTGTGGCCATGTCGTGAGCATCAGTGTACGCGACAGTGCCGCGATGCTGGACGCGATTCACGGACCTGAAACATCAAGCCCCTATGTCGCGCCAGCACCGGAGCGGCCGTTCGCGCAGGAAGTCGGGCGCGATCCCGGCAGGCTGCGCATCGCTTTTACCGACAAATCGCCCTATGGCGATGCCATCGACCCGGAAATCGCCGCGGCGGTGCGGGACGTCGCGAGCATGCTGGCCGGGCTTGGCCATCATGTCGAGGAGCGAGCCCCCGGGTTGGCAGCCGATCCAGCCGCCGTGATGGCGACGATTGTGGGCGCCAACACCGGCTTGAGTCTGCGGCTTGCCGCGCAGCGCTTCGGCCGTGCCATGACCGACAGCGATTTCGAGATATTGACACTGGCCAGCGCGCATAATGCGGAAAAGACCACCGCGACCGATTATGTGGACGCGCAACTCAGCGCGTTTCAGATTTCGCGCGGCCTCGCGACCTTCCTCGAAAGCTGCGACGTGTTCCTGTGCCCGACGCTTTGCTCGCCTCCGTTGCGCATCGGCGAGCTCAATACGATGTCGGAGGATCTGTCGCACATCGCGCCGATCTTGCGGCGTTACATGCCTGGTACCAGCATGTTCAATATGTCCGGTCAGCCGGCGATGTCGATGCCGCTGGCCTGGAACGCCGCCGGATTGCCGCTCGGTATGATGTTTGCCGCACGCTTCGGCGACGAAGCGACGTTATTTCGTCTGGCGGCACAGCTTGAACAGGAACGGCCCTGGAAAAATAAACTGCCATCGATTTATGCATAGGCCGACAAAACTCAGCCGCATTCGACCGCGACAAAAGATGTTGATGTCCGCGGCAGATTCGTTCGCTGGCTGATTAATGTCCGGAGGACGCACTTTGAGTCAAAGTGACCCGACCGATCACGCGCTGGCGGCGATCGCCAGTATTCTCGATCAACCCGCATCCAGTCCGGAGAAGGCCGCAACCGAAGCAAAAACTGTTGATCCGGTGCTGCTCGAGGCGAACGGCTATTCGAAAACCGGTCCCGGCCCGATGGCCGCCATCCGTTTCAAATGGGCCGCCCGCGGCGACGATCATGGCGGCTATTATGTGGACGAGACGATCGGCGACAATTCCCGACCCATCACCAGCGGACCGATGTCACGCGATGCTGCGATCCGGTTCGTGGACGATCGCGCCGGCGAAGCGCACCGGCGGTTCGAGCAACTCAAGAGCGAAATGACCGGGCACGAAGCGACGGCCGATCTCGCCCGAAAAATCAGCAGCGGAATGTAGCGTTTCCGGCCTTGAAAGCCCGTTGCCGGATCGATTGCCGCTGCAGATCTGATAACACCAATAAGCTCTTTCGCCGAAGTCGTCGTCCGTTCTATATCGGCAGCGACCCGACCCGACACGGCGCGAAAGAAAATCCCGATGTTTCGACTCCTGACCTCCCTCGCCACTGCATTTTTCCTGTTTGCCGCCTCGGCGCAGGCCCAGCAGGCCTCCCGCCTCGATGACATCGTAAAGCGCGGAACATTGCGCGTTGGCATGACCGGCGACTATTTGCCGTTCACCTATCTCGACAGGGCTACTTCCAAATTTCGCGGCTTCGACGTCGATATGGCGGAGGCTCTCGGCAAGGCGCTCGGCGTCAGCATCGAGTATGTTCAGACGGCCTGGCCGCAGCTGATGAAAGACTTCGAAGCCGACAAATTCGACATCGCGATGGGTGGCATTTCGATCACGCTCGATCGGCAGAAAAAGGGGATGTTCTCCACCCCCATCATGCGCGAAGGCAAGACGCCGATCGCGCGCTGCACCGACCGGGGCAAATATGAAACCCTCGCCGATATCGACAGGCCGGGTACACGTGTGATCGTCAATCCCGGTGGCACCAACGAACGGTTTGCCAAGGCCAATGTCAAAACCGCCGAAATCAAGACCTACAACGACAACGTCACAATCTTCGACGAGATCGCCAAGGGCAATGCCGACCTGATGATGACGGATGCTTCCGAGACCCGGTACCAGCAAAAGCTGCACGCCGGGGTGCTTTGCGCGGTGCATCCGGACCGGCCGTTCGACTTCGCCGAGAAGGCCTATTGGCTGCAGCGCGACGTCGCCTTCAAGGATTTCGTCGATCAATGGTTGCACATCGCGCATGAAGACGGCAGCTTCAAGAGGATTTATGCCGCCTGGTTCGAATAGGCCCCAGAACGGCCGGTTTGTCCTGGAAATTGACCGCCTATCCGATCCTAAATTAGACTGGCTGCGACGCATTGAACCAAAGCCGCGTGGTGACGACTCATTCGATGAAAGTGACGTCGGTCACGTTGTGGAAGATTGCTAAAGCCCGGGGTCGGACCAGGTTCCACTGCTCAGGAGGCCGTGATGAAAAAGCTTTTTGCCGTCGCCGCATTTGTGCTGGCGAGTACCGCCGCGCAAGCTCAGTACAGCTTCGAGTATGGTGGACGCACCATTCGCATTGATCCGGATAAGGGAACGGTTTCGATACCGGGCGTCTACGACAACACCGGAAAGCGGACAAAACGCTCGCGCAGCGATCAGGACGCCGACCGGCAACACAAGCCGGCGCCCGACGAGGCGAAAGTCGATCCGCAGACGCCGGCAACAGCCCCTGCACAGACCGAACAGGCGCCTGCGGTGGTGAACGCTCCACCTGCGCCGGCGCCCGCCACGGCGAACGCAGGACCCTCCGATACCATAACCGGCGTACAGCCTCCGGCCGACACCCCCGCGACGCAGGCGGTGCAGGATCCTCCTTCCCCGGCTAAGCCCGACGCCCCACCTCCGGTTGTCGCGACGGCTCCGGTCCCCCCGGCACCTCAAATGGCAAATTCGCCGATCGGCGTTTGGTTGACCGAGGAGAAGGAGGGCAAGGTGCGGATCGAGCCATGCGGCGCCAATCTCTGCGGGTATTCCGTGGACGCCAAGTCGAACCAGAATGGCGAGCAGGTTCTCATCAATATGAAGCCGGGCAAGGATAAATGGAGCGGCCGCATCTTTGACCCGAAATCAGGCAGCACCTATGACTCGACGATTGCGTTGAAAGGCACGGACAGCCTGCGTGTTCAGGGCTGCGCGCTTGGCGGCATGTTCTGCGGCGGTCAGAACTGGACCCGCGTCAACTAGATGCGATAGCGGCTCCGGTCGCGGCAGCGCTCTCGGACTTCGGTTTGCCGCCGAAGGTCGTCTCCTGAATCTTGCCATCGACGATGTGGATACGCCGGTCCGCGCGTGCCGCCAGTGCGGCATCGTGGGTCACCACCACCACGGTCTGCCCACTGTCGGCGATGTCGCGCAAGATGCCGAATACCTGCTCGGTCGAAGCGGTGTCGAGGTTTCCGGTCGGCTCGTCGGCCACGATGATTTCAGGACGATTGGCGAGCGCCCGCGCCAGCGCGACGCGTTGCCGCTGACCGCCGGACAGCTGATTGGGCCGCTTGGCGGCCTGTTCACCGAGACCGAGCGAGGTCAACAGCGCAATCGCTCTTTGGTGCATGTCCCTGGCAGACATCAGGCCGGCTGCGCGCATCGGCAGCAGCACATTTTCAAGCGCGGTGAATTCGGGCAGCAAGAAGTGGAACTGAAACACGAAGCCGCACTTGGTCAGGCGGACGTCGGCGCGCTCGATTTCCGATAGTTTGGATGTCGGCTGGCCGCAGATGATGATCTCACCTTCCGTGGGCGCATCGAGCAGACCCAGCAGATAGAGCAGCGACGATTTTCCGGATCCGGATGGGCCGGTGATGGCGAGAAATTCACCCTTCTCCACCGACAGGTCGATGCCGTTGATCAGCGTATGGGAGATAATGCCCTCGACGCGGCGGACCAGGCCCACAGTCTGCAGGGCGATCTCGCTCAAGACGCGCCCCGGATAATTTCGACCGGATGCACCCGCGTCGCCTTGCGTGCCGGAAAGAAGGCTGCGACGGCACAGCAGAGAATGGAAATGGCTCCCGAGGCAATATAGTGCATCGGCGAATAGTAGATCTGAAGGGGTACCGTCGCGCCGGTAAGCGGGTTGAATATCGTGATCTGCGACCACGCGTAGCACAACAGATATCCGAGAGCCCATCCAAACAGGATTCCGACGGATCCCATCATCATCGATTCGATGATAAATATTCTGCGCACGGCGTACTCCCGCATCCCCAGCGACTTCATGATTGCGATGTCGTGGCGTTTTTCGTGGGTGATGGTGGAAATGATATTATAGGTGGCGAACGATGAGGTCAGCAGCATGGCGCCCATCACCGTCAGCACGATAAAGTCACGGGTCGCAAAGGTAGACAGCAGATCGGCGTTGGCTTCCTGCCACGACACCGATTTGTATCCGGTCTGCGCTTCGACCTGGGTGGCCACTTTCTGTGCGATCAGTGGATCGTTCAGCCGTATCCGCAACTGATTGATGATTGCGTTTTCTCCCGTCAGCGTCTGGGCCAGGCCGAGCAGCGAATAGATCTGCCCTTCGTCGACCCGTTTCAACCCCGACCTGAAGATTCCGACCACCGTCGCTGAAATCTGGGTTCCCTCGCCTGCCGCCAGCAGCACGGTATTTCCATTCTTGACCGCAAGCTTTTCCGCCAGCGCCTGGCCGATGATAATTCCGTTTGCCGCTTTCGACAGATCGCCCAGTTGCCCCTCGATCATCTGCGTGGCGAGCTTGGAAACGCGAACTTCAAGCCGGGGATCGATGCCCGTCAGTGTCACACCGACCTTGCCGCCGCCATGGTCGACAATCGCGGTGGTCTTTACCGACGGCGCCACGTTGCCCGGCAACCATGACCTCAGCGATGCCATCACGGCCTCCGGATACCTGATCCCCGGGCGCCGGTTGACGTTTGCCACGTTGGACATTGCAACCGCCGCGTATTCCTGGTCCGCGGGCTGGATGGGGACCGACCGGCGCTCGTCGTCCACCGTGACATGGGGCATCGTGTCGACGAGTTGCCGAAGAAAATCGATCTGCGATCCCTGCATCAGGCCCGCCATCATGATGGTGAAGCCGACGCCCATAGCCACGCCGAACATGCCGACCAGAGTTTGTCGAACGCGGGTGCTCACATGAGTCCACGCGATACTTAGCAAGAGGTTGGTGGCCATGGGTCTACCGTGCGGCGCTGTATTTGCCGACGTTCCTGCGTGCGTCGTTGACGATGGAATCGACGTGAGCCGACAGGGCCGAAGATATCACGGCATCATCCGGATCGACGGAACTGGCGACGACAGCGGCGGGTTTCGGATCGGAGGTTGCACCGGGCCTGGCTGCACCGGGACCGGGCGTTCCGGGACCGGGCGTTGTGTCCGCGGGAGCGTCCGGTGTCGCCTGCTTCAATGATGCATTTTCCACGCGGACCCGCGTACCGTCAGCCAGATCGGTACGCGCCGGCGACAGCACCGTCATGTCCTTTGATACATTTCCGATGATCTCTACATTGCGGCTGCCGCGAATCCCGACAGTGATTGGAACACGTTCGACTTTTCCACCGGTTACGACCTGAATCGTATCGCCGGTAACTGCCTCGGCAGGCACGACCACGGCGGCGGTCTTTTCCCGGTAGACAATGTTGGCTTCGACCGTCATGCCGATCCGCAGCGGCGTATCGGCGGGCAACCTCAGGTAAACACGAAAGGTTTTCCGCGTCGGATCGCCCTTTGGCGTGATCTGCGAAACGGTTGCGCGCAACGCCTGCGTGGCGAAGGCCTCGCTTCGCAGGAATGCCTTCTGCCCCACGGTAATCCTGGTGATTTCCTCTTCGTTTATTTCGGCCACTACCTGCATCGGCGCCGGCGGGCCTACCCAAAAAAGCACATCGGTCGGCCCAACAATCTCGCCAACCTCGCCGTCGCGGCGCAGCACCATGCCGTCCAATGGCGCGCGAAGCACCAGTCCATCGATGCGCACTTTTTGTGCGCTAATTCGCGATTTGGATTCCTCGAGCCGGGTAAACCGTTGCTCGTATTCGGTCTTGGCCGCGTCGCTCTTGTCACGATCCTTTTCGGCGCGATTGAGATCACGCTCGAGCTGTTCATTGTTGATTTCCAGTTCGTGGAGCGCGCTGACCTCTTCGGCATCGTCCTGACGGCCGAGGATCTGGCCGGTTTTGACCGACTGTCCCTCGCATCGGCAGAGTTCGACCAGCCGGCGCCGCTGAACCGGAACTACTTTTGCCCAGCGCTCGGGTTCTACCGTTCCGGTTCCATAGATGGCCTCTGAAACGGGCGCGAGGATGGAAATCGCTGTGGTTACGACCGGAGGCCGAAACAGGTCAGGATGTTTCAGATAGGTCCAGCCTACAACCACAACCGCAAGCGCCGCTAGCGCGGACCCGGACCAGACTAGCACGCGCGAGGCCATCAGCTTTTCCTCAACGGTTCAAAAGCCCAACCGCTTGCGCAACTCGGACGGCATTTTATCCATCAATGCGTCCATATCGCCCTTCTTTTCGCCGCCACTCGGTGACGCCGGTGGACTGCCCGAATCGACGGAAGGACCTGCCGTATTCGCTGGCGCCTCTTTCGCAACCGGCTGCGGTGATGGCGGCGGGCTCGCCGCGCTTGACACTGCATGCCAGCGGCCGGCGTCAGCCTTGGCCTGACTGATGTCCTGCGGCGTCATCCTGGTTTCCAGAACGCCGATGAGCTGGCGACTTCCGTTGCGGAACTCTTCAACCTTGCTGCCGGCCGAGACAATGTAGGCCCACTTGTAGGCATTCAAATTGTCCTTCGGCGTTCCGCGCCCGATGGCATAGATGCCACTGAGAACCAGCATGGCATGCGAATGCCCCTGATCGGCGGCGCGGGAAAACCACCGGAAAGCCTCTTCATCGGATCTTTGGCGACCAACGCCTGCGGAATAAAGCGCGGCAAGATAGAACTCTGCGTCGCTGTCTCCGGCCTGCGCCGCCTGGAAATAGCGATCGGCCATTTCCCTGTCGGATACCGGATCTGCAGCCCAGGCAGCCGAGCTACCGACAAGAGCGGTGGCGCAAAAGGTCGCCAGCAAAGCTCGCTTCATGAAATCCTTCATGAAATTCTCCAGGATTTCGGGAAAATCTCGCAGCCTGCATGTTGCGCTGATGTTACGCCCTTTTTCTCTTAATCCAAGACCCGTCTCTTTCTGCCTGCACCCTCTGCGGCTGCCTGCCATGACGCCGCTGAAATCGTGCGCACGATCCTTGTGTGACATCCATCACAGCGGCCGACGAGCCGACGTGAGACCTTGATCGCGCCAGAACAAAGGGAAACGTCATGCAACACTTCAGCAAAGCAGTCATCGCCGCCGGCATCCTGTTGCTGGTCGGATCGTCAATTGCCACACCCGCTGCGGCCGCGACGTTTGACGGCTCGTGGAACGTCCAGATCGCGTCCGCTAAAACGGCTTGCCCCAACGGGGCGAGCGTCTCGATCGGCATCAACAACGGTCAGGTCGCCTCCAACAACGGCATGGTGACAGCGTCGGGCCACGTTGCGGACGCCGGCATCATCAATGTAACCCTGAGCAGTGGAATGAAGCGGGCCGTCGGTTCTGGCCACCTCACCAGCACGTCGGGATCGGGCACCTGGCACGGCGGCACCTGCTCCGGCACCTGGACCGCGCAGCGGGTTTAAGAGCCATCGTGTCCCGGACGCGGTGCAACATCTCCTCGGCGTTGCTTCACAGATCCGGGACCCGCGCCAATCGTTACGCTCCGGGCTTCGCCACGTATTCTGTGTCCGTCACATGCTCCAGCCAGGTGGCGTGATTCCCGTCCAGCGATTCCTGCATCGCGATGTGAACCATGCCGGTGGTCGGCGCACCGCCGTGCCAGTGCTTCTCCCCCGGCGGAATCCAGACGACGTCGCCGGCGCGAATTTCGCGCACCGGACCACCCTTGGTCTGAACCCGGCCTACACCCGAGACCACGTAGAGCGTCTGACCCAAGGGATGCGAGTGCCACGCCGTTCGCGCGCCGGGCTCGAAGGCCACGCGGTTTGCGACCATGCGCGCCGGCGCCTGTGGCGTAATGATCGGGTCCTGCCAAACCGTGCCGGTGAAATTCTCCTTGGGCGCGCGTCGCGTCGGCCGTGACCCGGCGAGATGAATATCCATGGCGTTTCTCCTTGTTGCGGACTTAATTGCCTAAGATTATTTTTTGGCAGCCGCGTAGCGCGCCTTGGTCTCGGCGTTCATCGGATAGAGACCGGGCAGCACCGCGCCGCCGTTCACCTGTTCGACGATCCAGGCTTCCATCCGCTCCTGCTCGGCACCTTCGGCCAGAATGAGGTCGAGGAACGCTTTCGGAATCACCACGGCGCCGTCCTGGTCGGCGACGATGATGTCGTCCGGGAAGATCGCTACGCCGCCGCACCCGATCGGCTCGCCCCAACCGACGAATGTCAGCCCGGCAACCGAGGGCGGAGCCGCGAAGCCGTCGCACCATACCGGCAAGCCGGTGCCCAGCACGCCCTCGAGATCGCGCACGACGCCGTCGGTCACCAGCGCCGCCACCCCGCGCTTGACCATGCGGGCGCACAGGATGTCGCCGAAAATTCCGGCATCGGTAACACCCATCGCATCGACCACCGCGATGCAGCCCTCCGGCATCGCCTCGATCGCAGTCCGGGTCGAAATCGGCGACGACCATGATTCCGGCGTGGCCAGATCCTCGCGCGCGGGCACGAAACGCAGCGTAAAGGCCGGCCCGACCAGCCGCGGCTGTCCCGGTCGCAACGGCCGCGAGCCTCGCAACCAGACATTTCGCAGCCCCTTCTTGAGCAGAACCGTGGTGATGGTCGCGCTGGAGACGCGGGAAAGGGTCTTGATCGCTTCGGGCGTGAGGGACATGGGGCTGGGTTCTTCCGATGGGATTGGATTGGCGACGCAACTTTGCGGGGCGCGGCCATCGCGTCAAGGGGTACAAACTGGCGAGCGGGGACTGCCGCTGGGCAGCGCGAACGATCAGCGCGTCTTATCCTGCACATGCGGCTTAATTTATTGAAGTCGCGGACTTATTCGCGCGAAGCGAATTCCCCGCTCGCAAAAAACGCGCTATGGCTGGATAAAGCCAGTGAGTTTGTGAGGCCATGGCTGCGATCCTTTCCCCGCCCCGACTTCTGCCGAGTGGCGACAGCGCCATCACGGTGGAATTCAGTCGACACATCGATGATGCGGAGAACCAGCGGGTACTGGCGCTCGATCGCGCGGTGGCGACCGAGGCGATCGCCGGTGTGACGGAGACCGTGCCGACCTATCGATCCCTGCTGGTGCATTACGATCCCCTTCAGATTGGCTTCGACGCATTGAGCGAGAAGCTCGGCGCTCTCGCACAATTACCGGTTCCGCCTGCCGCGAAGACCCGGCGCTGGCGCATTCCGGTGGTCTATGGCGGCGAGCATGGCATCGATCTTGAAGATGTCGCCAAAACGCTCAACACCACGCCCGACGATATCGTGGCGCGCCACATCGCCGCCGATTACCGCGTCGCCATGATCGGCTTCACCCCGGGATGGTCCTACCTCAGCGGCCTGCCGGCTTCGCTGCAGATGCCAAGGCGGCAGAACCCTCGCCTGCTGACGCCGGCCGGCACCGTCTCGATCGGCGGCGTGCAGACCGGCGTGCAATGTCTCGCCGGCCCCAGCGGCTGGCATCTGCTCGGACGCACTGCGGTGCGAACCTACCAGTTGCATCGCGATCCGATCTTCCTGCTGGAGCCCGGCGACCGCGTCACGTTTGATCCGGTCGATGCCAAAACCTTCGCCGAGCAGGATCGCGCCGCGGAGGCGGGCGAGATCGTCGCCGAATTGATGGCCACATGAGCAAGCTCCTGGTTTCAGCGATCGGCCCCGCCAGCTCGGTGCAGGACGGCGGCCGCTACGGCGCCCAGCGTTATGGCCTGACGCCGAGCGGCGCGATGGATCGGATCGCGCTCGCTGCAGCCAATTGCCTGGTCGGAAACGCGCCCTTCGCGGCCGGAATCGAAATCGGCCCGTTCGGCGCGGCGTTCACTGCACGCGAAGGCGCGGTTCGCGTCGCGCTGGCGGGAGCATTGCGCAGCGCCGACGTTTCTGGACGCGCGGTCGCATTCGATACATCGATGACCTTGGCGGACGGCGAGAACCTGACGCTGGGCTTTGCGCGCGGCGGCTGCTTCAGTTACCTGGCAATCGAAGGCGGCATTGCGGGTGAGCCGATGTTCGGCAGCCTTGCCGTCAACGCGCGCGCCGGTCTTGGCAGTCCCTATCCGCGACCGCTGCAGGCTGGTGACGCATTGCAGGTGGAAGCGGCCAGCGGCGCCCCCGAGCGGCGGATCGATTTGCCCGCCGCCGGGAATAGACCCATTTGCGTGGTGCTGGGCCCGCAGGACGACGAATTCAGCGAAGACACCGTCAGGCTGTTTCTGGACAGCGAATGGAAGGTATCGGCAACCAGCGACCGCATGGGCTATCGGCTCGAGGGGCCCGCAATCCAACATCTGCATGGCCACAACATCGTCTCCGACGGCACCGTGAACGGCAGCATCCAGGTGCCCGGCAATGGCGCACCCATCGTGTTGATGCCGGATCGCGGCACCACCGGCGGCTATCCCAAGATCGCGACCGTGATATCGGCTGATTTCGGCCGGTTCGCGCAGATTCCGGTGGGAACCGGCTTTCACTTCAAGGCGGTCAGCATGGCCGAGGCGCAGGCCGAGTTGCGGAAACTGGCCGAATTGTTGCGCTCCCTGCCGGACCGCGTCAGGGATATCGAAAGTTTTGATCTCAACCTCGAGGCGCTGCAGACTGCTAACGTCGCGGGTGCCGCCGTCAGCGCCATCGACGCCGGAACCTGGCAAACTGCGTCGCCCGCGGCTGCGCGGGACTGATTGAATATCCACTCACGCAAGCGGGAACACCAACATGACCACAATCGACCTCAACTGCGATCTCGGCGAAGGATTTGGCGCGTGGGAGATGGGCAATGACGGCGAAATGATCGGGCTCGCCACCTCGGTCAACATCGCCTGCGGCTTCCATGCCGGCGATTCCGAGACCATGCGGGCGACGGTGGATCTTGCCAAGGCGCGCGGGGTCAGCATCGGCGCACACCCTGGCTATCGCGACCTCTACGGCTTTGGCCGCCGCCCTTTTTTGGGAATGAAAGCATCCGAGATTGAAAACATGGTCGCCTACCAGATCGGAGCGTTGCAGGCGATCGCGACCATGGCCGGCCACAAGGTCACCCACGTCAAGGTGCATGGCGCGCTGTCGAACGTTGCCTGCGAGGACGACATGACGGCGCGGGCGCTGGCCTCCGCCATCAAGGCGGTCGATCGCAGCCTGATTTTTGTGGTGCTCGCCAATTCGAAACTGGTGCCGGCCGGCGAAGCCGCCGGGTTGCCGATGGTGCATGAGGTGTTCGCCGACCGCGCCTATGAAGACAGCGGCTCGCTGGTGTCACGCCGCAAACCCGGCGCGGTGTTGCACGACGCGGCCGCGATCGCGCAGCGGGTGGTGCGGATGGTCCAGGATGGCGCGGTGGTGTCGGTGACCGGCAAGGTAATAAAGATGCGCACCGATACCGTCTGTATTCACGGCGACACGCCGGGTGCAGTTGATATCGCGCGCGGCGTCCGGCAGGCGTTGAAGGATGCCGGCGTTGAAGTGAAACCGTTCAAGACCGCCGGTTAGCGGGGTCGCCTAGAACGGGTGAACCGACAGCGTGCCAAACACGACCGCCGCAATGATGGCGAATGCGCCGTAGAACGCGGCCACCCGAATCCCTGTTCCGGTTCGCCCCGAAAGGGAACGCGCATAAAGGTGCAGACGGGCTTCCGCCGATAATTCGCGCATGGTCGATCTCCAACGCCCCATCGCGACCAATGGAATACTGTTCGCGACGGGATTCAAGACGACCGCGGAAATAGCGATGCGGATGCCAAGCCGGACTCCGTTCGCAGTCGAAAATTCTCTGCGATGGAATCGAACGAGAATTTTATTCGTTCAAGTTTGATGCTGATTGAAGATGGAACCGGGTTCCGTCAGTAGACGTCCTGCTGGAACCTGCCCTTTTTCTTGAGTTCCGCGACAAAGGCGACGGCCTCATCGGTCGAACGTGCGCCGAAATGCGCCACGATATCGACCAGCGCGCGCTCGACGTCTTTTGCCATCCGCTTGGCGTCGCCGCAGATGTAGACGTGGGCACCTTCGGCAAGCCACGTCCACAACTCGCGGCCGACTTCGCGCATGCGGTCCTGCACGTAGAATTTCTTGTCGCCGTCACGCGACCACGCCAGCGACATCCGGGTCAGGAGTCCTGAGGTTTTCATGGCGTTGAGTTCGTCGGCATAAAAGAAATCGCAGCTGCTGCGCTGATGACCGAAGAACAACCAGTTCCTGCCGGTTGCGCCGGTCGCGCGGCGGTCGTGCAGGAACGCGCGGAACGGCGCGATGCCGGTGCCGGGGCCGATCATGATGATCGGCGTCGCCGGATCCTGCGGCAGCGCGAAGCCATGGGCCTTCTGCACGTAGACCTTGACCTGGTCGCCTGGGTTGACTCGCTCGGCGAGGAAGATCGACGCGAGGCCCAGCCGCTTGCGCTTGCCGACGACGTAGCGCACGCAATCCACGGTGAGCGACAGCTTGCCCGGCGTGGCGTTGTGCGAGGACGAGATCGAATAGAGCCTCGGCTGCAACGGCTCCAGCGCCTCGATGAAGGCTTCGGGATGCGGCCGCACACCGGAGAATTTCTGCAATGCCGCCATCACATCGAGGGTTGCGGCGTCGCCATCGGGATCCTCGCCCCGTCCCAGCGCACGCGCCTTCTCGCGCTGAGCGCCCCCCGTTATGAACGAGGTCAACTCGAACAGCGTATCGGGCGCCGGCGCCAGCGAAACATCGTCGCGCAGCACGTCGCGAAGGGTCTTGCCTCTGACCTCGGTGGTGTGGGAAGCGCCGAGCAAGGCGATGATCTGATCGACATGACCCTGGTCGTTGCTGGCGAAGATGCCGAAGGAATCGCCGACGACGTAATCGAGGCCGCAGCCGCCGAGATCGAAATCGATGTGCCAGGTTTCCTTTTCCGAGCCGGCCTTGTTGAGCAGGCGGCGCGATACGAAGATCGCCGGCACCGGATTGTCGCGCGAACGCCCGAGTTCGGCTGCGACCGCCGGCGCGGCTACGGGTGCCACCGCCGCTCCGGCGGAGGCCGCAGGCGCTTTTTCCAGTTCCTCGTTCAGCGTCTTGAGCATCCGCGCGGTTTCCTTGCCGCCGGGCACGCAAAGATTGAGGCGCGCTTCGGACTTGCCGGCAATCGCGTCGGAATAGTCGTTGCAGTTATAGCCGCACTGGCCGCAGTCCTGCTGCGCCATCGCGGCCATCATGCGCCGCCGCAGCGGGCGGCCTTCGGCAAGCTTCATGCGATCCGCGATCGGCATGGTCTGGTCGTGCCATGGCGCTTCGCCGTCGTCGCCATCTCCGGTTGGGCCCTGGAGCACGGCCGCACCCTGCTCCGCCGACAGCGGCGCCGGACCATCGGTCGACAGCAATCCGGCGAAGAAGCCGTTGAGCCAGGAGCGTTGCGCTTCGGAAAACGGCGCGCTGGACGGAATGATTTCAAGCTTCGGCGGAGGCGTCATCTGGTTCATGTGGAGCCTTCCGCATCGGCGAGCTTGCGCAACGCTGCGCCATCGTGGCGGCGTGCAAAGGTCAGGAACGTCTCATCGGAACACGACCGATGCGACAAATATGCTTTCAACAGTTTCTCGACGGTCTTTGGTGCGTCTTCCGCCCGAACGTCGTGATAGACCTCCTGCCCGATGTCGGCATCCGGGCCGAACCCGCCGCCGGCGAACAGATGATAGCCCTCGACGGTGTCGTCTCCCTCACCGGCCGGCACCTTGGCGGCGATCAAGCCGATATCGCTGATGTAATGCTGCGCACAGGAGTGGTGGCAGCCGGTGAGATGGACGTTGAGCGGCGTGTCGAGCGGCACCCGGGGCTCGCACCAGTCGCCGATCTCGGCGGCGTGGCGCTTGGTGTCGGAAGCGGCGAACTTGCAGCCGGCATTGCCGGTGCAGGCGATCAAGCCGGCGCGGATGTGCGACGCCTCGACCGCAAGGCCGATCGCTTCGATCGCTGCCGTTGCCAGCGCAATATTACTGTCCGGAACGCCCGATATCAGCAGGTTCTGCCAAACCGTAAGGCGAATCTCGCCATCACCGAGATCGCGTGCGATTTTGGCCAGCCCGCGCATCTGCTCGCAGGTTATCCTGCCGAGCGGCAGCGAGACGCCGATCCAGTTCAGGCCTTGCTGTTTCTGCTTGTGCACGCCGATATGCGCCATGCGATCGAAGGCCGGGCGCGGTGCGAAGGCTTCCGGCGGCACGCGGGTGAAGGCGCGGCCGAGTTTTCCCTCGACCAACACCAGGAACTTGTCCATGCCCATGCCGTCGATGACGTATTTCAGGCGTGCCTTGAGCCGGTTGGTGCGATCGCCCAGGTCGATGAACACGCGGACGATGGCGTCGGCCACTTCGGTCGCTTCATCCGGCTTGACGATAATACCGGTTTCCCTGGCGAAATCCTTGTGGCCGGTGATGCCGCCAATCCCCAAACGAAACCAGATGCCGGGCTCGACGCCAAAGCCGTCTTTCACTTCGATAGCCGCAAAAGCGATGTCATTGGTGTCTTCCAGCACGGCGATCTTGCCGGCGCCATCGAAGGCGACGTTGAACTTGCGCGGCAGTCCCGTCAGCGAGCGGTCGTTGAGAATATGAAAGTGCCATTGCCGGGCGTATTCGCGGGTGTCGATCAATTCCTGCGGATCGATTCCGGCGGTCGGGGTGCCCGTAACGTTTCTGATGTTGTCGGCGCCGGAGCCGCGCGAGCACAGGCCGAGGTCCTGGATGCCCTCGATCAACGCAACGGTGTTCTTCGGCGGAATTTCGCGGACCTGCAGGTTGGCGCGGGTGGTGACATGGCAGAACGGTCCGCAATAACGCTCGGCGAGATCGGCCATGCCTGACAATTGCCAGTGCTTCAGGATGCCGTTGGGCATCCGCAGCCGGCACATGTAGGAATCCTGCGCCGGCGCCACATAGAACAGGCCGTAGTAACGCCAGCGAAAATTGTCCGCCGGCGACGGCGGCGCGTTGTCGCGCGCCTGTTGCTTCAGCCTCGGATAGGCATCGAACGGATGCTGCTCGCGCTTGAATTTTTCCTGATCGACCAGCTTCTTGCCGGACGCGATGACCTTGTCCTGCGCCCTGATATGCGCGGCATCAGGTCCGGTGGTTTCGGTAACGGTGTTGCCGGCGGCGCCACCGAGGCCACGCCCGGCGCGCGCGATCTGCAGCCCCGAAGTGAAGCCTTCGAGGTAACGCTTCTGCTCATCGGTGAAGTCTACGGAGAGGGTCTCGATTTTCATAAGGTGCGACGAAGCTCCTGCAGCCACGACCGGTGGCATCAACGAAAGGGAAAGTGACCGCACCGAACGCGCCTCGGCTCGATAGCGCCGGGTTCAGTTGATGTGAGCGGTCAGACCAGCCTCGTTGCTGCGGAAATCCATCTTGGATCAAGGCCAGCGGGCATCCACGACGACTGGCCGCACTGCAACATACAAGTTGCGTGCCATCCTGATCCCTGTTAAATATATATATAAATCAATATGTTGATGAAATGTGCGAATGCACCTAATGCCGCCATCGTCGCGAAATTCGGGCAGGCAGCTTAAAATTTAGCCGGATGAGACCAATGCTCAAGATACCGGCACCCGCGTCAGGGCTTCCAGCGCCCAATCGCAAATGCCTTCAGATGCCCGGCGATATCCTCGGCATCGAACGGCGGACCGGCGAAAGCGCCAATGCCGCCGAAGGTGCCTGCAGGCTCGCTTTCGCGCCCCAGCGCAGCGTCGTAAAGGTCTGGCCTGAACACTGACCTGGCAATCTGGATCGCCTCGGGGCTGATGCTGGCCTGACCCCAGCGGACCATCTGCGCATAGAGCCATGCGGCTTGCATCGGATCCGGCCGCCCCGCCTCTTCCCGGCCGACCAGCAAATAGCGGTTGCTTTCGCGCATGGTGCCATCGGGCGAAATTTTCAGGCGGCCATCCAGCGTGCGCTTGATGACATCGGCGTCGACGCCGATCCGTCCCGGCTGCGCCAGGATGTGCGCCGCCTCGGCGCGGTTTTGCGGCTGCTCGATGAATTCGGAAGCGCGCGAGGCAGCCCGGATCAAGGCCGCAACGACTTGCGGATTCTTCTCCGACCAGTTCTGCCTGACCGCAAGCACCTTCTCCGCCGCGCGCACCAGAATATCGGAAACGAAATGCAGGATATGGCCGGCGCCACGGTCGACTGCGATCGAATTCCAGGGCGCCCCCACGCAGAACGCATCGACGTGACCATTGGCGATGCTGTCCGCCATGAAAGGCGGCGGCAGCACCACGAGACGCACGTCCTCGTCGGGATCGACGCCGCCCGCGGCCATCCAGAACCGCAATTGATAATTGTGGGTCGAAAACGGAAAGGTCATGCCGAACGTCAAAGGGTCCGCGCCGGCCTTGCGCCGCGCCGCGACCACGCGCGCCAGCGCCAGCGCGGTGACCATCGGATCGAACCGGTCGCCATCGATTTCGGCCATGATCGCTGCATACAGCGCCGGCGAGACCGTAATCGCATTGCCGTTAAGGCCGAGATTGAAGGGAGCAACGATCGGTACCCTGATGTGGCCCAACCCAAGGCTTGAGGCGATCGCGACCGGCGCCAGCAGATGCGCGGCATCGAACAGACCGATATTGAGCTTGTCGCGGACGTTCGACCACGAAACTTCCCGCACCAGCGTGACATCCAGGCCTTCCGCCTCGGTAAACCTCTTGTCGACCGCGACAATCAAAGCCGCGGCATCGACCAGCGGAATGAAACCGATGCAAAGCGGTTGGGTCATTTCAGCAACTCCGACGCGGTCAGGATCGACTGGGCGATCTCGCCGATCTTCTTTTTCTCGCGCATCGCGGTCGAACGCAGCAGCACGTAGGCCTCGTCTTCGGTGAGGCCCTTCAGCTTCATCAGGATTCCCTTGGCGCGGTCGATCACCTTGCGGTCTTCCAGCGCGGACTTGGTGCGATCGAGTTCATCCTGCAGCTTGGCGAAGGCGTTGAAGCGGGAGACGCAGAGATCGAGGATCGGCTTGATGCGCTCCTTTTTCAGCCCGTCGACGATATAGGCAGAGACGCCGGCATCGACGGAAGCCTGGATCGAAGCCGCATCGCTCTGGTCGACGAACATCGCGACCGGCCGCCGCACCGCGCGGCTGACCTGGAACATTTGTTCCAGGACGTCGCGGCTGGGATTCTCAAGATCGATCAGGATGACATCGGGGTCGAGCGCGTAGATCCGGGCCAGCAGGTTGTGCATCTCGCTGATGTGGGTGACGCCGGTAAAACCCGCCTCCCGCAGCCCCTCCTCGAGGATCGCGGCGCGGATCGGGCTTTCGTCGACAATGACGATTTTAGGAGACGGTTCGGCGACCATCGATCACTCGCATTCGCAGCCAAGCATCCATAGCACGCCGCAAGCCCGCTCAAAGCCTTGTAATTGTGAACAATTGGGACTAGCTCCTGCCGATCAATCGGACAGATCAAGACATGCAACAGGCGGCCGCGCCCAAAGTCAGCTTTGTTTCGCTGGGATGCCCCAAAGCGCTGGTGGACTCCGAGCGCATCATCACGCGGCTGCGGGCGGAAGGCTATGAGCTCGCCCGCAAGCACGACGGCGCCGATCTCGTCATCGTCAATACCTGCGGCTTTCTCGACAGCGCCAAGCAGGAATCGCTCGGCGCCATCGGTGACGCCATGGCCGCGAATGGCAAGGTGATCGTCACCGGCTGCATGGGCGCCGAGCCTGAGCAGATCGAGGCGGCCTATCCCGGCGTGCTCTCGATCACAGGACCGCAACAATATGAGAGCGTGCTCGACGCCGTGCATCGCGCGCTGCCGCCGCTGCACAATCCGCATCTCGACCTGGTGCCACCGCAGGGCATCAAGCTGACGCCACGGCATTACGCCTACCTGAAGATTTCCGAAGGCTGCAACAACCGCTGCAGCTTCTGCATCATCCCGAAGCTGCGCGGCGATCTGGTGTCGCGCCCGGCCAACGACGTGCTGCGCGAAGCGGAAAAGCTGGTCAAGGCCGGCGTCAGGGAATTGCTGGTGATCTCGCAGGACACCTCAGCCTACGGCGCCGACCTGAAATATGCCGCGAGCCCATGGAAGGACCGCGAGGTCCGCGCAAAGTTCTTCGAGCTTGCAAGGGAGCTCGGTGAACTCGGCGCCTGGGTGCGGCTGCAGTATGTCTACCCCTACCCGCATGTCGACGAAGTCATCGGCCTGATGACGCAAGGCAAGATTCTGCCCTATCTCGACATTCCCTTTCAGCACGCGAGCCCGGAAATCCTCAAGGCGATGAAGCGTCCGGCGGCACAGGACAGGACGCTGGGACGGATCAGGCGATGGCGTGAGGAATGCCCCGAACTTACACTGCGCTCGACCTTCATCGTCGGCTTTCCCGGCGAGACCGAAGCCGATTTTGCCTATCTGCTCGACTGGCTCGACCAGGCCGAGATCGATCGCGTCGGGTGCTTCAAGTACGAGCCGGTCGCCGGCGCCTCATCGAATGCGCTCGGCCATCCCGTGCCCGAAGAAGTCAAGACCGAGCGCTGGAATGCCTTGATGGCGCGGCAACAGGCGATCTCCGCGCGCCGGCTCAAGCGCAAGGTCGGCACCCGCCAGCAAGTCATTATCGACGAAGTCGGTCCGACCGTATCGAAGGGCCGCTCCAAAGCGGATGCACCCGAGATCGACGGCGCCGTCTACCTCTCAAGCCGGCGCCCGCTGCGGGTAGGCGAAATCGTCACCGCGAAAATCGAGCGTGCCGATCAATACGATCTGCACGGCAGCGTCGCCGGATTTTAAGTCACCGGGACGACGCGACTTACGGTCTCATGATCGTGGCGCCCGTCGTCGCACGCCCTTCGAGATCGATATGGGCCTTGGCGGCGTCCTTCAGCGCGTAGGCATGATTGATCGGCACGTGCAGCTTGCCGTTGATGACGGCCGCAAACAGCGTGTCGGCGCCTTCAAGCAATTCCGAGCGCTTGCCGATGTAGTCGTTGAGCTTCGGCCGGGTCGCGAACAACGAGCCGTGATTGTTGAGTTCGGCGATCGCGAACGGCGGCACCGGACCCGAGGCGTTGCCGAAACTCACGAACATTCCGCGCGGCCTGAGGCAGGACAGTGAACCCGGAAACGTGGTTTTGCCGACGCCATCGTAGACGACGTCGCACAACTCGTTGCGGCTGATCTGTTTCACCCGCGCGACGAAATCCTCCTCGTTGTAGAGGATGACGTGATCGCACCCATTGGCGAGCGCAAGATCGGCCTTCGCTTTGGTGCCGACGGTGCCGATCACATGCGCGCCGAGTGCCCGGGCCCATTGGCATCCGAGCAACCCGATGCCGCCGGCGGCGGCATGAATCAAAACCCGGTGGCCCGGTTCGATTTTGAAAGTCTTGTGCAGCAAGTACCAGACTGTCAGCCCCTTCAGCATTAGGACCGCGCCGTGCTCGTAGGTGATGTGGTCGGGCAGCTTGACCAGTTTGTCCCAGGGAATGTTGCGCTCCGAGGCGTAGGCGCCGAGATTGAAGTAATAGGCGACGCGATCGCCGGGGTGAAAATGGGTCACCCCGGGGCCGACCGCCACGACCTCGCCCGCCGCTTCGTTGCCGACGATGAACGGCAGTCCCGGCGCCTTGTAGAGACCGGTGCGGTAATACACGTCGATGAAGTTGAGGCCGACGGCATGCTGGCGGATCCGGACCTCGCCGGGCCCTGGCGCGGGCAGCTCGATCGCTTCATAAACCAGCGCCTCCGGACCCCCTACCTTGTGCACCCGCACAGCCTTGGTCATTGCGAATCTCCCGTCAGCCGTTTGCCGGCATTGCCTTGCGATCAAGCGAAAGCCATCGAAGCCGTGTTGTCAACTTGATGATCGCGGGAACCTATTTGACGGCCTTTTTGCGATTGCGCCTGGCAAGCACGTTGAAGAACTCGATCGCCGCCGAAAATGCGATGGCAAAGTAGATGTAGCCGCGCGGAATATGAAACTTGAATCCGTCGGCCACCAGCGCCACCCCGATCAGCACCAGAAACGCCAGCGCCAGCATCTTGGTGGTCGGATGTTCCGCCACGAACTTCGCGACCGGACCCGACGATATATACATGATGAGACAGGCAATCACGACCGCCGCGATCATGATGGCGAGATCCTGCGCCATGCCGATCGCGGTGATGATGGAATCCAGCGAGAACACCATATCGATGACGATGATCTGGAGGATCACCCAGAAGAAGGCGCCGGGCCGCGGCGCGGCATCGCTGTCCTGATCGCGCGCCTCCACCTCGGTGTGAATTTCATGGGTGGCCTTGCCGATCAGGAACAATCCGCCGCCGGTCAGCACGATATCGCGCCAGGAAAAGGCAATGCCCTTCACGGTGAACACGGCTTGCGTCAACCCGATCAGCCACACCAGCAGAGTAAGCAGCAGGATACGAAACACCAGCGCCAGCGCCAGCCCGATTTGCCGCGCGCGCTTGGCCTGCGGCCGCGGAATCCGCGAGACGATGACCGACAGAAAAATAACGTTGTCGATGCCGAGAACGATTTCCAGCGCCGTCAGGGTCAACAACGCCGCCCAGGCTTCCGGGCTGGTCCACAATTCGATCATGTCTTGAACGATCTGGCGAGCCGGATCACGGCATCGCTGGTCACGATATAGACGGCGATCGCGCAAAGGCCGATTTTGACCGGTGCGCCGACATCGAAATCGTAGCCCAGCACGATGCCCACCAGCACCGCCCAGATCGCGATCAACGACAATGTCAGCCCGCGCAGGCGCACTACGCGTATCGGATGCAGGACGTTGAAGGGGGCGAACGTCAGCCCAATGAGAATGGCGACACCCAGGCTCCCGAACATCGGCGGCAGATGCAGCAGGAACAGATAGAACGCGGCCACGTTCCACAGCGCCGGGAACCCGCGGAAATGGTTGTCCGGGGTTTTCATGCGGCGATCCGCGAAATAGAGCGCGCTCGTCACGACGATGCCCGCGCCGAGCAGCGGCGCCGCCAGCGGCAGCAACAGGCCGCTTGCGGTGATGGCATAGGCCGGCACGAAGACGTAAGTGACGAAATCGACCACGAGATCGAGCACCTCGCCCGACCAGTTCGGCTGCACTTGCGCGACATCCAGCCGCCGCGCCATCGGACCATCGAGCCCGTCGATCAGTAACGCCACGCCGAGCCAGGCGAACATCGCCGACCAGTGTTCGCGCACGGCTTCCAGCATGGCGAGGAGGGCGACGCCCGCGCCCAATGCCGTGAAGATATGCACGGAAAATGCCGCGGCCCGCATTCGCGGCGATGCGGACGACGAATCCGGCTGGTTTATCTGGTCCATTTGGCCGGCAGTGCTATCAGGAATCGTCTCGATTTGCACATCGGCGCTTGCGGCGTTCGGTCACGTATTTCGACGGAAACATTGACCGCGATGCGGGCTTGAAAATGCCGCCGGGACCGTCATTGTGCCGACATGAACGAGGCATCTGACGCATACGACGTCGCCATAGTCGGCGGTGGGCCCGCCGGACTTGCCGCCGCGATTGCGCTGGCGGAAACCGGCGCGACCACGGCCTTGATTGCCAGCCGCGCGCCCTATGCCGACAATCGCACCACCGCCCTGCTCGGCGGTTCCATCGATTTTCTGCGAGCACTCGGCGTCTGGTCCCGCTGCGAAGACAAGGCGGCGGCATTGCAGACGATGCGCATGGTCGACGATACCGGCCGGCTGATCCGTGCGCCGGAGGTGCGGTTTTCAGCAGCCGAAATCGGCCTGGAGGTTTTCGGTTACAACATCGATAACCGCGCGCTGATGACTGCGCTGGAGCAGCGCGCCAGCGAACTTTCCAGCTTGACGCGTTTCGATGCCGAGGCCGACACGATCAGCCCTGGCGACGCCGATGTCGCCATTCGTACCGGCGACGGCAAATCGCTGTCCGCGCGCCTTGTGATCGGCGCCGACGGGCGGCAATCGCGCTGCCGCGAGGCCGCCGGTATCGCCGTCACGCGCCGCGAACTCAATCAGGCCGCCCTGACCTTCAACATTGGCCATGCGCGGCCGCATCGAAATATCTCCACCGAGTTTCATACGCCGCAAGGTCCCTGCGTGTTCGTGCCGCTGCCAGGCGATCGCTGCAGCGTGGTGTGGGTTGCGGCACCGAAGGAGGCCGAGCGGCTGATAGCGCTGACCGACGATGAATTGTCCGAAGCCACCGAACGGCAGTCGCATTCCATTCTCGGCCGCGTCAAGGTCGAGCCTGGAAGACATCTATTTCCGCTCGGCATCGAGCAGCCCGGACAATTCGCGCAGCATCGCATCGCACTGGTTGGCGAAGCTGCCCATGTGTTGCCGCCGATCGGTGCGCAGGGCCTGAACATGGGGCTGCGCGATGCGGCCGATATCGCCGATGTCGTGCGGGATGCGATGGTCTCGGGCGAAGACCCCGGCGCGCCGCACGTGCTGCAACGTTACGGACGGGCGCGGCGCGCCGATGTCCGCAGCAGGATGTTCGCCATCGACATGGCGAACCGTTCATTGCTGAGCGACTTTTTGCCGATGCAGTCGCTGCGCGCGGCCGGTCTGCATCTGATCGGCTCATTTGGGCCGCTGCGGCGTATCGCCATGCGCGAAGGACTGGCGCCTTCGTGGCGGCCGACACGGCGGGCTGGCTGGTTCTGACGGAAACCTTGCCGTTGCGGCAAAGGTTAATTCGTGGGTTTTGCCCCTAGCATCGGCCACAATCATGGTCTATTCGACGAGACATGATAAAAACGCGGACCGCCAAATTCCAGATCGGCCAGATCGTCCGCCACCGGGTGTTTTCGTTCCGGGGCGTGATCTTCGATATCGATCCGGAATTCAACAATACCGAGGAATGGTGGTTGTCGATCCCCGAGGAGGTCCGGCCTCACAAAGATCAGCCGTTCTACCATCTGCTCGCCGAAAATTCGGAGTCGGAATACGTTGCCTACGTTTCCGAGCAGAACCTGCTGCCCGACGAATCCGGCGAGCCGATCCGGCATTCGCAAGTGGCGGAGATTTTCATCAAGGACAAGTCCGGCAGCTATCGCCCGCGCAACCCATCGCTGAATTAACCGGCCCAACGTCGACAGACCTGCGCAGCAAAAAAGGCGCCCGGTGCGGGCGCCTTTTTCCTTGAGCGGGAGAGCCGCCTTACTTCGCGGCCGGATTGGCCGGAGCGCCGCCTGGGGGCGCGGTGGCCTCAAGTTTCTTGCGCGCTTCGTCCGCGCGCTTCTGCAGCTCTTCCTGCAGCTTCTTCTGCTGCGCTTCGAACTCCTTGGGGTCGGTCGGCGGACCGTCATAGGCCTTGGCGAATTCACCGAGCGGCAGCGGCAAGGTGAGCGGCGCGCCGTTGGAGTTGATCGCCTGAACCACCAGGTTCTGGCCCTTCTTCAGGTTTGCGAGCAGCTCCGGCGTCACTTCATAGTCCGACATGCAGCCATTGGCAAAACAGATCACGTAGGGCGCCTGCGCCGGAGGATTGCTATCGACGATGACGCGGGTGCCGTGAATCAGCTGCATGCCCAGCGGCAGCGTGACACGCAGGATTTTTTTCGGCTCGCCTTCGGGTTCGATGATCACGGCCGCGATCACGGGCTGGCCGGACTCGATGCGCCCATCCTTGCCGGTGAAGCAAACCTGCTTGGCGTTGGCTTCCTGGCCCTTCAGACAGAATTTGGTCCAGGGCGCATAGATCAACTGCACCTGCTGGTCGGCCGGCTGAGCGCCTGGAGCCGCGGCTGGAGGGGGAGCGCCAGCCGCCGCAGGCGGAGCCGCCTGGGCGGCCGGTGCGGGTGCCGCAGGCGCGGCTTTCGGTGCGGCCTTCTTGGCCTTCGGCGCAGCCGGAGCCGGGGCCGGTGCTTGAGCTTGCGCGGCGGGAGCGAGCAATGCTGCTGTCAACGCCGTCGCTGCCAACAGAGCGAAAACCCGCCCACGCGGCCATACCGGCGCGGCCAAGATACGGAAATTCATTGCGGAAAACCCTTTCTGAACGGAAGCGCCCGAAACCGCTGCAGCCACCGACACTTGCCCGTTTGGCCGGTTGTCTCGTTGCCAATTGAGGCGGATACGTGACAGGCCGTGCCGTCTTGGTCAATTGCCCGCCTTCATACAGCGGCGGGCGAAAAGATCAATGCCGACAGGCGTCTTTGCCTCGCGCCGGGGACCGGCTGCACCCGCTATGATAAAACGCGCCGGTGGACAATATCGAATCAAATCGACGCGCACATTTGCTACTTTCGAAGTGCCCATGCGTTCGAACCGTTGCCTGTGTGCTCGTCGGCCTGGGCCTCTGGCTGGCAACCGAGGTCCGCCCTGCCGTAGCTGGCGAGAGTTACGCCATCGCCATGCACGGCGCCCCGGCGCTGCCGGCCGGTTTTACCCATATGCCCTATGCCAATCCCGAAGCGCCGAAAGGCGGCCGGCTGGTGCTTGGCGTCGATGGGACCTTCGACAGCCTTAACCCGATGATCGTGCGGGGCCTCCCCGTCCAGCAAATCGTCGCCGTGCAGCAGATGCGAGGCCTCGTGATCGAGAGTCTGATGGCGCGGGGCAATGACGAAGCTTTTACGCTTTATGGTCTGTTGGCAAAGAGCGTGGAGACCGACGACGCCAGGAGCTACGTCACTTTCCACCTCAATCCGCTGGCGCGTTTCTCGGACGCCCAACCCGTGCTCGCCGACGACGTGCTGTTTTCCTGGGCCTTGCTGCGCGACAAGGGCCGTCCCAACCACCGCTATTATTATTCCAAGGTCAAAAAGGCCGAGGCACCCGATCCGCTCACGGTGCGGTTCGATTTCGGCGGCGCCGTCGATCGCGAGCTGCCGCTGATCTTAGGCCTGATGCCGATATTGCCCAGGCATGCCGTCGACGCCGCGACATTCGAAGAAACCTCGATGACGCCGCTGATCGGCTCCGGCCCCTACCGCATCGGCGAGGTGAGGCCCGGCGCCAGCGTCACGCTGACCCGCAATCCCGATTATTGGGGCCGCGATCTGCCGGTCAATCGGGGGGTATGGAATTTCGACGAGATCCGGCTCGATTACTACCGCGAGGCCAACGGTGAATTCGAGGCCTTCAAACGCGGCCTCTATGACTTCCGCGTCGAGACCGAACCGCTGCGCTGGCACGACGGCTACGATTTTCCCGCCGCCCGCAACGGCGGGGTGATCCGCGACACCATCAAGACCGGAATGCCGCAGCCCTCGGAATTCCTGGTGTTCAACACCAGGCGTCCGGTGTTTTCCGATATCCGTGTGCGCCAGGCGTTGCTGCAATTGTACGATTTCGAGTGGATCAATCGAAATTATTTCTTCGGTCTCTACGCGCATTCGGCAGGTTTCTTTGCGGGGTCCGAATTATCGGCCTATGGCCGCGCGCCGGACCAGCGTGAGCGCGAACTGCTGAAACCGTTCGCATCGCATATGCCTGCCGACATTCTCGACGGCAGCTATCGCCTCCCCGTCAGCGACGGCTCGGGCCGCGATCGCACGACGCTCCGCAGCGCGCTGAATCTGCTGTCACAGGCCGGCTACGAACTCGACGGCACGGTGTTGCGGCAGCGCTCGACCAAAATGCCCCTCACCTTCGAAATCCTGGTAACGTCGCGCGACCAGGAACGGATCGCGCTGGCGTTCACGCGTGACTTGAAGCGCGCCGGCATTGACGCCTCGGTACGCGCAGTCGACGCCGTCCAGTTCGAACAACGCCGGCTCGGTTTCGATTTCGACATGATCTGGAATCGCTGGGATCAGTCGCTGTCGCCGGGCAACGAGCAAGCGTTCTACTGGGGAAGTGCGGCTGCGGACAATCCGGGCACGCGAAACTACATGGGCGCCAGGGATCCCGCCATCGACGCCATGATCGCAGCCATGCTGGAGGCGCGCGAGCATCCGGATTTCGTCTCCGCCGTGCGGGCGCTGGACCGGACCTTGATCGCAGGCTTCTACGTTATTCCGGTTCTTAACATTCAGGAGCAATGGATCGCGCGCTGGAATCGGATAGAACGGCCTTCCGTCACCGCCTTGTCCGGATACCTCCCGGAAACCTGGTGGCAAAGGCCGCAACCGAAGTGACTAGTAAAGTGATCTCGTGACCGCCACATCGCCGACGCTCGACGGACTGTTTCGCCGCGTTCTGACCCGGCAGCCGGGCGCGCTGGCGTTGCTTGATCCCGTCAACAAGCAACGTATCACGGGTCGGCCCGCCAAACGCCTGACCTTTGCCGAGGCCGACCGGGCCATTTCTGCGCTGTCGGCGCATTTCATCGAAGCGGGCTTGCCGAGCAATTCCGTGATCGCGGTTCAACTGCCGAACACCGTCGAATTCATGCTCACCGTGCTCGCCGCGCAACGCGCCGGGCTGGTTGTCGCCTTGCTGCCGCAGCTCTGGCGGCAAGCGGAACTGACGGTCGCGCTCAATCGCACCGGGGCTCGCGCGATCGTCACCGCCAGCAGGATCGACGGCGTCAATCACGCCGATCTTGCCATGCACGCCGCCGTCGAAGCATTTTCGATTCGTCATGTCTGTGGCTTCGGCAATGAGCTGCCCGAAGGCATGGCGTCGCTCGACCTCGCGATGTCGGAACGGTCCGCAACCACCCGCGCCGTCGCGCAGGATGGCCGCAAGGCGGCGATCATCTCCTTCGACGTGACGGTGGATGGTTTTCGTGCGGTGCCGCGCACCCATCTCAATCTGATTGCCGGGGGTCTTGCAGTTTTCCTCGAAAGCGGCGTGCCGCAGGGCGCGACCATGATGTCGGCATTTGCGCCGTCGTCGTTCGCAGGCCTGACTTCATCGCTGCTGGTCTGGCTGCTGTCGGGCGGAACGCTGGCGCTGCATCACCCGTTCGACGACGCGGTGCTGGTGCAACAGATCAATGCCGATCGCTGCGATACGCTGATCGCGCCGGCGCAGCTGGCGTTGCGGTTGGCCGAGACCGATATGCCCGGATTGCGCCATGTGCTCGGCCTTTGGCGCGCGCCGGAGCAGGTTGCATCGAGCGTCCGCTGGAGCAACCCGCAGGCAACGTTGACCGATGTCTACCTGTTCGGTGAAGCCGGGCTGTTCGGCGCCCGCCGCAGCACCGATGGGATGCCGGCGCCGATCCTGCCGGGACCGCATGGCGCGCCACGCGACGTCGCGGATTCGCCGATTGCGGGCGAAGTCCTGCTGACGCCGAGGGGCACGCTGGCGCTGCGGGGGCCCATGGTTGCGGCGACGGCTTACGCCTCTGATCCTCCGGCGGGTGATTCCCTGGTCGCGCAGTCGCAACGCGATCACGTCGATACCGGTTATGCCGCGCGGCTTGATCGGGCGACCGGCGTAGTCTGCATTACCGCACCCCCATCGGGCATCATGGCCGTCGGCGGCTACCGGTTTCTGTCGCAGGATTTGCAGCAATGGGCCAAGCGGCTCGGACAGGGCGCACTGCTGACAGCGTTGCCGGATCGCTTGAGCGGGTATCGCCTGGCCGGACGCGGTCCGGACAATACCCGCGCCCGCGAGGCGCTTGGGGAACTCGGGCTTAACCCGCTGATGGTGGAGGCATTTCGCGACCAGCCCAAGCCGGGCTAGCCGAAGTCTGAGGACTTCGTTGACGCGGCATTAAGGCCGGCGAACTAGCATCGCGCGCTCCATCGATCGCGATACTCCGAGTTTTCAGGATGTCCCAGCAAGGCCCGATCATTGTCGTATCGACTGCCGAGCGGCCGTCATTCGTGAACGCGCTTGATGAAGCTAAAATGTTCCCGGTGATCGATGCCGCCTGGGCCGACGCAGCACACGCCATCGAGCAATTGCGGCCGGCCGCGGTGCTGCTCGCGATGTCCGAGAGCGACGAGCGCCGTCTTGAGGTCCTGGCAAAGCAGATCGGCGCCCGGCAACCCTATCTGCCGCTGATCGCGATCGATCCCAAGACGTCGCTGCCGCCGAACGTCCTTCCCTTTTCGCAAACCAAGGGCCATTCCGATCGCCTGGCAGCCCGGCTGCGCGCCGCTCTCCGGGTCCGGGCTTTGCACGCCACCGTGATGCGCCGGCTCGACGGTGATCCCGACACGCACACAACTCTGCCGGACACCGATCCCGTCCGCGACGCCACCGTGCTGCTGATCGGGCGTGGCTCGGCTTACCCTGCGCTTTCGGTGTCGCTCGGCGAGCGGATGGGCGTGGTCGGCGCGCTGAGCATCGAAGCAGCGGCCAAGCACCTCAATCTGCTTGAAATCGATGGCATCGTGCTGGGTGAAGGCTTTAGCGCGCGGGTGGTGGACGCCTTCCTCACCGTGCTGTCGGAAGACGCGCGCTTCCGCAACCTGCCGGTGGTGGTGACGTCGGAGAGACTGACGCCGGCCTACGACCTGCCCAATCTCGAAATCATATCGGGTGAGCCCGAGCGTATTGCCGCCAACGCGCTGCCGTTGATCCGCCAGCATGTCTTCGAGGTGCATCTCGGGCGGACTCTGCGGGCGATCGATGCCGGCGGCCTGCTCGATTCCAGAACCGGGCTGCTGACCTCAGCGGCATTCAACCGCGACTTCGCTACATCCGTCTATCAAACGCTGTCGCGCGGCGGCGGGTTGTCGGTGGCGCGCTTCGCCTTCGATCCGGCCCGCGAACGCGCGCAGCTTGACGGTGCCCGGATCATCAGCCGCCTGATGCGGCAAATGGATTTCGGCGCCGTCCAGGACGACGGATCGGTTATCGTGGCGTTTTCCGAAACCGACTTGCGCACCGCCCATATGATCGCGCGGCGGCTTGCCAGCGTGATGCGGCACACCAGTTACGGCAACCGCGACGCGCGGTCGGAACCGGTGGTGACGCTGGCCACCATGCTGCCGTCAGATTCTGCGAAATCGCTGCTGGCACGGCTTTACGAAGAATCCCGCCGCGCGGCCTCCTGATTTTTGCTGATCGGATCGCGGAACGATTGTCCTGTCCTCGCATTGTAGAGCATCAATTCTGCACTGGAGGAGACTATGAAGAAAATCGTGTTGATCGCTGCTTCCCTGGCCATGCTGGCAAGTCCGGCTCTGGCGCAAGACAACAAGACCACCGGCAGCGCGCCGGCCGAAGCCAAGTTCTCGACGGTATCGAAGGATGAGATGTTCTCTTCGAAACTGAAGGGTCTGAACGTCTATAACCAGAAGGATGAGTCGATCGGCGAGATTACCGACCTCGCCGTCAAGAATCATCAGGTCGACGCGCTGATTCTGTCGGTCGGCGGCTTCCTCGGCATGGGCGAACACTATGTCGCGGTGTCGCCTTCCTCGGTCAACGTCCGCTTTGACAGCAAGAACGACAAGTGGCTGGCCTCGATGAACACCACCAAGGATGCGCTGAAGGCGGCGCCGGAATTCAAGTACCCGAAGTAAGTATCGAATTCGATCGGAACGACCGTCGGCCGTGAGGCCGGCGGTCTTCTTGCGCCTTGCAGCCTGTTCGACCGTCATCTTGAGGTGGGCGCTCTTGCACCTCAGGATGACCCGGATGGGGCTATGCCGCCTTGCGATCTTCGGCAAGATTCGCGAGTTGCCGCAAGATTTCCGTCGTCCCCATCAGGCGCTCTTCCGCCGTTTCCCACTCCTGGAAAAACACCACCTTCATGTCCGGCCGCACCTTGGCGGCCTGGCCGTGCTGACGGATGAAATAAACCAGGCGATCGGGCTGCGCGAACCTGTTGTCGCGGAACGTGATCACGACGCCCTTGGGGCCGGCATCGACCTTCTCGACATTGGCGCGGCGGCAATAGCCCTTGATCGCCGCGATCTTGAAGAGATAGCGCACCTCGTCCGGCAACACGCCGAAGCGATCGCGCAACTCGGCGGCGAAATTGTCGATCTCGTCGTCGGTGTCGAGATCGGCGAGCCGCCGGTACAGCGACAGCCGCACCGCAAGGTCGGCGACGAAGTCTTCCGGGATCAGAACGGGCATGCCGACGGTGATCTGCGGCGACCAGCGATCCGCCGCGGGCTCGACCACGCCGGCCTTGAGGTTGAGGATCGCCTCTTCCAGCATCGATTGATACAGCTCGAAGCCGACTTCCTTGATGTGCCCGGATTGCTCCTCGCCCAGGAGATTGCCGGCGCCGCGGATATCGAGGTCGTGCGAGGCCAGTTGAAATCCGGCGCCGAGCGTTTCCAGCGATTGCAGCACTTTCAGCCGCCGCTCCGCCTGTGCGGTGATCTTCAGTTGCGCCGGCAGCGTGAACAGCGAATAGGCGCGCAGTTTCGAGCGCCCTACCCGCCCGCGCAGCTGGTAGAGCTGCGCCAGTCCGAACATGTCGGCGCGGTGCACGATCAGCGTATTGGCGGTCGGGATATCGAGGCCGGACTCGATGATGGTGGTCGAGAGCAGGATATCGTACTTGCCGTCGTAGAAGGCCGACATGATGTCTTCGATCACGGTCGGCGGCATCTGCCCGTGCGCGACCGCGACTTTCATCTCCGGCACGTTCTTGTCGAGACAATCCTTGACGCCGGCGAGGTCTTCGATGCGCGGCACCACGTAAAACGCCTGTCCGCCGCGATAGCGTTCGCGCAGCAGCGCCTCGCGGATCATCAGGGGATCGTGCGGCGCGACGAAAGTGCGTACCGCGAGGCGGTCGACCGGCGGCGAAGCGATAATGGAGAGATCGCGCACCCCCGTCAGCGCCAGCTGCAGCGTGCGTGGGATCGGCGTGGCGCTCAGCGTCAGCACATGGACCTCGGCGCGCAACTGCTTCAGGCGCTCTTTATGGCTGACGCCGAAATGCTGCTCCTCGTCGACGATGAGAAGGCCGAGATCCCTGAACTTGATCGACTTGCCCAGCAACGCATGGGTGCCGACCACGATATCGACCGATCCGTCCGCGATGTTTTTCTTGACCTGCGTCAGTTCCTTTGGCGCGATCAGGCGCGAGGCCTGCGCGATATTGACGGGAAAGCCGCGGAATCGTTCGGCAAACGTCCGGGTGTGCTGCCGCGCCAACAGCGTGGTCGGCACCACGACGGCAACCTGCTTGCCGTCGAGCGCCACGGCAAACGCCGCGCGCAGCGCCACCTCGGTCTTGCCGAAGCCGACGTCGCCGCAGATCAGCCGGTCCATCGG
>NZ_SSMW01000129.1 GCF_004799405.1 Bradyrhizobium sp.
GCTGAGCGCATGCGGATCGGCTGGCCCAAATCTTTCCACCATGATGAATTCTCAAACATTTGCGGCTGACAAGTTCGAGATGGTCAATGTCGATAGTCAGGTGATCGACCGGCTGGCAAAAGTTCCCTCGCCGACACTGAATGCGAAATTCGGCGACTATCGCCGCCCACCTACTTTGCTACTCGGTGCGGGCGACGGGGTTGTTGTCACGCTTTGGGAGACAGGTTCCTCGGGTGTGTTCGCCTCGGCAGGGAATACCTACCCTGGCTCCAGTCAGAGCGCACACGGCGTAACAATTCCTGAGCAAGTCGTTGCGGAGGACGGAACGATCCAAATACCCTATGTCGGCCGGGTCAAGGTTGCAAATAGCACACCAAGACGTGTCGAAGAGATCATAGTCGGCAGTCTCAAGGGCAAGTCGATGGACCCTCAGGCCGTGGTACAAGTCAGCAAGAATGTCACAAATGCGGCGACCGTTACAGGAGACGTGACAGGGGGCGGGGTTATTCCTCTGTCACCCAAAGGCAGCCGAATTCTTGAGGTGATTGCGTACGCTGGAGGATTGCGGGTGCCAGCTTACGAAACATTTGTAACCCTTTCGCGGCATAACGTGATGGCGACAGTACCATTTGCGCGTATCTCGATGGATCCAAGCGAGAACGTGTACGTGCATCCAGGTGACATTCTCAATGTTTTCCGCAAGCCGCAAATCTTCACCGTTTTCGGCGCTACTGGACGCAACTCTAAGTTTTCGTTCGACCGCTTTGAGGTTAACCTGGCGTCAGCGCTTGGGGCGGCCGGCGGGTTACTTGATAATCGGGCAGATCCAAGTGCGGTTTTTGTATTGCGGCATGAGACCGCAGGTTTCGTGGAAGATATTCATCCCGAAAGCCGGCTAGCCCAGGCCGGGCAATCGGTGCCCGTGATCTATCGGATCGATTTTAGCCAACCCAGCGGCTACGTCAACGCACAGTCTTTCCAAATGCGGGACGGAGACATGGTCTATGTTTCCGATGCGCCCGGGGCTGAAGTCCAGAAATTCCTGCAAATCGTCGGATCGGCAACGGGGCCTGCAACGGCAGGCGCAACGATCTACGCAGGGGCGCCATAGCCTCGCGTCGCAAGCACAAGAGTACGACCTGCGTAGGCAAAGCTTACACGTTCGAATCGTGTCGGGTGCGTCACGTATCCGGCATGGAAATTCAAAACCGTACCCGGGCGTCGCCAGGACCTGGCGAAGCGCCTGCGCGAACGACGGCCAGGACGTCGTAGGCTTCCTGGCCATTACAGAATCATCTATGGCTTGAGGTTCCGGCCACGTTGAAATGCGCTGATGAATCGCCGCGAACGCAGGGCAACCGCCAAAACCTCCCGGACAACCCTGAAATCGCCGGCGGCAAGCACGCCCGCTGGGCTCTACCAAGCCGGCCTGCAGCATTTGAGCGCCGGGCGGCATCTGGACGCTCAAATCTGCTGCCAGCAAGCGCTCGCGATCGACGCGGAACATGCCGACACCCTGCACCTGATGGGGCTGTTGGCTCTCCATACCCGTCAATACGATCATGCCGTGGCGTGGCTGGCGCGCGCCATCCGGCAAAATCCAAAGACGGAATATTTCTCCAGTCTGGGGCTCGCCCTGAAGCACCAGGGACGGCTCGAAGAAGCCCTCAAGGTGTTCGACAAGGCCGTGCAGCTCAAGCCTGACGATGCCGAGTTGTGGAAGCATCTCGGCGGCGTCCCGTCGGCGCTCGACCGGCGCACCGAGGCGCTGCTGAGCTATCAGCATGTCCTCAAGCTCAACCCGCGCCATTGGGAAGCGGCCTATCAGAGCGCGGTTCTCTTGCATGAGTCGAAGCGGTTCGAGGAAGCGCTTGTCCATTTCAACCTGTGCGCCGAATTGCAGCCCGATCACGCGCCGACGCTGCTGATGCGCGGGCGTTCGCTGCGCGGCCTGAAGCGATACGAGGAGTGCCTGGCCGATAGCGAGCGGGCGTACGCGCTCGACCCGGCCGATCCCGTCAACTGCAATAACATCGGCGACGCGCTGTTGTTGCTCGGCCGAAGTGAAGAGGGGCTGCCGTGGTTCGACAAAGCGCTGAAGCTGCGGCCGGATTTTGTCGACGTCCTCGTCAACAAGGGTTTTGCGCTGCTTCAAATTCACCGGTTCGACCAGGCGTTTGAGATTTACGATCGCGTGAAGGCGCTGGCGCCGGATAATGCCCGGGGCAGTTACCATCTGGCGCATCTTCAATTGTTGACCGGCAATTTCGAGGCCGGCTGGGCCGCGCGCGAAGCACGCTGGAAAATACCGGAGCTGTCGGCGGAGTATCCGAAGTTTCCTCAACCCAGTGGCTCGGCAAGGAATCGATCGACGGCAAGACCATCCTGATTCGTTTTGACGAAGGGTTGGGAGACACGATTCAGTTTGCGCGCTATGTGCCGATGGTGGCTGCGCAGGGCGCGCGCGTCATTCTCGTCGTTCAGGACGCGCTTTGTCCTTTGCCGTCGGGAATATCCGGCGTATCGGAGTGCCTGCCGGCCACCGCAGCCTCCCTCCCGGCGTTCGACATGCACTGCCCCATCATGAGCCTGCCGCTTGGCGTTCGGCACGGAGCTTGAGACGATTCCACCGGCAGCCTGTCTGCCTGCTCCCGCCGCCGGTCGCGTTCAAGCCTGGGAGAATCGCCTCGGCCCCCACGATCGGCTGCGGATCGGTCTGGTCTGGTCCGGCAATCCGAAGCAGGCCAACGATCGCAACCGGTCGATGCCGCTGCAGGTCTTGACGCGGCTGCTCGACGTCGATGCAACCTTCGTCAGCCTGCAGAAAGATCCGCGGCCCGAAGACAAGGCGCAGCTCGGCGAGCGCACCGACATCATCGATCTTACTGCCGACCTCACCGACTTTGCTGAAACGGCGGCGCTGGTTTCCTGCCTCGACCTCGTGATCACGGTATGTACCAGCGCCGCCCATCTGGCGGGCACGCTGGGATGCCCGACCTGGGTGCTGTTGCCTTACGTGCCCGATTGGCGCTGGCTGCTCGACCGCGACGACAGCCCCTGGTATCCGGCCGTTCGCCTGTTCAGGCAGTCGGAAACCCGCGACTATGGCAGCGTCGTGGATAGGGTGCGGACGGAGCTGGTTGCGGCGGTCGCCAAATTCCGGTCCGCCAAAAGCCGCGTTGAACCGCCAAAACATACCGGACAGATGCGATGACAGTCGCCGGCGCGCAGCAACTCAAGATCGAGACCGGAAATGCCGGCGCCGTCTCCGCGCTTCTCATTCTGCCCCCGCAGGCCCGCGCGTGTTTTGTGCTGGCGCATGGAGCGGGCGCCGGAATGACCCATCCGTTCATGGAGACGGTGGCGACCGGGCTCTGCGACCGCGATGTCGCAACGTTGCGCTATCAGTTCCCGTACATGGAAAAAGCCGGCAAGCGGCCGGACAGCCCGCCGGTCGCGCACGCCACGGTGCGGGCCGCGGTGACGAAAGCCGCGCGGTGCTGCCCGGGACTTGCGTTGATCGCCGGCGGCAAATCGTTCGGCGGACGCATGACATCGCAGGCGCAGGCGATCGCCCCGCTGCCCGGCGTCGTTGGACTGGCCTTCCTGGGGTTTCCGCTGCATCCCGCCAATAAACCATCCGAGGAGCGCGCCAAGCATCTTTTCGACATCGAGGTCCCGATGCTGTTTTTGCAAGGGTCCAACGACAAACTGGCGGAACCTGGGCTGCTTGAACCTCTTATCGGGAAGCTGGGGCCGTCGGCATCGCTGCACCTGGTGCCACACGCCGATCATTCCTTCCATGTCCCGGCGCGCTCGGGACGCAATGACCGCGAAGTGATGAGCGAAATTCTGGATAAATTATCGGCGTGGATCGGCGCGATCGCGTAACGTGGCGTTCGTAAGCGTCACCCCTTACCAACAGAAAGCGACACCCGGATGAGCGAACGACTTGAGACGCTGAAAAAGGCGCGCGAGCGAATGACCGAGGACCGCGACGCCTTTGCCAAGACCCTGGCCGCGCCGTTCGATCGCGACAAGGCCGAGCGGGCGCGGCTTAAATTTATCGAGACCCAGGCGGTGATCGACGCCATCGATCGCGCCATCGCCGGCGAACAGCCTGGGCCTGGGTAAACCCGCGCCAGCCAGCCCGCAGCCAGTGCGGCCGACGCGCGCGAAGCCGCGACGAAAGGATAATCCATGCCGGTTCAAGTCAATGCGCTCGATCACCTCGTGATCAATGTCAGGGATGTGGCTCGTTCGGCCGAATGGTATCGAAAGATCCTCGGCATGGAGATCAGGGTGTTCGATCCGGGCCCGGGCAAAACCCCGCGGACGTCGCTGCATTTCGGCGGCCAGAAGATCAACGTGCGGCCGCTTGGCGCCGACAAGGTCGAGTGGTTCACCGCCGATCATGAAGCGGCCGGCAGCGACGACCTGTGCTTTCTCACCTCGAGCACGCCGGACCAGGTGGTCGCCCATCTGAAGGCTTGCGGCGTCGCGATCGAGGAGGGTCCGACCGCGAAACAGGGCGCCCGCGGCACGCTGCGGTCGGTTTATTGTCGCGATCCCGACGGCAGCCTGATCGAGATTTCGTCGTATGACGACCAGGCGTCGTGACGTCGATGCGACGGCGCCACGCGCGCGATAACAATTTCCCTCGATCAGCTTACTTGACCTGCTGGCCCGTCAGCGCCATCCGGCCGGTAATATCGGTCCGGTTCCAGCCGGTCAGGTCTTCGAGATTCTTCGCCTCCCGGGTGAACCGCGCCGGAAGCTCGTTGCGATAGGTCGTCGCCGCCGGGCAGGTCGACGGACCCTGCCACGGATGATGCTGCACGTAGCGTCCCTGGAAGTTGGACCGGTCCCTGGTTTCCATGAACACGATGTCTTCGGGGAAGGACCTGGCGTCATAGCGGACATGAAGCCTGGTCACGAAGGCATCGGACCCGCCACCGCCCGAATACCGGTTGGTGCGGAATGCGTCGTCTTCGGCGCTGCCGATCCATCGCGCGCCAAGCTCGACAAGCTCCTTGTTGCTCAACGGCTCGGCGGCGCAAGGATCGCACCAGCCCATGTCCCAGGCATATTCGACAAATACCGCGTGCATGTTTTCGCGCGACACCGCGCGTTCGAACAGCGCCTTGTAGAACGGCCCGAACTCGTCCTTGACGTAAAGCGGAACATCGATGTCCGACGGAATCTTCACGGTGCGGTAGTTGGTGCTCTCGATACGCCCGTTTTTAGTCAGCGCGTAGATGATGAGGTCCTGCGGACCCTTGGCGTTGACGGTGCCGAGGCGCAGCGGAACCATGAATTTCGCGCTCTGATAGCGCACCTGCAACGGCCGCAGGTAGCCATTGCCGAGCCCCTTCATCCGCTCGAGGTTCACCTTGGCGACAAAGAAACGCATGTTCTGCCTGATATAGCTGCCAAGCACATCTTCAGCCCCTTGCGGGATCCGGTACTTGTTGTCGGTCAGCCAATTGACCAGCCCGTTGCTCTCGTTTGCCGACAGGATCAGGACATCGTATTCGCCGACGTCGTAGCTCGCTTCGATCGTTACGCCATATTTTTTCTGCACCGCGGTATCCTGGACGGACCTTGCCACCGGCATTGCCGGCATCGTACTCGCCGTCATCATCATCCGCTGGCACGGATCGTCGTCATGGTATTCGACCAGGCGCGGCGCGGTATAGTGATCCAGATGATCGATGGTTTTGGGATCGACCACGCCGATCTGCTTGCGCTCGATGAAGGTCGGCACCGGCACCACCACGGCGAATTCCTTGGTGTCGCCCTCGAAGTCGCTGGCCATGGTGATCGCGGTCTGATCGCCATCGCGCGCCAGCACGACCTTTGACGAGGTATTGAACAATTTCGAATCGGCCTGCGCGACATAGAAGCCGCAGAAAGCATTGGCGGGGCCCATCGCAAGCTGCGCAAGGATCGCAGCCATGGCGACACCGGTCTTCAGAGCATGCGCGGCGCGATACGTCATCGTAAAACTCCTTGAGGGACCGGATCGGCCCAGGTGAACCGCTTCGCAGGCAACAGCCTGTCGATCAGGATGGTGGCGGGGGAAATGATAATCAGCGCGAAGTAGAGCGCCGGCCGCATCTGCATGAAAAACGCCATGTAATGCGCCAGCAGCGCAACCGCGAAGGCAAACAGGAAGCGTCCGAGCGCCGAGTCCGGCGTGGTGCGCGGATCGGAGATCATGAAGAAGGTGAAGATCAGCAGCGAGCCGCTTTGCAATTGATGCAATGGAATAGCCAGGGGATCGCCGAGCCACCACGCCCGCGCCAGCAGCAACGCCGCGTGACTTCCGAAAAAGAAGATCGCGATATCGGCGCGCCGCGCGGCGCCGAGCACCAGGATCGCCAGAAATCCGGTCAGCGCCGCGAACCAGACCTCGGCGCCCCATTGGCCCGGAGAAATCCACACCCCGTTGGACGCCAGCAACAGCACAACGATCGCAAGGCCGGCCGGATTCCAGATGTGCTTGCCGTCAAAACGGAGCACGAATTTGGAGCCGATCGCGATCACGGCCGCCGCGGCATAAAGCCAAAGCGCGTCGGCGCGCAGCAACAGGCTGAGCGACAGGCCGCTAATCAGCGGTGACCGCAGGTCCAGATGCGGCAGGCCCGCGATCCGGGAGCAAACCAGCTGGGTGAGAAGGGCGCTGCCGATTGCGATGGCGCTTGGCAGCGGCCGGGCACCGAAATCGATCAGGATAAAATTGATGGCGAGCAAGCAGCCCAGTGCGGCAATCTGGAAATAACGGGCATCGGGTAGCGGCCGGCCCGTCATCAAGCTTCCCCCAGGCATCAAAACCCTCTTCAGCGGATCATGGCTTCGCTCTGCGGAGCCAAGGAGTTGGGTTCGAAAATGCGGCGGGAGTGGGACCCGCCATTGGCGCGCGTTGCCTTTTTTCGCACCCCACCCGCAGGTTCTGACGCAATTTGATCCGGGCTTCGTCCGGTGGCACAACTCGTTCCAAGAATGAGGAAGCAGCCGGCAAGGCTGCGTGGGAGGCTAAATGCCGCATTCAGCGCCGCAGGGCATCGTGGGCCCTTTTGCCGGGATGGACGTGCCGTGGCTGTTGCGGATGCAGGCGCAAACACGCCGCGACCATCCGTTTCTGATCTGGGCGCCGTTCGATGCGCCGGCGCGGAGCTGGACCTACGGCGAATTCCATCAACGGGTCGGCGCGCTGGCGGCCGGCCTTGCCGCCCGCGGCATCAAGTCGGGCGAATTCGTGCTGATCCATCTGGATAACTGCATCGAAGCTGTGATGGCCTGGTTCGCCTGCGTCGAGCTCGGCGCCATTGCCGTGACCACCAACACCCGTTCGGCGCCGGCCGAGATGGAATATTTCGCGGATCATTGCGGCGCGGTTGCCGCGATCACCCAGCCTACTTATGCGGAGACGATCGCGAGACACTGCCGAAACCTGCGCTGGCTCGCGGTGATCTCGCACGACGCGGGCGTCGCGCCGGCGCAAGGCCACGCCGCACCGCATGGCGATCGTTTCGAAGCGCTGTTCGCCGACAGCGCCGACCGGCCGCACCGCACGACCGACCCGTGGGCGCCATGCAGCGTGCAATATACCTCCGGCACCACGTCGCGACCGAAGGCGGTGCTATGGACCCATGCCAACGCGCTGTGGGGCGCCAAGGTCAACGCGTCGCATCAGGATTTGCACCAAGGCGACGTGCATCAGACCTACCTGCCGCTGTTTCACACCAATGCCCTGGCCTATTCGATGCTGGCGTGCCTGTGGGTTGGCGCTTCCTGTGTGATCCAGCCGCGGTTCTCGGCGAGCCGGTTCTGGAATGTCGCCGTCGAGCATGGCTGCACCTGGACCTCGACGATTCCGTTTTGCATGAAGGCGCTGCTGGAGCAGGAGATTCCGAAACGGCACAAATTCCGGCTGTGGGGTACTGCGGTGTGCGAGCCGCCCGCATTCGCCGCGTTCGGCATCAGGATCGTCGGCTGGTGGGGCATGACCGAAACCATCACCCACGGCATCGTCGGCGAGGTCGACCAGCCCAATACGCCGATGTCGATCGGCCGCGCCGCGGCGGAATACTCGCTCCGCATCATCGACGACGATGGCACGGCGGTGCCGGTCGGCGGCACCGGCAATCTCCTGATCAAGGGCGTTCCGGGACTGTCGTTGTTCGCCGAATATCTGCACAACGAGAAAGCCACCCGCGAGAGCTTCGACGAGCACGGCTACTTCATCACCGGCGACCGGGTCACGCTGCTGGACCACGGCTTCATCAAGTTCGGCGACCGCGCCAAGGACATGCTGAAGGTCGGCGGCGAGAACGTCGCGGCTTCCGAGATCGAACAGGTTATCGCCATCGTGCCCGGCGTGCGCGAAGCCGCAGTGGTCGGGAAGAAGCATCCGATGCTGGACGAGGTGCCCGTGGTGTTCATCATCCCGCATGCCGGCGTCGAACGCGCGCCGCCGGATCTGCACGACAGAGTCATGGCCGCCTGCCGCAATGCGCTGGCGGATTTCAAGGTGCCGCGCGAAATACGCTTCGTGGACGAGATGCCGCGCTCGACGCTGGAGAAGGTCGCGAAGGCGGAACTACGGAAACTGGTGGGGTGAATCCTATGGCACGATCTCCAAAACCAATGCGCGCTGTTGCTGTGGCGATCGTTGGCAGCCTGCTGACAACCGCCGCTTCGGCCCAGACCGCCGACACCGTCCTGTTCAACGGCAAAATCCTCACCGTCGACAGGGATTTTTCGACCCAACAGGCGCTCGCGATCGACCATGGCCGGGTGCTGGCTTCCGGCACCACGGCTGCGATGAAGAAACTCTCGGGCGACAAGGCAAGGCTGATCGATCTCGGCGGCCGCACCGTCATTCCCGGCCTCACCGACGGGCATATTCACGGCATTCGCGCCGCGCTGACGTTCGGCACCGAGGTGAACTGGATCGGCGTTCCCTCGCTGAAGCAAGCGCTGGAAAAAATCCGCCAAGCCGGCAAAACCCAGAAGCCCGGCTCCTGGATTGTCGTCGCCGGCGGCTGGACCGAAGAACAATTTCAGGAAAAGCGCCGACCGAACGCGGCCGAGGTAGCGGCGGCCGCACCCGATAATCCCGTGTACATCCAACATCTCTACGACTGGCTGCTGCTGACGCCGAAAGCGATGGAGGCGCTCAGCATTCACGACGATTCGGACGTGACGCCCGGCGGCAGGCTCGAACGCGACGGCGACAATCGCCCCACCGGCGTGGTCATCGGCAACGGCAACACGCTCGGAAAAATCTTCGACCATCTGCCGCAACCGACCATCGAGCAGCAGGTCGATGGCTCCAAAAAGTTCTTTCGCGAAATGAACAGCCTCGACGTCACCGGCATTGTCGATGGCGGCGGGGTCAGCATGTATCCGTCGAAGTATCAGGCCGTGTTCAAGCTATGGCACGACAAGCAACTGACGGTGCGGGTCGCCTATCACCTGTGCGCGCCGAAGCCCGGCAACGAGTTGGCGGACCTGCAAAACCTGACGCAGTTGCTGCCGCAAGGATTCGGCGACGACATGCTGCATTTCAATGGCCCCGGCGAAATCCTGATCTGGGCGGACTGGACCGACGGCGACATTACGCCCGACGGCAAGGCCGGGCTCGCGGAATTGCTGCGCTGGGCGGCCTCAAAGGGCTACACCATCCAACTGCACTGGAATCCGGACCGCACCGTGGACAACCTGCTCGATGTCGTCGAAGACATCAGCAAGGATTACCCGGTGCGCGATCTCCGGTGGACCGTGCTGCATCTCTACAACGCGTCCGAGGACCATCTGAAGCGGATGAAATCGCTGGGTCTGATCTGGGGCGTGCAGGACGGCCTGTATTTCGGCGGCGAGAAGCTGCAGCGCGAGGTCGGCGTCGAGCCGGCGCGGCGCCTGCCGCCGATCGCAACGGGGCTGCGTCTTGGCCTCACGGTCGCCGGCGGCACCGATGCGCATCGGGTGTCGTCCTACAATCCGTTCGTTTCGCTGCAATGGTATCTCGACGGCACCACCATCGGCGGCATCCAGACCCGTGGCGATGCGGAGGCACCGAGCCGCCGGCAGGCGCTGGAGATGTACACCCGCAATTCGGCGTTCATGGCCAATGACGACGACAGTCGCGGCACGCTGGAGCCCGGCAAATTCGCCGATCTGGCGGTGCTGTCAGCCGACTACCTGACCGTGCCGGTCAAGGAGATCGGGAAGATCAAATCGGTGCTGACGATGGTCGGCGGCAACGTGGTGTATGCTGCCGCGCCGTTTGCGAGCCTGGCGCGCCCGTAAAAAATCCGCCGGAAGCAGGCTTCCGGCGGATCGTTGTTGTCGGCTACTGCGTCCTATGCCTTGCTCATCGCCGCCTTGACCGCATCTGCCGTGATCGGCAGGGCGCGGACCCGGGCGCCGCAGGCATTGAAGATCGCATTCCCCAGTGCCGGCGCGATCACCGTCACCGCAGGCTCACCGACGCCGGTGGCCTTTTCACCGTTGGCGATGACGCTGATGGCGACTTCGGGCAACTGGCTCATCCGCAACGGAGTGTAGGTATCGAAGTTGGTCTGCTCGATACCGCCATCCTTCAGCGTGGCCTTTTCGAACATCGCGAGCGACAGTCCCCACAACGCCGCACCCTCGACTTGGGCGCGGATGTTATCGGGATGAACTTGCGTGCCGACGTCGGTGGCCACGGTGAGCTTCTTGACCTTGACCTCACCGGACGGCGCAACCGCAACATGGGCCACGCAGGCGGTCCAGCTTGCCGTCGCCCTTTCCTGCGACGAGACGCAGGCGACGCCCATGCCGTCGCCCTTGGGCAATTGCTTGGTGCCATATCCGGACATGCCCATCGCGGCAAGCAAGGTGTTGCGCAGGCGTTGCGCGCCACCGGCATTGGCGCCCGTGCCGTCGAGCATGTCGATCCGGTACTGCGCCGGATCCTTGCCGACCGCGTGGGCGAGTTCGTCGACCATGCTTTCGACCGCCCAGAAGGTCCATCCCGGCGCCACCGACCGCAACTGGCCCGACGGGGTGGCGTTGTGCGCCATCTCGTTCAGGATGGCGCGGACGGTGTGATTGGGCACGGTATAGAAGAAGTCCGCGCCGTTCACGGTGAAGCCGTCAAGACCGCCTTTCTTGTCGACCGAGGGCGTCAGGAAATCAGGGATTCCCCAGCGCTTGGTCGGCCACGCGCTGACCACGTCGTGGTTCAATGCGATCAGCTTGCCGTCACCGTCGAGACCGGCCTTGACCTTCTGGAACGTCAGCGGACGCGAGAAGTCCATGGTCATGTCGTTTTCGCGGCTATAGATGACCTTGACCGGTTTGCCGACGGCCTTCGCCGCCTGCACCGCAGGGACCATCATGTCGGCGTCGAGACGCCGGCCGAAGCCGCCGCCCAGCCACATCTGATGCATCACGACGAACTTGGGATCGACCTCGGCTGCGCCCGCCGCGATCGCGCCGGAACGCGTCGCGAACTGGTTGCCAGAATAGAGGTGCCAGATATCGCCCTTCAGCTCGGCGGTGGCGTTCATCGGTTCCATCGGCGCATGGATGTTGATGTTGGTGGGGTCGATGCCAGTTGGCGCAAAGGATGATACCGTTCCAGTCGGGAGGCAACGCAAATTAGAAACGGTCGAAGAGAACATAATTTCGAAATTGACGTTGTGCGTTGCGGCAACGGCTTTGTCGTAAAGTTGTCGACGGAATCATGCCCACTCCAGGCGAACGCGGCGATGCCGGCGCCGAAGTTGGGCAATTCCCATCGGCGGACGGATCGCGCTAGAGTGAGGCCGCAACAAAACGCGTGGAATGCCTGCCAGGGAATTGGCCGGGAACGACGATGCCTAAAGTCAATCGCAACGGGGTCGACATTTATTACGAGGTCCACGGCAGCGGTCCTCCGCTGTTGCTGACGCACGGCTATTCGTCGACATCGGCGATGTGGCAGGGTCAGATCGAGGCGCTGTCGAAACATCACAAACTTGTGTTGTGGGACATGCGCGGTCACGGCCGGTCCGATTATCCGCACGATCCCGCTTCCTATAGTGAGGCCCTGACGGTGGCGGATATGGCGGCCGTGCTCGATGCGGTCGGCGCCAGGAGCGCCGTCGTCGGCGGACTTTCGCTTGGAGGTTACATGTCGCTGGCATTTTACCGCGCGCACCCGGAGCGGGTCCGCGCGCTGTTGATCATCGATACCGGACCGGGTTTCAAGAAAGACGACGCCCGCGACGCCTGGAACAAGCGCGCGCACGACACCGGCGACCGCTTCGAGCGCGAAGGCCTCAGCGTTCTGAAATCCGCCAGCCGGGAACGCTCCGACGCCAGTCATCGCGATGCATCGGGCCTGGCGCGCGCCGCGCGCGGCATGCTGACCCAGCGCGATGCCCGCGTGATCGAACTGCTGCCTGACATCACGGTGCCGGCGCTGGTGGTGGTCGGCGCCGACGACGCGCCGTTCCTCGCCGCCTCCGACTACATGGCGGCGAAAATTCCGGGCGCGAAAAAGGTGGTGATCCCGGCCGCCGGTCACGCCGTCAATATCGATCAGCCGCAAGCGTTCATCGACGCGGTGTTGCCGTTTCTCGCCAGCCTCGACGCCAAACCGAAGCAGAAGGCCGCATCATGAAGATATCGGCGGCAACCGACTGTTCTCTCGCAACGACCGGCTTTATCTGCAATTCCGCAACGGATTGGCCGGCTGGAAGGGCGACTTGCTGGATGCGGCAACAACAAGCGGCGGGCCGCGATTGAAATCTAACCTCGACAGATGCAACCCTCAACCAATGGATGACCCGTGGGAAAAGATATCAAACTGACGGCTTCGGACAATTTTCAACTCGGCGGCTATCGCGCCGACCCCGCCACCGCGCCCAAGGGGGCGGTGGTGGTGATCCAGGAAATCTTTGGCGTCAATCACCACATTCGCGCGGTTTGCGATCGCATCGCCGGCAACGGCTATGTCGCCGTCGCGCCTGCGATCTTCGATCGCATCGAACCCAACTTCCAGTGCGGCTATTCGCCCGAAGAGATCGCGGTGGCGCGCAGGTTCGTCGTCAATCCCGACTGGACGGCGATGTTGCGCGACACCCAGGCCGCGGTCGACGCGGTGAAAGACGTCGGCCCGGTCGGCATCGTCGGCTTCTGTCTCGGCGGCAGCGTGGCCTATGCCGCCGCCACGAAACTGTGGGGGCTGACGGCGGCGATCTGTTACTACGGCGGCGCCATCGCTCGTTTCGCCGACGATAAGCCCAAGGTGCCGACGCAATTGCATTTCGGCGAAAAGGATGCCGGCATTCCGCTGACCGACGTCGACACCATCCGCGCCAAGCGCCCGGATGTCGAGATCCACGTCTATCCGGGGGCGCAGCAAGGCTTCAACTGCGAGGAGCGCGCAAGTTACGACAAGGCGAGCGCCGATGTCGCTAGACAACGCAGCATCGCGTTCTTTGCCAAGCATTTGAAGAAATAGAAGGACTCGTGATGCGCGGGCTGACCCGCGCATCCATCAAGACAGATATTTTTGGAAATGATGGATTGCCGGGAGCGCAGACAAGTGTAGGTCGTCTGCGTAGGGCAGACTGCTATGTCCGGCAGAGACGGATCGTTAAAACCAGCGTTCGCCGACGAGGACGGTATCGCCGGGGCTGATCGGGGTACCGAGCGGCACCACGATGCGCATCGAACCGGCGCCATCGGTGTGGGTCAGCGTGACGCGGTCGCGCCGGGCGCGCGGCGAGAAGCCGCCGGCAATCGCGACCGCGCTTTCGACGCTCATATTGGGCACGTAGGGATATTGGCCGGGGGCGGCGACTTCGCCCAGGATGAAGAACGGCCGGTAGGATTCGATCTCCACCGCCACCGAAGGATCCCGGATGTAGCCGTTGCGCAGCTTGCCGGTGATTTCCGCGGCAAGCCCCGCCGGCGTCCGCCCGCGCGCCGGCACCGCGCCGATCAGGGGCATGGTGATGGAGCCGCCGGCATCGATCGCATAGGTGTTGGTGAGGCCTTCCTGGCCAAAGA
>NZ_SSMW01000013.1 GCF_004799405.1 Bradyrhizobium sp.
TTACGAAGTAACTGCCGCCGTCCGTTCCGTAAAACAGCGGGAATATGAATTTATCGCCAGACTTGCGGCCGGTGGTGGTCAGCAGCAGGGCCGGCGCCGTGATCTCACCTCGCCGGGGCACCATGCGCGATCATTCGCGGCGTCTATTGCCGGTGGCGCGCATGTCTGCTGTTGGCACTTAACGGACATGGCGCGATGTCCGCTCGGAGTCCGCTTTCAGGGGTAAAACGGAAGTCCGATTTCGGGACCGTCAGATCCGCTTTTGACCCCGAACCGACATCGACATTGACCCCGGCCTGGCACCGGCAAGCTTTTGTGCAGCGGGGATTGAGCCTCGTGTTGGTGTGTACGTGCGGCGATCCTGATCCGGTCAGTCATCCTTACCCAAGAGCAACGCTTATCGTGGCAACAGGCCATCCCCGCCCAAAGTTAGTGAATCGCTCCCCTTGTCACACCGCGAGCGCATGACATACTCGCAGAGCGAACGATTGAGATCGTGCAGCGTCTGGGAGCTGCCAGTGATGCAGTCCTGGGATTTTGACCTTCGGCTCGAGTCTCGCCGCCATCAAGGCGGAGCGAATTCGCCATAGCTTTTCTTGAAGTTGCGACTGGCGGCTTCGCTTCCTCCCGACGTTAGTGCTCAGGCCGCGCAGACGGCCGCCTGCAGAAAGCAAGCCTGCTCAAGCACAACCGGAGGAAAGCCTATGACAATGACAGCTGAGTTACCCGGCCAACTCCCATGGTGGAAAGAGCCCACCAAGGATCAATGGATGGCATGGATCGCCGCCTGGCTAGGTTGGACCCTCGATGCGTTCGACTTCACCATCTTCCTCTTGATCATGGTGCCGATCGCGGAAACGTTCCACGTGCCGCTGATCGAAGTGACCGCGGTATTCACCGTAACCCTGTGGCTGCGGCTGGTGGGCGCCGTCGGTTCCGGCTGGCTCGCCGATCGCATCGGGCGCAAAGCACCATTGATGATCTCGATTCTGTGGTACTCGGTGTGCAACCTCTTCGCCGGCCTCTCGCCGAGCTTCACGCTGCTCTTCCTGTTCCGCGCGCTGCTCGGCATCGGCATGGGCGCGGAGTGGCCCGCCGGCGCCGCGCTTGCCATGGAATCGTGGCCAACTCGCTCGCGCGGTCTCATGAGCGGCGTGTTGCAGGGGTCGTGGAGTATCGGCTTCCTGCTGTCAAGCCTCGCCTACGGACTGCTGTACGACACGATCGGCTGGCGCGGCCTGCTGATCCTCGGCGTTCTGCCGGCTTTGGCCGTCGTGTGGATTCGCATCTATGTCAAGGAGCCGAAGGTGTGGGTGGAGAACCGCCGCATTCAGCGTGAGCAGAAGCAAGAATTTCGGGCCCCGCTGCTCGAAATCTTCCGCCGGCGCGTCCTCGGTAACACGGTCATGGCGTGCCTGTGGATGGCGAGCGGCTTCGTGATCTACTACTCGGTCTACGGCATGTTCGCCACGCACCTCCAGAAGGATCTGCATCTGGCTGCGGGAATGGTTGCGATGCCGATCGCGCTAGCCAACCTGGTGGCGTTCCTGGCGAGCGGTGCCTGGGGGTACGTTGCCGATATCTTCGGTCGCAGATGGGCCATGATCATCCCGGCGGCGATCGGCGCCTGCGTCACGCCGCTCTATCTGTTCTCTGATTCCTACCCCACGGTGGCCGGCGCCTTCATCCTGCAGGGTGCGTTCCTCGGCGCGATCTATGGACAGAATCCGGCGTATCTGACCGAACGTTTCCCGACCGAGGTGCGGGCGACCGCGTCGGGCTTCTGCTACCATCAAGGAGCGATCTGGGCGGGCTTCACCGGGCCGGTGCTGACCTACTTCGCCGTCAGTCAGCCGCTTGGCTTCGCCGTTCCGATGCTGGTGGCGACGACCGGCGCCGCGATTATGTTCGTCATCACCCTGCTGTACAGCCCTGAGACGAAGGGCAAGGAACTGGTTGCGCAAATCACCTCGCTACAAGCCGCCGAGTGACAGCGACTGTGCGGCCGTCTTTCGGACGGCCGCACGCTTCGTGCCGCAAGGTCCGGACACCCGGCATCGCTGTGCCCTTGACATTACAAGCCAGCTCCGACGGGGCGGTCGAATGGCGATGTTGTTTGCCGCAGTGCATGAGTCTCTTGTTGGGACGAACCGGACATGGTGCGATGTTCGCTCGGAGTCCGCTTTTGGGAGAATAGCGGAAGTCGCATTTCAGGGCCGTGAGGTCCGTTTCTGACCCGTTTCAGACATATGCTGCGACGCCTTGTCCGCCGACTATCAATCACGAGCGCGAAACCGCTCTAGCAGCAGACGTCGCGCGTGACGTCGCGGGAGCGGACCGCGTAAACGACCGCACCACGCCGATCATGGCTGGTGAGGATTTCGCCTTCATGCTGCTGGAGCGTCCCGGCGCCTTCATATTCCTCGGCATGGGCGATAGCCCGGAGTGCCATCATCCTGCTTACAGATTCAACGACTCGATCCTTGGCCACGGCGCGTCGTATTGGGTGCGAATGGTGGAGAAGACGATGCCGGCCAATTGACGCGAATTGATGCGTCTCAAGGCCTGTTTCCCATCTACCTATGCGTTCCCTCGACCAAATCGGTTGCTAGTGGTTGCTAAGCGAATGAAGGTGGTCGACGGCAGCTTTTGGGGGCAAAGTGCGCGCGGCGGCATTCCCGACGCCCAGATGATCGGCGACATCGCCGTAGTCCGGTTCGTGCCAGGAAAGCGCAAGGCCTCGCTACTTCTCGAGATTTTGTGCAGGTGGAAAATCCCGGGAATACACCGGATTGGCGAGGAACTGTTTCGGATCGTAGGTCCAGAACTGGCTGACGGCCGGATAGGTTTTGATGACCGCGTTGACGAGGCGCCCGTCCTTGCGCGCTACTTTTCGGATGTAGACGTTACCGACGACGTTTCCGAATTCGTCGAATCGGACCGGCCCGCGCACCGTATCCACCTTGGTCGCACGCAGGGCCGCCATGAATGCATCCTTGTCTTCGACCTTGCCGCTGACTGCCTTCAAGGCTGATTCCAGCACCGCCGCCTCGACATATGTGCTGGCGGCGTAAAAGCCCGGGTCGTATGAAAATTCCTTGCGGAAGGCCGGCGCAAACTGCTTGTTGAGCGGATTGTCGAGTTCAGCGGAATACCAGCACGCCGTCACAATCCCGAGCGCCTCGTCGCCCATATTGCGGAGCACCGCTTCGTCAAGGGCCGTCATGCCGCCGATCGGCTGCAATTTATCTTTCATTCCATATTCGACAAATTGCCGAAGGAAACGGAAGCCGTTGGAGCCGGCGAACCCCAGAAAGATGCCGTCCGCGTCGATCTTGAGGTCGGTCACAACGGCCCCATAATCGGGCGTGGCGAGCGGCGTAAACAGTTTTTGGATGATTTTGCCGCCATTCTCTTCGAAAACCCGCTGGAAGCCGGCGCACATCTCCTGGCCATACGCGATGTCATCGGCGATGGTGATCATACGTTTGAACTTGAGCTCCTTACTGCAGTAATCCGCCATCGGATGGGCGCATTGCGCCGACGTGGAAGTGGCGCGAACGAACCAGGGATTGGGATGACGCTGCGTCATGTCCTCGGCCGCCGCAACGGAAAGCGTGGGGGTTTTGGTCTGGCGGATGTAGTCGTCGATTGCCAAAGCCTCGAAGGCGGCGAGCGGGCCAATTAGACAATGGACATTGTTGCGCTCGACGAGCTCCTGCGTCTTGGTGCGCGCGGTCGCGGGAACGCCGGCGGTATCGGCGACGATGAGTTCAACCTTGCGGCCGGCGAGCTCATTGTTGCGCTCCTTCAGATACATCACGAGCGCGCGCTCCATGTCGATACCGCCCGAAGCCAGCGGTCCTGTCTTCACGGTCAGCAGTCCTACGCAGATCGCGCCGGCGGTTTCCGCCGCGGCCGCATTTCCAGTAGACCCGGTGAGCGCTGTTGCGGCGGCTGCCTGCATCAAGTCGCGTCTAGTGATCCTCATGACGTCCTCCCGATTTGGTTTATTTCTGGCGTATTGTTCGCGTACTCTTGTTATTCCCTTGACTGCTTCCGGGGGATGATCGGAAGAAGCAGATAATTCGCGTCGTCAGCGTCGACATGCAGGGTCATGCGCCCCCCGAACAGGGTGCACGGCCGGTCGCGCGGGTCGTCGTGCAGGAACGGCCCGCAGCCGGTCAGCTCGTTTTTGAAATTCGACAGCCGCAAGCCCGTCGTCTTCTGCCATTCGTAATCTCGTCCGCGCACTGACAATGCTATCCGGCATCCGGCCGGGACCACAATCGAGGTTGGCCAGATTTCGACGTGCAGATCGACTGGCTCGCCAGGGATCAGGGGCTGCTTTTCATCATGCGTATGATAAGGCCGCCATGGCTTCGAAAGCTTGCTGTCGAGTTTACGATGCGACGCCCGCAACCAGCCCTGGGCAATGGGCGTATGTGGATCAATTGCCCCGACAAACACGACTTCGCGCATGTCGGCCGTGAAGACACGAAAGACGAGAAAGATATCGGCATCGGATGTCGACGACGAAATGCGCAATCGCGCGGCGACTGGTCCGGTAATTTCCGTCTGTTCCGAAAGCGGCTCCGACAGGAAGGTAAGGCCGTCGCCGCCGGCATCGAACGATGGGCAGCCGGATTTGCTGGGCGGAACAGAGGACAGAGTCTGACCATCGGGAACGAGATGAAATTTGGTCCATAACGTTTGCGCCAGCGGCCACTCGGCTTCGCTTCGCTCCTCGAAGCGATCAACATGGCGCACCTGCAGCAGCACACGGGATCGCTCGCGCCAGCCATTGTTCACGCCCTTGAGATAGTAATCGAAGAAGGCTTTTTGCAGCAAGCGCCCGTAGTCCGTGTAGAAATGTGTCCAATGCTCGAGGCCATGTGCCTCTAACCACTTTTCCTTCGAAGCGGCGCGCATGAACCCTTCGAAATTGCCGCGGGGATGCAAACCCTGTCCACCCCAATTCGCGGCTGAAAGGAAAGGAACCGTCACCTTGTCCCATTGTGGCGAACGAACCCTGTGGTAGTCGTCGTCGAGCGGGTGGCTGAGAATGTCGTCACCGAAGCTGCAGCGGTTACGTGCGAGTTCGTCGTCGGACAGCGCCTCGTCGCCACACACCCAAAGACCGGAGACGGCGCTCCGGGGACCGCGTTGGCCAAGGCCGTATTGCACGGTCTTTACCTGCATGTCGTACCAGTTCGCCCAGAAGGTCGAGAGGATCCCGCCGTGATGGGTCATATCGCGGTACCAGTCGGCTGCGCCTTCCCAAATGCACATGGCGTTGAGATGCGGCGGCTGCAACGAGGCGACATGCCATTGGTTGATGCCGTAATACGAGACGCCCGAAAGACCGACCTTGCCGTTTGACCACCGCTGCCGCGCGGCCCACTCGATGCATTCGTAGAAGTCACGCGTCTCGCGGGGCGAGAAATGGTCGATGAATCCGGGTGAACGGCCCGTTCCGCGCGAATCGACGCGCACGCAGGCGTATCCATGCGGAACCCATTTCTCAGGATCGACGACTTCCCAATTCTGATATTTGTTGGTCGAACCGTAGGCAACATCTGGATGATTGGCGATCATCTTCTGCCACGCGCTCGGATAACCCTGCTGGAAAGAAAGGCCCTTGGCATAGGGGCCGTAGGTCAGCAAGACGGGACACGGTTCGCCCGAGATTGGCCGAAACACATCGCCCTTGAGCGCGACACCATCGTCGACCGGAATGTCGACATCCCAGTCGATCGCCATCCCGTCTTGGACCGTCGTTTGGCCCATTCGAACGTCTCCCGTTTCGCAAATGCGCAAGCGATGGAAGTCTGTCTTGCTCGCGTTATCAGGCTCAGCGCCAGTCGGCTAGCTAGTCGTTGTCCATTTGGCCCCTTCGATACCGCAACATTTGCCTCCTCATGCAAAACCGGAAGAGCAAAAAGCACAATTGGTACTGGGACTTGGTCGTGAGAAGGCGACGTGTCCTTCGCCGGGCCATGACCTCCATCCAGCCGTTCCACATACGGAAGTGCAAACTCACCCGCCCGGGGGTTGCCTGTTCGGACGAGCGAAGCAGCCGACCAGCTGCATGAGCTGACGGACGCCGGCGGCATCGAGATTGTCGATCTGCCGGGCGAGCCCGATGACATCTTCGACAGTCGGCGGCTCGAGCGGTATCGCCAAACAGTCGCGGAGGCCACCCAAGTCACTATTGAAAACGTATCAACCTGCCTCATGTGAGTTCATCTGATCGACCCGATCAATTGGCCGGCAACTCTCTGATGGCCGGCAACCGTCAGGTGAATATGATCAACCTGGACCATTCCCGCCGCTCTTGCCGAGTTGATGATCCCATCAGCTACGACGGTCCGGATGTGACGCCTGTGAAGTTCCCCGATGATCCTTGCGATATTGGTTTGCCTGGCTTCGGGGGTGATCATTCCGCCGCCATGCTTGCCTCTCGTGAAATCGTTTCCGCCGAAATTCAGGATGACGAGGGTCGTGCCGTCCGGCACCGACCTGTCGAGGCGCGCCAACATTCCGCCAGTCGTATCTCCGCTTATTCCAGCATTCACGACATGAACGTTCTTGCCTCTGGCGTGAAGCATGCTCTCCAAACGCGCAGGCCATGCCTCCGACGGGGAAACGCCTTTTCCCTGCGTATTGCTCGCGCCAAGGGCGACAATCTGAGCCAAGGCAGAATTTAGCGAGACGATACTGAACGCGGCGAACATCAAGGCGACAAAACCACCCTTCCTCGGATTCATTACCTTGCCCTTCTCGCCATTCGAATTCAGGCGAAAAAATATAGCAGCAATCTGATGCGGTGTAACGGTTTACACACTGCGTCAGAAATGAGCACAACGAAAAAGACTATTCCTCGCTGAACTCACTCATGTCCGACAAGGTATCCCACGGCGCATGTTCGCCCATCAAATGTTATGGAAGAATTCTGCCACTGGCCGACCCGAGATGCCGGCAACTCACAATCTACAGCGAGGACCACAACAACTTGCCGATCGCTCCTGCTATGGGGTTAAAGTCGCCGCACTGCCAACAACAATTGGTACAATCAAGAGTTTTCCGGATTCTTCAATTTCTCCACCTCCTAAATGTAAATCGGTACACTATAGTCCGAGGTGATCGCGAATCCGACCGTAGAGTACGACACTCTTCACGGCCACGGGCCATAATGCATGGAAACGAATTGGCCTTAGGCCTGTGATCGGCATGTCGATTTCGGCCGTCTCACCCCCGATCAACCGTTTTGCCAATTGCTGTCCCATCGCGGTCGCGAGCGCCACGCCACGGCCGTTGCACCCGAGATAGACCAGCGCACCCGGCCCCGGCTCGTGCACATGCGGGTAGTGATCGGCAGTCATGGCAAGGCGGCTGTTCCAGCCGTGGGTCCAGCTAATACCTCGAAGCGCGGGCCAAAGCCTAATGGCGTAACGCATGAGATATGCGACCGCGGACGGATCCCTGATCCATTGCATCGGACCGCGCCCTCCCATCAACAGACGGTTCGACGCATCGACGCGATAGTAAACTGTGATATGGCCGCTTTCGTACAGCACCGATCGCGTCGGCAAGATCTGTCGTGCAATGCTATCGGGGAGCCGCTCGGTCGCGGCGATGGAGCTGAACACGGGCACGATGGTACGGCGCAGGCCGGGCCAGAGAGAATCGGTAAACCCGTTTGTCGCGATCAGTACTTTCTCGGCCCGAACCACTGCACGCGGGGTCTCGATCCGCCATCGCCCACCTTCCGGCCGCAGCGAGGTCACACGCGTTTGCCCGTGAATCGCGGCACCGGCGGCGAGCGTCGCGCACGCCAGACCCCGCGCATAGCTCAGCGGCTGCACATCGCCACCACGACGGTCGAGCATGGCGCAGACATATCGATCTGTTCCCGTCACCTCCCGCAACGCGTTCCGATCGAGCACACTGACCGGCATGCCGCGCCGCATGCACTGCTCCGCGGTAGTTTCGACAGCCGCCGCGTTCACCTCGTGATAGGCCGCCCGCAGCGTGCCGTTCTGCCGCGCCTCACATGCGATTCCGAGGCGGCGGATAAGGTCGAGCGTAAAGGTGGGTGTGCTGTGGGAAAACGCGATCATGCGCCGGCCGAGGTCAGCACCGAACGACGCCTCGATCGTGTCGGGATCGAGCTTCAGTCCCGGATTGAGCTGGCCGCCGTTGTTGCCCGACGCGCCCCAGCCCGGCTCCTGGGCTTCGAGCACGATCGCGTCGGTCCCCTGCTCGGCGAGATGCAGCGCGGTCGAAAGTCCGGCAAACCCGCCACCGATAATCGCAACCGACACGTTCCTGTCGGTGTCAAGTGGAGGCGTCGGGACAGCTGGAACTGCGTTGTCGGCATAAACGCTCGGCGGCAACGCAAGCGGATTGTGGATCGACATCATTCGGTCCGTGAAGTTGGCCTCATAAAGGATGCAGCACGCGGCGCAGGAAATCCCGGGTTCGCGCGTGCTGTGGCTGGTCAAGCACCGCCTTCGCCGGCCCCTGCTCAACGATCACGCCGCCATCAATGAACAACACCCGATCGGCGACCTCCCTGGCAAATCCCATCTCATGCGTGACCACAGCCATCGTCATGCCGTCGTCGGCGAGCTTGCGCATAACCCCAAGTACTTCGCCGACGAGTTCCGGATCGAGCGCAGAAGTCGGCTCGTCAAACAGGATCGCCTTCGGCTGCATCGCCAGCGTACGGGCGATCGCGACACGCTGCTGCTAGCCACCCGATAGCTGCGCCGGATAGGCGCCGGCCTTTTCGGCGAGTCCGACCCGCGCCAGCAGCACGCGGCCGCGCTCCAGCGCCTCGGCGCGAGGTTCGTTCTTCACATAGATCGGTCCTTCAATGACGTTTTCGATGGCCGTCCGGTGCGGAAACAGATTGAAACGCTGGAACACCATCGAAACCTGAGTCCGGATCGCGACGATCGATGACGCTTTGCCTTCTACCCGCGCTCCCTCGACCAGAATGTCGCCGGCATCATAGCTTTCCAGGCCATTGATACAGCGCAGGATGGTCGATTTTCCCGAGCCCGACGGACCGATGATACAGACTACCTCGCTCTTCTCGACCGAGGCAGTAATGCCCTTCAGCACCTCAACCGGACCGAAACTCTTGTGGACATTGCGGAGCTCGATCATCGGCGCTCCGACCTCTTTTCGAGATGCCGAACCAACAGAATGAGCGGAATGCTCATGGTGAGATACATCAGCGCCACGAGCGTGAACACGCTGGTATTCTTGAATGTCGAGGAGGCTATCAGTTTGCCCTGCAACGCGAGTTCGGCAACCGTAATGGTCGAGGCCTGCGAGGAATCCTTCAACAGCATGATCATGATGTTGCCGTAGGGCGGCAGCACGATGCGAACGGCCTGCGGTAACACGACGCGGCGCATGGTCAGCCACCAGCCCATGCCGATGGTCTGTGCGGCTTCGATCTGTCCCTTGTCGATCGCTTCAATGCCGGCGCGAAAATTCTCCGCCTGATAGGCCGAGTAGGCAATGCCGAGTCCGAGAATCGCCGCCTGCAGCGCGGTCAGCGTGACGCCGAAGTCGGGCATCACAAAGTAGAGGTAGAACAACAGAACGATGATCGGGATACCACGGATCACGTTAATCAGGCCGGCGCTCAGCCCGGACAAAGCGCGCACGCCGGAGACCCGCATCAATGCCCAAAACAGCCCGAGAATCGTCGACAGGATCAGCGAGCCCACAGTGACGAGGATCGTCAGGCCCACGCCTTGCAGCAGGATAGGGAAAAACTCGGTGGCGTCACGCAGGAAATTTTGCATCGGTTCAAATCACTCGCTGCACCCTGCGATCGAGCCTCAGGGGGACTTTGCCGTCAGTCCCCATTTGTCGAGAATCTTGTCGACGGTACCATTTACCCTGAGCTTGGCGAGCGAAGCATTGATCTTGGTCAGCAGTTCCTGGTCGCCCTTGCGGACCCCGATCGCGACGGTGCCGATCACCGTCGGCTTGTAGGAATCAACCAGCCGAACTTCCGGAAAGCCGCCCTGCTTGATGTTGTAGGCAAGAATCGGATAGTCGCCGAACCCGGCCTTTAGACGGCCCGTGTTCACGTCGCGCAGGATGTCCGGAATGGTATCGTAAGCCTTGACCTCGGTGAATAGTCCCGTCTTCTTCAGTGCATCGACAAAGGCGGTGCCGATCTGGGCCCCGACGACCTCGCCCTTCAGATCTTCCAGTGCCGAGTAGTTTTTGGTGTCGGTCCTGGGCACCATCAGGCCCTCGCCATAGGTATAGACGGGATCCGAGAAATCGATGACCTCCTAGCGCGCGGCGGTAGCGAACATCGCCGCCGAGATGATGTCGATCTTGTTCGACGTCAGCGAAGCGATCAGCGTGGAAAACTGCATCGGCTCGATCTGCACCTGGAAGCCGGCATCCTTGCCGATCTCGGTGACGAGATCGACCATCACGCCCTGAATGCTGTTGGTCTTGGTGTCGAGGAACGTGAAGGGCACGCCGGTTGGAGTCGAACCCACCTTTAGCACCTGTTGCGCCGACCCGGGCGCCGCGGCTGTCAGGGCGAGGGCCGCCGCTGCGGCCTGAGCGAGACGTTTGAAAATCATCGTACCCTCCACCAGAGTGGTTGTATTGTCGCCGTCTAAGCCAAATTTCGACGTTGAAATTACAGTCACATCGCCGACAAACGTGCAAGCGATTTTCACGCACATGGAGGCGTGCGCGGCAGCAAGGGAATGAGCAGGCCGGCGGACGGGGAGGAGCCGACGCTGGATGTTGCGGCTAGACGCTCGTGTAGTTGTCGGGAAACACGACGTGCTCGACAGCAAACACCGAATCGAAACCTGCCGCCTCCGCCAGGCGCACCAGACGGCGTGCGCCTTCAGGGTCGGAGAACGTGTTGTTGCGGAAGTGCAGGGCGAATTTCATGACGGCGGTTCCTCCCCGGATCGAGCGGCGCGTTCGATCGGCGCCTTCCAAACGCTATCATGGCACGCGACGGGGGCATCGGGGAGCCGCCGTTTATGGCAGTCTCCCGGGTACGCGCCAACACCTGTTCAAGCGAGCCGACCCTTCGTATTCTCGGGCCGCGGAGGACATGACGATGAAGCTTGGTCTGGCAATCGGCTATTCGGGCGCACATCTGGACGTGCCAGTCACACTCGTGCAGCGCGCGGAAGAGCTGGGTTTTCTGCTGATCGAGCAAGTGCTGTCACGCGCGGAGCCGCGGTGGCCGAAACGTCCGAAGGCCATCGCGACCAATAGATAACGACACAAAATCCATCGCCGGCCACATGGCCTGCGAGCGACACGATAAAGGAGAGAACGATGCGCATCGGCGGGCAAATGTTTTTCACGGACTATTCGATGACACCTACCGAACTGGCGTTGGCACTGGAGGACCGCGGTTTCGATTCGCTCTGGGTGCCCGAACACTCCCACATCCCGTTGACGCGCAAATCGCCCTTCCCCAGCGGCGGCGATCTTCCCAAGAAGTATTACGACGTGATGGACCCGTTCGTGGTTCTGAGTGCAGCTGCGGCGGCGACCGAAACGCTACTGCTCGGGACCGGCATTTGCCTGATTGCTCAGCGCGACCCGATCCAGACCGCCAAGCAGGTCGCTTCGATCGACCAGGTTTCGGGTGGCCGTTTCCTGTTCGGCGTCGGCAACGGTTGGAACGAGGACGAGATGGCCAACCACGGCACCGCTTTCGCAAGCCGCCACAAGCTGGCGCGCGAGCGTATCGAGGCCATGAAGGCGATCTGGACCCAATCAAAGGCCGAGTATCATGGCGAGTTCGTGAACTTCGAGCCGATGATGACCTGGCCGAAACCGGTCCAGAAGCCGCATCCGCCAATCCTGGTCGGCGGCGCCTTCCCATACGGCGCGCGGCGTGCCCTGGCTTACGGCAACGGCTGGATGCCTCACCGCACGCGCACCCAGTACGCCGACGTGCAGGCCCTGCTGCCAAAATTCCGCGAGATGGCGGTTGAGGCGGGCCGCGATCTCGCGTCGGTGCCGATCACGATCTGGGGCGCCAAGGAGAATCTCGACCTGCTCAAGCGCGACCGCGACGATGGCATCTCGCGCGTGGTGGTCGCCTTTGATTCTGCCAAGGGCGATAAGATCCTGCCGGAGCTCGACCGTTGGGCGACGTTGATCCGTCAGCTCGGCAGCTAGCGTCGGTAATGGAAGCCTCTTTCGACGCTAGACGAGCGGCAGGACCTCGGCCCTGAATTTTTGCATGCCGCTAAGGACTTCGTCGGCCGTCGAACCGCCGAACCCGAAATCGAGGCAGCCGACACCGACGTCGCGCAGCGCGCGGATGTCGGCGGCAAGGAGCGTTGGCGGACCGGCGAACAGACGATGTTCGCCATCACTGGCCTTGGCTGGCGCGGTCTCGCCGAACACCGTGATGCGCAGGCTTAAGCCCACCGCCTTGGGATCGCGCCCCGCTTCGGCGGTCATCTTGCGCAGGCGCTCCGCCTGGACCTTGAGACGCGTCAGACTATCGAGAGGATTCTGGGGGTTGGTGCCGATCGGGTACCAGGCATCGCCGATGCGGGCGGCTCGTCGCAACGCAGGGCCGCTCTCGCCTCCGACCCAGATCGGCGGATGCGGCTTCTGCACGGGCTTCGGCTCGAAACCGATATTCGAGAATCGGATATGCCTCCCGTCAAACTTCGGCGCATCCTTCGTCCAGAGTTCCACGAAGGCGCGGACATATTCGTCGGTCACAGTTCCACGCGCATCGAAGTCCGGCGCGGCGAGGGCCTCGAACTCCTCGCGCATCCAGCCCGCACCAATACCCAGCGTGAGTCGGCCACCCGAGAGAACGTCGATAGTCGCGAGAATTTTGGCGGTCAGCACGGCTGGCCGATGCGGGACCACCATAACGGAGGTCACAAGACGCAGGCGCGTCGTTTTCGCGGCGATCCAGGCGATCTCCGTCAGCTGTTCGTGCCGCTCGTTGCGGGTGCCGCTGGGGAACTCCCCGGAGGCGCTGTAGGGATATTCGGCCGCGATCACGGTGGGAATCACGACGTGGTCGCTGAACGTCGCGTAGTCGAAGCCCATCGCCTCGCCGCGAACCACGATCTTGGTAAGGTTATCCGCGGTCGACAGGGGTCCGGCGGTCGGTGCGTTGAAGCCGATCAACATTTGTTGCGTCCCTTCCCTACATTGCATTGCCCGCGTCGATGCGACACCATGCGGCCGCCAGCGGGTGGCGGCAAGCGCGTCCCGCGACGACATGCGACCAGATGCAGGCGGAGACGACGGATCATGACGGCGGCCGTTAGACAGGCGAGGCGGCAGCGGTTCCACGCGCCGCTGGCCGAACTGATAGCAGAAGCCGCGGCCTTGCGCGATTCCGCGCACGGGCGGCTGATGTCCTACTCGCGCAAGGTCTTCATTCCGCTGACCAAACTCTGCCGCGACGTCTGTCACTACTGCACGTTCGCGCAAGTGCCGCGCACGGGCAAGCCCGTCTACCTGTCACCCGACGAAGTGCTTGCCATCGCGCGCGCCGGCGCGGCCGCGGGTTGCACCGAAGCCCTGTTCACTCTGGGCGACAAGCCGGAGCTGCGATACCAGGCCGCGCGCGATGCATTGAAGGCGCTTGGCCACGAAACGACGATCTCCTATCTGGCTGCGATGTGCGCGCTTGTGCTTCGCGAGACCGGATTACTGCCTCATGCCAATCCCGGCGTGATGACGCGCGACGAGATCGCCGGGTTGCGCGAGGTCACGGCGAGTCAGGGCATCATGCTGGAGTCCACCAGCGAGCGGCTCTGCAGGCAGGGCGGCGTTCACTACGGTTCTCCTGACAAAGCTCCTGCAGTCCGGCTGGAGACCCTGCGTCTGGCCGGCGAACTGAAGGTTCCGTTCACGACCGGAATCCTGATCGGCATCGGCGAGACACGAGACGAACGGATCGACGCACTGGAGGTGATTCGGGATCTGCACGCGGCCCATGGCCATATCCAGGAAGTCATCGTCCAGAATTTCAGGGCCAAGCCTGACACCAAGCTCGCCAATTCTGAGGAACCTGATCTCGACGACCTGCTCTGGACCATCGCGACGGCGCGTCTGATTCTCGGGCCCGACATGAATATCCAGGCGCCGCCAAATCTGTCGCCAGGAGCCTATCAAAAGCTGATCGACGCAGGGCTCAACGACTGGGGCGGCATCTCGCCGGTCACGCCCGATCATGTGAACCCAGAGGCGCCGTGGCCTGCCATTGCCGAACTCGCCCGCAAAAGCGCGGACGCCGGCAAGCTGCTGGTGAACCGCCTGTCCGTCTACCCCCGCTACGTGCGCGACGCCGATACGTGGCTGGCTCCCGATATCGCCACCCGCGTGCGACGCATGAGCGACGCTGAGGGCTTCGCGCGCGACGACGACTGGGCACCGGGCAACACCAAGCCGCCACCGGCGCCGCTGGTGATCGCCCGCGGCGTCGACACCGGGATCGCCGGAATCGTCGAACGTGCCACATCGGGCGAACGGCTCGCCTCGAACGACATCGTGCGCCTGTTTGCGGCACGCGACGCGGACTATCGGTACGTCACGCAGGCCGCCGACGCGCTGCGACGCGCGGTTAGTGGCGACGTCGTGCGCTACGTCGTGAACCGCAACATCAACTACACCAACATCTGCACCTACCGGTGCAAGTTCTGCGCGTTCTCGAAAGGCCGCACGCATGAGGATCTGCGTGGCTCACCTTATGATCTCGACATCGATGAAATTACGCGTCGCTCGATCGAGGCGTGGGATCGCGGGGCGACCGAAGTGTGCTTGCAGGGCGGCATCCATCCCGACTACACCGGCGCCACGTACGAAGCGATCTGCCAGGCGATCAAGGCGGTCGTTCCCGACATGCACATCCACGCCTTCTCGGCTCTGGAAGTGACGCAAGGTGCGGCCACGCTGGGACTTCCGATCCACGAGTTTCTCGCGAAGCTGAAGGCGGCCGGTCTCGGCACACTACCCGGAACGGCGGCCGAAATCCTCGACGATGAAATACGCGCCATCATCTGCCCCGACAAGATCAACACCGGGCAATGGCTCGACGTGCAGCGCGCCGCCCACCAGGCGGGTTTGCGCACCACCTCGACCATCATGTACGGGCACGTCGAGACCTCGAGTTCGTGGGCGATACATCTGCTCGCGCTACGCGACTTGCAGGCCGAAACCGGCGGCTTCACCGAGTTCGTGCCGCTTCCCTTCGTCCACATGGAAGCGCCGATGTACCGCCTCGGCATCGCTCGCCCCGGCCCGACGTTCCGCGAAGCCGTGCTCATGCATTCAGTCGGGCGACTGGCCCTGCATCCGCTGATCCCCAACATCCAGACGTCCTGGGTGAAGATGGGACCGGCGGGCGCCGCGGTCTGCCTGAAGTCTGGCGCAAACGATCTCGGTGGCACGTTGATGAACGAGAGCATCTCGCGCGCCGCCGGCACCCAGCACGGCCAGGAGTTTCCGCCCCACAACATGGAAGCGCTCATCCGCTCGATTAATCGCGAGCCGATGCAACGTGACACTCTCTATCGGCCGGTGCCGGAAGACCGTCGAGCGGCATCCGTGATCGCGGCCGACCTGGAGCCGATTGTGCTGACGCCGCCGCGCAAAGGCGGCAGTCGGTTAGGCGATGCCCCGCTCGGCCAGCAGCGCGGGCACGCCAAGTTCCTCGAGCAGCGTGCGGGTACGTGTGCCGACTGATTGCGGCAGGCGCAGGAAAAGCGCCAAATCGACCGGATGGTCGATATCAACAGCGATTCCGGGCTGACGGATCACGGTCGGCTCGATGCCCTGAAGACGCGCGGCGACGAGGTGCGGGAAATAGCTGTTGTCGCCGAAGCGAAGTGGCACCGATTCCGGCGGCGAGCAGACGACGGCATTGGATCCGAGCTCGTCATGCGCCGGCGAGATCGTGAAAGAGGGCGCTGCGAGATGCGCCGATAACACCGCGTTTATCTCGCCGGCACGGGTGGCTGGAATGTCTCCGGGCAGCGTGATCATGCCGCTACGCCCTTCGCCCGCGAGCACCCTGCGGCCGGCGTTCACGCTGCCGGTATGTCCGTCGCGCGCGCCCTCGGTCACGATCCGCGCACCGATCCTTTCGCCAAGAGCCGTCGCATGCGGATCGAGCGTGACGATCATCACCCCGGCCAGAAGCCGGGAGCCAGCAACGGCTTCGAGCATGTCGGTGAGCATGGTCTCGGCGAGAAGACGACGTTCTGGCAACGACAGCAGGCCGGACAGCCGATGCTTGGCGCCATCAAACTCCTTGACCGGAATGACCGCCCAGATGTCGCTCATCGCTGCGAGACCAGTGCGTCTGCCGCGCCGAGCGTCACGCGCGCCAGCGTCTCCCGGTCATGCAGGCTCTTCATCAGGGTTTTAGCGATCGTGACCCGCGCGCCGACGTTGCCGACCCCATCGGCGTCGGCGTGGTCGACGATATAGCCATCGAGCAAGTCTCCGTAGCGTGCGGCGACGGCGGCGGCGCTGACCTCAAAGCCAAGTTCACGCATCATCTTCGCGGTCGGGCCCTTAACGGCCTGCCCGCCGATGATTGGTGATACCGCGACGACCGGTGCGCCACTCGCCTTGATCGCATCGCGCATGCCGGGGATCGTCAGGATCGGCTCGACGCTGATGAAGGGATTGGACGGACAGACGATCACGGCCCGCACGTCGCCCGAGCGCAGCGCTGCCGTGATGTCGGCGTGCGGCCGGGCGAGCATCACGCCGTCGAAAGCCAGCCCATGGACAACCGGCCGGCACTGCTGGCGCACAAAGTAGTCCTGGAAGTCGATCCAGCCCGCGTCAACGCGCACACGGGTACGTACGCGGTCGTCGCTCATCGGCACCACGTGGACACCGATGCCGAGGCGCCGGCAAATGTCTGATGTCACCTCGGACAGTGTTTGTCCCAGGCGCAGGCGACGGGTGCGCTCGACATGCAACGCGAGATCGCGATCGCCGAGCCGAAACCAGTCCTCGCCGCCGAGCGCGCCGATGCTGTCCATGAACGACCACGTCTCGTCACGCCGGCCCCAGCCGGTGGCGGGATTGTCGATGCCCGCGAGAGCGTAGGTCAGCGTGTCGATATCGGGCGAGATGCTTAGTCCAAGATGCTCGAAATCGTCGCCGGTGTTGGCGACCACGAGCAGTTCGTCAGCCGGCAAGACGAGGCTCAGACCGAGCGCCAGTTTCGCACCGCCGACCCCGCCGGACAGCGCCACGACAAGCCGTTTGCTCATCGGAACATGTCCTCGGCGGCTGGGCGCACCAGCTCAGACGCACCATTGTCGGGACCGCGCCATGTCAGACCGCGCACGACCACGACAGGCTGGCCTTCGGCGCCCTGCCCCATAACGAGCGACGCTGCAGCAGCGATCTCGTCCGCATGCCCGGTGATGCTGACCTGAAGCGCGCGGCCGAACAGATCGGGCGAGCCACGCAGATCCATCAGCGACGGGAGGCCGGCGGCACCAATCGCGACGCTGCAGGTACCGCGCCGCCAGGCACGGCCGAAGCTGTCATTGATGATCACCGCCACTGGCACGCCGAACCTTAGCGACAGGCGCCTCCTCAATATCGCCGCGCTGCCGTCGGGATCGACCGGCAGTAGCAGTGCTCGCTGGGGGTCATCGGGCGAGGCCACGTTGGACTGGTCGATGCCCGCATTGGCCATCACGAAGCCGAGCCGGTGCTCGACGATCAGGATGCCCGGCCTTGCCCGCACGACGCGCACGGATTCCGACAGGATCAGTTCGACGAGGCGCGGATCTTTCTGGACGTTGCCGGCGAGTTTGATCGCCTCAGTCGAGGGTTCGACGGTCGCGAGATCGACCATGCGCCCTTCGGCCTTGGACACGATCTTCTGCGTCAGCACGAAGACGTCGTCGCCACGTGGCACGATGCCACCGCGCGCCAGCCCCTCACCGATCAAGGCGACGAGATCGTCGTCCTTGCGCACCAGCGGAATGCCGGGGACGGCGAGGATCTCGACGGCGTTGCTGCGTTTCATCGGCCGGTCCCGCGCACTCAACCGAAACGCTTGCGGAGACGCGGCAGCACGTGCTCAGCGTAGAGTTTCAGGAAGCGCGCCTGGTCTGGTCCCGGCGCGTGGAAAACCAGATTTCGGAAGCCGAGGCCGACATAGTAACCGATCCGCTCTACGTGCTCGTCGGCGTCGCTGGACACGATCCATCGACTGGCGGCGCGCTCCAGCGGCAGTGCGTCGGCGAGGCGCTGCATCTCGACGGGATCCTCCACCGTCACCTTTTCCTCGGGCGTCAGCGCCAGCGCCGCCCAGTGACGCGTGTCCTCGAGCGCCCGCACCTTATCGATATCGAACGACACCTTGACCTCGATCATGCGATCGAAGGACCGCGACGGATCCTCCGACGCCGCGATGCCCTCGGCGACCTTCGGCAACAGGGTCTCGGTGTAGAGCTCCGGCTTTTTGCCGCTTGTGCAGATGAACCCCTCGGCGGAGCGGCCGGCGTAACGCGCCACGAGGGCACCCGCGGCTGCGACATAGATCGGCACCGGCGTGTCCGGGCGGTCGTAGATCGTTGCCTTCTCAGTCTTGTAGTACTGGCCTTCGAAGCTGACCCGCTCCTGCGTCCAGAGCGCCCGAATCAGCGTGACGGATTCACGCAGGCGAGCGAAGCGCTCCTTGAATTCCGGCCAAGGCTGGCCGGTCGGAGGCACTTCGTTGAGTCCTTCGCCGGTGCCAATGCCGAGCACGACGCGTCCCGGGAACATCGCGCCCATCGTGCCGAACGCCTGGGCGACGATGGAAGGATGGTAGCGGAAAGTCGGCGTCAGCACGCTGGTGCCGATGACGACGCGCGACGTTCTGGCACCCAGCGCGCCCAGCCAGGTCAGCGAGAAGGGCGCATGGCCGTCGACGTGCTTCCATGGCTGAAAGTGGTCGCTGATGAAGACCGAATCGAAACCGACTTCCTCGGCAAGACATGAGAAGCCCAGCAACTTGCCCGGCGCGAACTGCTCCGCCGATGCCTTGTATCCGAGCTTGATCACCACACGTGTTCTCCTGGCTGGCGCCGGTCGATGCCGATGCCGTAGTACCCGTCGCGGAAATCTATAGACTAGCGGCAAACCAACAACCAGCCAAAGCAAGGAAACGACCATGCATCTCGGAATTGCGCTGCCTTTCGGCGACATCGGTGGCGATGGCCCGATCGTGCGCGAATTCGCACAGCTCGCCGAGGCCGAAGGTTACGAAGGTCTGACGCTGGCGGACCACGTCCTCGGCGGCAACCCGGCCAACCCCGCCAGCGGCCGTGCGGGTGGGCTCGGCCTGTTCCACGACCCCTTCGTGGCGTTCGGTTTCATCGCTGCCTGCACGAAAAAGGTCGAACTCTCCACCCAGGTGCTGATTCTCGCGCAGCGTCAGACGGTGCTGGTTGCCAAGCAGGCTGCCAGCCTCGACGTCCTCAGCGGCGGCCGCTTCCGGTTCGGTATCGGCGTGGGCTGGAACGAGATTGAGTTCATCGGCCTCAACGAGAATTTCCACAATAGGGGCAAGCGATCCGAGGAACAGGTCCAAGTGATGAAAGCGCTGTGGGCCAATCCCTACACTACGTTCGAGGGCAAGTGGCACCGCCTCCAGGACGCCGGCATCAATCCCCTGCCGCCACGCCGCAAAATTCCGCTGTGGTTCGGCGGTCACATGGACGTGACGCTGCAGCGGATCGCAAAGTGGGGCGACGGATGGATCATGCTGTCTGAACCGCCGGGACCCAAGGCCGTCGCAGAATTCGACAAGCTGCGCCGCTTGGTGGAGGCCGAGGGACGGGATCCGGCCTCGGTTGGCCTCGAAGTCTGGACCTCAACCGGTACAGGCAGCGAAAAGGACTGGCGCGAGGAAATCAGCTTCTGGAAGAAGGCAGGCGTCACGCACGTCACGCTGCACAACACCTTCGGCGGATACCACCACAAGCGCATGGGCGGCCGGAGCATGACCGACCATGTCGGCGCGATGCGCCGCTACCGCAACGCCGTCGCCGATCTGCTCTGAGGGAGAGCGGCACACACGCGCCTCAGGTATCGGCGAGCACGGCCAGCATGCGGTCGCGGGCGGCGAAATCGCCATCCGCGTGGACGGGTTGCAGACAGACATGCGTGGCGCCGGCGGTGAAGTGCGCCCGCAGGCCGCTCCTGATCGTGTCGGCATCGCCCCACAGGACCATCGTATCGATGAACCGGTCGCTACCGCCGTCGGCGAGCTCAGCCTCGGTGAAGCCCTGGCGCAGCCAGCTGTTGCGGTAGTTCGGCAGCGCCATGTAGCGCGACAGTTCCTTGCGCCCGAGCGCCCGCGCCTTCGCGGGATTGGTCTCGAGCACTACCTTCTGCTCCACCGCGAGCCACTTCGAAGGCCCGAGGATCGCGGCGGCCTGAGCCGTATGCTTCGGAGTCACGTTGTATGGGACAGCGCCACGCGACTTGGCACCGCTCAGCGCCAGCATCTTCGGTCCGAGTGCTGCGACCACGACCGGCGGCAGTTCGCCGGCGGACGCGAACTTGTTGATGCCGTCGAGATAGGTGCCCATCGCGGTCAGCGGTTTGTCGTAGCGATGGCCGCGCAGGCCCTCGACCATCGGAATGTGGCTGACCCCGAGACCGAGAATGAACCGGTCGTCGTAGAGCGCGTTCAGCGAGACCATGGCGCGCTGCGCGGTGAAGGAATCGCGTGCATAGATGTTGGCGATCGAACTGCCGATCACCAGCTTCTCGCTGCTCGACAGCAGCCAGGACGCCAGCGACATCGACTCATAGCCCCGTGATTCGGGGTACCACAGGTTCGAGTAGCCATTATTCTCGACCGTACGCACGAAATCGCGCAGCTGCGATCCGTCAAGTTTATCGGTGCTGTACCACACACCAAGGCGTCCGAGTTTCATGTCGATTGCCTCCGGTTGAAGGTGCGTGCGAGCCGCTATCGCGCGGCCAAAGGGACGAAGCCGTGCGAATTAGCGAGATTGCGTCGCTGCGGCGGTCGGCCACCACGTACCCTATTGGACTGGATCCAGCACGACCACCGGTATCTCGCGCTCGGTCTTGAGCTGATAGTCGGCGTAGGGCGGCCAAAATTCGAGCGCCTTTTTCCAAAGTCGGAGGCGTTCCTCCCCCGCCGTTGTCCTGGCCCGCG
>NZ_SSMW01000130.1 GCF_004799405.1 Bradyrhizobium sp.
CCTTTCGCAAACTTGACACCAGCGTCGGGGTGTCAGGACCACACGACTTCGCCGTCCGCCTCAGGCGCATTCGTCAAAGCGCCATCCGCGTCCACCGCATCCCGCCCCGCGTCCGTGACGATCGCGAGCGCCCCTCAGAGAGGCGGAACAACAATGGATATGAACTGATTTGGCTATTCGGAAAATCGGAATATTTTTGCGGACCGCACTTGACAGTTCACTGATTTGCGCTTCGGCGATCAGCCGGCTTTTTGCAGAAAGTCATCCGCGCCCTGGAACACGACCGCGTCAACCGCCATTATCCCGGGGAACGCCATCAAGCCAGGGGTCCGTCCCATGATCCGCAAACTGCCATCCGGCGAATACCGGCTCTATTCCCGCAAGGTGAATCCGAAAACCGGCAAGCGCCGCAACCTCGGCACCTTCAAGTCGCGGGCTGCTGCCGAAAAGCACGAGCGCGACGTGCAGTATTTCAAGCGGCACTAGACGCGTTCAGTGCGTTGCGTTGTCGGTGCTGCCGGTCGCGGGCTTGTACTGCGTTTGCGGCTTTGACCCCAGCTCCTGGCATGGAACGGGCCGCCATTCGCCATCGAGCGTCTGTTCGTACGAGGTGCACGCCGGCGAAGCTGATTGGTCCCCGGTTTTTGGGGCATTGGAATCCTTCGCCAGCGCCGGCGCCGTCAGGACGGCGAGGGCGGCAATCGAACCCGCGAAGATCGCGCTTGCTATCCGCATCGGAGGCTCTCCTTCTCGAACGCAATAGTTTCGAGAAAAAGATTGTGGTAATTTTTTGCCGCGGCGATTCCGCGCGGCGCTCTTGCTTAATATTTGGAAAATCCGGCGTGGGGCTCAGGCTTCACAAGCGGCGCGAACATTGCGATCGTTGGCGGTACCGCAGCGGTGCTCCCGCTCGCCGTGTGAGGGAGGCGGCGCCATGTACACGCTGATCGGCATAGGCTTGCTTGTTGCCGTTGCGTTGCTTTCGAACAAGCAACAGAGCAGGGGGGCCTGGCTGCTCGTCGCCGTGGTGGTCGTGCTTGTCGCCATTGCCTACCTCATCCGCTAGGCTCGCATCCCCGCAAGGAGACTTTGGTCCAGATGAGTCTGTTCAACCATCCCTTCGATCCCGCGCGCGAAGCGGCACTGGTCACGGGCGCGGGAAACGGCATCGGCCGTGCGATCGCGCAGGCTCTGACCGGCGAGGGCGTGCGGACCGTGTTTGCCGATGTGAACCGGGACACGGTGACCGCGGCGGTGGCCGCCTCGCCACGGCCCAAGCTCGCCGTGCCCTGGGTCGGCGATCTCGCGAAGTCCGCCGCCTGCGATGCGTTGCTGGCGGATGCACAAGCAGCGGTCGGGCAGGTGACCCATTTCGTTCACAGCGCCTCGCCGCCGCGCCGCGAGGCCGATCACGCCCTGGCGGTCGACACCGAGACCTGGGCCAGGATGCATGCGGTCAATGTCGACGCCGGCTTTCACCTCGCGCGAGAACTGGCGCGAAAACTCATCGCGGCGCATGAACCCGGTTCGTTCCTGTTCCTGACCTCGCTGCATGCGGACACGCCGCGCAACCTGCCGCATTACTCGACCGCGAAAGCAGCGCTCGCCATGCTGGTCCGGGAATTGGCCAAAACCCTCGGCCGCCATGGAATCCGCGTCAATGCGCTGGTGCCCGGCGCCATCGCCGCCGGCGGGTTTGTCGCCGATCCTGCGCTCGCCCGACACATCCCGCTCGGCCGCCTCGGCCAGGCCCAGGACCTCGCGCCGATGGCGCTGGCGGTGCTGTCGAACCGGGTGTCGGCCTACGTCACGGGAGCGGCGATCGTGGTTGACGGCGGCCTGTCGCTGACCAACTGGTTCGAGCCGCCGGATCTTGGGGAACTGTGAGCTGGCGTGGGCACTTGCTTACCTCGCCCCGCTTTTGTCCGCCGAAGCCCGCCTTCGGGCGAAGGCGGATGCGGGGAGAGGTCGGCGCTTTCTTGAGCGCCGGGTGAGGGGGACTCTCCGCGCGTCGGATCGTTGACAGAGCCCCTCACCCCAACCCTCTAAGAGCGAGCTTCGCTCGTCTCGACCCCGCAAGAGCGGGGCGAGGGAGAAGTGATCAGTGCAGCGGCATTGGCGGGCGCACCACGGGTTCGCCATCCGGCTGAACCATGGTTTGCGGTGGCGGCGGCGCAGGCGCGGGTGGCGCCGGATAGGCCGGATAATAGGGCGGCGGTACCGTCGAAGCGGTCGCGGCCGGCGGGGGCGGAGGTACCGGTCTCGGCTTGCGCGGCGCTGCGGCCGGCCGCGGCGGAAGGGCTGTTACCTTCTCGGAACTGATGGTCTCGAGGCTTTTGGCGATGTCGCGGGACAGTTGGGCCTGGCCGTCCCTGAGCTCGGCGATGCTGGCCTTGAGCTGCTCGATCTGTTGTCCCATCGCGGCAAGATCGCGCGCCATCGACGTCAGCAATTGCGAATCCGCAGGCGAAGCGGCGACCGCCGGTGCAGCACCTTCCGGCTGGACCGCGACCGCCTGTTGCGTGGGCGCCTGATCTTCTTCGGCCGGCGCGAATGAAGCCAGCACGAACGGCGGCATCCAGCGCGAGGCCATCTGTCTCGCCACATCGCCATGGTGAGTCCAGACCGCGGCCGCGATCGCGCTGCACAGCGCAAACAGGAACGCCACGGACGCGTTCTTTACCCGGCGGCCGATCGCCGACCGCTTGGCTGCGGCCGCGACGCCGTCGACGGCCGCGGCGCGAAACGTCACATCGACCGTGGGAGTCACTTCCATCCGTTGCGACGGCTCGCTCTGCGAGGGGTCCGCCGCCGTCTGCGCGCGCCGCCGCGACAGCAGGCTCAGGACCTCATGCACCGGGTCGGGCGAGTCTTGATTCACGCGCGTGTCGAACACGACCTCGGGCGCGATCGGATAGGTGGCGCCGGAATCGATTTCCTGAAGCTTCGGTGTGGATTGCATGGGCGTCCCCTGCCTGCTGCAACGTCGAATTTACCTCGTTCCAGACGCCAGCAAGGTTTGACCAAAGCAAGGCGACGGGATGGAGAGGTTGCGGCCACCCACAGCGCGGGAACCCTGAAACCGAGGCGCTGCGTGGAGGGAACGCGACCGGGGTTCGGCGGTTTTCAAACCAGCCGCATCCTGCCGCAAAACGGCTGCTGCGGCCGAAATCGCAAGACAGCAAGGAGAGCAAGATGACGTCGCAAACGCAGATCCACACCATCGCGCGGCAGATGCTCGAACGGCATGGCGCAGAGGCGATCGCCCACGCCGCCCGCAACGCGCTGGCGTGTGAACGCAAGGGCGAGGCGGATGAAGCCAGCGAGTGGCGTCATATCGAGGACGCCATGAAGATGATGCGGGGACCGCATCAGAGCTGAGGATTTGAGCGAAGCGGCCGCTTGCGGTTCGCCAGGCGCTCTCAGTTTTGGCTTTCCCGGGCCATTGAAGCGGCCCGGAAGCGCCCAATTATGCCCTCAAACGACATCCCCAATACGACCACCAGCGCCAGGATCAATCGTCGACAGCCATCGTGTTGTTAGTCAGTAGCGTAGTGTGGAGTTAGTGAAATGAAACCTGGCAATATCGAGTCAATGCCCGCGGCCGAGCTTTTCTCATTCGACGACCGGGCTCCGCTCAATCCCGCAGAGCGCGCCGCGCTCGATGACGAGTTTGCCGCCCAGCAGCAGAAGATCGAGCGGCTCAACCAGTATTACGACGAGGTGGTCGCGGAGCTTCGCGTCTTGCTCGACCAGAGCGAAGACGAAGGCGGTGAAGCGGCCTGATCGCTTATCGCGGCATCAGAAACGGCAGGTAGTGCCGCATCCAGGCCACGGGATCGCCGATCATGGATGGCCGGGACAAGCCCGGCCATGACGACAGCAACAGCAACGGGTCGCGCAAATGCGCGCCCGGTGATAAACTCCGCGTATTGCGCCGCAAGTCTGGTGGCGTATTTCCGGAGACGACGCCATGAACAAGCCTGTGCCGGTCAACCCGCCCGAACTTCGCTCGACCCTCGTCGCAGCATCCTCGATGCCCTGGCAGCGAACCGACTTCGACGGCATCGAGATGAAGATCCTGTACCAGGACGACGAAGGGCGCTCGACCATCCTGTTCAGGATGGCGCCCGGCGCAGTGGTGCCGCTGCACGAGCACACCGCGCTCGAACAGACCTTCATGCTGGAGGGATCGCTGGAAGACGCGGAGGGAGCGTGCCACGCCGGCGACTTCGTGTGGCGTCCGGGCGGCAACATCCATGTCGCGCATGCGCCCAAAGGGGCGATGTTCCTCTCAATCTTCAACCGGCCGAATCGTTTCTTTGACGGGACGAAGTTTTTTACGGCGGCGAAGGAATGACGCGCTTCGCGTCCGGAATGGAGCAATCAGGATGACGCAGGTGTTGTTCGTCGGCCAGGAGCCGGAAACCGTCGACTTCTCCGATCCCGCACTGCCGCCTGGCTTCAACGCGGAAAAGATTCATGCGGGCATCAGGATCGCCATGGATCAAATGAAGGCGCGCGGCTGGGATGCCGATCTCTGTCTGGTGAAGCCCGACAAATCGGCTGTTGCCGCGCTCGAAAACCGGCTTGCGGCCGGGCACTATGATTGCGTCGTCATCGGCGGCGGCATTCGCATGCCGCCGAAAAGCCTGCCGCTGTTCGAGATGCTGATCAATGCCGTCCACAAGGCAGCACCCGGCACGGCCATCGCGTTCAACACGCGGCCGGAAGACACAGCCGAGGCGGCGGGGCGATGGGTGAAGGGTTGAGCCAGTCGCTCTATCGGCAATCAACTCCCCATGGCTGGGGCGCACCGTGAAATTCCAAATGATGTTGAGATTTTTTGCGGCGTCGCTCTCAATCCTGGTTACGACACTTATCTCTTTAGGCGGAGTCGGCGCCGTCAATGCGACGGGCGAAGGCAATTCTCCCGATATCGACTTGCCCCCGCCGTCCGGGCAAGGCCGTGTGGTGCTAATCCTGTCGGGTATGGACGGGACCGGCCCCTACAAAGAGTACGCCGAAAAGATCGCCGGGCTCGGTTATTATGCCGTCGTCATCGACGGCCGGGATATTTTTTCGGCGGACCAAAAAGGCGGCGATCGATTGCAAAAGGCAATCACCAGGGCGTTCGCTTCTTCCAATGCGCTTGCCGGCAAGGTCGCGGTCATCGGCTTTTCGGCCGGAGGCGGCGGCGCACTCGCCTATGCGGAGCGGCAACCCGACGCTGTTTCGGCCGTCATCGCTTATTATCCTGCGACCAGCTTCATCGCGGAGATGTCGGACATGAAGAGCTTTGTCGGAAAATTCCAGGTACCGGCTCTGGTGTTCGCAGGCGGCAAGGATACCTTCGACAATTGCTGCTTGCTAGCGACCGCAACGGAAATGGAAACCACCGCAAAGCACCCTTCTCTGGGCTCGGCGGCGCGGGCGGCTTGCGCCGCTTCCCGTTCAGCAGTTTTGCCCAATCCAGCTTGCGCTGCGGATTAGCCATCACAGCGCTCCCCGATTCGGACGCAACTCATCACAATAATCACCATAAACAGCACTACAGAACGCACCTGAGGTGTACCCAAAAGTGCAGTGGGTCAAGCCGTCGAAAGGCGAGAGCGGGCCTATCCCGGCGAACCGGATCGATCCGAAATCGGACCGACGGGACGGCGGTCTCCTTTAGACGACGCCGGCGGCCCTTAGGGCCACCGGCTAGAAAATCCTTCTAATCGACATCCTAGTGTTGACTAAATGGACACGGAAACACACGGGATGGACGACCTAGTCAGAACTCCACATTAAAAAACGAGGCTTACGAACACCCCGTCGTTGACCCACACGTCTCGCACTTCATGCAGGTGCCGTTGCGCACCAGCGTGAAGTTGCCGCATTCGCTGCACATCTCGCCTTCGTAGCCCTTGGCTTTGGCTTCGGCGCGGCGCTCGGCCTTTGACGGGGCCGCCTGGGCCGCCGCACCGGCGTTGCTCCATTGCAGGGCTTCGAGCTTTTCGGTCGGCGACAAATCGTGCTGGGCTTCCTGCTTCAGCGCGACCGCGCCTTCGATTGCGTCGGCCGCGCGCGCGGTCGGGCCGTGCGAGGCCATCGCGGTGATGTTGCCGCCCCCGCGGGCTTCGGTCGCCGGGTCGCTGCCGCCGCGCATCACCACGAGGTTGTCGGTACGCGAGCGGGTCAGGCCCTTGGAGACGTACCTGGTCGAGTGCGAGGGGTCCGGCACCTTGCCTTCCTCGACGCCCTTGCCCATGGCGTCGAAGTTGGACTCGCTGGGGTCGACATGGGCGAGATCGAACCGGCCCATGTAGCTGACCGCAAGCTCCCGGAACACATAGTCGAGGATCGAGGTCGCATACTTGATCGAGTCGTTGCCCTGCACGGGCCCGGCGGGCTCGAAGCGGGTAAACGTAAAGGCGTCGACGTATTCCTCCAGCGGCACGCCGTATTGCAGGCCGAGCGAGACCGCGATCGCGAAGTTGTTGATGAAGGAGCGCAGTGCCGCGCCTTCCTTGTGCATGTCGATGAAGATCTCGCCGATCCGGCCGTCGTCATATTCGCCGGTGCGCAAGTACACCTTGTGGCCGCCGACCACGGCCTTTTGGGTGTAGCCCTTGCGGCGATCCGGCATCTTCTCGCGCTCGCGCATCACCACGATGCGCTCGACCAGACGCTCCACGACTTTCTCCGACAATTGCGCGGTGCGCGCGGCCATCGGCTTGTCGTAGAACGCCTCGATGCCGTCCTCTTCCTCGTCGTCGTCGCTGATCAGTTGCGAGTTCAGCGGCTGCGACAGCTTCGAGCCGTCGCGGTAGAGCGCGTTGGCCTTCAGCGCGAGCTTCCAGGACAAGAGGTACGCGGACTTGCAATCCTCCACCGTGGCGTCGTTGGGCATGTTGATGGTCTTGGAGATCGCGCCCGAAATGAACGGCTGCGACGCCGCCATCATGCGGATGTGGCTTTCCACCGAAAGGTACCGCTTGCCGACCTTGCCGCAGGGATTGGCGCAATCGAACACGCTGTAGTGCTCGGCCTTCAGATGCGGCGCGCCTTCCACCGTCATGGCGCCGCAGATGTGGACGTTGGCGGCCTCGATCTCGCGTTTGCTAAAGCCGACCGCGGCGAGCAGGTCGAAATTAGGCGTAGCGATGTCTTCGGGCGCGATCTTGAGGGTGTCGCGCAGGAAATCCTCGCCAAACGTCCACTTGTTGAAGGCGAACTTGATGTCGAAGGCGGTCGGGAGCGCTGCCTCGACCTTTTTCAGCGCTTCGTCGGTGAAGCCCTTGGCTTTCAAGGTGGAAACATTGATCGCGGGCGCGTTCGACAGCGAGCCGTGGCCGACCGCATAGGCCTCGATCTCGGCGATGTCGGCCTCGGAGTAGCCGAGCGCGCGCAGCGCCTCGGGCACGGCGCGGTTGATGATCTTCCAGTGGCCGCCGCCGGCGAGCTTCTTGAACTTCACCAGCGCGAAATCAGGCTCGATGCCGGTGGTGTCGCAATCCATGACGAGGCCAATGGTGCCGGTCGGCGCCACCACTGTCGTTTGCGCGTTGCGGTAGCCATGGAGTTCGCCGAGCTCGAGCGCCCGGTCCCAGGCGGCCTTGGCATGCTCGACGATGTCGGCCTGCAGCACGCTGGCGTAATCCAGCGGCACCGGATTGACCGCGAGCGCCTCATAGCCGCGGGATTCGCCGTGCGCGGCGCGGCGGTGGTTGCGGATCACCCGCAGCATGTGGCTCGCGTTCTTCTTGTAGCCGGGGAACGGGCCGAGCTCCTTCGCCATCTCGGCCGAGGTGGCGTAGCTGGTGCCGGTCATGATCGCGGTCAGGGCGCCGCATAGCGCGCGGCCTTCCTTTGAGTCGTAGGACAGCCCCATGGTCATCAGGAGGCCGCCGATATTGGCAAAGCCGAGGCCGAGGGTACGGAATTCGTAGGAAAGCTCCGCGATCGCCTTGGACGGGAACTGCGCCATCATCACCGAGATTTCGAGCACGACGGTCCACAGCCGGCAGAGATGCTCGTAGGCAGCGACGTCGAAAGCCTTGGTCGTGGTGTTGTAGAAAGTAATGAGGTTGGCGGACGCCAGGTTGCAGGCGGTGTCGTCCAGGAACATGTATTCCGAGCACGGGTTGGAGGCGCGGATTTCGCCCGAGGCCTTGCAGGTGTGCCAGTCGTTCATGGTGGTGTTGAAGTGCAGGCCGGGGTCGGCCGAGGCCCAGGCGGCGTGGCCGATCTTTTCCCAGAGGTCGCGCGCCTTCAGCGTCTTGGTCACCTTCCTGTTGGTGCGGCCGATCAGGTTCCAGTTGCCGTCGGTTTCCACCGCGCGCAGGAAATCGTCCTTCAGCGACACCGAATTGTTGGAGTTCTGGCCGGAGACCGTCAGATAAGCTTCCGAATCCCAGTCGGTGTCGAGGATCGGAAAGTCGATCTCCTTGTAGCCTTGGCGTGCGAACTGGATGACGCGCTTGATCATGGCGTCGGTGACCATGGCGCGGCGGGCGAGCTTGATTTCGCGGCGCAGCGCCGGGTTCTTTTCCGGATCGAAGCAGTCGTCGCCACTTCCCTCGCAATTGACGCAGGCCTTCAGCACCGCCTTCAGATGCTTCTGGTTGATCCTGGAGCCGGTCACCAATGCGGCGACCTTCTGCTCCTCCTTCACCTTCCAGTCGATATAGGTCTCGATGTCGGGGTGATCGGCGTCGACCACCACCATCTTGGCGGCGCGGCGCGTGGTGCCGCCCGACTTGATGGCGCCGGCGGCGCGGTCGCCGATCTTGAGGAAGCTCATCAGGCCCGACGAGCGTCCGCCGCCCGAAAGCTTTTCGCCTTCGCCGCGCAGCCGCGAGAAATTGGAGCCGGTGCCGGAGCCGTATTTGAACAGGCGGGCTTCACGCACCCACAGGTCCATGATGCCGCCCTCGTTGACGAGGTCGTCCTCGATGCCCTGGATGAAGCAGGCGTGCGGCTGCGGATGCTCGTAGGAGGATTTCGACTTGGTGAGTTTGCCGGTCTTCCAGTCGACGTAATAGTGGCCCTGGCCGGGACCGTCGATGCCGTAGGCCCAGTGCAGGCCGGTGTTGAACCATTGCGGGGAATTCGGCGCCACCATCTGCTTGGCCAGCATGAAGCGCAGTTCGTCGCAGAACGCGCGGGCGTCTTCCTCGGACGAGAAATAGCCGCCCTTCCAGCCCCAATAGGTCCAGCAGCCACTGAGGCGGTCGAACACCCGTTTGGCCGACAGTTCGCTGACGTAGCGTTCGGCCTCTGGCAGGTCGGCCAGCGCCTCGGCGTCCGGCACCGAGCGCCACAGCCAGGACGGCACGGTTTCTTCCTCGACCTTCTTCAGGCGGGCGGCGACGCCGGCTTTGCGGAAATACTTCTGGGCCAGCACGTCGGAGGCGACCTGCGACCAGAATTCGGGCACCTCGACGTTTTCCAGGCGGAACACTACCGAGCCATCGGGATTGCGGATCTCCGATGTCGTCAATCTGAAATCAATCCCTGCATAGGGTGACTGGCCGTCAGTGGTGTTGCGCCGTTCGATTCGCATGGTCGTGCCCCGTTCTTTTTGACCGGACCGCTTGTCGCGGCGCCGGGCGGTTTTCCTTGAGCGAACCCAGGAGCCACGATTGTGACCCCGTCCATTCGCAAAGCTCGGCCGGTGGACCCGGCCCTGTTCATCGTTCAACGCCCCAACACATCAGTTGAGCCGCTTCCGGCCCATTTTAGCGCCCCAAAATCCCCCTTGAGTTCCGGGCAAACGACCCCGGCACCCGCTGCCTCAAACGGCGGACGGAGTGGTCATTCTGGAACCCTTAGGGAGCGACCGGCGGGACCCAAACACACTCGCGCCGAACAGATCGAAGGCTAGGACGACTCCATTGCGCACGTCAAGCACTAGTACGAGTTCCTGAATCAAATACTAAATATGGTGGAAACAGGGGAAAACCAAGGGGTCCGGCCGCGCCTTGGTTGGACCCAAGTATCAGTGAGTCCTCAGAGATTCCCAAGCGAAAAAATTGTTGCGGGGGACCGGGATTTTGAACAGCACCCGCTGTTCACAGGACAACTATTTATTGCGCCCGAGGGCTTGCACAGGAAAGACTCAGGTGACGCCGACATGACGGCCGGGCTGACATGCCCGCCGGCCGATAGCGTGGAGCCGGGATAACCGGCAAGGTGCCGCCGATTCCCTTCCCGGTTTCACAAAGCTCATCCGAAACAATGACCGTCCCCAATCAGCGCAGCGCCAAAGCGCGCATGGCGCCCTCCGGCCTTCTGTTCCTCGCCGTGACCTCGGTCGGCTGGGGACTGAACTGGCCGATCATCAAATACCTGCTGTCGGAATGGCCGCCGCTGTCGGCGCGCGGATTAACCGGCATCGCCGGCGGCCTGACGCTGGCGCTTTACGCGCTGCTGCGCGGCCAGAGCTTGCGGCTGCCGAACGACCAGCGCTGGCGCGTGCTGGTGTCGGCGTTCCTCAACGTCACGCTGTGGATGGCGGTGATGGGGCAGGCGCTGGTGTGGCTTCCGGCCAGCGAAGCCGCCGTGATCGCCTACACCATGCCGGTATGGACGGCGCTGTTGGCCTGGCCGCTGCTCGGCGAGCGGCTGACGCCGCTGCGGTTGCTGGCGCTGGCGATGGCGTTCGGCGGGATCGCGGCCCTGATGGGCGGCAACGGTTTTGCCGCAAGCCTCACCAAGCTGCCGGGCATCCTGCTGGCGCTGCTCGGTGCCTTCGGTTTTGCCGCCGGCACCATCTTCCTGAAGCGGTTTCCGATCTCGCTGCCCGGCGCGACCTCGGCGGCGTGGCAGATCGGATTGGGCTGCTTGCCGGTTTCGATCGTCGGGCTGGCGATCGAGCATCCGTCGTTGTCTGCGCTGTCGCCGGCCGGATGGGCCTGCATCGCCTACATGATCTTCGTCCAGTTCTGCGTCGCCTATGTCTGCTGGTTTGCGGCGCTCGAGCGTTTGCCGGCGTCGGTGGCCACGATCGGCACCATGGCGGTGCCGGTGATCGGGGTGACCGTGGCGGCGATCTGGCTGCAAGAGCCGCTCGGGGTCGGCCAGATCGCAGCCCTGGTGTTGACGCTCGCCGGCGTTGCGCTGGCGACGCGGTCGTGAAACGGCAAAGGCGGCGCAGAGGAATGCGCCGCTTTTTACTTTAGGATCTCAGGCCTCGATTACGGGCAGGGATGCCGAAAGCCGTCGTTGCCCAGATAGGTTCCCGACCCAGGATCGTAGGAACGATAGGTCTGCATGCAGTAAGCCACCGCATCGTCGCCGTCGCCGGCATCGGGAACCACGGCGACGGGCGCGTCTTCGTAATACTGGTCATCGTAATAGCCCGGGGGATAATAGCCCGGGTAGCCTACGATCACGCCGGCGGCCACCGCACCGGCAACGGCTCCGGGGATATACCCTCCGCCGCGACGATAACCGCCGCCGCTGTAACGCGGCCCGGGAGCGCCACCGCCATTGAAGCGCGGCCCGGGAGCGCCGCTATAACGCGGCCCCGGTGCTGCGCCGACACGAACGCCGCCACTCACTCCCGGATGTTGCTGCTGGGCGAAGCTTGCGGCCGGTACCATCGGCAACACCAGCGCCATGGCGGCTGCCGTACTCAAAACCTTAAGACTGATCATCATTGGCTCCATCTGCGGGACACAGCCCAACCTCGCTGAAGGGTGGACGTTCCCGAGGCCCGCACCTGATTGTGCCTGGGTTCAAGCTGTCAGACCGGAACTGTATGCGAAATGAACGGATTGGGCCTGTTGCGTGACCATCGGTCACCTTGAGGAGGCGAGGCTTGCCGCTTTCAATCAACTCGGCTTGATCGCTGCACGCAACTGGACAATTCGGGCTGCCGATGGCATCAGGGTCGGGAGCTTTCTCTCAACCGGCGCGGCCATGAAACTGTTTTTCCTCAAACTATTCACGTGGTGGAACGGCCAGACTTTCGGGACCCAATTGTGGACCTGGCGGTTCGGCGAGTTGGTCGGCGAGGACGAGCAGGGCAACCGCTATTTCCGCACCAAGGGCCGCAAGATCGATCCGTCGCTCGGCTTCGAGCGGCGCTGGGTGGTCTACAACGGTTACGCCGAGGCCACCCGCGTGCCGCCGTCATGGCATGGCTGGCTGCATCACACCGTCGATGTCGCGCCAACCGAAGAGAGCTACACGCCCCACGAATGGGAAAAGCCGCATCTTGCCAACATGACGGGCACGCCTTCGGCCTATCGCCCTCCCGGCTCGACGATGGCCAGCGGCCGGCGTCCCGCCGCCACCGGCGACTACCAGCCGTGGACGCCGGGTAGCTGATTCAACCGTGGCCGGACGGCGTTCGATGCGACCATCGACGCTGCCGCCTCGATCCGAAATTCAGAGAGCCGATCGATAGTTATTCGCGGGGGATGGCGCGCAACGAGGCCGGCCTACGCTGGAGCGCGCGGTCTTGCAGAAACGGTTTTCCCCTGTTGCCAATCGGTCACAGCAAATAGTAGGGCGTCTGATATCTTGATTTCCGAAATCTCGGCGCTCGCGTCGGGGCAAAAGGCTGATTGCGACGGAGGCGGTTTTGTTTTTCCCATTGCGCACGATTTCGTTTTTCGCATCCACCTGCGTCATGGCGGCGCTAATGCTGTCGGGCGGCCCGGCGGCTGCCGGAGGGAACGTTCCGGCATTTGGCGCCAACGCCGCCAGCGCGAGCAGCTGGGTGGCCGGCGGTCATGCCGGCTACAACTGGCAACAGGGCTCGATGCTCTACGGTTTTGAAACCGATTTTCAGGGCACCAACCTCAACAGCAGGATGACCGGCGGGCTGACGCCGAGCTCAGGTCCCGCCAGCGATTTTGCCAAGACTTCGGCGATGATCGACTACTACGGCACGTTCCGCGGGCGGATCGGGTTCACGACGGGCCGGTGGCTGTTTTACGGCACCGGCGGTGCGGCTTATGGCAACGTCAATCTGGCCAGCCAGTTCTCCACCCTGGCGCCGACGACGGCCTTCGACGTATCCCAGCCCAAGTTCGGCTGGGTGGTCGGCGCTGGCCTCGAATACCTGTGGCGGCCAAATTGGATGCTCACCCTGAACTATCAATATGTCGACCTCGGCAACGTCGGTATTTCTTCGTTTGCGACCGGCGGTGGCATCGTGATCGGCCAGATGGCGAGTGTCCATGCGCAGTTCCAGACGGCGACGATAGGCTTCAGCTACCGGTTTGCGCCGGATGGATCACCATCGCCGTGGGCGGGCGGATACGCCGGCGGCCAGGTCGGCGGTGACTGGGGCGACCACGCCCACGCCATCTATTCTTCGTCGCGGATTGGATTTTAGGCGCCGGCACAGGCGGTTCCGTATTCCGACGCGGCCGTTGGGGACGGCTCACCGGCTGTTGAAGCCAAACTCAACGCGGGCTGCGGGCCGGGTCGCGCGACAACTCAGCTTCGCCCCGAACAATTCTGCCGCGGTCTCGCACCAAGGTGCTGGCCTCGTTACATGAAGCTGGCGGCCATCAGTTCTCGCGCTCGATGGGATCGAAGGCTACGGCACTGGCCGCACCACTCGATTTGAGGAAGCTCGGCGGCGGGTGTAGACGAGAGCCGGTGTTGCTCTCGGGCGCACATCAGGGAGACAGGCACATGAAGCGGCGTCACTTACTCGCGCTGCTCGGCACTTTCTCGTTCGGCGGAGCGGCGGCGCCATGGCGCCTCGTCGCGACACCGCTCCGTGCTCCGGGCACGCGCGAGCATGTCACCCGTTCGATGGCTGCTGTTGCCGAAACCATGTTCCCCGGCGACGGACTCCCCGGCGCTGCCGCGCTGGGAGTTCACCAGCAGGTACTCGCGGTGCCGGATCTGCAGGCCCGGATCGCGCAGGGCATGGCATGGCTCGACAGGCACGCAGCGTCGCTAGGCGCTGCGGATTTTTTGGCGCTTGACCAGGCCGGCAGGTTGGCCGCGCTGGACGCCGCGTTCGCCTCCCGTGACGACGGCATTCAACTGTTCGTCCTGACCATGCGCGATCATCTGGGCACGGCCTATTATTCGACGCCCGCGATCAAATCGGCCTTTGCCTATACCGGTCCGCCGCAGCCGGACGGCTTCGCCGATTTCCAGCAACGCCCTTCATGAGCGGCGACGAAGGCTGGGACACAATCGTGGTGGGCGCAGGCGCGGGCGGGGGCGCCGCGGCCTATGGCCTGACCCGGCGCGGACGATCGGTGCTGCTGCTCGATGCCGGGCCGCGCTTCGATCCGTCGACCGACTATCCGCTGAGCGGCGCCGACTGGGAGCTGCGCGAATTTCCGCAAAAGCCGGGCAGTACCGGCCAAGTCACGTTCGCGCCGGGCCAGAAGCTCGGTCGTGAACCGTTGCTCGCATCGGGAAGCCGGGGATGGGGACCGCTGGCCAACGGCGCGACACGGCTGATGGACGGCTATCGGCACGTCCGCGGTATCGGCGGCACGACTCTGCACTTCACCGGCGAGGCGCATCGCATCCATCCCGCGGCGATGAAAATGAAGACGCGCTTCGGCGTCGCCGCGGACTGGCCGTTCGATTATGGCGCGCTCGAGCCGTATTATGTCGAGGCGGAGGAATTGATCGGGGTGGCAGGCCCGGCGACGCAAGGCGCGCGCTGGCGCTCGCGCGGATTTCCGCTGCCGCCGCATCCTCTGTCCTACGCGTCGCAAACGCTCGGCAAGGGAGCCAAGGCGCTGGGGTTGGACTGGCAGGCCAATAGCCGCGCGGCCCTGTCGCTGCCCTGGAACGGGCGACCGCCGTGCAATTATTGCGGCGCCTGCAACAAGGGCTGTCCGATCGGCGACAAGGGCAGCGCCGATGTCACGTTCATCGCGGCGGCGCTGCAAACCGGCCGTTGCACCGTGCGGGCGGAATCTCCGGTGATCAGGATCGAAGCGGGGCCAAACGACGGGATCGCGGCCGTTCTCGTCGGGCGGCCCGACGGCAGCATCGAACGCATTGCCGCCAAACAAGTCGTGCTGGCCTGTGGCGCCGTCGAAACTCCGCGACTGCTGCTTGCGTCCGAGGGTCTCGCCAATGAGAGCGGCGAGGTCGGGCAGAACTTCATGGACACCCTCTTCGTCAACGTCGGCGCGTTGCATCCCGAACCGCAGCACAGCCGCCGCGGCTTGCCAAGCGATGCTATCGCGTGGGATTTCAACGCGCCCGACGCTATTCCCGGCGTGATCGGTGGATGCCGTTTCTACAATGCTTCCGGTGAGGCCGAACTCGGCGGGCTGGCGGCATTCGCGCTGAGGGCCGTTCCGGGCTGGGGCCGCGACCATGCCAAGTCGGTGCGGGATCTCTGGGGCCATGCGCTGCACGTCGGGGCGATCGGCGAACAACTGCCAAATCGCGAGAGCCGGGTCGATCTCGATCCCGATGCGCGCGATCGCTTCGGCGTGCCGCTGGCGCGCATCGCTTCCGCACTTGCCGAAGCCGATATCGCTCGCCTTCGTTTCATGGTCGAAAAGTCACGCGAGCTACTCGCGGCCAGCGGTGCGCGACGGATCTACGAGAGCTATTCGAGCTGGGACTGGTTTGCGGCAACCCACGTGTTCGGCACCTGCCGGATGGGCGATGATCCCGCAAGCTCGGTCGTCGATGCTTTCGGACAAAGCCACCGCTGGCGCAACCTCTGGATCGCGGATGCCAGCGTGTTTCCTTCTTCAGGGGGCGGCGAGGCCCCTTCGCTCACCATCGAGGCGCTTGCGCTGCGCACCGCCGCGCGAATGGCAAGCATCTGAGGCATTCCGCTCGGCGCACGATGACGCAAGGCCACCGGCGATTACCGGCCGTGGACGCCGGGAAGTCAGGCTGCACACCGACTCAACAGTCGCCGGATCGGCTTTTTGGCTGCGAGGGCTGCAGCGGGCAGGCCTCGATATCGACGCCGTCGGCGCCCGGAATGATCGCGCACGACCGCGACGTGTCGAACCGCCAGCCATATTCGTCAAGCAGGCACTGCCGCGGCGCGCTGCCGCGAAGATGCAGCGCCCACACCCCGCCCGGCCTCGGATGGGCGAGACCATCGCGAACGCGCCGGTCCAGCAGACCGCCCGGCACAATCGGCATCACGATGTCGGAGAGTTGATAGGCCCGCGATTCCGGCCCCAGCAGCGGCACGACATAGCCGAGCGGCTTCTCGATCAGAAGATAGGTCGAGGGGCTCGCAAGCGCCGCCGGCAATCGGGGGTCGTAAGGATCGGACCAGGGACGGCGCAGCCAGTCGGCGGGTTGCGACCACAGCGCGATGGCGACGGCGAGGCCGACGGTTGCGAAGTGGCTCCAGGGCGGCCGGCCCGGCGTCAGCGCTGTCAGCTGCAACGCGCGCAGCAAACGCGAAAACAACAGCACGACCAGCGGCGCGGTCAGCAGTTCCAGCACCACCGCGTAGCGATGAATTGAAAATGTCAGCAGCCACATGGCGTAAGCGACCAGGAAAAACAGCAGGAATAGTTTGTCCCGCCGCGTGAACACCCGCATCCGGGTCAGCAAGGCCAGGCCCGCATTGGCGGCGAACAGCACCAAAGCGATCGCGAAGCGCGGGTCCCGAAACGGATATTCGGAGGAGCGGTAGTTGCCGACCGCCCAGTAAAACGGATAGGCGACCGCTTCCCATAGACTGTGCGGCATGAACCGCACGTCGGTGATTGCATCGAGCGGCGCTTCCGGCGAGTGAAACACGGTATTGTAAAATGGAAATACCGGGTTGCCGAATTCCTGCCACAGCGACCAGCCCCAGGCGCCGCCGGTGCCGAGCGTTCCCGCGACCGCGCCGACCGCAAAATACGCCATCGCCGCCAGCGGCCGCGGTGCGAGCAAAAGCGATGCACCGGCGCCGACCAGGAAAACCATGTTGGTCAGTTTCAATCCGACGGCGCCGCCGATCAGCATTGCCGCGACCAGATAGCGCGTTCGATGCGCAGCCTCCGCCGACAGGATCAGGCCGAGGCCCGCGATCACCGGCAGCGCGGTGAGGATATCGGCGAAACTGGTTCCAACCTCGGACAACGTCATCGGACCGAACGCGCCGATGATGACCGCCGCCGCCAGCATCCATCCGCTGGAGGCGCTGGCCAGAAGGATGCGCGTGAACCAATAGATCAGCGCAAGGTTGAGGCCATGGATTGCGCCGAGCAGCATTCCCCAATACGGCGCGCCGGCATGGTGGCGCAGCAGATAAGCGGGAAGATAGGCCAGCGGGTTGAAGAAGTTTTGAACGCCGGCGGGTGCTACGTCCTCATTCAATCGCCCATGGAGCCATGCGAAGGCGCTGTACTCGTGATAGTTCCGCCAATCCCAATTGATGTCTTCGCCGGCATAGAAGGCATAGGCTGCGCCGGCCGCGAGCGATCCCAGCATCACCGCCCAGATCTCGAAATTCTTGCGCGCGATCATGGATCGAGCGATTCCCGCAACCATCGATTTGACCTGACTAAAGAAAAACCCGCCGGCATGGGTTGGCGGGTTGTTCGCGGCATTCCATCAGCGGTATAAACGATTCAGGCATAGGCCCGAAGCGTAGCGTGGGCCGGGTTAAAAAACATTCCTGCAAAAGCGCCATCATCCGGATATTGCCTCGCACCCGCGCCTGTGAACAACGGGAACAACGGGGATACTTCTCGCAGCGTTCTTGCGCATTCACCGCCGTCGCGGCTTAATCAGGTCATCTTATGGAGGTGGGAAACCACCGCGTCGGATCGGGCCACAGTTCGCGACTGCCCCGATTTGCAGCGGCACCCGATCAGGATACGGCCGGGAGATTGGCCCCCGGTGCAGAGGTTCTGAGATCGCCCGACAATGTGGGGCTGCCATGAGACAGGAAAGGCCGTCTGGGAAACCAGGCGGCCTTTTTCTCGTGCGCGGGTGGCGGGATTATGCGAGCCGCGCCGCGGCGCGCTTGATCGCCTCGCCGCGGCGCTGCTGGTTGGGTGCGATCCGTTCGCGCATCAGCGCGAGGATTTCCTTCGGTGCGGTGTCGGGCGAGCCGGCATTGAACGGCGGCGCCGGATTGTATTCGAGCCTGAGCTGGATCGCCTCGGCGGTCGGCCGGTCGACCATGAGCGACACCAGCGTCAGCGCAAAGTCGATGCCCGCGGTGACGCCGCCGCCGGTAATCCGGTTGCGGTCGACACAGACCCGCGTCTTCGCCGGTGTTGCTCCGAACGCACTTAGAAAATCCACCGCGGCCCAGTGCGTCGCCGCCCGGTATCCCCGCAGCAATCCGGCCGCCCCCAGCACCAGCGATCCCGTGCAGACCGAGGTGATGTATTTGGCGCCCGCCGCCTGCTTGCGCAGGAAAGCCAGCATCTCCTCGTCGTTGACCATGTCGTCGGTGCCGGCCCCGCCGGGCACGCAGATCACATCGAGCTGCGGGCAATCCGCAAAGGTCGTGGTCGGCGTCAGCATCATCACCGAATCGCTGGCGACCGGTTCGATCCGTTTCCAAATCAGGTGCACCTTCGCGCCGGGCACGCTCGAGAACACCTGCAAGGGCCCGGTGAAATCGAGCTGGGTCACCTTCGGAAAAATGAGGAGACCGATCTGAAGCGGCGCGGGCATGATAGGGGCCTTTCCGGGTTTAGCTGCATTTGCTTGACCGGCGCATCATGCCGTGATGTCCTGATGTCTGAAATGCCATATTTCCCTCATTTTAAGACATAGGCGAAATCATGATCGGCGTTCTCGTATTTCCCAATTTCCAGTTGCTGGACGCCGCCGGGCCGATTTCGGTGTTCGACATCGCCACGCGCTATGCCGGCCAGGCGTCGTCGATCAAGGTTCTGGCGGTCAGGCCCGGTCCGGTGCGCAGTACATCCGGCGTCGAGATGCTCGCGCGCGGCGTAAAACCCTCCGGTGCGATCACCACCCTGATCGTGGCGGGAGGCGAGGGGGTGCGCGAGGCGGCGAAATGCGCAACCACGCTGGCGCTGGTGCGCGCGATGGTGAAGCGCGGCATCCGCGTCGCCAGTGTCTGCTCCGGCGCCTTTATCCTGGCCGAAGCCGGCGTGCTCGACGGCCGCCGCGCCACCACGCACTGGCAACGCACCAGCCAGTTTCTCGGCAGCTATCCAAAAGTGAAACTGGAGCCCGACCGTATTTTCGTGCGCGACGGCAACATCTGGAGTTCGGCCGGGATCACCGCCGGCATCGATCTGGCGCTGGCGATGGCAGCGGAGGATTTCGGCGACGAGGTCGCGCAGAAGACCGCGCGACAGCTCGTGCTGTACAATCGCCGCAGCGGCGGCCAGTCGCAATTCTCGTCGCTCTTGGAATTGAAGGCGCCGGCCGGCCGCTTTGCGCCATTGCTGGCCTGGGCGCGCGAACATCTCGATGCGCCGCTGACGGTGGAAGACATGGCCGAGCAGGCCGGCATGAGTTCGCGGCATTTCACCCGCGCCTTCATCGCGGAGACCGGCACCACGCCGTCGAAGGCGGTGGAGCGGTTACGGATCGAGGTGGCGCGGCTGCGCGTGCAATCCTCCAGCGAGGCGATCGAGCGCGTTGCGCAAACCACCGGCTTTCGCGATCCGGAGCGGATGCGCCGCGCCTTCATCCGCGCCTTCGGCCAGCCGCCGCAATCGCTGCGCCGCGCGGCGCGGGCGAGTTACGGCTGAGGGCGCGGCCGGCCCTGCCACCGGCTCGGTCCGGTAACCATCCCGGACACGCCATACAAAACAAGAGGGCCTGGACGAAGCCAGGCCCTCTCGGACTATGGACGTTACGCCTAGGCGCCGGCGTCATACTCCGCCGAAATGTCCTTGCCGGTGTAGTCAGGCATGAACGACGCCGCCACAAGGCTTATGACCGAGCAGCCGGCGATGTAGATGGAAATCGCGTAGCCGGAGTGATAGGCGGCGAACAGGGCGGTCGCGATCAGCGGCGCCGGGCCGCCGGCGATTACCGACGCCAGTTGATAGCCCAGCGAAGCGCCGCTGTAGCGCAATCGCGGCGTAAAGGACTCGGCGATCAAAGCCGCCTGCGGCCCATACTGCATGTCATGCGGAATGAGCGACAGCACGATCGCGATGAACACCGCCAACGGAGCCGCGGTGTCCACCATGCCGAAATACAGGAAGCCGAACACGCCCGTGGTCGCCGCGCCGATCAGATACATCTTCCTGCGGCCGATACGGTCGGAGATATGGCCCGACAGCGGGATGGTGATGAACGAGACGCAAGAGGCGACCAGCACCGCGCTCAGAATCAGATCGCGCGACATGTGCAAGGTGCCGACGGCATAAGCGAAGATGAACGCAGTAAAGATATAGAACGGCGCCTGCTCGGACATCCGCAGCAATGCCGACAGCAGGATCTCCTTCGGATGCTTCTTGAAGACCTCGACGATGGGGGTCTTCTCGATTTTCTTGTTGTCCAGGAGTTGCTGGAACACTGGCGTCTCAAGGATGCCAAGGCGAATCCATAGTCCGACGCCCACGAGAATAATCGAGAGCGCGAAAGGAATGCGCCAGCCCCAGGTGGCGAACTGGTCGCCTGACAACTGGCTGAATGCCAGGATGGCAAGGTTTGCCAGAAACAGGCCGCACGGCACGCCGAATTGCGGCCAGGCCGCCACCAACCCGCGTTGACCGTGGGTGCGCGACCACTCCATCGCCAGCAGCACCGATCCGCCCCACTCGCCGCCAACGCCGATGCCCTGCAGCATCCGCAACACCGTCAGGATCACCGCACCCCAGATGCCGATCGACTCGTAGGTAGGCACGAAAGCGATCAGGAAGGTCGCAATGCCCATGCACAGCAGCGTGGCGATCAGTGTCGCCTTGCGGCCGATGCGATCGCCGTAATGACCGAATATCGCGGCGCCGATCGGACGCCCGACGAAGCCGATGAAATAGGTGCCAAACGCCGCAAGCGTGGCCGTCAACGCATCCTGGTTGGGAAAGAAGAGCTTGCCAAAGATCAGCCCGGCAGCGGTGCCATAAAGGAAAAAGTCGTACCACTCGATTGCGGTGCCGATGGTTGATGCGACGACCGCCTTGCGCAGCTGCGCGCTATGGTCGGAGTCGGACAACGTCTCATGTGTGACTGCCATGGCCATTTGAATTGCCCCTTGGTTGGTTGTTTCCTTGTTTGGCGGGAACCGGTTCGCGACGGTTTCTTTTAGGTAGATGCTACAATCAGCGCGCGGCGACCGAAAGGGTGCATCTCGTCGAAAGCAGCGATATTGCCGCTTGCTGCACCGCAGGAGATTCGCACGAAGGTCTGGTTATGGCCTCTCGCGTCGTTTCTTGGCGATGCAGGGTTTTGTCATAATTGGGGCTTAGCTGACATCGAGCAAGCGGGGAATGCCCCAAAACGGATGTGCCCCTTCGCCGGTCGCGATCGACGCACAAAAAAGCCCCGGACAATGCGGGGCTTTTGAACGGGTCGGTCCTGGAGTTCAGTACTTCGCGACGACCGGGCCGCTGAACGAGTAGTTGACGCCAACGCGGACGATGTTCGCGCGGAAGCTGACGGTCTCGGGAACGCCGGGCACGACGTCGAACAAATGGGATTTGCCGAGATCGACATAAAGATATTCGAGTTTTGCGGTCCAGTGCGGCGCGAAGCTTGTCTCCACGCCGGCACCCACCGTCCAGCCTGCCCGGAACGCGCTGCCGGACGCGGGAAACAGCGAATCCCAGCCGTGGACGTCGCCGACGGCAAGACCGCCAGTCCCGTATAGCAGCCAGCTGCCCATCGCACCGACGGTGTGACCGATACGGCCGCGGAACGTGCCAAGCGACTCAAGTTTCGTTCCACAGGGATGCGGCGGACCAAAACCGCATATATTGGACTGGCCCGAGATGTCCGACCACGAGTAGTCGCCCTCCAATCCGAACACCCACGGACCGGTTTGCCAGTTGTATCCGAGGGTGCCGCCGAATAGGCCGCCGCTAACCGAAAAGTGGCCATCGGCAACTGTTCTCCGAACATCGGTCTGATCGGAATGACCCCAGCCACCGCCGCCTTCAATACCGATGTAGCCGCCGGACCAGTCATAAACGGGCGCCACGATCGGCGGCGCTTTAGTGTATACTGGAAGATCGGCGGCAGATGCCGCGCCAACGCCGACAATCGCGCTGACGGCCACAGCGGGGGAAACAATCAGTTTTGAATTTCGCATGTCGCCCTCAAATAGACTTAGCCGGCACCGGGACTCCCAGCTTGCGCCGCCAATCTAAAGGCAGCCGTTCGGACCCCATACCCACCATCCGAGGGAGAAGGCCGATTCTGTCGGACTGTTGCTGAAATGCACCGAGCAACAAGGCTGCCTGGCGCCGTCGAGCGAGGCTAGAACAACCGCGGATACAGGCAACGGTAGCCGTGGCCCGCTAGCCACTCTCCAGAAGCCCCAGCCTGCGCCCGAGCCATTGCGTGGTCGGGGCCTGGATCAGGATCGTCATGAGAATGGCGATGAAGGTCACCGAGGCGATCATCTCCGCACCGGGTGCTTTGATGCCGAGCAGGAGTCCGGCGAGGGCTGCCGGAATGACGCCGGTCTCGCGGGTCCAGCACATGAACAGCATTTCGCCAAAACTCCATCGCGCGCGGCGGTCGGGCAGCGCGCACAGGAACACCGTCACCGGCCGCGCCACCAGCATCAGGACGGTGACGACGGCGACGCCGCCGAACCAGTATTTTCCCATCAGGGTGAAATCGACCTGGGCGCCGAGCAGGATGAAGATGAACAGCCGCATGATGAATGCCGTGGTCAGCACAAATTCGTCGAGCTTCTGCGCTTCGCCGGCTTCCATTTGAAAACCAAACGTCTCCTTGTTGCCAAGCACGATGCCGAACACGAACACCGCCATGAAACCGCTGGCCTGCAAATTGTCCGCGGCGAAATAAGCGCCGATCACCGCAACCAGCGTGACCACCGGCGCATACTCGACCAGAAACGCCCATCGTTCATGCGCGATCAAAAGTGCCGCCAGAGACCCCAATATCGCGCCGGCAAGGATGCCGATGACGGATTGCTTGAGGAGATCGAACAACGAATGCAGCAGCGAGAATTCGCCGCTGCCCGTCGCCACCGCCAGCACCGCGAAGGTGACGATCGCGCCCATGGCGTCGTTGAACGCGGACTCGCTCATCACGGTTTGCGCCACCCGGTCGCGAATGCGGATCTGCCGGAAGATCGGCACCAGTGTCGCCGGATCGGTGGACGCCAGCGTTGTACCCAACAGCAGCGCCACGCTTGGGGCAATGCCGATGATGTAATGGGCGGCGAGCCCGGTGATGGCGGCCGTGATCAGCACGCCGAAGGTGGCGAGCACCACGATGGTGATCCAGACCTGCTTCAGCACCTCGAAGCGCAGCGCCGCGCCGCCGTCGAAAAGGATGTAGCTCGCGCCGAACAGCAGGATGATCTGGTTCAGCGCCGAGCCCGCCTTGATATCAACGAGCCCGAGCGCATGCGGGCCGATCGCGATGCCGGCGATGAGAAACACCGCGACGTCGGGAATCCGGATCTTCTGGGCGGCGAGGGCGGCGACGGTGCCGACAGCCAGAATGAGACCGCACGACAGCAGCGTGTGCTGGGCGATCGCCAGCGAAGCGGACGTTTCCAATGGTTTTCTCCGCGCGATGCCGGTTAACTGAGCGCCTTCAGCCAGAGGCCGATTTCGGCGGCGGCGATGTTGGCCTGCTGCAGCAATTTTCCCATGGTGAAGAAGCCGTGGAACTGGCCGGGAAAATTCCTGAAGGTCACGGCGACGCCGGCATCCTTCAGCCGCTGCGCGTATTCGTTGCCCTCGTCGCGCAGGGGATCGGCGCCGGCGGTCAGCACATAGGCCGGCGGCAGCCCGGCCAGCGTGGCCGCGCGCGCCGGCGACGCCCGCCAATCCGCTCCGTCGGCGGCATCCTTCAGATAGTGATTGCTGAACCATGTGATGACGGTATGCGTCAGCAGGATGCTGGTTTCGGGCTCGCGGTGCGAAGGGTGCGTCTTGGCAAAATCCGTCGCGGGATAGATCAGCACTTGTCCCGCGATATCAGGACCGTTGCCGTCGCGCGCCGATATCGCAACCACCGCGGCCAGGTTGCCGCCGGCGCTGTCGCCGCCGACCATCAGCCGCGATGGGTCGATGCCGAGTTGTTTGGCGTTGCCGGCGATCCATTTGGTGGCGGTTATGGCGTCGTCGACCGCTGCGGGGAATTTGTGCTCGGGCGCCAGGCGATAATCGACCGAGATCACGATCACCTGGCCTTCGTCGGCGAGCTTGCGGCATGCCACGTCATGGGTGTCGAGATCGCCGATCACCCAGCCGCCGCCGTGAAAAAACACCAGACATGGCGCAAGGCCGTTCGAGCGCCGCAGCACTTTCGGCGTGTACACCCGCGCCGGGATCGGGCCCGCAGGCGAGGGGATCGCAAGCGGCTCGACCGATTTGAGTTCCGGCGGCTCCGGGTTGGTGACGAGGCGGCCCTGCAGATAGAACGCGCGCGCTTCCGCCGGCGAAAGCGTTTCGTAAGCCGGACGGCCGGCCTCCTGAAACGCCTTGAAGACGGCGGCGGCATCGGGATCGAGGGTGACGGGCATGGCGAGGCGACCTGTTGCGTGGGGTCCGGTGTCTTGGTTTAGCCCGCGGTGCGCCCGCCGTCGACGGTGTAGGCGGAGCCCGAGACATAACTGGCTTCGTCGGAGGCGAGGAACGCCACCACGGAAGCGACTTCGGCGGCGAGGCCGAGCCGGCGCGCCGGAATCCGCTCGACAATGCGCTCGCTGGGCACCGGCGCGTTGCCGGGGTTGCGTCCTTCGATGATCGCGCTCAGCATCCGGCTGTCGATCATGCCGGGACAGACGCAATTGACGCGCACGCCGGTGGTCGAGCATTCCAGCGCAGCGCTTTTGGTCAGCCCGATCACGGCATGCTTGCTGGCGCTGTAGACGGCGATATCCGGCGAGCCGATCAGGCCGGCGATCGAGGCGGTGTTGATGATGCTGCCCTTGTTCTGTTTGAGCATCACCGGCAGCACGTGCTTCAACCCGAGGAACACGCCGACCACGTTGACGTCGAGCACCCGGCGGAATGTCGCCAGCGAATATTTCGGGATCGGCGCGATGTCGCCCTCGATGCCGGCGTTGTTGTAGAACACGTCGATGGCGCCGAACTTGTCGACGGCGGCGCGGACATAGCCGGCGACCTCGTCCTCATCGGTGACATCGGCGGTCAGGCCGAGCGCCTGCGCCGAGGCCGGCAACTCTTTTATCGCGGCTTGCAGTTCCTGCGCCTTGCGGTCGACCGCGACAATGCGCGCGCCGCGCTCGGCCAAAAGCCGTGTGGTCGCGGCGCCGATGACCCCGGCCGCCCCCGTGACCACGGCGACCTTGCCGTCCAGTCGAATTCGATCGGGCATTGGGTGGCTTTCCCCCTTGCTGCTCCGGTGGTTTTTTGCCGGATTTTTCACGGCCCGGCATGCGCTGCGCGAACCCTGATCGGCAGACTATTTCATCTGCGGCAGGGGCTGGCTAGTGCGGCGGGGCAGCCGGCAACCCGCCCTTTCCCCGCCGTATTCGGCGTGTTAACCGGAAGCCCTGCGAGCGGCGGATAAGTCCGTACAATTCTGTACAATGTCGCGAGCCCGATTCGTCCCTTAAAGCCGCGCGAGATGTTCCGAACCATTGCCCTGACCGGTTTTGCGGCCCTCGTCGTCGCTTCGACCATCGCGCTTGCGCCGCCCGCGCGCGCGCAGATCGGCAATATCTTTTCCGATCAGGCGCCGCGCCCGCCGGGCAGCATCCCCCGCGGCAACCAGCCGTCGCCCGACGACGAGGAGGAAGTGCCGGCGCTGCCGCAGGGCCGCCTGTTGCCGAGCCGTCTGCCGCCGCAGGGCGTACCGCCGCCGGGCGCGGTGCAGTCGCAGCCGCTGGCGCCGCCGCCGGGCACCACGGTGATTCCGCAGAATACGCCGCCCGGCATCGCAATCGCTCCGCCGCAACCGCAGCCCGGCCCGGGCGTTGCGGTCGCCCCTCCGGGCGCCAATCCGCCGCCGGGACAACGCCAGCCGAAGGGCGTGCCGCAAACGCCGGCGACGCTGCAGCCTGGCGACGAGGTGGTCACCGAACCGCCGGCGCAGAAGATCGTCAACAAGAAGGCAAGTTTCTCCGGCCTCGACAAGATCACCGGGCGCATCATCAATTTCGACGAGGATATCGGCGAGACCGTCCAGTTCGGCGCGCTGCGCGTCAAGACCGACGCCTGCTATACGCGGCCCGCCACCGAGGCCGCCAACACCGACGCCTTTGTCGAGGTCGACGAGATCACGCTGCAGGGCGAGGTGAAGCGGATTTTCTCGGGCTGGATGTTTGCGGCGAGCCCCGGCCTGCACGGCGTCGAACATCCGATCTACGATATCTGGCTGACCGATTGCAAAGTCCCCGATACCACCATCGTCAGCGCGCAGCCCGATGCGCCAAAACCGGCACCGCCGCCGCCTCCGGCAAAGCGCGCGCCGCCGAAGCAGCAGGCTGCCCCGCGTCCCTCGCCGCCGCCGCAGCCGCAATTCCAGCAGCAACCGCAACCACCGCCGCCACCGCAGCAACAACCTGGGCTGTTCGGGGGGATTTTCAGGCAGTAAGCGGTTCGGGTTACGCCCGGCCCGCGATGATATCCAGCGCACGGGCGCCGCTGACGGGACGGTCGATCGGCAGCTTGGAAAAATCCGCGCTGCCCTTGATGGCGCGGTCGAGCAGCGTCGTGTAGCGCCGCCGCGGGATTTCGACGGCGCCGAAGCTGCGCAAATGCTCGGTGACATACTGGGTATCGAGCAGGGCGAAACCGCCTGCGATCAGCCGGGCCACCAGATGCACCAGCGCCACCTTGGAGGCGTCGCGGGCGCGATGGAACATGCTCTCGCCGAAGAACGCGCGGCCGAGGCTGACGCCGTAGAGGCCGCCGACCAGTTCATCGTTCTGCCAGACCTCGACGCTGTGGCAATGTCCGAGTTCGTGCAGGCCGAGATAGAGATCGCGGATGCGCTTGTTGATCCAGGTGTCGTCGCGGCCGGGCTGCGGCGCGGCGCAGCCGGCGATGACGGCCTTGAACGCGGTATCGACGGTCACGGTGAAGGCATCGGAGCGCACGGAGCGTGCCAGACGCGAGGCGACGCGGAAACCATCGAGCGGGATCACGCCGCGCAGTTCCGGTTCGACCCAGAACAGGGTCGGATCGTCGGCGCTTTCGGCCATCGGAAAGATGCCGCAGGCATAAGCGCGCAACAGCACCTGGGGCGTGATCTCGGACGATGCGGACTCGCGGGAGGTCATGGCGGCGAGAATAGCAGGATGACGGAAAAAGACGAACGGTAGTCGCTAGCTCGCCGCGGCGCTCGCCGGCCTGGTTGTCGCCGGTTCATCAATGCGGCGAAACCGCAGCACGATCCGGGTGCCGACATGGGCGGGATCGCGCTCCACGTCGGCCTCCAGCTTGGACGCCATGGCGGAGACGATTCTTTGTCCCATGCCGGTGGAACGCGGATCGGTCCTGGCGTTGAGGCCGACGCCGTCGTCGGTAATCGACAAAGTGAGATCGTCGCCCTGCGCACCGAGTTCGACGTGAATGGGACCGGCGCCGTCGGGATAGGCGTATTTCACGGCATTCATCACCAGTTCGTTGACGATGATGCCGATCGCCACCGCGCGGTCGGGGTCGATTTCGACCGGTTCGGCTCTCAACGTCAGCCGCGACATCCGGTTGCCTTCGGCCGACCTGCGCAGATCTTCCAGCAGCGCGTCGAGATACTGGTTCAGCAGCACGCTCTTGAGATCGTGCGAGGTGTAAAGACGGCGGTGCACCTGCGCCACGGCGGCGACCCGTCCCATCGCATTGGTCAGCGCCGCCTTGACGTCGTCCTGGGTGGCCGAATTGGCCTGCAGATGCAGCAGCGAGGCGATGATCTGCAGGCTGTTGCCGACGCGGTGGTTGACCTCGCGCAACAGTACCTCGCGCTCCGCCGCCAGTGCGGCATAGCGGTCGCGCGAGGCGTGGACCTCGGCCTCGGCGTCGTCGCGCGCCTTCTGGATGCGCGCCTGCCGCAGCGCGCCGTTGATGGCGACCTGCAGCAGGGGAATGAATTCGCCTTGCAGATCCTTGACCAGATAGTCGGCGGCGCCCGCCTTCAGGGCGGTGACCGCGATCCCTGAATCCTGCGACGCGGTGACGAATACCACCGGCGGCGCATTCGCGATCGCCAGTATCCGTTCAAGGGTATCGAGGCCGTCGAGCCCGGGCATGTATTGGTCGAGCGCCACGACGTCGATGCCGCCCTCGCGGAGCCGGTCGAGCCCGTCGCTTCCGCTCGCGGCATGGACGACGTTGAAGCCGAGCCGCGTCAGGCCGCGATCGACCAGCCGGGCTAGCGCCGCGTCGTCGTCGATAAACAGAACTGTCGGCATCGCTGCGGTCATGTGGCGGCTTGCGGAACCTGAATGACGGAGAAGAACAGCCCGAGCTGGCGAATGGCGTTGGCGAAGCTTTCGTAGTTCACCGGCTTGGTGATGTAGACGTTGCAGCCGAGTTCATAGCAACGCTTGATTTCCAGGGAATCGTCGGTGGTGGTGAGCACCACGACCGGCGCGCATTTGAGATATTTGCTCGCCTTGATCCGGCGCAGGATTTCGATGCCGGTCATGTCGGGTAAATTGAGGTCGAGCAGGATCAACAGCGCCCGTCCCTTGTGATCGATGCCGGTGCCGTCGCTGCCGAACAGATGGTCGACCGCCGCGGTTCCGTTGGTGAACGGCACGATGTCATTGTTGACGCCGGAGCGGCGGATATTGCGTTCGATCAGGCGGGCGTGTCCCTCGTCGTCCTCGATCATGATGATGGTGACTGGCTTGTTCATGTATCCCTGTTCCGGCTGCCGGCTTTCCAGTTGATGGGCAGTGTAACCGTAAATGTGCTGCCGCTGTGGAGTTCCGACGACACCGACATGGTGCCGCCGAGACGGCGTACCAGAGCCCTGACATGGGCCAGTCCTATTCCCTGGCCTGGCTTGTCCTGGGCTCCGGCGCGGCGAAACAGATCGAAAATCCGCTGGTGGTCTTTCGGATCGATGCCCCGGCCATTATCGGTGATCTCGAAAATCGCAAAGCCGAGCTTTGTCCGACCGCGGACCGAGATGTCGCCGGCAACACCGGGCTTGAGATATTTGAGGGCGTTGTCGATCAGGTTGGAAAAAATCTGCTCCAGCGCGAGGCGGTCGCTGACGATATCCGGCAACGGGGCGACGCGAATCTGCGCATTGGCCTCGGAGGCCTGATGCGCCACGGTGGTGACGATGGCTTCGATCAGTTCGCGGGTGTCGATCAGCACCGGCTCGAATTCGCGCCGCCCCTCGCGGGTGAGATTGAGGATCGCGGTGATCAGGCGGTCCATCTTGGCGATCGACGATTTGATGAACCCCAGCGCCTCGCTGTAATCCTGCGAAAGCTGCTTGTCCTGGTCGTCGAGAGCCGGCTCGACCTCTTCGCCTGCGGCGACCGGCACCAGCGGAGCCGAAGCCGCCGCGCGGACCAGCGCGGCGATCCGCTTGAAGATGTCGGCGCGCAATTCCTCGAGTTCGCTGGTGAAGCCCATGATGTTGACCAGCGGCGAGCGCAGGTCGTGGCTGACGATATAGGCAAAGCGCTGGATTTCGTTGTTGGCTTCGCGAAGGTCGGAGGTGCGCTCGTCGACCGTGGCTTCCAGGTTGAGGTTGTTGTCGCGCAATTGGGCTTCGGCTTCATCGCGCGCGCGCGCCGAGCGCCGCACCAGGAAAATCGAAATGCCGGCCAGGGCGACCACGAGGCCGGAACCTGTGACGGTAACGATGGAGGCAAGCCGCTGCGTGCGGTCCGCGGTCGCCGTGCGCAACGCAAACAGCCTGTCTTCTTCCGCCCGCATGGCGCCGGCGACGTCGTCCAGGCGTTGAACCGAATCGTTGCTGCCGGACTGGCGCAGCATCGCGATGCCGCCGGCAATGTCGTTGCGGGTCACGAAATCGATGGCCTGGGCAAATTCCGCCAGCCGCGCCTGAACCGGCGGGCGCAGCAGCTTGCTGTTTTCAGCCTGAACCGGATTGTCGCGGGTCAATCGGGCAAGCTTGTCGAGATCGGGAAGGACGGTCGCAACGGCGGTCTGGTGTTCGGCCAGAAACCGCGGGTCGGTGGTCAAAAGATAACCGCGGGCGGCACTCTCGGCGCGGCGGATTTGCAGCAAAAGCGCGTTGATCTGGTTTTCCACTTCAACGGTATGCACCACCCAGAGGCTGTCTTGCCGCGCCTGGTTGACCAGGATGACAGAGGATGTGCTGATTGCGACCAACACCAGAAATCCCGCCGCAAGCAGCAGGATCTGCCCAATCGCGCGCTGGCGCGTGGCATCGAGCGTCACAAGTGGCAGGCGTGGTAAAATCAACGATCCCCCGCGGGGAAGTTCCCGGCGACGCACAAACGTCCATCAAGGCAAATCGTTCCGCGGCATTTTAGCTTATTTCGGGGGCCCCTTAACCGGCCGCCTTGCCGGCCAGGTACTGCTCCAGCCAATGGATATGGTAGTCGCCGTCGATGATGGCGGGCTCCCGAACCAGGGCGCGAAACAGCGGGAGCGTAGTCTCGATGCCCTCGACCACCACTTCATCCAGCGCCCGCCGCAGCCGCATCAGGCACTCGGCGCGGGTTTTGCCGTGGACGATCAGCTTGCCGACCAGCGAGTCGTAATAGGGCGGGATCACATAGCCCTGGTAGACCGCGGAATCGATCCGCACACCGAGTCCGCCCGGCGGGTGGTATTGCAGGATCTTGCCCGGCGAGGGCCGGAAGGTCACGGGGTTTTCGGCATTGATGCGGCACTCGATCGAGTGGCCGTTGATGACGACTTCTTCCTGCTTCATCGGCAGATCGCCGCCGGCGGCGATGCGGATCTGCTCCAGCACGAGATCGATGTCGGTGATCATCTCGGTGACGGGATGCTCGACCTGGATGCGGGTGTTCATCTCGATGAAATAGAATTCGCCGTCCTCATAGAGGAACTCGATGGTGCCGACGCCGAGATACTTCATCTCGCGCATCGCCTTGGCGCAAGTGGCGCCGATCCTGGCGCGCGCCGCGGCGTCGAGCGCGGGCGAGGGGCCTTCTTCCCAGATCTTCTGATGACGCCGCTGCAGCGAGCAATCGCGCTCGCCAAGATGGATGGCGCCGCCGCGGCCGTCGCCGAGCACCTGAATCTCGATGTGGCGGGGTTTCTGCAGGTATTTCTCCAGATAGACCGAAGCGTCGCCGAAGGCCGATTTGGCTTCATTGGCCGCCGTCGACAGCGCCAGCATCAAATCGTCTGATGTCTGCGCCACCTTCATGCCGCGTCCGCCGCCACCGGCCGCCGCCTTGACCAGCACCGGAAAGCCGATTGCCTTCGCGATCGCCATCGCGTCGTCGTCGGGACCGACGCCAGCGTCAGAGCCGGGCACCACGGGGATGCCGAGCTTCTTTGCGGTCTTCTTGGCCGCGATCTTGTCGCCCATCAGGCGGATGTGTTCGGCCTTCGGCCCGATGAAATGCAGGTTGTGGTCGGCGAGGATTTCGGCAAAGCGGGCGTTTTCCGACAGAAAGCCGTAGCCGGGGTGCACCGCGTCCGCGCCGGTGATTTCACAGGCTGCGAGCAGCGCCGGCACGTTGAGATAGCTGTCCTTTGACGGCGGCGGGCCAATGCAGACGCTTTCATCGGCGAGGCGCACATGCATGGCGTCGGCGTCGGCGGTGGAATGCACCGCGACGGTGGCGATGCCGAGTTCCTTGCACGCGCGCAGCACCCGCAATGCGATTTCGCCGCGATTGGCTATCAGGATCTTGTCGAACATGTTGTCCTAAAAGGGCGAATAGCGAATGGCGAGTAGCGAATAGTCAGCCGAGAAACCATTCGCCACTCGCCACTCGCCGTTCGCCTCTTACTCTATAATCACCAGCGGTTCGCCGAATTCGACCGGCTGGCCGTCCTCGACAAGAATTTGCGTCACGGTGCCGGCGCGCGTCGACGGAATCTGGTTCATCGTCTTCATCGCTTCGATGATCAGCAAGGTTTGTCCGGCCGCCACCTTGGCGCCGACCTCGATGAACGGCCTCGCGCCGGGCTCGGAAGCCAGGTAGGCGGTGCCGACCATGGGCGAGGGCACCGCACCCGGATGCTGGGCGAAATCCGCAATATCGAACGGCGCGGCCGCCGCAGCGGCAGCAGCAGCCGGCGCAGCCGCAGCGGGTTGAAAGCTCCCCGGCATCGAGGCGGCGATGCTGATGTTGCGCGCGACCCGCAACCGCAAGCCCGCACGCTCGATCTCGATCTCGGTGAGGCTGGTCTCGTCGAGCAGCAGCGCGAGTTCGCGAATAATCGCACTGTCGTCGCTGGTGAACGTCGGGGCTGGCTTGGGTTCAGGCTGGCGCGCCATGATCTTGATCCGAAACTTCTGTTGGGTGGCGGGGCAGGCGCGTCAGGCTTTCGCCCCGACGCCGATCCTGGCGGCAAGGCCATTGATCGCGAGCCTGTAACCGTCGATGCCGAAGCCGGAAAGCGTGGCGAAAGCGGCTTTGGCGGTGAAGGAATGGTGACGGAAACTTTCACGGGCGTGAATATTGCTGATATGCACTTCGACGGCCGGAATTTTCACCGCGACCAGCGCGTCATGCAGGGCGATCGAGGTATGCGAATAGCCGCCGGCGTTGATGACGATGCCGGCCGCTTTCCTGGCGCGCGCCTCGTGGATGAAATCGATCAACTCGCCCTCGTGGTTGGACTGCCTGCAATCGGCTTTCAGGCCGAATCGCGCCGAGGTCTCCGCGCAAAGTTTCTCGACATCGGCGAGCGTGGCGTGGCCATAGGTCTCCGGCTCGCGGGTCCCCAGCAGATTGAGGTTGGGCCCGTTGAGTACGTAAATTGTCTCGGCAGGTGTCTTTGGGGTTGCCTTGGCCATCCAGATTCCGGCGATGTGGCGGTGGGTGGCGCGGTTATAGGTAACAACAGGCCCAAGGGGAAGCCTTTAGGCCTTCGCTGACTTGGTCCAAATACTTCATGCAGTTCGCAAAAAGCCGCGTGGAACTTGCGGAAACCACTCGTTAACCAAGGTTAAAGGATCAGCCTGTGCGCCGGCGCGGGTTGGCGGGGCCTTCGGGAACGAGAAAGGGCGGGCCTTTCGGCCCGCCCGCTCGGTTGTGCGTAGAGACGATTAGACGTCGAGGACTGCCACGATCTCGAAGGTGCGCGGGTCCACCACGACGATCTGGTCGTTAACGAGGATGTACTCATATCCGCGCCACTCGGGATAGATCGTCACGATTTCCGTCGGCAGCGTATGGAACGACACGTCGCGCGGAACGCGGGTACCGACCGAGATCGAGAAGTTGACGTGGTTCAACGGAGCCACATGCTGTTCCCGGATCACCGTACTGATCTTGGTCCGCTGTTCGCCCGACATCTTGGCGCCGGCGCCGGCCTGTCCGGTGGTCCTGCCCTCTTCAGGACGCTTGGACTCGGCGTTCACGTTGCCGCGATCCTCGCGGCCCTGGGCTTCCATGCCCTTGTTGTTCTTGGGCTCATTGGTTTCCGAACGCATGTTGTTCGGCTTCTGACCCATATTGTCTTCGGCGCGCTGGCCCTTCTTCTCTTCCGGGCGCTGGCCCTTGACGTTGTCCTCAGCGCGCTGGCCCTTCATGCCGCCCGAGGTGTTGGGTTCGGATTGCGTCGCCTTCATGCCCGACGGCGCCATTGGTTTGGTAGCCGGAGCATTTGATGGCGCGGCGTGCTCTGCAGGCGCGCCCGCCGACGGCCCTTCCTTGCCCATGGTTCCCTGTGCATTTGCGAAGCCGGCTCCGGCGATCAGCGCCGCCACGGCAACCGACATCATATAACGATTAATCATCGAATATCTCCTCGCAGTGTTCATTGCCCGCGCCGACAACGAAGAGGGGTGCGCGATGTTCCCCGATATTCGGAGTTCCATCGGTTTAGTTTTGACGGTGAAGAAATACCGTCGAACGGTGCGAGATTCATAAAAAAACCGGCTGCGCTGCAGCCGGTTTTCATGGAACGATTAAGGCAACGGTCAAACGTCGATTTCGTTCCTCAACACGTCGCCTTGCCGCAGCGGGCGATACCGATCTTTTGCTTGAGCTCATCCAGGCCGACCGCGCCGACCACGATCTGCTTGCCGATCACGTAGCTCGGCGTGCCGTTCATGCCCATGTCCTCGGCGAGCTTGAAGTTTTCCTCGATCGTGGCGCGCACTTCGGGGCTCGTCATGTCCTTTTCGAGTTTCGCCATGTCGAAGCCGGCGTCTTTCGCCGCCGCCATCGCCCGCGCCTTGTCGGCCTGGCCGCGGCCGCCGAGCAATTTCTGATGGAAGTCGAGATATTTCTTGCCGGTGGGGTCCTGCATCCGCGCGGCAACCGCGACCTGCGCGGCCTCGACCGAGCCGGGCCCGAGCACCGGAAATTCCTTCAGCACGACTTTCAGCTTCGGATCGGTTTTCATCAGCTCCAGCATGTCGGCCATGGCGCGTTTGCAGTAGCCGCAATTGTAGTCGAAGAACTCGACAAAGGTGACGTCGCCATCCTTGTTGGCGACGGTGACGCCGCGCGGCGAGTTGAAGATCGCGGTGGCGTTCTTGGCGATGGTGGCTTCATGTTTCGCGGTTTCGGCGGCGGCCTGGCGCTTGCTCAACTCGGTGATCGCATCTTCCACCACTTCGGGATGTGCGAGCAGGTAGTTCTTGACGATGGTCTCGATATCCCCGCGCTGGCTGTCGGAAAAGCTCTGCGCCGACGCAACCGGCGGCGCACCGCAAAGCGCGAGCGCGAACAGTGCGGGGGCGAGCGAACGAAACGAAGGCATTGGCAAATCCTCTGGAGCGGGTTCGGTGAATTTCTAAAGCAGGTTCCTGGTACCTTAGCTCTATTTATTTCTCGTTATTCTTTCTTCTGGCCCGGCATCGGCTTGGCGGTGACGATATCGTCGGCCTTGACCCAGCCCGGCGTGCCGATCGCAAAACGTGTTTTCGCGCGCGAGGCGAGGTCGCGCGCGGTCTTGTTGTCGCCGCGAAGATAGGCGGCCTGGGCGGAAGCCAGATCGGCATCCGCCAGGTCTCCCTTCCGGCTGTAGGCCATCGCGAGCTCGGTATAGCCCAGCGGAGCTTCGGTCTCGCGTCCGACCGCCGCCTTGAGAATCCCGATCGCTTCCTCGGTATAGGCCTTATTATCGGCTCCCACGAGCGCCTGCCCAAGTAACATCTCGATGAGTGGTGCGTTATTCGAGAGCTGCACCGCCTTGCGCAGCGGCGCAATCGCCTCAGTGGGCTTGCCGCCTTCCAATAGCGCCTGGCCGCGCAGTTCGTAAAAATACGGGTTGTTGGGCTGCACCTGGATCAGCCCGTCGATCTGGGTCAGCGCGTTGCGCAGATCGCCGTGCAGATAGGTCGTGATCGCGTGCGCATAGCGCGACGGCAGGCTGGTGTTGGACAATGGGTAGCGCCGATAGACGGTATCCTGCCGCTCCATGAAGGCCGAAATCTTGGCGCGCATCATATCGTGCCGCATTTGCAGGGCCGGATCATCCTTCTTGTCCCAGAACGGACTTGAATGGGCCAATTCCTCCAGCGCGGCGACGCGCTCGGCGGGCATCGGATGCGACTGGACATAGGGATCGGCGCCATGTGCGGAGAACAGGCTGTCGTCGGAAAACCGCTTGAACGTCTCGTACATGCCCCTGGCGGATTGGCCGGTCGCGGTCAGGAACTTGACCCCGGCGCGGTCGGCGTTTTCTTCCTGCGCGCGCACATAGGAAATCAGGGTGCGCTGAATCATCTCCTGCGGGCCGGCTATCGCGGCGGCGCCGGCATTGGCCAGACCACTGTTGGGATTGCTGCTTCTGGCGGCTGCGACCATCGCGCTGGCGCCGAGCAGCATGGCGATGATCATCTGGGTCTGGGCCCGCGCCACCTGCTCGCGCATCTTGGCGAGATGGCCGCCGGCCAGATGGCCGGTTTCATGCGCCAGCACCCCGATGATCTGGTTCGGGGTCTCCGACTGCATCAGCGCGCCATAGTTCACGAAGATGCGGCGGCCGTCCGCGACGAAGGCGTTGAAGGCCTTGTCGTTGATGATCACAATCTGGATGTTCTGCTTTTCCAGGCCTGCGACGCGCAGGATCGGCCGGGTGTAGTCGCGCAACAACTGCTCGGCCTCGGTATCGCGGAGCACCGGCGGACCCTTGCTTGCCTCCTCTGCCCGCGCGGCGACCGGCGCAACCGCCAGTGCTGCCGCCGTGGCGATGGCGGTCAGTTTCGACAAGTTTTTGCGAAGCGCGAGATGAAGCAGCATGGAGCGGTTTTTAATCATTGGCGGCGGATCGGATACGTTATATGCCCTACCAAACCGCGGAATGCGGCCAGTCTGGGGCGCCCGTGCCCCGTTTCGGAAGTTCGCCGGAACTTCAAATCGGCGGCGCCAGCCCAAATAGCAGATATCGATGCCTGATGCGACATTGAGAGAACGTGCCGGGAGCCTCCTGACGGCATCGGGGCGCAGCGACGTTCCGCCGTTCATGGTGATGGACGTGATGGCGGCGGCGGCGCGAATCGAAGCCGATGGCGGCCATGTCATTCATATGGAAGTGGGACAGCCGGCGGCGTCGGCCCCGCAGGCGGCGATATCGGCCGCCCGTGCCGCGCTCGAGGTCGGGCGGATCGACTACACTGCCGCGCTCGGCATTCCCTCGTTGCGCGAGCGCATCGCCAGGCATTATCGCGAGAGCTACGGCTGCGCCGTGAACCCGGAGCGGATCGTGGTCACCACGGGATCGTCGGGCGCGTTCATCCTGGCGTTTCTCGCCATGTTCGAGCCGGGTGACCGCGTCGCGGTCACCGTGCCCGGCTATCCGCCGTATCGCCATATCCTGACCGCGCTCGGCTGCGAGCCGGTGCTGATCGAGACCACCAGCGAGACCCGTCATGCGCTGACCGGCGAAGCGTTGCTTGCCGCCCATCGCCGCACCCCCCTGAAAGGCGTTCTGGTCGGAAGCCCGGCCAATCCGACCGGCACCATGATGTCGCGCGAGGCGCTCACCGGCCTGATCGGCGCGGCGGAAGGCGCCGGCATCCGCTTCATCTCCGACGAAATCTATCATGGCCTCGATTATGCGTTTGCCGCGGTGACGGCGGCGGAGTTGTCGCCGTATGCGCTGGTGATCAATTCGTTCTCGAAATATTTCTGCATGACCGGCTGGCGGGTCGGCTGGATGGTGGTGCCGGACCCGTTGGTGCGGCCGATCGAGCGGTTGCAGCAGAATCTGTCGATCTCGGTGCCGACGCTGTCGCAGATTGCCGCCGAAGCGGCATTCGACGGCCGCCAGGAGATGGAAGCGATCAAGCATGGCTACCAGGAGAACCGCCGCATCCTGATCGAGGGCCTGCCGCAAGCCGGCCTGACCGAATTCCTGCCCGCCGACGGCGCATTTTACCTCTATGCCGATGTTTCGCAGTTCACTTCCAACAGTTTCGAGTTTGCCGGCCGGATGCTGCAAAAGGCGCATGTCGCGGCCACGCCCGGCATCGATTTCGATCCGGTTCACGGTCATCGGTTCATTCGCTTTTGCTATGCGCGTTCGGCCGACGACATGCGCGAAGCCGTTGCGCGCATCGCGCGATGGCTGCGGTAGATCCGGCAATCCGTCGGATGTTCGATCGTCGCGGATAAATCGCAGGCGCGAGGTGCAACGCCATTGACTCCGCTGCTCCGATTGCTTTTGGCTGTATCCGGTGCGACGGTCGTCCGTGCGAACGGGGCGGATAGAACCGCGAAATTCCAAGGGGGGAGTGAGGGTCATGGCAGCGAGCGTAACCGGAGCGCCGGCGAAACCCTGGTACAAAATCCTCTATCTGCAGGTTCTGATCGCGATCCTGCTCGGCGTCGTCGTCGGCTGGCTATGGCCTAGTCTGGCAACCAATGACTGGATCAAGGCGCTCGGCGACGGCTTCATCAAGCTGATCAAGATGGTGATCGCGCCGATCATCTTCTGCACGGTGGTGTCGGGCATCTCGCATATCCAGGACGCGCGCAAGGTCGGCCGCGTCGGCGTCAAGGCGCTGGTCTATTTCGAAGTCGTGTCGTCATTCGCTCTGATTATCGGCCTGGTGATGGGTAACCTGATCCAGGCCGGACACGGGCTGGCCGCAAAACCCGATGCCGGTGCGGTCGCAGCCTACGTCAAGCAGGCGGAAACGCAAAAGTCGGTCGATTTCGTCCTCAACATCATTCCGGACAGCGTGGTTGGGGCGCTGGCGCGCGGCGACATCCTGCAGGTGCTGTTGTTTGCCATCCTGTTCGGCTTTGCGCTGATGGCGCTCGGCGAACGCGGCAGCAAACTGCGCGACATCATCGACGACACTTCGCATGCGGTGTTTGGCGTGATCGCCATCGTCATGAAGGCCGCCCCGTTCGGCGCCTTTGGCGCGATGGCCTACACCATCGGAAAATTCGGACCCGCCGCACTCGGCAACCTGGTCGGGTTGATCGCGCTGTTCTATGCGACGGCCGGGCTGTTCGTGGTGGTCGTGCTCGGCCTGATCGCGCGCGCCGTCGGCTTCAACATTTTCAAGTTCATCGTCTACATCAAGGACGAACTGCTGATCGTGCTCGGCACCAGCTCGTCCGAAAGCGCGCTGCCGCAATTGATGGAGAAGCTCGAGCGTCTCGGCTGTTCCAAGTCGGTGGTGGGGCTGGTAGTGCCGACCGGCTATTCGTTCAATCTCGACGGCACCAACATCTACATGACACTGGCGACGTTGTTTATCGCGCAGGCGCTCGGCGTCGACCTGTCGTTCAGCCAGCAGGTGACTATTCTGGTGGTGGCGATGCTGACGTCGAAGGGCGCCAGCGGGGTCACCGGCGCCGGCTTCATCACGCTGGCGGCAACGCTCACGGTGGTCAATCCGGCGCTGGTGCCGGGCATGGCGATCGTGTTTTCGGTGGACAAGTTCATGAGCGAGGTGCGCGCGCTCACCAACATCACCGGCAACGGCGTCGCCACCGTATTCGTGTCGTGGTGGGAGGGCGAACTCGATCACGATCGGCTGCACGCTAATCTCAATCAGACCATCGATCCATCGGACCTGCAGACCGCCGTTACGACGGGGTAGCACGGCGGACCGCTTTGGAATCAACTGCGGCTCATGAGCTGCAATTGCAGTAGCGGCACGAATTGCTGGCCGCTGTGCATGTCGCGCTCATGGACGCCGCCCTGCGGCGTGGCGCGCGGGTATGAGATCTTCACCATGTTGAGGGACGGGACCGGAAACCGCTTAACGAGGGCGGCGTCCACCCCGTAGATATCGGCAATGGCGGCAGCCGAGATCGCGGGGTCGTCGTGATACTTCGCATAGCTCTCGCCGCTGTCGAAGAACAGGTCCACTGTCACCCAGAACGGGCCGGCGTTCTTGGAGCGGATATAGCGGCAGACCTCGTTGAGCTTAGGCACTGGCAGACTTTTCCGGGGCGGCTGCCACATCGATCCAGCGGGTGCGCGCGAGTTCAAAGGGCGAGGCGGTGTGGACCACGTGGTTGAGGTGAAACTCGAACACCTGGCCGCGTTCGATTTCGGCGGGCGAAAACGGGAAAGCGTAGCTCGGTATCTCCGTTCCCTCCCGCACCGGGAAGTGGAAGAAAAAGGGATTGCACACCCTGGCGGCTTCGGTCGCCATCGCCTGCGTCGGGGCGGTGGCGATGAACATCAGCCCGATCTCGCGCGGCGGCGCGGCGTTGCCGCCGGCGGGACGTCCGGATACCGCGTTCCAGCCGTAGGGGCGAAGCGAAATGTCGATGCTTCCGGCCTCGGCGCCGAGGGTACGGTTGACGCGCTCGCGCAGGCCCCGCGCCATGCGCTCGACAAAGCCGTCGACATCTTCCAGCACCGCCGGGTCCTCGATGCCGATCAGCATGATGGTCTGGAACGGACCGCCGCCGGCGCCTTCCAGTTTCATCGTGTAGGGCTTGGTCTCCCACCGCGATCCAGTGACGCGGACGCGCCGGTCGTCAAGCGCACGGTACTGCGCCTCGGTGACATCGAGCACGCCGCCGGGCTCGACCAGGCGGAACGGATCGCTGTTCTCGTAGAGCATGTGCGCGGACACCGTTTCCGGCGTGCAGCGGTTTTGCGGCGACAGGGGTTCAATGGTGAAGCCATCGCGATCGATGCTCATCATGACGCCGGGACCGGTCGGATTGACGCTGCAGAGGCCGCCGCACTCGGCGATCTTGGCCGCATGCCAGGCGGCTGCGACATGGGCGCCGCGCATCAGGGGGATGGCGGCAAGTACCGCGGTGTCGGTGGTGCGCCCGCCAAGCACGATGTCGGCGCCGGCGGCGACCGCGGCCATGTAGGGCTCCGGTCCCAGCAGGGCGACAATGTGGTTGCAGGCCTCGAGGCTGGCGTCGCTGAGCGGTCCGGCCGGCGCCAGCGGCGTCACCATCCCGCCCGCGCTTCGGACCTTGAGATCCTCCTTGCCCTGTTCGGAATAGATCACCGCAATCCTGAGCGCCTCGCCGTGCTCGCGGGCCACTTCGATGGTCGTCTCAAGGGTTTGGTCCACCGCCATGTCGCAGCCGGAGGTGCCGCAGGAGCCGATCAGCAGGGGAACGCCGGCACGGCGGCGGATATCCATGAGCAGCGACAGATCGCGTTTGATCGACTGGCGGCCGTATTTGGTCCGGCCGGTGGCGAGATAGGCCGGACCGCTGTCGGTCGACCCGGCGTCGATTGCGATGGCGTGCGGCTTGAGGGCAAGCCCGGCCTCGAGTTCGTCGGCGCTGACGCCCCATCCCAGCACGCCCGCCGGCACCAGAACGCGAACGCATTGCTCTTCCTCAACGGTCATGCGGATTGCACTTTCGGCCGGTCCGTCCCGGCTAGAGCCGTTTCCGTTCCGATGGAATCGGAACGGAGCTCTAGATTCTTGTTTTGACGCGTTTTCTTTACGCGAACCGGTATCCACTTCGCTCGAAAACGCTCTAACGCGATATCTCCTCGAGTTCGAGGTCAAGCGTGCGTGGCCCCCAATAGCCGATCGAGACGACCACGATCAGCATCGCCACCGCGATCAGGCCGAACACGCCCTTGGTGCCCGCGTTCTCCAGGAAGAAGGCAATGATGAAGCTGGCGAACACCGCGCTGATCCGGCTCAGCGAGTAGGTGAACCCGACCGCACGGGCGCGAACCCGGGCGGGAAACAATTCACTCTGGTAATTGTGGAACGAGTAGGACAGCACGTTGTTCGACAGCGTGATCAGCACGCCGAACAGGACCAGTAGCGGCATCGTGGTCTGGAACGAGAACGCCATTCCGAAAACGCCGATGCAGCAGGCTGCGCCGACCAACTGCCATTTCCGTTCGCACTTGTCGGCGAAGCTCATGGCCAGCAGCGGACCGAACGGATTGGCGATCGCGATGATGAAGGAATAGAGCAGGCTGGCGCCTAGATTGATGCCGGTTTGCTTGGCGATCAGCGTCGGCACCCAGGCGGCGAAGCCGTAGAAGCCGAAGGTCTGGAAGAACTGGAACACCATCAGCATGAAAGTACGGCTGCGATAGCGCGGCTCGAAGATTTCGGCGAGACGGCCGACCGGCTCGGCCTTCTCGACCGAATGGGTGTCGGGCGCCGGCAGCGACGCACCACCGAGGTCCGCCATCACCTTGGCTTCGATCGAAGCAGTCACCGCCTCGGCCTCGTCCAGCCGTCCCTGGTTGATAAGCCAGCGCGGACTTTCCGGGATGTTGCGGCGGATAAACCAGACAAAGATTGCGCCGGTCGAGCCGATCAGGACCACCCATCGCCAGCCGTCGTAACCGAGCGGACTGATCGGCACCAGTTGGTAGGCGATGAAGGCGACGATGGGGACTACCGAGAACTGGACGGCCTGGTTGAAGGCGAAGGCGCGACCGCGCATCGATTTCGGCACGAGTTCGGCGATGTAAGTATCGATCGTGACCAACTCCACGCCGATGCCGATGCCGGCGATCAGCCGCCACAGGCAGACGCCAAAACCGGTGTCCTGAAACGCCATCACCATGGTCGCTGCGCTGTACCACAGCATGGAGTAGGTGAAGATCGCCCGCCGGCCGTATTTGTCGGCGAAGTAGGCGAAGACGAAAGTGCCGATGAACAGGCCGGTGAAGGTCGCGGCCACAAACAGCGCGGGGCCGGCGAATATGCTGACCTTCGCATTGGCGAGCAGGCCGGCCTTCATCAGGCCGGGAACGACATAGGCGGTCATGAACAGGTCGTAGAGCTCGAACATGCCGCCAAGCGAGAGCATGGTGATGAGCAGCCACACATGCCGCGTGCCCGGGAGCCGGTCCAGGCGTGCGAGAATGCTGGCTGCGCGGGTTTGGCCGGATGCGTCCGTCGTGGTCATCGTTCCCCCCTGTTGTTTTTTTGAATGGCGACCGCAAGGGCCGCTCGTCGGTTGGCGGCGAGCATGCTCGCTTTTTTTCCATTATTGTAGGGGGCTGTCCGGATATTGTCTTCACCTTATGGCTACAAGTGTGGTTCGGGACGAAAAAAACCGCCCGGTTTTGCCGGACGGTTTTTTCGCATCGCCAACCGGATTTTCTATTCGCCGTTACCGAAACGGCGCGACCACCATCCGGCGCGTCGGGGCTGGTTGTCGTCGGCCGCCGCGGGAGCGGGTTCGGCGACCGGGGCAGGGCCCGACGGCTCGGACTGGCTGCTGCTGACCGGTGCCGCGGTCTCGGTGGGCTGGGCATTGACCAGGAAGCTTACCTTTTCGCGCACCGTCGATCGCCGCCGCGCGGCTCGTTCGGCTTCCTGAGCGGTCTCTGCTTCGGTCGAGCTACGCGCCGGCTCGGGCGGAACGTGATCCGCATCATGATGGAAGCTGGGTGATGGCGCTACGAGTTCGGGCTGCATTGCCGGCCGATACGGCTCGGGTGGCACGCCGTCGAAATCGGCCACCGCGGTTGCGGCTTCCGGAGCCGAGGTTGGCCCGAGTTCGTCTTGAATCGATCCGGCCAGACCGTCTTCCGGTCCGCCGCGCCGGCGGCGTCCACCGCGGCGTCCGCGACGGCGAGGCCGCCGCTCGCCGCCTGGCGCCTGATCGGTGCGAACCGCACCGGGCTGGTCCTCGGCTTCGTCCTCGTCGGATTCGCTTTCTTCGGCAACGATGCCATCGGCTGCGGCGGGGTTGGCCGCAATGCGCCCAGCTTCGTTCTCGTCACGCACAAAGCCGCCTTCACGCGGCTCGCCGGAACGGCCGCGCCGCCGCCGTCGCCGCTTGCGCTTGTGGCCTTCGGCATCGGTTTCGCCGTGGCTTGCCTCGCCGGCAGGGGAATCGTCGGTCAACCCTTCGGTCTCGTCGGTCTCGACTTCCGCCTCGGTCTCGATGTCGAACGGCTCGTCCTCGTCGAAGGCCTCCTCGGTCTGCGGCGGGAAAGCCGCCACCTGCGCCGCCAGCAACGCCTTGGCCGCCTCCAGCGTGTGCACCTGTTCGCCGCGATCGATGACGAAGGACTGCTGGCCGCTCACGGTCGGATCGGCGATCACCGCCAGCGTCACCTTGAAGCTGTTTTCCAGATCGCGCAGATGACCGCGCTTGTGATTGAGGACATAAAGCGCGACATCGGTCCGGGTCCGCACCACGAGATTGTGGGTCGCGCCTTTCATCAAGATTTCTTCAAGCCCGCGCAACAACTGCAAGGCCACCGAAGATACCGAGCGGACGTGGCCGCTGCCGCCGCATTGCGGGCAGGGTTCGGTCGAACTCTCCAGCACGCTGGCGCGAATGCGCTGGCGCGACATTTCCAGCAGGCCGAAATGCGAGATGCGTCCGACCTGGATTCGCGCACGGTCCTGCCGCAGGCAATCGCTGAGCTTGCGTTCGACCGAGCGGTTGTTGCGCTTCTCGTCCATGTCGATGAAATCGATGACGATCAGTCCCGCGAGGTCGCGCAGGCGCAATTGCCGGGCGACTTCCTCTGACGCCTCGAGGTTGGTCTTGAGCGCGGTATCCTCGATGTGATGCTCGCGGGTCGAACGTCCCGAATTGACGTCGATCGACACCAGCGCCTCGGTCTGGTTGATGACGATGTAGCCGCCGGACCGCAATTGTACCGTCGGCGAGAACATCGCATCGAGCTGGCTCTCGACGCCCATCCGCGAGAACAGCGGCTGGCCGTCGCGATACTGCCTGACCGCGCGTACATTGGACGGCATCAGCATCTTCATGAAGTCGCGGGCTTCCTGATAGCCGGCTTCGCCGGCGACCTGGATTTCGTCGATTTCCTTGTTGTAGAGATCGCGCAGCGATCGCTTGATCAGCGAGCCTTCCTCGTAGACGAGGGTCGGCGCCTGCGACCTCAGCGTCATGTCGCGCACGGTTTCCCACATCCGGATCAGGTATTCGAAATCGCGCTTGATCTCGGGCTTGGTGCGCGAGGCGCCGGCGGTGCGCAGAATGATCCCCATGCCTTCGGGCACGTCGAGATCCTGCACCACTTCCTTCAACCGCGAGCGATCCTGCGCCGAGGTGATCTTGCGGCTGATGCCGCCGCCGCGCGCGGTGTTGGGCATCAAGACCGCATAGCGGCCGGCCAGCGAAAGGTAGGTCGTCAGCGCCGCGCCCTTGTTGCCGCGTTCTTCCTTGACCACCTGCACCAGCATCACCTGGCGGCGCTTGATCACCTCCTGGATCTTGTACTGGCGGCGCGGACGGAAGGCGCGCTCCGGCACCTCTTCCATGACGTCGTCGCCGCCGACGGATTCGACGACTTCCTCTTCGGTCTCCTCGCCGTCGTCTTCATCGTCCGGATGTTCGTCGCCATGCGGGGCGGCGGCCTGCCCGGCGTGGTCCGATCCGGCCTGCTCGCCGTCGCTGTGCTCGGCATGTTCGGTGGATGGCGCGTCGTCGGCATGGGCCGCGTTTTCGCGCGCGTGCTGATCATGGGCATGCTCGTCGTCATGCTCGCCATGTGCTTGTTCTGCGTGGGTTTCCGTGCCGGCCGGGGCATCCGGCGAGGCGGCAGCGGATGCCTCGATGGCTTCCGAGACAGGCGTGGCGTGCTGTTGGTCCGGTGCCGGCTCCTCGCTCGCGGCGTGAGCGTGGTCGTCATGCGCATGTTCGTGCGAATGGTCGTGACCGTCATGGTCATGATGCCCAGCATCCGCATGATGATGTTCGGTGTCGTGCAAATGGCCGTGATCGTGTTCGGCGTGTTCGCCTTCCGGGCGTCCGCTTTCGAAGTGTTCATGATCTTCATGCGGCCGGGCTGCCTGCGCCGGATCGATGCTGGCATGCTCGACGACGTCGCTCTGGACTCGCTCGCCATGGCCGCGGCGGCGCGAGTTGCGGTGGCGCGGACGGCGGCCGCGATGGTTGGAGCGGTTTTCGGACTCTTCCTCGGCTTCGCGATGGGCGCGTTCGTCGGCCTCGATCAGCGCCTGGCGATCGGCGACCGGGATTTGATAATAGTCGGGATGGATTTCGCTGAAGGCCAAAAATCCGTGACGGTTGCCGCCATATTCGATGAAGGCGGCCTGCAGCGACGGCTCTACGCGCGTGACCTTGGCGAGATAGATGTTGCCGCGAAGTTGCTTGCGCTGGGCGGTCTCGAAATCAAACTCTTCGACGCGATTGCCGCGGACCACTACGACCCGGGTCTCTTCCGGGTGGGTGGCGTCGATCAACATTTTGTTGGGCATTTTGGGACTCTTGACGGCGGGGGGCGCGTATCACGGCGAGCGCGTAGCGCGCGGCCGGGTGACGCGACGGTCCACCTGATTCGGGGGTGAGGGGAAGGCCAAAACGCAATCCGGAGCGCCCCGCCGCACGCGATCCCGGCGGAGCAACGCGACGCGCGGAACTTTCGCTCCGCGTCGACGCAGTTATTCCGTGGATCATGGTCGGCAACACAGTCTGGCGCATCAAGCGTCGGCCCGTCTGAACACGTTGGCGGCAAAAAGCGCCGCCTTGTCTGTCGCTGAAGGCCCGGCGCGGCGCCAAAGCGCTCGCCGGTCATCGCGTGCCGAGCTCTGCAGCCCGGATAATCGGTTATGTCGTGTCTGGGAGCCGTCCCGGGAACAAGGTGGTAACCTGGAACCGGACGCCGCCTGGGCTCGAAACCGCCGCTCCTAGTCAGCCGCGCGCTGCGCTGGCTGTGGAGGGATCGGAAAGACGCTGGAATCTTCTTAAAGGAAGGTTCCGGCGCTGCACCGGGAGGCTGAACACGACACAACCGGGAGTTTTGACCGTCAGCCCTACGTACATACGTGGATTGACGCCCCCATGCAAGGGAGGCGTCGCAACCCGGCAACACTTCGCCTTATTCGCCGGAACAGTGTTAAGCTGCGATTAACCCTGCAGTTCTAATGCGGTAAGAGGTCTGCCCGGAGGCACCGAATCGTTGGCGAACCGTGCAAATCACCTTGTTTTACTGGGATACTCGCTAGTGTGCGGCGCAGCATTGCCGTGTCTGGCGCCGGCCGCGCTCGGCGCGGCTGAGCGTCAATCCTCCATCCCGGTGGCGGCCTCGATGTTTCCCATCGCCTCCGGCGTCCGTCTGGCCGGCGACGCCAGGCAGACCCGCTTTGTGCTCGATCTCGACAAGACCGTGCCGTTTCGCGCCTTTCCACTGGCCGATCCTTATCGGGTGGTGGTCGACATCCCCCAGGTCAATTTTCAGCTTCCATCGGGCGCCGGTACGGAGGGACGGGGGCTGGTCAAGGCGTTCCGCTATGGCCTCGTGATGCCCGGCGGTTCGCGGATCGTGTTCGATCTGACGGGGCCCGCCAAAATCGCAAACTCCTACATGCTCGACGCGGCCAACGGCCAGCCGCCGCGCCTTGTGCTCGAACTGGAAGAAGTCGACCGCACCGCGTTCGTTCAATCGCTGGCGGCGGAGAGCCGGCCCGAATTGAAGCCTGCGATCGCCGACGCGCCGATCGCCGCGGAACCTGCGGCCGTATCCAAACCGGCCGCGGCGGTGGATTTGCGTCCTGTGATCGTGATCGATCCGGGCCATGGCGGCATCGACAACGGCACCCAGGCGGGCAGCGAAAACGAAAAGAAGCTGGTGCTGGATTTCGGGCTTGCGTTGCGCGACCGCATTGAAAAGAGCGGCAAATACCGCGTCGTCATGACCCGCACCGACGATACTTTCATCCCGCTTGCCGACCGGGTGAAGATCGCCCGCAACCAGTCCGCGGCGCTGTTTGTGTCGATTCATGCCGACGCGTTGCCGCGCCGCGAGGGCGATGCCCAGGGGGCGACGATCTACACGCTGTCCGACCGCGCCTCCGACGCGGAGGCCGAGCGGCTGGCGGAAGCGGAAAACAAGGCCGACGCCATCGGCGGGGTCAACCTCACCGAGGAGCCGACCGACGTCGCCGACATTCTGATCGACCTGGCGCAGCGTGAAACCCGTAACTTCTCCAACCGGTTCGCCCGTCTCTTGATGAGCGACATGAAGAACACCGTGCGGATGCACAAGAACCCGCTCAAATCGGCCGGATTCAAGGTGTTGAAGGCCCCCGACGTGCCATCGGTGCTGATCGAACTCGGCTATGTCTCCAACAAGGGCGACCTCGAAAATCTGGTGTCGGAGAGCTGGCGTTCCCGCACCGTCGGATCGATGGCGCATGCGATCGACGCTTTCTTCGCCAAACGCCTCGCAACCGCCGGGCCGGCGAATTGAAAAGGGGAACCGTCCGGTGATGGAAGCCCTAGTTTGGCCACAGCGGCTGCACTATAAAAAGCGGCCGCCGGATCTTCGGAATCGATCGAAATTCCCGGCCGGCCAGCATGTTAATCGCGGCTGCGGAATCGATCGTTCCGCGGCGGATGTCGCGCCCAGGAAAACGCCGGTCGTCGCGGCGGCAGTGATTGAAACGGAACTTCAATAATGCACAGGCTGGTGCGGTTCTTGGGTTTTCTGTTCACGATCGGAACCGTTGTGTTTCTGGTCGGGGTCGGCGCGGTTGCGGGGATGATCTGGCACTATTCCAGGGACTTGCCGGACTATTCGCAACTTCAGGATTATGAGCCGCCGGTGATGACGCGCGTCCATGCGTCGGACGGCTCGCTGCTCGGCGAATATTCCAAGGAACGCCGCTTGTACCTGCCGATCCAGGCGGTTCCAAAGCTCGTCATCAACGCCTTCCTCGCCGCCGAAGACAAGAACTTCTACGAGCACGGCGGCATCGACTTTTTCGGCATGGCGCGCGCCGGCCTGCTTTATGCGGAGAACTACGGCTCCAATCGCCGCCCGCAGGGCGCCTCCACGATCACGCAACAGGTCACCAAGAATTTCCTTCTGACCAATGAAGTGTCGTTCACGCGCAAGATCAAGGAAGCGCTGCTGGCGATGCGGCTCGAGCGCGCCTACTCGAAGGACAAGATCCTCGAACTCTATCTCAACGAAATCTATCTCGGCCTCGGCGCCTACGGGATCGCCGCGGCGTCGCTGGTCTATTTCGACAAATCGGTGAACGAACTCACGGTTGCGGAAGCCGCCTACCTGGCGGCACTGCCGAAAGCGCCGGCCGCGCTTCATCCGATCCGCAATCGCGACCGGGCGATCGAGCGGCGCAACTACGTGATCGACCGTCTTCTGGAGAACGGCTGGATCAAGCAGGCCGACGCCGACAAGGCCCGCAAGGATCCGCTTGTGGTCACCAACCGGACCAATGCCGCGCACATTTTCGCCGGAGAATATTTCGCCGAGGAAGTCCGCCGCGATGTGTTCGAGCGCTACGGCGAAAAGAAGCTGTATGAAGGCGGCCTGTCGGTGCGCACCACGCTGGATCCGAAGATGCAGGTGATGGCGCGCAAGACCATGGTCGCGGGCCTCGTCAACTTCGATGAAAACCAGGGCTGGCGCGGGGCGATCAGCAAGATCGATATCGCGGGCGATTGGGGCGTGAAGCTCGCCGATGTCAAATCCCTGTCGGACATCTCGCCGTGGCGGATGGCGGTGGTGCTGGAGACCAGCGAGCAGTCCGCGCGAATTGGCTTTCAGCCCGGCCGCGAACTCGGCGGCGCCGTGCTCAAGGATCGGCAGACCGGAAACATCCCGCTTGACGGCGTGAAATGGGCGAAAGCCGCCGCCGGCCCGGCCCGTGGCAGGACGCCGACGGCGATCTCACAGGTTCTAAGCCCGGGCGACGTGATCTATGCCGATCCGTTGATCGGCAAGGATGGCGCCATCGTCGAGGGCCAGTACCGGTTGCGCCAACTGCCGGAAGTATCCGGCGCGATGGTGGTGATGGATCCATGGACCGGACGCGTGCTGGCGATGGTCGGCGGATTCTCCTTCGACCAGAGCCAGTTCAACCGCGCGACGCAGGCCTACCGGCAGCCGGGTTCCTCGTTCAAGCCGATCGTGTACTCCTCCGCGCTCGACAACGGCTATACGCCGTCGACGGTGGTGGTCGACGCGCCGATCGAAATCGATCAGGGGCAGGGCGCCGGCGTCTGGCGCCCGGAGAACTATTCGGCCGGCCACTATCATGGACCGACGACGCTGCGTAACGCGCTGCGGTGGTCGCTCAATACCGTGACGGTGCGGCTGGCGCAGGACGTCGGCATGCCCCTGATCGGCGAATACGCCAAGCGCTTCGGGGTCTATGACGAATTGCCGAACTATCTGTCCTACGCGCTCGGCGCCGGCGAAACCACGGTGATGCGGATGGTCACCGCCTATTCGATGTTCGCCAATGGCGGCCGGCGCGTGAAGCCGACCTTGATCGACCGCATTCAGGACCGTTACGGCCATACCATCTTCAAGCACGATGCCCGCGAATGCCGCGGCTGCGACGCGGCGGGCGGCTGGAAGAACCAGCCCGAACCCCAGCTTGTCGATCGCCGCGAGCAGGTGCTGGATGCGATGACCGCCTACCAGATCACCTCGATGATGGAAGGCGTGGTTCAGGGCGGCACCGCGATCGCCTTGAAGGAGGTCGGCAAGCCGATCGCCGGCAAGACCGGCACCACCAACGATGAAAAGGACGCCTGGTTCGTCGGTTTCTCGCCCGACCTCGTGGTCGGGATTTACGTCGGCTACGACAAGCCGCGCAACCTGGGCCGCAAGGCGACCGGCGGTGTGCTGGCCGCGCCGATCGCCCGGGACTTCATGAAGCTCGCGCTGGCCGACAAGCCGGCGATTCCGTTCCGGGTGCCGGCCGGGATCAAGCTCATCCTGGTCGATCAGCTGACGGGAATGCGGGCCAGCCCGGGCAGCGGTGGAAAGACGATTCTCGAGGCGTTCAAGCCGGGCACAGCACCACCGGACAATTATTCGGTGATCGGCGTTGCCGACGCCGACGGCCGCCCGCTTGCGCCCTCGCCGGACGCCGACCGCACCATCCTGCGCTCCGGCACCGGCGGATTGTACTAGCGTTTTTGCGGGCAAGACCGGTTGGCGCGAAGAAAGCACGCCAGCCGATTGCGCTTTGCCTGCCCCGCCGCTACATCCCTCGCAGTATCGTAGCGTTTTCAAGCAAACGAAAATCGCGGCTCGCGCCGCAGATCAGAGAACCCATGCGCGCTGAAGTCGAACGCCTCGTTGAAGAGATCAAGCAGTCGGTCGGGCTGCTGAGGAGGCATCTTTGACGTCGATGCATCCACCGCGCGCCTGGCGGAGTTGAACAAGCTCGCCGAAGATTCCAACCTCTGGAACGATCCCCAGAAAGCGCAGAAGCTGATGCAGGAGCGGACCTCGCTGGAGGACGCGCTCGGCGGCATCGGCAAGGTCGAGCGCGAGCTTGAGGACAATGTCGGCATGATCGAACTCGGCGAGGCCGAGAACGATGCAGGCGTGGTGGCCGAGGCCGAGACCGCTCTCAAAGCCCTGAAGAAGGAAGTGGCGCGCCGCGAACTCGAAGCGTTGCTCGGCGGCGAGGCCGACCGGTTCGACTCCTATCTCGAAGTTCATGCCGGGGCCGGCGGCACCGAGAGCCAGGACTGGGCCGCGATGCTGCTGCGGATGTATACGCGCTGGGCCGAGAAGCATGGCTTCAAGATCGAATATCTGGAGGAGACCCAGGGCGAAGAGGCCGGCATCAAATCCGCCACCATCCAGATCAGCGGCCACAATGCCTATGGCTGGCTCAAGACCGAAGCCGGCGTGCATCGGCTGGTGCGGATATCGCCGTTCGATTCCAATGCGCGGCGGCACACTTCGTTTTCCAGCGTCGCGATCTTTCCCGTGGTCGATGACAGCATCAAGATCGATATCAAGGAATCCGACGTGCGCACCGACACCATGCGTTCGGGCGGCGCCGGCGGCCAGCACGTCAACAAGACCGAATCCGCCGTGCGGCTCACGCACATTCCAACCGGTGTCGCGGTGGTCTGCCAGGCCGGGCGTTCGCAGCACAAGAACAAGGCGCAGGCCTGGGACATGCTGCGGGCGCGGCTCTACGAAATCGAATTGAAGAAGCGCGAACAACAGGCCGCCGCCGACCAGGCCGCCAAGACCGACATCGGCTGGGGCCACCAGATCCGTTCCTATGTGCTGCAGCCCTATCAGATGGTGAAGGACCTGCGCACCGGCGTGCAGACGTCGGATACGTCGGGGGTGCTCGACGGCGACCTCGACGAATTCATGGCGGCAACGTTGGCGCAGCGCGCCTTCGGCACCGCGCCCGCCGCGGTCGAGGATGTGGATTAGCCCATGACAAAAGTTGCTTTCATCGGTCTCGGGCGCATGGGTCACGGCATGGCCGGCCGCTACCTCGACAACGGCTTTGAGGTCGCGGTCTGGAATCGCAGCAAGGCGAAGGCGGACGATCTGATCGCGCGTGGGGCGCGGTGGGCCGCTTCGCCGGCGGATGCCGCTGCCGGAGCCGATGCCATCGTGACCATGGTCGCCGATGATGAGGCCTCGCGAACCGTATGGATCGGCAAGGATGGCGCCGCCGCAACAGCCAAAGCCGGTGCGTTGGCGATCGAATGCTCCACGGTGTCCTATCGACATGCGCTCGATCTGGCGCGCGAACTGCGCCAGCGCGGGCTGGTCTACATCGATAGTCCGGTCACCGGTTTGCCGGACGCCGCGGCGAGCGGAAAATTGACGCTATTGGTCGGCGCCGAAGCCGTTGACCTCGAGCGGGCGCGGCCTTATCTCGCGCCGCTCTCGGCCACGATCAGGCATTTCGGCGCGGTCGGGTCCGGCACGGTCTACAAGCTGATCAACAACCTGATGGGCGCGATCCAGATCGCCGGGGTCGCCGAGGGTCTTGCGATCGCCGAGCAGGCCGGCCTCGACATGAAGCTGGTGCTGGAGGCGATCGAAACCGGCGTTGCCGCGAGCCCGCAGGTGATCCGGCATTCCAGGCGCATGGTGGCGCGCAATTTCGCCGGCGCGAGTTTTACTTCAGCGCTGCGGCACAAGGATGCCGCCTATGCCGTTGCATTGGCCGAAAGCCTGCTGGCCGAATCTCCCTTGGTCGGACGCGCCGCCGTTCAGGCCTACGCGCGAGCCAAAGCCTACGCGCCCGATGACGACGAAGGCAAAATGATCGAGATCGTGTCGCGGCCGAAGGGCACGAAGGCCTAGTTGACGGCTCGCAGATCGCGAGCGCTGCTCCATTCCGAAAACCAGCCGGTAAACCGTCCGCTGTCGCGCTGACCGCCGTGCCATGCCGCGGTGACCGCGCCGTCGCCTGTCACCAGCAGCACCACATCAAGACCCCTGGAGCGGCGCAGCGTATCGATCGCCTGACGCGGGGTCTGCGCGATCGGGCCTGCGACGTTGAACGAGGTGTTGACGGATACCTCGACGCCGATGTGGCGGCCGAGTGCTTTCAGGTAGGCGTAGGTGAGGGGATCGTCGTCGGCGCGCACGATCTGGATGCGGCCGGTGCCGTCGGCATGGATCACGGCTGGAATCTTCGCCCGTGCCTGCGGCTTCGATCGCGCCGTCAGCACCATGTAGTTATAGGCGTTGTAGTCGGCATCCGAGGCGCCCTCGAGCAGATCGAAATACTCGCGCGCCGCTTCCAGCGTCGCCATCGGCGCCAACGGGCGGATCGCTTCGCGGTATTTGACGCGTTCGTTGAGCCGCTCGCGTGCTTCGGGGTCGCAAGGATTGGCAAGGATCGAACGATGGCCCAGCGCCCGCGGGCCGGTCTCGGCGGCGCCCTGATAGATCGCAACGATGCCGTTGCGCGCGATGATGAACGCCATCAGGTCGGCAACGGCGTCGCGTCCGTCAGGCGTCGAGATATCTCCAACCGGTTTTGAGGCGATATCCTCGGCCTCAAGCGCCGCTGCGACGTCTTCACGCGATGGCGGCGTCCCGCAATAAAACGCGTGTGTGATGGGCGCGCCGCGCGGCGCGGCGGCCAGATGCGCGAACAGCCATGCCGCGCCAATGGTCACGCCGGCATCGCCCGGCGTCGGCGGCACCCACAGATGCAGGCGGGCCTCGCGTTGCTTGGCCTTTGCGAACCACGCCTCGTCGAAATGTTCGAGCAGCCGCATGTTGCCGACCGCATTCAGCGCCACGCCGCCGGTGAGCACCAGCCGGTTGGCGCCGGTCGCGCGCAGGAGATGATCGACCACATGGATCATGGCGTCCTCGAACACCAGTTGCGTCGCGGCCGCCTTGTCGAGACGATCTTGCGTGTCGGGCCGGTGATGGATGTCCTCGAGGCGCAACACCGCATCGGGATTCCAGAGCTGATCCGGTTTCAGCGGCTCGCCGAGGATATCGATCAATGCCGGCTTGTAGGGATGATCGAACGGGTCGCAATACCAGTTGGCGAGTGCGCGATTGAGCCGGACTTCGCCATCGCCGCCGAAGTTCAAAACCTGCTTCAGCCGCGCGTAATAGCGGTTGCTCGCGCGATTCATGTCGCCCCAGGCGGCGGCGCCCATGTAGCGGCCCTCGCTGGACAACCAGGTCCAGCCACCTTGCGTCGACGAGATCACGCTGTAGAAGGCGCCGAGCGAGTCGAAGACGCTGTCGTTGCAATAGAGTTTTCGCATCGCGCCATTCTCGGCGACATAGAGCGAGATCGATCCGCGGTCGCCGGTGCCGTCGAGCACGGCAATGGCGACGGGCTCGCTGTTGTCGTCGAACGGTGAGGCCGCAAAAGAAAACCAGGCATGATTGTCGTGGTGCGGCATGCAGATAAGAGGCCCGCTTTGCGGGAGGCCCAGCTGCTTGCCGAGGATTTTCGGCGTGCGCGTCATCTGATCGAGGCGGCGGCCGTCAAATCCGGTGGCCGTCGTGGTGCGCAGCAGTTTTAGGCTTTGCGGCAACTCTTCCAGCACCGACCGCGCCAGCGTTCCCGCCAGCGCCGGATAATCCCAGGTGGTAAGCCACGCCGCGATATCCGGAATGTCGCGTCCCATGCCGCGCAGCGTCGCCACGGCGGCGTCGATCGAGGCTTGCGGATATTCCGATGTGTGCTTGTTGCCGGAGAAGCGCTCTTCCTCGTTGTTGACGATCAGGCGCGGACCACGGGCTTGCGTGACCTCGACCAGCGCCACCCCCGAATTGTGCGTGCCGGGAGGCCCCAGCCCGGCAAGATAGACGGTCTCTCCGCGCGCCAGTTTTTCGCGCACAGCGGCAATTCGCGCATTGGCAAAGTCCGAGCCGAGCCGATGAAAACCGGCCCATTCCATCGATCGCGCGCCGAGCCACTGCGCGGCACGAAATCCGGCCGCGCCGAGCCTGGGGTATCGCGGACCCATTCGCCTGTTCGGTTCCAATCCGTCGGCCTTCGCGTGGCCATCCGGATCACGGCGATCCGGATGCTGCCATGCATCAATCATAATTGGCCGTCGGCAACAACGCCGTTTCGTGCGGCGGAATAACCGATGCTTGCATGCGCGCGCGGGGCTTGCGACACTTGATCCAAAATAAATTGCCAAAATAAATTGTCATTTGGGAGAAAACGATGCCGGCTCGCAGCAGAAGCCTTGTCGCCCTGACGGCGTTCGCCGCCGTCGCGCTGACCGCAACCTCCGCCATCGCGCAAAAGAAATATGATCCGGGCGCCAGCGATACCGAGATCAGGATCGGCAATATCATGCCCTATAGCGGTCCGGCCTCCTCCTATGGCGTGATCGGCAAGACCCAGGCGGCCTATTTCAACAAGATCAACGCCGAAGGCGGCATCAACGGCCGCAAGATCACCTTCGTCACCTATGACGACAGCTACAGCCCGCCCAAGGCGATCGAGCAGGCGCGCAAACTGGTGGAGGGCGACGAGGTCCTGCTGGTTTTCCAGCCGCTCGGCACGCCGTCCAATTCGGCCATTCAGAAATACATGAATGCCAAGAAAGTGCCGCAGCTGTTCGTCGCGTCCGGCGCCACCAAATGGGGCGACCCGAAGAACTTCCCCTGGACCATGGGCTGGCAGCCCAACTACCAGAGCGAGGGGCGGATCTACGCCAAATACATTCTGGATCATTTTCCGAACGGCAAGATCGCGGTGTTCTGGCAGAACGACGACGCCGGTAAGGATCAGTTCAAGGGCCTCAAGGACGGCCTTGGAGCCAAGGCCGGCATGATCATCGCCGACAAATCCTATGAGGTGAGCGACCCCACCATCGATTCCCAGATCGTCGCCTTGCACGATTCGGGCGCCGACATCTTTTTCTCCTGGGCGGCGCCGAAGGGATCGGCGCAGGCAATCCGCAAGGTCGGCGAACTCGGCTGGAAGCCCAAATTCTTCCTCGCCAACACCGCAACGTCGGTCGCCTCCGTGCTCAAGCCCGCCGGCCTCGAAAACGCCCAAGGCATCATTTCGACGTCCTACCTGAAGGACCCGACCGACCCGACCTGGAAGGACGATCCCGGCACCAAGACCTGGCTGGCGTTCATGGACAAATATTATCCGGACGGCGACAAGACCAATGCCAACAACGTCTACGGCTACGTCACGGCGCAGACGATGGTGCAGGTGCTCAAGCAGTGCGGCGACAACCTGACGCGCGAAAACGTCATGAAACAGGCCGCCTCGCTGAAGAATTTCTCGACCGACATGATGCTTCCGGGAATCATGGTCAACACCGGGCCCGACGACTTCTTTCCGATCGAGCAGATGCAGTTGATGAAATTCGAGGGCGAGAGCTGGCATTTATTCGGTGACGTCATCACCGGTGAAGTCGGCCACTAAGCGGTTTAGCTCGAACCCCCGCTTTAGCCCGCGCTGAGGCGAACCCCCGCGCGCAGGAATTTCTGCGGGTCGACCGCTTCGCCTTCGATCCGGGTCTCGTAGTGCAAATGCGGACCGGTGGAGCGGCCGGTTGAACCGACCGCGCCGATCACCTGTCCGATCTTGACGGGATCGCCGACCTTGACGCTGATCTCCGACAGATGGCCGTAGCGGGTCGACAGGCCGTTGCCGTGGTCGATTTCGACCATGCGGCCATAGCCGCCGGCCCACCCCGACGACGCCACTTTGCCGTTTGCGGTCGCCCGCACCGGATCGCCCATGGCGGCGCGGAAATCCAGGCCGGTGTGCATCGCCGGGCGGCCGAGGAACGGATCGCTGCGGACCCCAAATCCCGAAGTGAATTCGACTTCGCCGACCACGGGCTTGCGATATGGCACCAGCGCAAGGATCCGGTTCAGGCGGTCGACCTGGGCGCGGGTGACGTTGATCCGGTAAAGCTCGCGCTCGAACGTGCTGGCATTGGCAGAAACCTTGATGGGGACGAAGGGGCCGCCCATGCCTGCGCGCGGGGTCGCGGCTTCCAGTTGCGCCATGTCGAGGCCGAGATCGGTAAACACGCCGCGCATCCGGCGCACCCGCGATTCCATGCCGTCCTCGACCGAGTTGAGCGCCGCCATTTGGCGGCTCTCGACCTGATCGAGCGAATTCTGCAGACGGACGATCACATTGTCGACGCCCTGGATTTTAGCGAACTGGTTCGGCGGCGGGTTGGCGATCAGGGGCGCCCGCGATTCCAGCCGCGCTTCGCGGTCCGGGGGCGCCACGAAGATCACGGTATCGTTGATCGGCGAAGGCTTCGGCGTCCCCGAAGTCGCCTCGGTTGCCGGAGCGCCACGCGATGGCGGTTTGATCGATCCCGTTACCGACGCATCCGGAATGGCGCCAAGCGCGGTGGCGCGAGATTCCAGCACGGTCTGGCGGCGCATGACCTGGTCGAGTTTCTGGTCGAATTGCTCCTGGTCGAGCAGTTGGCGGCTGGTGGTGCGATCGACCTTGGCGCGCAGTTCGGCGATGCGGTCCTCATAGGCGTATTGCATCTCCGCCTCGCGTGCGATCAGCCGGGTCAGGACGTCGTCGCGAAATGCAAAATAGGTCGCAGTCGCAGCCGACCACATGCCAAGCACCGTTACCGTGCCGACCACGATCCAGAACACCACCGGACCAAAGCGGACCTGCTTGCCGGCATGCACGATGGTGTAGCCGTTTTGCGCATGCCTGCCCGAAGCGGCATGGTTCGCCGCCGGGCGGCGGGGGGAAGCCCTTCCGTGGTCGTTTGAATGTTGTTGGGAATAGTCGGAATATTGACCCGAACGGTACGACATCGGCACTCCCGCGCCGGTCGGAGTTTTGAGTCCGTACGGCTAAATTTACGGGCGTGATTTGACCCACTTATAGTTAATTTTTAGCGAATGGGGGCATGTGGGCTATAGCGCGCGGGCGGCCGCCAACACCTCGTCGGCATGGCCGTCAACCCTCACATGGCGCCAGATCCTTGCGACCCGGCCATCCGCACCAACCAGAACCGTGGTGCGAATAATGCCCTGGAAGGTCCTCCCATACATGGATTTTTCGCCCCAGGCACCATAGGCCTCCAGCATCCCGTGCGTTTCATCCGACAGCAGGGGAATGGAGAGCCGATGCTTGTCCCGAAAGGCTTCCTGCGTCTTGGGCGGGTCGGCCGAAATGCCGAGTATCGCGGTCCGGCTTTCGGCAAACGCATCTCCCAACCGGGTAAAGTCGATGGCCTCCCTGGTGCAGCCCGGCGTATCCGCGCGAGGGTAGAAGAACAGCACCAGTTTTTCTCCCGCATAATCGGAAAGCGAGACGGTGTCGCCGCCGTCGCGCGGCAGATGGAAGGCCGGCGCCCTGGCGCCCTCGGCCAACCCCGATTTGCCGGCAGACGGCGCATGAGCTTTTCCGCCTAACGCGTTCCCTGCTGGCTGGTTTCTGGGCTTCGTCGGAGAGGACTTGGATTTGGTCGGGGAAGCGGACTTCGCGGGCCGGGCGGCCTTTGATTTACCTGCCGCTTTCCCGCCGGTTTTCGCGCGCGACGTTTTGACCGACGCCTTCCGTGCCGCCGCGGCGGGGGAGTTCCGAAGAGCTTTCCTGGGTGTTTTCTTGCGCGTTTTCTTGGACATACGCCTTCCTTTCGTCGCTTTCGGCGGGCCAATCATTGGCCATTCCGGGTCTTGTCCTGGCAAGGCCGAATCGAGCTGGCCGCTGGGCAAATCTGATGGCCTCGGAGTATGGTTACAAGATTCGACACATCACCGACCGCTCGTTGAACGTGCTCCTTGGGCCGCATGACGAGTAACGATACGAGTCAAGGATTGGCGGAGCCGGCACAGCAGCGCTCGTTAGGTGTCGACGGGCGAGGCCTTGGCGGCGACTTATCTTACAAACAGCGCCAGCACCGAGAGGCAATGGCAAGGAATACGTCGCCCCAGGGGTTGAATCCGCGTGCTGAAACCCAACTCCCGCAGTGGGACGATGACGCTTGGGATCACGCGCAGGACGAGGCGGCGGGCCATCGTGCGCGCCGGCTGCTGGCCCGGCCGAGCTCCGGCTTTCATCGGCTTGGCGATCGCTTCGAGGCTTGGCGCCGTTGGCTGGCCGGGGAGCGCTGGGTAAGACGCCTCGCCGTCACGGCCGCCGTTCTGATGGCGATCTTTGCCGTGTGCTTCGGCGGACTGTGGTGGCGGCTTGGCGCCGGTCCGATCAATCTCGATATGGCGACGCCATGGCTGGCTGCGGCGATCGAGGACAATATCGGCCACGGCAATACCGTCGAAGTGGGCGGCACGCAGATCGAGCGGGCGGGCCGGATCCGCATCGCGGTGCGCATCCGCGACATCATCGTCCGGGATCGCGATCACGCCATCGTGGCGAGTGCGCCGAAAGCCGAGGTAAGACTGTCCGGTGCCGCGCTGTTGATGGGCCGGCTTCGCGCCGAGAGCCTCAACCTGGTGGGTGCCGAACTGGCGGTGCGCATCACGCGAGAGGGCTACGTTACGGTTTCGACCGGCGACACCTCAAAACCCCTGGCCACCGGCGTCGCATCGAAAAAAGACGCCGGCCTTGCGCCGACATTTCCGCGCCAGGTGCCGTTAACGCCAATCCCCGGACCGGCTTCGCCGACTCCGCCCGCAGCCTTGTCTGGTGCTACTGCGACCGCCGCCGATAGCGCACAAAGCGGATTGCTTGCCGGCCTCGATTGGCTCGACAGCCTGAGCTTGACCGGCCTCGATGGCCAGAACCTCAACGAAATCGGCTTGAAGAACGGCAACCTGGTCGTCGACGATCAGCAACGCGGCAACAAATGGACGTTCGACAATGTCAGTTTGAGTCTTCGCCGGCCGAGCGGCGGCGGGGTGGCGCTCAGCGTTGGCGAAGATGGTGCCAATCCGTGGTCGCTTCGGGTCACGGTCGGTCCGCCCACCAATGGCGTGCGATCGGTCGATATCCGCGCCGACAAGGTCTCGACCACGAACATCCTGCTGGCGCTGCGGGTAAAGGACCTGACCTACAGTGCGGATTTGCCGCTCAGCGGCGAATTGAAGGGCGAACTGGGCCGGGACGGCTTGCCGACCTATTTCCGCGGCAAGATTACCGCCGGTGCCGGAACGATCATCGACAGCGATACGCCCGACTATCCGATGGCGATCGATTCGGCCGAAATGAACATCGAATGGGATTCCGGGCGGCGCGTACTGGTTGCGCCGTTCAAGATCGTTTCCGGCAAGAATCGCATCACGCTGCTGGCCCATCTTGAGCCGCCCAACGACAGCGTCGCCGATTGGCAGATGGGCTTGAGTGGCGGCACGATCGTGCTTGCCGCCGACGACGGCGAACCGGCGCTGATTTTCAATCGCATCGCTATCGGCTTTCGTTTCGACACCACAAGGCGGCGCGTGTTGCTGACCCAGGCCGACATCAGCAACGGCGACATTGGCATCGCCGGCACCGGCAGTGTCGATTATTCGGCGGAGCCGCGCCTGACCCTCGGTTTTGCCGGAACGCCGATGTCGGCATCCGCGCTCAAGCGGATGTGGCCGATCCTGATCGTTCCGGAGGTGCGCGAATGGGTGATTGAACGGGTCGAGCGCGGCTCGCTTCAGCGTATCGAGGTCGGCGTCAACTCGCCGGTTCACAACCTTTCGCGAAAAGGCCCGCCGATCCCCGACGACGGGCTTTCCGTCAATATCGTCGCCAGCGGCGTGACGTTGCGGCCGGTCGACGAATTGCCGTCGGTGCAGGATGCAGATTTGAAAGCCCATGTGACCGGCCGCACCGCGACGGTGACGATCGGGCAGGGGTCGGTCGAGACCAAGGGGCAGCGCAAACTCAACATTACCGATCTGGTGTTCGAGGTGCCGGACATGGCGCCAAAGCCGGCGCCTGCCCGCGTCAAGTTTCACATCGATGGCCCGGTGCCGGCGGCGGCCGAAATTCTTGCGTCGGATCGCCTCAGTGAATTTTCCGGAACCTTGATCGACCCGAATACGAGCAAGGGGACGCTTTCCGCCATGGTCATGCTCGGGATGCCGATCAAGCGCGAACTGACCAAGGCCGACACCAGCTATGCCATCACCGCCGACCTCGTCGGATTTGTCGCCGATCGGCTGGTGATGAATCAGAGGCTGGAAGCCAATACGCTGAAAGTCGTCGCCAACAACGCCGGCTATCAGGTCAAGGGCGACGTCCGGATCAATGGCCAGGCCGCTTCGCTGGATTATCGCAAGCCCAGCGACGGCGACGCCGACATCAAGGTACAGGCCACGCTTGATGACGCCAGCCGCGCCAAACTCGGATTGGATCTTGGCTCCGCCGTCAGCGGCGCCGTCCCGATCAAGCTCAGCGGCAAGATCGGAGGTCTCGATCAGGACAGCCACCTCGGCATCGATTGCGACCTGACCTCGCTGAAGCTCGACAATATCCTGCCCGGCTGGATCAAGCTGCCGGGCAAGTCGAGCCGGGCGGTTTTCAACGTGGTGCGGAAAGCACAGTCGACCCGTCTCGAAGACATCGTCATCGATGGCGGCGGCGTATCGATCAAGGGATCGCTCGAGGTCGATCAGAACAACGACCTGATGAACGTCAACTTCCCGACCTACTCGCCTTCCGAGGGCGACAAGGCCTCGCTGAGGGTCGATCGCGGCGCCGACGGCGTCTACAAGGTGACCATGCGCGGCGATGTGTTCGACGGCCGCGGCTTTCTCAAGTCCACCATTTCGGGCAAGGATCCCGACGCCAAGAGCAAGACCAAGAACCTCGATTACGATCTCGACGTGAAGCTCGGCGCGGTGGCCGGCTACAATGGCGAAGCGGCGCGCAGCGTCGATGTCAAGATGTCCAGGCGCAACGGAATCCTCAAGAATTTTGCGCTCGGCGGCAAGCTTGGACACGATACGCCGCTGACGGGCGATTTGCGGGGGCAGGCGCAAGGTCGCGAAGTGGTCTATCTCGAGACCAATGACGCCGGCGCGTTCTTCCGCTTCACCGACACCTACGCCAAGATGGTCGGAGGCCAGCTCGCTCTGGCGATGGATCCTCCGACGGTCGAGCCGCGCGCCAAAGAAGGCCTGATCAACATCAGCGATTTCTCGATCAAGGGAGAATCGCTCCCGACGGGTACCGCACCCGGCACGCAGAACAGCACGTACTTTTCGAAATTGCGGGCGGAATTCACCCGGCAGAACGGACAGCTCACGATCCACGAGGGCGTGGTGAAGGGACCGACGATCGGCGCGACCATCGAAGGTCGCATCGATTTCCCCGGCAACCAGGTGCGCATGCGCGGCACGTTTGTTCCGATGTACGGGCTGAACAATATGTTCGGCCAGATTCCGCTGTTCGGTCTCTTCCTCGGTGGGGGCAGCAATGAGGGCCTGATCGGGGTCACCTACGAGATCGTCGGGACGCCCGGCCAGCCGGTGCTGAACGTCAATCCGATTTCGGCGATCGCGCCGGGGGTGTTACGGAAAATCTTCGAGTTCGGCCCCAACAAGCAAGACAACCCGGTCGAGCTTCCGCCGAACAACAACTGACCGGCCGCCACGCAGCGCCTTCCCATTTCCCCGATGCAGGCAGGGCCGAACCAGAGCCTGATTGAACTGAGTTGAATCAGGCTCTGAGTCCTTTGTTTGGGCATGTTCTTTTCGGGAAACCGGCTGCCACTTTTCCGGATCATGCTCTAGCGCCGCAGCGCGGGCACCAGCAGGAACGGCAGCATCCCCAGCACCACCGCCACCAGCGAGAACACGATCAACGGATTGTAGCTGTGGGTCCAGTCGTGAATCAGTCCGCCGCTCCAGGAACCGAACGCCGATCCCAGTCCGCTGCCGATCGAAATGGTGCCGTAGATGGTGCCGACCCGTTCGCCGCGAAAGATCTTCATCGCGGTCGCGGTCAACAGCGGGCCGCGCGATCCGATCATGCTGCCGAAGCAAATCACGAAACCCGTCAGCAGCCAGTAGTTCGGGTACCTTTGTATCAGCCAGAGCTGGATGATGCCGATGATCGAAACCGCGTAGCTGAACAGCACCGACGGGCGCCGCCCGATGATGCCGTCGAGCGAGGTGATGCCGAGCATGCCGAACAAAAGCACCACGCCGCTGAAACCCCAGGCGGTCGCCGCCTGCAAGGGCGGGAAGCCTGCATCGATCAGGTAGGCGACGATCTGCGCCGAAATCGCGTACATCCCGATGGCGGTAAAGAAGAACGTGGCGAACAGGGCCCAGAAGGCGTGGTGACGCATCGCGGTGAACAGCGTCCAGCCCTCATCGACGAAATCCGGATCGGTCTTTTTGACGACATGCGGGGATCCGGTCGAGAACAGCCGCCATGGCAGCAGCAGCAGCGGCACCAGCAGGAACAGCGCGATGCCGCCGAACACCTGGTAGGCGCCGCGCCAGCCGATATGATCGATCAGGAGTTGCGAGGCCGGCAGCAGCAGCAGCACACCGGTGCCGGTCGCCGAATACACCACCGCCATCGCGGTCGGCAGTCGCGGGCCAAACCAGCGGCCGAGCAGGATTGAATTGGGCACGTTGCCGATCAACGCGATGCCGATGCCCACGCACAGGCCGATGCTCAACTGGAACTGCCAGAGGTACTGGGCATGGGAGGCGATCAGAAACGACCCGCCGAGCAGCAGCAGGCCAATCGAATAGACGGCGCGCGGGCCGGAATGGTCGAACAGCCGGCCGATCAGCGGCGCCGTCAGTCCGCCGGCCAGCCAGATCAGCGAATAGACCGAGACCACCTGGGCGCGGTCCCAGCCGAAATTCTCCGAAATGGGTTTGAGGAAAACCGTGAAGCTCTCGCCGAGCCCGCGGCCGATCACCGATAGTGCAAAGCACAATGCCAGCACTTTCAGCGCCACGCGCTGCGGTTTCAACGCTTGCGTCGCAGCGCTCTGGCTTGCGGCATTCGGGTCCATGACCACTAGGGAGCGCCTTTCCGCCGGAAGGAGCAGGGGTCTTGGGCGAATACGCCTATGCAGGCCTGAGCAGGACGTGGCGTTTCTTGCCCATCGACAATTTGATGACGCCTTCGGGCGTGAGGTCAGCCGGTTTCAGCACCATCTTCTCGTCGGTCACCGCGACATCGTTGACGCGCAAGCCGCCGCCCTTGATCTGGCGGCGCGCCTCGCCATTCGACGCGACGAGGCCCGCCTTGACGAACAGCGCCAGCACGCCGGCGCCGGCTTCCAGTTCGGCGCGGGAAATCTCTATCGCCGGAAGGTTTTCGGCGATCGCGCCTTCCTCAAACGTCTGCCGCGCGGTTTCGGCGGCGGTGCGGGCGGCCTCCGGTCCATGCAGCAGCGCGGTCGCGGCGTCCGCAAGGGCCTTCTTGGCTTCGTTGATCTCCGCACCGTGCAATTTGCCTAGCCGGGCGATCTCGCTCATCGGCAGGATCGTGAACAGCTTGAGAAACTTGACGACGTCGGCGTCTTCGACATTTCGCCAGTATTGCCAGAAGTCGTAAGGGCTGCATTGATCGGCGTTGAGCCAGATCGCGCCTTGCGCGGTCTTGCCCATCTTGGCGCCCGACGCCGTGGTGAGCAGCGCCGTGGTCAGCGCAAACAATTGCGGCGTTCCCATGCGCCGGCCGAGGTCAACGCCGTTGACGATATTGCCCCACTGGTCCGAGCCGCCCATCTGCAGCCGGCAGCCGACCCGCCGCGACAGTTCGACGAAGTCGTAGGCCTGGCAGACCATGTAGTTGAACTCGATGAAGCTCATCTCCTGCTCGCGCTCGAGGCGCAGGCGCACCGAGTCCATCGCCAGCATGCGGTTGACCGAGAAATGCCGGCCGACGTCGCGCAGCATTTCGATCCAGTTCAATTTGGTCAGCCATTCGGCATTGTCGAGCATCACCGCATCGCTGGCGCCGGAACCATAGCGCAGCACCTTGGCGAACACGCCGCGGATGCTGGCCTTGTTAGCCTCGATTTCCTCGAGGCTTCGCAGCGCGCGCGATTCGTCCTTGCCGGAGGGATCGCCGACCATGGTGGTGCCGCCGCCCATCAGCGTGATCGGCTTGTTGCCGCTGCGCTGCAGCCAGTACAGCATCATCATGGTCAGGTAGTTGCCGATGTGCAGCGACGGCGCCGTGCAGTCGTAGCCGACATAGGCCGTCGCCTGACCCTTGGCGGCGAGCGCGTCGAGGCCCTCAAAGTCGGAACATTGATGGATGAAGCCGCGTTCCTGCAGAATATTCAAAAAATCCGATTTAAAGGCGGTCATTTGTCTGCGACTCTGATCATTCTTATTTCACGCTATTTCTATCTAGTTGCGGAACCAAAGCGGATTTTGCTGCCGCTGCCCGGCATGTTGTGGCATTATAAGATGTGCTGGTTCGACACAAGCAGGGCGTCACGGGCAGGGCGTCGAGAAGGCACCATTTCGATGATGATGACGGCGATCGGTCTGATGAGCGGCACCTCGCTCGACGGGGTCGATGTCGCCTTGATCGAAACCGACGGCAAGCGGGTCCAGGCGTTTGGGCCTTCCGGCTATCGGCCGTACACGGAAACCGAGCGCAGCCTGCTGCGCCAGGCCCTGACGGAAGCCATCCATTTGCCGCAGCGCGATGCGCGGCCGGGCATCCTGCGCGAGGCCGAGCGGGCCGTCACCATTGCCCATGCCGAGGCGGTCGCCGCCTTTACCGCGCAGAACCATATTACATGCGAGGACGTCGATATCGTCGGCTTTCACGGCCAGACCGTGCTGCATCGTCCCGCGCAGAAAATGACCGTGCAGATCGGCGATGCGGCGGCGCTGGCGAAAGCCATCCATATCCCGGTCATGCATGATTTTCGCGCGGCCGATGTCGCCGCCGGCGGCCAGGGCGCGCCTTTCGTGCCGGTCTATCACCGCGCGCTGGCGCAATCGCTGGAGCGCGAAGGACCGGTGGTCGTGGTCAATATCGGCGGCGTTTCCAACATCACCTACATCGACGGCGCCGACACCTTGATCGCCTGCGATACCGGGCCCGGCAACGCGTTGCTCGACGATTTCATCTTCCGCAAGACCGGCCAACCGTTTGATTGCGAAGGCCGCATGGCCGCCCAGGGCGCCGCCGACGAGGCCTGGGTCGCCCGTGGCCTGCAGCATCCCTTCTTTGCGCTGCCGCCGCCGAAATCGCTGGACCGAAACGACTTTGCCTCGCTGGCATTGCCCGATGTTCCGCCGGCCGATGGCGCGGCGACCCTGACCGCTTTCACCGCGGCGGCCATCGCCCGAATCGTGCCATTGCTGCCGAAGGCGCCGCGGAGCTGGATCGTTGCCGGCGGTGGCGCCCGCAATCTCACCATGATCAGGATGCTGCGCGAGCGGCTACAGCCTGCCACCGTCGAATCCGCGGACTCGCTGGGATGGTCGGCCGATTCGATCGAGGCGCAGGCGTTTGGTTTTCTGGCGGCGCGCGGCCTGAAAGGCCTGCCGCTCAGCTATCCCGCAACCACCGGCGTTCCGATCCCGATGACGGGCGGGGTGATCGCACGGCCCTGATCGCGCGATCCGTTGTCAGGCCTCGGCAGCCATCCGGGCAAGCGTCGCAACCGTATTCATGTTACGCGCGGTTCCTGTCCTGGCCGCGGGGATGACGAGTTTCGACGTGCCCATGCCTTGGCCGTAGTGGATGTAGATCTCGCGACGCCCCAACTTGACCTGTTCGTCCCGCTGGCCGCGAATGCCTGCCAGCGTGTCCGCTGAAGGGGCGCGATCGAGAAACACCGCCATGGTGCGGTTGGGCGCTGCTTTCGGAAATGGATTGTCGGCGAATACTTTGGCCATTTCGGCGGCGGTGCGCACCAGCACGCCGAGCGGCTTGCCGGCATAGGCTTCCAGCCGCTTTTCAAGGGCGGCCTTGATGGCGGCTTCGGGCTTGCGGCTGGTGAAGACGACATTGCCGCTGGCGATGTAGGTCCGGACGGCGCCGAACCCCAGCTCCTCGCAGATGTCCTTGAGATCGCTCATCGGCAATTTGCCGGTGCCGCCGACATTGACCGCGCGCAGCAGCGCCACGAACGAGCCCATCGCCGTCCGACGCTCAGCGAACGTTGGCGAGGCGCATGTCGAGATAACCCGTCACCGTTTCCATCAGCGGCTCCAGTTTGCCGTCGAAGAAATGGTTGGCGCCGGGAATGATCTGCTGGTCGATCACGATGCCCTTTTGGGTCTTGAGTTTTTCGACCAGCGTGTTGACGTCCTTGGGCGGCACCACGGCATCCTTCTCGCCATGCACGATCAGCCCCGACGAAGGGCAGGGCGCGAGAAACGAGAAATCGTAGAGATTGGCCGGTGGCGCAATCGAGATAAAACCTTCTACCTCCGGACGGCGCATCAACAGCTGCATGCCGATCCAGGCGCCGAACGAAAAGCCGGCGACCCAGCAGGCGCGCGCTTCCGGATTGATGGTCTGCGCCCAGTCGAGCGCGGACGCCGCATCCGACAGTTCGCCGGTGCCGTGATCGAACGATCCCTGGCTGCGGCCGACGCCGCGAAAATTGAAGCGCAGCACCGAGAAGCCGCGATGCGCGAACGCGTAATAGCACTGGTAGATGATCTGGTGGTTCATCGTACCGTGAAACTGCGGGTGCGGATGCAGTATCATCGCAATCGGCGCATTCTTCTGCTTGGCCGGATGATAACGGCCTTCGAGGCGGCCTGCGGGGCCGGTGAAAATGACTTCAGGCATCGATGGTCCCTGGCAAAATCAACCGCCTTTGTGCCGGTTCGTCTGACGCTTTCGCGAGACGAACCCTTGAGCAGATAAAGGGGCGGATCAGGCGCCGCTGGCTTGAACGGACGGCGCCCGGTGAACTGGAGGCCGCGTTCTAGCATGAGGCAAGGGTCAAAAAGCAAGCGTCTTGAACATCCGGCAATGCGTTCAAGGCGTTAGCTGTCCGATTGCCCGCGGACGCGCGGATCGCCAATTGCCACAGCGTCTGAACAGGCCGACAAGATTGCCGACAAGTCTCACAAACCGTCTTTAAGGTATTATCATACTTCATATGCCCAACCGCGTTTATCTCGACTGGAATGCGACCACGCCGCTGCGCCCTGAGGCCAGGGAGGCGATGGCCGCGGCATGGGAGCTAAGCGGCAATCCCTCGTCGGTGCATGCCGAAGGCCGCCAGGCCCGCAGGCTGGTCGAGGAAGCGAGGACCCTGCTGGCGGACGCGATCGGTGCCCTGCCGCGAAACGTCATCTTTACGTCTGGCGGAACCGAGGCCAACGCGCTGGCGCTGACGCCCGGGTTGCGGCGGGGTTCCGCGCCTTCGGTCGGAAGGTTGCTGGTTTCGGCCATCGAGCACGCCTCGGTCCTCGCGGGCGGGCGATTTCCGGCCGAGGCGATTGGCACCATCGGTGTGACGCCCGCTGGCCTTGTGGATCTAGACAGCCTGCGCGCGATGCTCGATGGCGGCCCGCCGGCGCTGGTGTCGGTGATGCTGGCCAACAACGAAACCGGGGCGGTGCAGCCGGTCGCGGAGGTGGGCGAGATCGTCCATGCCGCCGGCGGATTGCTGCATGTCGATGCGATCCAGGCGTTTGGGAAAATTGCTTTCGATATCAATGCGATGAATGCCGATCTGATGACGCTATCGGCGCATAAGATCGGCGGGCCGAAAGGAATTGGCGCGGTGATTTTGGCCGAGGGGACGGCTGGACTTGAACCGCTGCTGCGCGGCGGCGGCCAGGAACTGGGACGCCGGGCGGGAACCGAGAACGTGGCGGGAATTGCGGGGTTTGGCGCCGCCGTCGGGGCTGCTATGGCCGCGTTATCGGTTGACGCGATCCGCGTCGAAAGCTTGCGAAACCGGCTGGAGCGGGGCCTGCGGCAGGCCCCCGAAGTCATCGTATTCGCCGAAAATGTGCCGCGGCTGCCGAATACCACGCTTTTCACAGTGCCCGGCCTCAAGGCGGAGACCGCGGTGATCGGATTTGACCTCGCGGGGATCGCGGTATCGTCCGGTTCGGCATGTTCCTCCGGAAAGGTGCAGCCATCCCACGTGCTGGAATCCATGGGATTTGGCCCGAAACTGGCTCAGGGAGCCGTGCGGCTCAGTCTGGGCTGGTCTACGTCCGAGGGGGACATCGATCGCTGCCTGCAGGCTTGGCGAAAGCTCCGTGGCACCTTACTTAAAGGGAGCGACGAAACACGGCTTGAACGATTCTAAGCAGGTGATTTCGTCCCGGAAACATCGTAATAGTCTTTCGGAATTGATCCACCGCGGTCCTTGAAACCGCGAGCGGAGGAATGGAATGTCGGCCGTACAAGAGACCGTCGATCGCGTCAGGCGTATCGACGTCGATCAGTATCGATATGGATTCGAGACGCTTATCGAGTCCGACAAGGCCCCAAAGGGGCTGTCGGAAGATACCGTCCGGTTCATTTCAGCGAAAAAGAACGAACCGGCCTGGATGCTGGAATGGCGGCTGGAAGCCTATCGCCGCTGGCTGACCATGACCGAGCCGAAGTGGGCGCGCGTCCACTATCCCAAGATCGACTACCAGGATCTCTATTACTATTCCGCGCCGAAGAAGAAGGAGATCGGCTCGCTCGACGAGGTCGATCCGGAGATCCTCAAGACCTACGAGAAGCTCGGCATTCCCTTGCGCGAAGTCGAGATGCTCGAAGGCGTGGTGCGCCCGGAAGGCGAACGCAGGATCGCGGTCGATGCGGTGTTCGATTCCGTCTCGGTTGCGACCACGTTCCAGAAGGAGCTCAAGCAGGCCGGCGTGATCTTCATGCCGATCTCCGAGGCGATCCGTGAGCATCCTGAACTGGTGAAGAAGTATCTCGGCACGGTGGTGCCGACCTCGGACAATTATTTTGCCACCTTGAACTCGGCGGTGTTCTCCGACGGCTCGTTCGTCTACGTGCCGCCGGGCGTGCGCTGTCCGATGGAACTGTCGACGTATTTCCGCATCAACGAGCGCAACACCGGCCAGTTCGAGCGCACCCTGATCATCGCCGACAAGGGCGCCTACGTCAGCTATCTCGAAGGCTGCACCGCGCCGCAGCGCGATGAAAACCAGTTGCACGCCGCCGTGGTCGAACTGGTGACGCTTGACGATGCCGAGATCAAGTATTCGACGGTGCAGAACTGGTATCCCGGCAACTCCGAAGGCAAGGGCGGCATCTACAATTTCGTCACCAAGCGCGGCGACTGCCGCGGCGACAATTCGAAGATTTCCTGGACCCAGGTCGAGACCGGTTCGGCCATCACCTGGAAATATCCGAGCTGCATCCTGCGCGGCGACAATTCGCGCGGCGAGTTCTACTCGATCGCGATCTCGAACGGTCACCAGCAGGTCGATTCCGGCACCAAGATGATTCACCTGGGCAAGAACACCACCTCCCGGATCATCTCCAAGGGCATCGCCGCCGGCGTGTCGCAAAACACCTATCGCGGCCTCGTCACCGCGCATCGCAAGGCGACCGGCGCGCGCAATTTCACCGCGTGCGACTCGCTCCTGATCGGCGACAAATGCGGCGCGCATACCGTGCCCTATATCGAGGCCAAGAATTCTTCGGCGCTGTTCGAGCACGAGGCGACGACGTCGAAGATTTCCGAGGACGTGCTGTTCTATTGCGTGCAGCGCGGGCTGTCGCAGGAAGAGGCCGTCGGCCTTGTGGTCAATGGCTTCGTCAAGGACGTGCTGCAGCAACTGCCGATGGAGTTTGCGGTCGAGGCGCAGAAGCTGATCTCGATCTCGCTCGAAGGATCAGTCGGATAAAGGGCATCATCCTGAGGTGCTTGCGAAGCAAGCCTCGAAGGATGGCGGCAGCGAAAACCAACGATCATCCTTCGAGGCTCGCCGAAGATGGCTCGCACCTCAGGATGACGGAGAAGGATAGACGAGAATGCCACTACTCGAAGTAAGAAATCTGCAGGTCCGTGTCGAGGAGCGTGAGATTCTCCACGGGCTTTCGCTTGTCGTGAACAAGGGCGAAGTCCACGCCATCATGGGGCCGAACGGCTCCGGCAAATCGACGCTGAGCCATGTCATCGCCGGCAAGCCGGGCTATGAAGTCACCGGCGGCGAAATCCTGTTCGAGGGCGAAGACCTGCTGGCAATGTCGCCGGAGGAGCGTTCCGCCAAGGGCGTATTCCTCGCGTTCCAGTATCCGGTGGAAATTCCCGGCGTGACGACGATGACCTTCCTGCGCACCGCGCTCAATGCCCAGCGCAAGGCACGGGGTCAAACCGAATTTCTGGTACCGGACTTTCTCAGGAAAGTGCGCAAGGTGGCGGACTCGCTCAATATTCCCATGGACATGCTCAAGCGCGGCGTCAATGTCGGGTTCTCCGGTGGCGAAAAGAAGCGCAACGAGATCTTGCAGATGGCGCTGTTCGAGCCGAGCCTGTGCATCCTGGACGAGATGGATTCCGGCCTCGATATCGACGCGCTGCGAGTTGCCGCCGACGGCGTCAACGCGCTGCGCTCGCCCGACCGGGCGGTGGTGGTGATCACGCATTACCAGCGGCTGTTGAACTACATCGTGCCCGACTTCGTGCATGTGATGTCGAAGGGACGGGTCGTCAAAAGCGGCGGCAAGGAACTGGCGCTGGAGCTCGAGGCTTCCGGCTACGCCAGGTTCGACGACGCGGCCTGAGCTTTGAAGCGGATTTGAAATGAACGTCGTACTGGCCAAAACCGACACCGGACGCGCGCTGAGCGACAGCTTTGCGCTAGCACGTGCGCGGCTGCCGGGCGCGGGCAAGGTCGCCGATCTCAGGCGGCAGGCGTTCGATGCCTACGAACGCGCAGGGCTGCCTCATCGCCGGATCGAGGACTGGAAATACACGGATTTACGCGTGCTGATGCGCGAGGTATTGCCGCTCGCGGCAGCACCGGATCGGGCCGCGTTGACGCGCGCGGATGCGGCCTTGAAGCTGCACGCGATCAAGAGTGTGCGCCGGCTGGTGCTGGTCGACGGCGTATTCGCGCCAAAGCTGTCCGATACGGCCGATCTTGAAAACGGCCTTGGCATTCGCACCCTGCGCGAGGTGCTGGAAGGCGGCGACGCGGCGCTGCAGGCGCAATTGTTCACCCCCGATAACTCCGATTCCATGGTGGCGCTGAACAGCGCGATGGTGACGGACGGACTCGTCATCGAGGTCGCCGATGGCGCCGTGCTCACGCAACCCCTGCATATCGTCCATATCGCCAGCGGCGGCACGCCCGCCGCGATGTTCACCCGCTCCTTGCTGCGTCTCGGCAAGGCCGCAGGCGCGACGCTGGTGGAAAGCTATATCGCCACTGAGGGCGCCAAAGCCTATCAGGTCCACGACTCGCTCGTGATCTCGATCGGCGACGATGCCCGGCTCCACCATGTGCGCCTGATCGAAGATGGCCGCGAGGCCTTCAACATTTCCTCGGCCGTGGTCACGCTGGGTGCCCATGCGCATTTCAATACCTTCGGCATGACCAGCGGCGCGAGTGTCAGCCGCTACCAGGCGGTCGTGGTGTTTGCCGGCAAGGGCTCGCGAGTCGAGACCAACGGCGTCAACCTGCTCAATGGCCGCCAGCATGCCGATACCACGCTGTTCCTGGACCATGCGGTGCCGAACTGCGCCAGCCGCGAGATCTTCCGCGCAGTGGTCGACGACCGCGGCCATTCGGTATTTCAGGGCCGCATCATCGTCCGCCCCGGGGCGCAGAAGACCGACGCCAAGATGATGACGCGGGCGCTGTTGTTGTCCGACGAGGCCGAGGCCGACAACAAGCCCGAACTGGAGATTTTCGCTGACGACGTCACCTGCGGCCACGGCGCCACCACCGGCGCGCTCGATGAGAGCCTGCTGTTTTATCTTCGCGCACGCGGTCTTTCGGAGACGGAAGCGCAGGCGCTGCTGATCCAGGCCTTTGTCGGCGAAGCCATCGAATCCATCGTCAATGACGACTTGCGCGAGCTTGCGATCGCAGCGGCGCAACGCTGGCTGGCGGCACGGGGTTGATCATGCATCCGGCGGTCTCAAACGGTTCCTATGACGTCACCCGGGTGCGGCAGGATTTCCCCGCACTGGCGCTGAAGGTCTATGGCAAGCAGCTGGTCTATCTCGACAATGCCGCATCGGCGCAGAAGCCCTATGCGGTGCTCGATCGCATGACCGAGGCCTACAAAAGCGAATACGCCAATGTGCATCGCGGGCTGCATTACCTGGCAAATGCTGCGACCGAGGCCTATGAGGGTGGCCGCGCCAAGGTCGCGAAATTCCTCAACGCCAGGCGAAACGAGGAGATCGTCTTCACCCGCAACGCCACCGAGGCGATCAACCTCGTGGCGTCGTCATGGGGCGAACCCAACATCGGGGCCGGCGACGAGATCGTGCTCTCGATCATGGAGCATCACTCCAATATCGTACCCTGGCATTTTCTCAGGGAACGTCATGGCGCCGTCATCAGGTGGGCGCCGGTCGACGACGAAGGCAACTTCCTGATCGAGGAATTCGAAAAGCTGCTGACCGATCGCACCAGGCTGGTCGCGATCACGCAGATGTCGAACGCGCTCGGCACCCTCGTTCCCGTCAAGGACGTGGTGAGACTGGCGCATGCCCGCGGCATTCCGGTGCTGATCGACGGCAGCCAGGCCGCCGTGCATCTGGCGATCGACGTGCAGGATATCGACTGCGACTTCTACGTCTTCACCGGCCACAAGCTCTACGGCCCGACCGGCATCGGCGCGCTCTATGCCAAGCACGAGCATCTGGTGGCGATGCGGCCCTACAATGGCGGCGGCGAGATGATCCGCGAAGTCGCCCAAGACTGGGTCACCTATGGCGATCCCCCGCACAAATTCGAGGCGGGCACGCCGGCGATCGTCGAGGCCATCGGGCTCGGCGCCGCCATCGATTACGTCAATTCGATCGGCAAGGAGCGCATTGCCGCACACGAGCATGGCCTGTTGACCTATGCCCAGGAGCGCCTGCGCGAGATCAACTCGCTGCGCCTGATCGGCACCGCCCGCGACAAGGGACCGGTGATCTCGTTCGAGATGAAGGGCGCACATCCCCACGATGTCGCGACCGTGATCGACCGGCAGGGCATCGCGGTGCGCGCCGGAACCCATTGCGTGATGCCGCTTTTAGAGCGGTTCAACGTGACGGCCACCTGCCGCGCCTCGTTCGGGATGTATAATACCCGCGAGGAAGTCGACCATCTGGCACAGGCGCTGATCAAGGCGCGGGAATTGTTTTCATGACCGACACAGCCGAAGTCAAAACCAGCAACATGCAGACCAATTCGGCGCTGCCGCCGGAGGAGACGGAACGGCTCGGCGGCGAGATCGTGGCTGCGCTGAAGACCGTGTTCGATCCGGAAATTCCGGCCGATATCTACGAACTCGGCCTGATCTACAAGGTCGATATCAAAGACGACCGCGCCGTCGACGTCGAGATGACGCTGACGACGCCGAACTGTCCGGCGGCCGGCGAGTTGCCGACGATGGTCGAGAACGCGGTCGCCAGCGTGCCCGGGGTCGGCGTGGTCAATGTCAATCTGGTCTGGGACCCGGCATGGACGCCGGACCGGATGAGCGATGAAGCGCGCCTCGTGCTCAATATGTGGTGAGGCAGCAGGGCGTTTTCGAGCGCAACGGATACCGGTTCGGGTAAAGAAAAAAGAGTGGATTAGCGGCTAACTTCTCACAATATAACGACCGGCATTGAATTGCTGTCAGGACTGAACACATGTCAGACATGACGCCCACTTCCAACACTCCCGCATCCAAGCCGAAGCCGCGGCCCCGTCCGCAGGTCATGAAGCTCACCGAAGCCGCCGCACAGCGGATTCAGGAGCTGACCAAGCGCGCCGATTCCGAGATCGTCGGCCTGCGCGTCGGCATCAAGAACGGCGGCTGCGCCGGGCAGTCCTACACCGTCGAATACGCCCACGACATCAAGCCGACCGATGAGGTCGTCGAGGACAAGGGCGTCAAGATCCTGGTCGATCCCAAGGCCGTGCTGTTCCTGCTCGGCACCGAGATGGACTACAAGGCTGACAAGATGCAGTCACAGTTCATCTTCAACAACCCCAACCAGACCGGCGCCTGCGGTTGCGGTGAATCGGTGCAACTGACCGCGGCGAAGATCTAACACGGCTGTCGTCCCGGCCTTACGAAGTCGTCGAACATCCCGCTAAACGTGAAGCCGCGGCGTATAGGTCCCGGCTCAAGACCGGGACGACGCGTTGAGGTGTGAGCGGAATCCGATGGACCGCGATTTCCTGATCGACCTGTTCGCCGATTTCGGCCCGGTGACGATCCGCCGGATGTTCTCCGGCTTCGGCATTTCCGCGGATGGCATTCACTTCGCGCTGGCGCTGCGTGGCGGTCTTTACCTGCGCGCCGACGACCAGACCATTCCGCGATTCGAGGCCGAAAGGTCGAAGCCGTTTCAATATCAAACCAGGGTCAAGACCGTCACCGTCGGTTCCTATTGGCAGTTGCCGGAACGCTTGTATGACGACCCCGAGGAACTGACCGATTGGGCGAGGGCGGCGTTGGCCGCCGCACAACGCGCGGCTTTGCGCAAGCGGCCGAAGAAGCGAAAGGCCGTGAAGAAGGCGGTCAGGAAGAAAGCGCCGAGGAAAAAGTCCGCATCCTGAGAGAGACTGGGTCTTTCACCTCTCCCCGCTCGCGGGGAGAGGTCGGATCGCGTAGCGATTCGGGTGAGGGGGACTCTCCGCGAGTCCGGTGGTTGAGAGAGCCCCTCACCCCAACCCTCTCCCCGCAAGAGCGGGGCAAGGGGGGAAGAACGTCCTCATCCTGCGTAACATCACGCCACCTGGCTGTGGGCCTCGGCGGCGTATTCGGGATCGGCTTCGCAGATGACGCGGTTGCGGCCGTTGCGCTTGGCGGCGTAGAGGCAGGCGTCCGCGCGCTCGATCAGCGAATCCGTATCGTCGTTCGGTTTCAGCATGGAAACCCCGACCGAGATGGTGACGCGGCCGAGAATTTCGCCGGTGGACTTTTTCTTCAGTTCCTTGGCCATCACGGCGCGGCGGATGTGATCGGCGACCGTGAGCGCCTGGCGTAGCGCAGTGTTGGGCAGCACCACCGCGAATTCCTCGCCGCCGTAGCGGGCGGTGATGTCCTGGCCCTTGATGGTCTGCTTCAGCGACATGCCGACCAGCCGCAGCACCTGGTCCCCGGTGAGATGGCCGTAGCTGTCGTTGAACGATTTGAAATGGTCGATATCGAACATCAGCAGTGAAAGCGGCTCGCCGTTGGCGAGCGCGTTCTGGACCGCCATGTCGATCGAGCGATCGAAATATTTGCGGTTGCCAAGGCCGGTCAAGGGGTCGGTGAGGCTTTCGGCCCGGATCGCTTCAAGGCTCCGCTGGAGGTTGCTGATTTCGGATTTCGACAGCGTCAGCCGGTCCTCGAGCGCCTTGTTGGTGTCGCGCATCTCCTGGGTGGATTTCACGAGCGTCTCCACGATCGCTTTGACCTGATCGCGGTTCTGGGCGACCGACAGCTTTTGGGTCGCTCCGCTCAGACTGTCGTCGTAGCTCGCCGACATTCCAAGCGCGTCCGTGATGAGCGTCATCACGTCGTCGATCTCGCCGATCACGCGCGCGCCGACCTTGTCGATGCGGTCGGTGGTCTTGACCTGGGAAAGATAGGTCTCGTAGATCTGCTCGAGATCGGCCTCGGTCAGCTTGCCGTTGCGGGCCAGCGTCTCGTTGATGATCTTGTTGAGAGGCGAGTTATATCCGGTGGCGTAGACGTACCAGATTTCAAAATTGCGGGGCACGGCGGTTTGCCGGAGCGATCTGATCTGGCCCAGTGCGACTTCGGCAAAGGCCATCGTGCGTTCGTATTCGTCGAGCACCTTCACTGATCGCGTCCCCAATAGCGAGCGTTCTGCCCGCGGTCCCCGCCGCAATGCCTAAAAATATCGCGGTCAAGCTAACGGACGAGAATGAACGACCGGTAAACGGGCTTCCGGGCCTCTTGGGTGTCAGCGCTTCTGATTCGGATTCTTGTAACGTTCAGACCCTTGCAAACGTTTAGACTCTTGCCCGAACAGGTCGCAACAGGAACGCCGGAAGGTGCGAGTGATCGGCAGGTTCCGCAGCCTGCTCGCGCGGGATCTGCGGCGCCTCGGCGCGGCCGATCGAAGGTGTCCGCGAGGCAATAGGTGCGGATGGCGGCGTGAATGCAGCCGGTACCTGCGGTTGCGGGCTGGAGTTGCGGCTACCACCCGACGCATGTCGCGGTCCGCGATCGCGGCGCGGCTTGCGTCCGTCGCGTGACCCCTCACGCGAAGCTTCTTTTGCTTCCCCGCGCCCACGCCGGTGGCGGGGTTGCTCGGTCTCGGTGCTGGACGCAGTCGCCGGATTATCGAGAGGCTCGTGATCGACCGACCTGCTCGCAATGCCGCTTTCGGCGCGGGGGATAGTCTGCCCGATCAGCTTTTCGATCGCGAGCATGGATTTCTGGTCGAGCGGTGTAACGAGGGAGATCGCGGTGCCGGCACGGCCGGCACGGCCGGTACGGCCGATGCGATGGACGTAGTCGTCGGCGTGATGCGGCACATCGAAATTGAAGACGTGGCTGGTCTCGGGAATGTCGAGGCCGCGGGCGGCGACGTCGGAGGCGACCAGCAGCGGAATCTCGCCCGTGCGGAATTGATCGAGAGAAGCGGTACGGGCCGATTGATCCATGTCGCCGTGCAGCGCGCCGACGCTGAAACCGTGCTTCTGCAGCGATTTGTATATCAGCGCGACCTCGCGCTTGCGGTTGCAGAAGATGATCGCGTTCTTGAGATCCTTGGCGTCGCGCAGCAGCCGGCGCAGGGTCTCGCGTTTTTCGTGCGGCTCGCGGCCGACCGAAACCTGAAACTGCGACACGCCGACGGCGGTCGTTGCGGGTCTCGAAACTTCGATCTTCTCGGGATTGTGCAGGAAGGTTTCGGTGATGCGGCGGATTTCGGGCGGCATGGTCGCGGTGAAGAACAGCGTCTGCCTGGTAAAGGGGATCATCTTGCAGATGCGCTCGATGTCGGGAATGAAACCCATATCGAGCATGCGATCGGCTTCATCAATCACCAGCAACTCGACGCCGGTGAGCAGAAGCCCGCCGCGCTCGGTATGGTCGAGCAGCCGGCCGGGGGTTGCGATCAGCACGTCGACGCCGCGCGTCAATTTGGTGTCCTGGTCGCCGAACGAAACGCCGCCGATCAACAGCGCCACGTTGAGTTTCTGGCCGGCGCCGTATTTGTCGAAACTCTCCTTGACCTGGGCTGCGAGTTCGCGGGTTGGCTCGAGGATGAGGGTGCGGGGCATTCGGGCGCGGGCGCGGCCCTTTTCCAGCATGGTGAGCATCGGCAGGACGAAGGCGGCGGTCTTGCCGGTGCCGGTCTGGGCGATGCCGAGAACGTCCCGGCGGGCCAGCACGTGAGGAATCGCCTGTTCCTGAATGGGGGTGGGGGTGGTGTAACCGGTGGCCGCGACGGCGGCGAGCACCTTGTCGGACAGGCCGAGATGGGAAAAAGACATTGAGCTTCTGGGAGCCTCTGATCGAAACCGCCGCTTGGATTCTCGAAAAATGACTGTCGCGCTCAACCCCGGAACGGCACGCAGATTTGCACGGGATTCTTGGATACGCAGACAGGCGGCTTATTCGGGGCATCGCGTTTCGATACCGGGCCGCGTCGAGCCGGAACATAGGGACGAATTGGACAAAGTCAATGGAGCACATGCGGGAAGCGTTGAAAAAGCTTAATGTTTTTGCATGAATGCCGTGAAAGCGGACAGGAATCACCATGTTCTCGAAAGCGCGCCTCGATACCCTCAGCGATGGAATTTTCGGCGTCGCCATGACGCTGCTGGTTCTCGACGTACGGCTGCCGGATGATTTTCATCCCCAAAACAACGGTGAGTTGCTGCAGGGCCTTGCCGATCTGTGGCCGAAATTCCTGCCCTATGTGATTAGCTTCGGCGTGCTGGGATTGCGCTGGCTTTCCAATATCGAACTGCGGTCGCGCGCCGAATACGTCGAGCGCGAATACACCAATTGGTGGTTGCTTTATCTGTTGCTGATCACCTGCGTGCCGTTCTCGACCATCGTGGTCGGTCGCTTTGCGCATTTCGCGCCGGCGATCTGGCTTTATGCCGGTCATACGCTGCTGATTGCCGCGGTCGGATTGCGGCTGTTTTCCATCACGCCGCACCTGGAGGCAGGCGACCATCTGCGTCACCGACAGTTGTCGGCGGTGCTGCTGATCGTTACCTCGGTGCTGGCGATTGTGCTCAGCTTCGTCAATTCGAGGGTGGCGCTTTGGGCGCTCGCCCTGAATTTCGCCGCACCGCTGCTTCGGAAATGGCGCCGCCGGGCCGGCGCGTCCGATTGAACCATCGGCCCGGCTTTGCCGACTACGGCATAGGCGGAGCCGCGCCAGCGGCGGGCCGTGCAAGCGGGGAATTCGATGAAGATATGGCTTTCCAGACTGGCCGCGGTGGTCGGCGCCATTGCCGCGTCGGTGGCGCTTGCTGCGCCTGCCTATGCGGAGAAGCGCGTCGCACTGGTGATCGGCAACAATGATTACAAGAACGTTCCCAAGCTGCAGAAGGCCGTCAACGACGCCCGCACCATGGGCGACACCTTGAAGCAACTGGGTTTCAGTGTGATGCTGGCGGAGAACCAGACGCGCCAGGCGTTCAGCCAGACCCTGCTGGCGTTCGACGCGGCCGTGGAGCCCGGCGACACCGCGTTCTTCTTCTATGCCGGCCACGGCTTTGAAATCGCGGGACAGAATTTCCTGCTGCCGACCGACGTGCCGGCGGCAAGCGAGGGCCAGGAAGAACTGGTGCGCGACGCCTCCGTGCTGGCCGACCGAATCATCGAGCGCCTGCAGAACAAGAAAGTGCGCACCGCCATCCTGGTGTTCGACGCCTGCCGCAACAATCCGTTCGAACGCTCAGGCACCCGCGCGGTGGCCGGCGGCGGCGGCCTCGCGCCGATGACGCAACTGCCGGAAGGCGTCTTCTCGGTGTTTTCAGCCGGGCCGCGGCAGACCGCGCTCGATCGTCTCTCCAACAATGACGACAATCCCAATTCGGTGTTCACGCGAACCTTCGCCAGGGAACTGCTGCAACCCGGCGAAAACCTCGTTCAGGTGGCCCAGCACACGCGCCGGCTGGTCAGCGAGATGGCGGAGACGGTCAGCCACAAGCAGATTCCGGTTTATTTCGACCAGATGGTCGACGACGTGTTCCTCAATGGCGTGGCCAAGGGAGAACCCGAACCCGCAAAATCTGCCGAGCCTGCGCAAAAGGTCGTGGCGTTGCCGCCGGTGTCGGTGCCGCGCACGGCGCCCTCGAACGATTCCGTCAACGCCCCGATCGCGATGTTCTCGCGCCACAATGGCGGGTGGACCGTGGTGTTCTCGATCGCCGATCCGACCCTGGGAATTTCGTGGCGCATGGGTGACGCCGGCGAATTCCGCGAAACCGGGTTCATGGACACGCTGGATCCGCGTACGCGCAAGCGGATGCCCAACCCGTCGATCGAACTTGCCGCCGACGCCCCGGCGGCCACCATCGAGGTCCGTTATGTCGATGCGTCCGGCGAATTGCAGGGCCCGTTCCCGATAAAGTTCGATCCGGAGGCCGCACTCATCCACGATCAGCGCAAAATCCTTGACATGACCGCGACGAGCTGGCTGTCGTTTCGCGAGTTCAACGGGCTGCTGGTCTACTACACCCAGCTGATGTCGTATCGCTGCGCGATTCGCGAAGCGCGCGTCGGCATCGACACCGCGGTGCCGGACAAGGTCCTGAAAATGCCGCCGTGCGACCCCAGGGATCCCTCGGCCATCCCGCACGAGGCTTTGCCCTATCTCAAGCTGCCGCCTGAAACCAAATCGGTCTCGGTGGAGTTGACCTATCGCGACGGCAGCGTCTCGGAAATCAAGAGCTTCCGGCGCTGAACCTCGATCAACGAAAGCCGGATCATGGACGCGGGTACTTCTTCGGAACGGTCATCCCGGCTCGATACGCGATGCTGCATTGTCGGCGGCGGGCCCGCCGGCATGATGCTGGGATACCTGTTGGGGCGCGCCGGGATCGACACCGTCGTGCTGGAAAAGCATGCCGACTTCTTCCGGGATTTCCGCGGCGATACCGTGCACCCCTCGACGCTGCAGGTGATGGACGAACTCGGCCTGATCGACGGCCTCCTGAAGCTTCCGCACCAGCGTGTGCAAAAGATGGACGGCAAATTCGGTGACACCTCGATTCGGGTCGCCGACCTCAGCCGTGTGCCAACCAAATACCCGTTCATCGCGCTGATGCCGCAATGGGATTTTCTTAATTTTCTGCGCGAGAGCGGCAAACAGTTCGCCTCGCTCAAGGTCATGATGAATGCCGAGGCGGCCGATCTGGTCTGGTCGGGCGACACCGTCGCAGGCGTCAAAGTGAACACGCCGGATGGACCGGTCGAAATCCATGCCGATCTCACGATCGGCTGCGATGGGCGGCATTCGGTCGTTCGTCAGCGGGCCAACCTCGAACTGACGGAGATCGGCGCGCCGATGGATGTGTTGTGGTTTCGCGCCGGCAAACGCCTGGGCGAAACCGAAAACCTGTTTGCCCGGGTTGAGACCGGCAAGATGATGGTGACTTTCGACCGCGGCGATTATTGGCAATGCGCCTATGTGATCGCGAAGGGACAATATGAAGCGGTGAAGGCGCGCGGCCTCGAGGCATTTTTGGATGACGTCAAGCGCATGGCGCCGATCCTGAAGGAGGGGGTCGCCGAGGTCAAAACCTGGGACGACGTGAAACTGTTGACGGTGGCGATCGACCGGCTCAAGCACTGGACGCGGCCCGGGTTGCTTTGCATCGGCGACGCCGCGCATGCGATGTCGCCGATCGGCGGCGTCGGCGTCAACCTGGCGGTTCAGGACGCGGTCGCGACCGCGAACCTGCTGGCCGCGCGATTGACCAAAGGGCGTCCTTCGGAGGATGAACTCGATGCGGTGCGGCGGCGCCGGGAATTTCCGGTGCGGATGACGCAGGCGATGCAAGTCATGGTCCAGAATAATCTGATCAGTGCCGCGCTCAGCCCCGGCGATCGGCCGCTCAGCGCTCCGGTATTTTTGCGTATCATAAGTGCGGTGCCGTGGCTGCAGGGTCTCACCGCGCGATTCGTCGCCGTCGGCGTGCGGCCCGAGCATGTGCAATCGCCGGAAGCTGCGCGATCGTAACGCGGCGGGGTTTTTCGCGTCTAACCCATCACCGAGAAACCGCCGTCAACGGGAATCGCAGTCCCCGTGACAAAATCCGATGCGCTCGAGGAGAGAAACACCGCGATCCCCGCGAAGTCGGCGATCTCGCCCCAGCGTGCCGCCGGCGTGCGGGCCAAAACCTTGTCATGGAGGCCCGCGATCTCCTGACGGGCGCGCTTGGTCAAGTCGGTATCGATCCAGCCCGGCAGCACCGCATTGACCTGGATGTTGTCGCCGGCCCACGCCACCGCGCAGGAGCGGGTGAACTGCACGATGCCGCCTTTGCTGGCGGCATAGGCCGGCGCGAAGCCGGCGCCGAAGATCGACATCATCGAGCCGATATTGATGATCTTGCCGCCGCCTGCCGCCTTCATGGCCGGATAGACCGCCTGCGAGCACAGGAAGGCGCTGGTGAGGTTGGTCCTGATCACGCTGTCCCATTCGGCGATATCGAGGCTGTGCGGGGGTTTGCGGATGTTGATGCCGGCATTGTTGACGAGGATGTCGATCCGCCCGAATTCGCGCACCGTGCGCTCGACCATGGCGGCGACGGCGGATTTGTCGGTGACGTCGGCGACGACCGAGATCGCCTTGGCGCCGCTTTGCCTTAGGTCCGCGGCCGCGGCGTTCGACTTGGCTTCGTTGCGGCCGGCGATGACGACCGCAGCACCCGCTGCCGCCAATCCGCGCGCCATGCCAAGGCCGATGCCGCCATTGCCGCCGGTGACAACAGCGACCTTGCCGGCGAGATCGAATAGCAGGCCCGCCATCAGCGCTTGCTCTGCCAGATCAAAACGAGGCCGAACATGGCCAATGCTGCGCCGTATCCCGCCCACTGGATCTGGCTGATCATGAAACTCGATTCCGGCCATTTGACCGCGCCGGTACCCTGGCCGATCCAGAGCAGCCCGATAGCGAGCGCAATCAAGCCGACGACCAGAAGCAATGTGCGCATGGGATTTTTCCTCGTTCGCCTTGGCAGCGCCGGTGCTCCCGCGCCACGAGCGACACAGTGGCGCGCCCGCTGCCGCGGAGCAAGGGCGGGATTTTGCTGGATTGCCGTTCGTCCAGACACAAAAAAGCCCCGGACGATGCCGGGGCTTTTGAGTTATCTGATTTCAGCTCGGACGTTTTAGTGCCACATATTGAACTTGTAGATCAGCGACGTCGTGGCTGCTTGCACGTCTACCTTGGAATGTTCCGAGAGGAAAACCGGAACTCCCGTGAAGGTGTTTATGCCCGTTCGATCGGCCCCGTTGAAACGGGAGTAGCGATATTCGTTGCGCCAGTACAGGCCCGGAATGCTGGGTACCGCAAATTCGGTACCGCTGCCGAGGAACCAGCCATGGAACGTGGTGGCGGCCAGTGACGACCCCAAAGGCCCGAGTCCACCGCTCACGTTCAGATCAACTTGACCGAAGTGGGTTTCGGTGTAGCCCCCGTTGAAATAAGTCAGCAGCGACGGCGTGACCAGAATGCCGATCCGCGGGCCCACTGCCCACGACCAGTTCTGCTTGTCAGATCCAAAAACGGTGGCAACTCCAAATGGGGGAGCGGCAGTGAAGAGCGGCACAGAGCCTTCGAAGTTGCCCTTGGCACCCCCAAAATCATAGTCGCCCATAACGCCGAAAACGACACCGTAGCCTAACGCTGTAAACTGGTAGTCGCAGCCAGCGCCAACCATGCCGAGCCAGCCTCTTCCGCCGGTGGTGGTCGTGTCGGTGAGCGGGGTGTTGGTGGGATCGCCAGTTAATACTCCATAGTGATCGTCATAGGACATGCTGTAGCCGCCGCCGCCGCTAATATAGCAGCCAGTCCATGTCGCGACCGGCGGCGCTACCACAGGAGCCTTGGTGTAGCGGGGGGCCGGGGCCATGTCGGCTGCGAACGCTGATCCCGTCAGGGCGGCCAAGGCGGACAAAGTCATCGCTAACTTTTTCATTTTCAATTCCTCGCTGAAAGCGCTCGGACCCATTCGCGGGCAAAAGGACGCTGGACTTCAAAACCTGTCGCGATTTATAACCAGCTCTGGCCAAAATGCTGTTGCACAAGCGCAACAATCGCCAGGGAAAGAACAAGGTATTGTTTTTATTGTAGTTTTTATGTGGAAATAAAGTGAAATAGTCCGTGCGGGGCGATTAGCGTCGGCTAAGCGGCGCCTTCATACGTCCAGCAGGTCCTCGCGGGCGAATTCGGCCTTGTCGGAAATGAAGGCGAATCGGGCCTCGGCCTTGGCGCCCATCAGCCGCTCCACGGAATCGGCGGTGCCTTCGCGATCGTCCGCCAGCAGCACCACGCGCAGCATGGTGCGCTTGGCCGGGTCCATGGTGGTTTCCTTCAATTGCGCCGGCATCATTTCGCCCAAGCCCTTGAAACGGCCGACCTCGACCTTGGCGTTGGCGTTGAACTCGCTTTTGAGCAGCGCGTCCTTGTGGGCGTCGTCGCGGGCGTAAACCGTCTTGCCGCCGTGGGCGAGGCGATAGAGCGGCGGCACCGCGAGATAAAGATGCCCCTCATCAATCAGGCGCGGCGTCTGCCGGTAGAAAAACGTGATCAGCAGCGAAGCGATATGCGCGCCGTCGACGTCGGCATCGGTCATGATGATGATGCGCGAATAGCGCAGGTCCTCTTCGCGGTAATGGGCGCCGGCGCCGCAGCCGATCGCCTGCATCAGGTCGGCGAGCTGCGTGTTGGCGGTCAGCTTGTCCTTGGTGGCGGATGCGACATTGAGGATCTTGCCCCGCAACGGCAGGATGGCCTGGGTTTTGCGGTCGCGCGCCTGCTTGGCGCTGCCGCCGGCGCTGTCACCCTCGACGATGAACAGCTCGGAGCCTTCGGCAGCGGTGTTGGAGCAGTCGGAGAGCTTGCCGGGCAGGCGCGCTCTCTTGGTCGCGGTCTTGCGGGAAATTTCCTTTTCCGCGCGGCGGCGCAGCCGCTCGTCGGCCCGCTCGATGACGAAATCCAGCAGCTTGTTGGCCTGCACCGGATTGCCCGACAGCCAATGGTCGAACGGATCCTTGATGGCCTGCTCGACGATGCGCTGGGCTTCGGTGGTTGCCAGGCGGTCCTTGGTCTGGCCCTGGAATTCCGGCTCGCGCACGAACACGCTGAGCATCACGGCTGCACCCACCATGACGTCTTCGGAAACGATGGAGGCGGCACGCTTGCTTTGGCCGACGCGTTCGGCGTGATCCTTCAGGCCGCGCAGCAGCGCGCTGCGCATGCCCGATTCATGGGTGCCGCCATCCTGGGTCGGCACGGTGTTGCAATAGGACGACAGGAAACCATCGGCGTCGGCGGTCCAGGCGACGGCCCATTCGCAGGCGCCATGGGCGCCGACGCGGCCCGATCGGCCGGAGAAGATATCTGGATGCACCAGAGTGTCGGCGTGAACCGCGGCGCTGAGATAATCCTTTAACCCGCCGGCGAAGTGAAACCTGGCTTCGGCGGGAACGTCTTCGACGCCCTTCAGCAAGCTTGCGTCGCAGCGCCAGCGGATTTCGACGCCGCCGAACAGATAGGCCTTCGAACGCGCCATCTTGAACAGGCGCTGCGGCTTGAAGGTGGCCCTGGCGCCGAAAATGTCGGTATCGGGCTTGAACCGGATGGTCGTGCCGCGGCGGTTGTTGATCTTGCCGAGTTCTTCGAGCTTGCCCTTGGGATGGCCGCGCTCGAAGCTCATGCGATAGAGTTTCTGGCTGCGCGCGACCTCGACTTCGAGCCGCGAGGACAGCGCGTTGACCACGGAGACGCCGACGCCGTGCAGGCCGCCGGAGGTCTCATAGACCTTGGAGTCGAATTTGCCGCCGGAATGCAGCGTGCACATGATGACTTCGAGCGCGGATTTCTTCGGAAACTTCGGATGCGGATCGACGGGGATGCCGCGGCCATTGTCGATGACGGTCAGAAACCCGTCTGCGCCGAGTTCGACTTCGATGAAATCCGCGTGCCCCGCCAGCGCCTCGTCCATGGCGTTGTCGATGACTTCGGCGAACAGGTGATGCAGCGCCTTCTCGTCGGTGCCGCCGATATACATCCCGGGGCGGCGGCGCACCGGCTCGAGGCCTTCCAGCACCTCGATATCGCGTGCGGTGTAGCCGGCCTCGGCGCTGGAGGCGCGGGAGGCGACCTTGAGCGGAGCCCGGGCCTTCGGCCCCGGGGCGCCAAACAGGTCGTCCGTGGTTTTGTTTTTTGCAGCGGATTTCAAGGGTTTCGGCATGGTTCTTTATGTGTTTTGCGCGCCGTGGGCGCCGCGAATCGGCTCCCATGACTATGCCACGGATGGGCTGCAAATGTGACTGTGGTCCGCGCGCAGGCACGGGCTCGCCTTTGTGACTTGATGTCACGCCGGTGGCTGGCTTACCTGTTCGGGACATTGGGCGAGCAGAAGGTTCACGCCTCGTTAAGGGCGAGCGAAGGGCCGCAAAGGGCGTGTTGGGATGGAAGATGCGTTTCGCGGCGTGGCCGATTTTGTCCGCGACCATGAGGTGTGGGCCGCGCCCATCGTTCTGGCGCTGGCGTTCGGGGAGTCGCTGGCTTTCATCTCGCTGCTGATTCCGGCCTGGGGAGCGCTGGTCGCGATCGGCGCCCTGATCGGCGTCAGCGGCATCAGCTTCTGGCCGGTCTGGATCGCCGGCGGCATTGGCGCCGCGCTGGGCGACTGGGTCTCCTACTGGTTCGGCTTCAAGTACAAGGAACACGTCGCGCAGATGTGGCCGCTGTCGCGCTACCCCGCGCTGCTGCCGCGCGGCGAAGCCTTCGTGAAAAGTTGGGGCGTCCCCTCGATTTTCATCGGACGGTTTTTCGGACCCCTGCGCGCCTCGGTGCCGCTGGCGGCAGGGATTTTCGAAATGCCGTATTGGAGTTTTCAGGCGGCGAATTTCATCTCCGCGCTGGTGTGGTCGGCGGCGCTGCTGCTGTTCGGCGACGTGATTTCACAAATCCTCGAATGGATCTGGCGCACGGTCTAGGGTCGCCGTTTTTTGATCCGGGGCGTGACGCTGGTTTGTCTTGACGAAAACCGGGCGCGGCCTTATAGCCCGCTCCATGATCGACGCCGCGACCATTCTCATCGCTCGCCGCCGCCGCAGCATCTCTGCGGTACGGGCGGACATCTGCGTTTAGATATCAGCCCCTGCCGCCGGATCCGGTCCGCGGCACTTCATTTCCAAAACAGCGCGATCTGAACCGGCGGCTCCCCTCAACGAAGCAGGAGCAAGCCATGTTTACCCGACCTTTTTTCGAGCCCGATCGAGCCGCGAGCCTGGCGTTTGCCGACGCGCGCGGATTCGGCACGGTCTGCGCCTGCGACGGCGGCAAGCCGGTCGCGTCCGCGCTGCCGTTCTGCCTCGAATATTCAAGCGACGGCACGCCCCGCGTCTCGTTCCACGTCGCTCGCGGCAATACGCTGGCGACGCTCGCCGACGGCCGGTCAAGCTGGTTGTTTGCGGTGAACGGCGCCGATGCCTATGTCTCGCCGCATTGGTACGCCTCGCCGGACCAAGTGCCGACCTGGCTGTATCAGGCCGTGCATCTGTCGGGCCCGGTTCGCACCATGACGGCACAGGAATTGGCCGGCCATCTGGATGCGCTCAGCGCCAAATTCGAAAGCTGGCTGGCGCCGAAACCGTCATGGACGACAGGCGAAATGACGGCGGGGCGGCGTGAAGCGATGATGCAGGCGATCGTGGGTCTTGTCATGACGGTCGAAGGGATCGAGGGCAGCTTCAAGCTCAACCAGCACAAGTCCGACGTCGATCACGCGGCGATCAGCGATGCACTGGCGCAGCAAGCCGATCCCGCCGCGCAGGCGATCGGCAAACAACTGGTCGCGCTGCGGCCGCAGTTGGATTACAAACAACCGCTGTCTGTCAGCGGTCTCGCCGATTCAAGGAACGCACCATGACCCTCTCCGACACCAAGCAGCCGGGAGTCCCGGCACCGACCTTGCACACCAAGGCGGCGAAGCCCGCCGTGTTCGTCGATGGCGCCGCCGGAACAACGGGGCTGGGCATCCGTCAGCGTCTTGACGCGCAGAACGACGTCGCGGTGCGAAGCATCGCTGCGGAAATGCGCAAGGATCCAGGCGCCAAGCGCGCGCTGATGGAGGAAGTCGACCTTGTCATCCTCTGCCTGCCGGATGATGCCGCAAGGGAGACCGTCGCGCTGATCGACGGCATGGGAGCCGCGGCGCCCAAGGTGCTGGACGCTTCCACGGCCTTTCGAGTCGCGTCCGACTGGACTTACGGATTTCCGGAGCTTGCGCCGGATCAGGCCGACAAGATCCGCTCGGCGCGAAAAGTCTCGAATCCCGGCTGCTATCCGACCGGCGCGCTGGCGTTGCTGCGGCCGCTGGTCGATGCCGGCCTGGTGCCGGTTGACTACCCCGTGACGATCAACGCGGTGAGCGGCTATTCGGGCGGTGGCAAGTCGATGATCGAAAATTTCGAATCCGGCACCGCGCCGGCCTTCGAACTCTATGGCCTCGGCTTCGAGCACAAGCATATTCCGGAGACGCAGCGTTACGCCAATCTGACGCGGCGGCCGATCTTCGTGCCTTCGGTTGGCAATTTCCGGCAGGGCATGCTGGTGTCGGTGCCGCTGCATCTCGACACCTTGCCGGGAAAGCCCGACGCCGCCGATCTGCAAGCCGCGCTGGCGAAGCGCTACGCCGGAGCCATCTACGTTTCGGTGATGCCGCCGGGCGATGCCGCAATACAGAGCGGCCGGCTCGAGCCCGAGGCACTCAACGAAACCAACCGGCTGGAACTCTATGTCTTTGGCAGCGACAAGCACCGCCAGGCGGTGCTGGTCGCGCGACTAGACAATCTGGGCAAAGGCGCTTCCGGCGCGGCGATCCAGAACATGCGGCTGATGCTCGGATTCCCCGAGCCCACCGGGCTGCGCTAGGTCGCGGTTTCCATGGAAGCAGCGCATCGTGAAGACGATGCGCTGCTTCCGGGACGAGCCAAACGTCAAAGCACCTTGAAAATCGCCAAGGCCAGCACGGCTTGCGCGAGGAAACCGACGGTGAAGGCCAGCGTGCGAAACACCGGCAGGCCCATGGTGTAGACGACCACATGCGCGACGCGAGCCCAGAAATACACCGCGCAGGCATAGGCGGTCCACTTCGTCGAATAATCGATCTGGGCCAGGATCAGCACCAACGGCGCGAAGATGACGAGGTTCTCGACCGCGTTGTCATGCGCGAACATCAGGCGGGTGGCCCATTCCGCATGCGGCTTGTCGTTGCGCGACGGGTTGGCCATGGCGCCGCCGAGACCGCGAACCTGACGGCGATTGAGGATGTAGGGCACCCACAGCAGCCCGGTCAGAATAACCGTCAGTGTCAGCCAGAAGAGTTCGCGTGTCATGGTTTCCCCCTTGGGTCATTTTCGAATCCCGTCCCGGCGGGACGGCCTGTTATATTCAAACCCGCATCGTTGCGCTACGCGCGGACTCGCACATAGCTGCCGGGCGCGTCCTCGATCGGGGGCAACGCTTCGGTTCCGACCGCGCGCGCCGGCACTTCTTCCGCGTCGATGCTGCCGAGCCACTCGCGCCAGTCCGGCCACCACGATCCCTTGTGTTCCTGCGCGCCCTTGAGCCATTCCTCAAGGGTCCCGGTCGGCGGGTGATCGTTGGTCCAGTACTGATATTTGCCCGACGCCGGCGGGTTGACCACGCCGGCGATATGGCCGGACCCGGCCAGCACGTATTTCACCGGCCCCCCGAAAAACTGCGAGCCGTACAGCACCGATTCCGCCGGCGCAATATGATCCTCGCGGGTCGCCATGTTGTAGACCGGCACCTTTACTTTCGACAGGTCGAGCAGGGTGTTGTCGAGCACCATGCTGCCGGTGGAGAGCCGGTTCTCCAGGTAGCAGTTGCGCAGGTAGTAGGAATGGTTCGCCGCCGGCATCCTTGTCGCGTCCGAATTCCAGTGCAGCAGGTCGAACGAGGAGGGCGGCTTGCCCTTCAGGTAATTGCTGACGACATAGGACCAGATCAGGTCGTTCGAGCGCAGCATGTTGAAGGCCATCGCCATCTTGCCGCCTTCGAGCACGCCGGTTTCCTGCATGTCGCGCTCCAGCGCCGAAATCTGGTCTTCATCGACGAACACCAGGAGATCGCCGGCATGGGTGAAGTCGACTTGCGCCGCAAAGAAGGTCGCCGACGTCACCCGCACCCGCCGGTTTTCCGCAAGCCACGCCAGCGTCGAAGCCAGCAGCGTGCCGCCGACGCAGTAACCGGCGGTGTGAACCTTCATCTCGCCGGTGGCCTGCTCGATGACATCCATCGCCGTCAGCGGGCCCTCTATCATGTAATCCTCGAAGGTTTTCTTGCCGAGTTGCTTGTCCGGATTGACCCAGGAAATCACGAACACCGTGATGCCCTGATCGACGCACCACTTGATGTAGGATTTCTCCGGCTTGAGATCGAGGATGTAGAACTTGTTGATCCACGGCGGGACGATCAGAAGTGGCGTACGCAGCACGTTCGGGGTCGACGGCTGATACTGGATCAGTTGCATCAACTCGTTCTGAAAGATGACCTTGCCCGGCGTCGTCGCCATGTTGACGCCGACCTCAAGATTGGAAGGGTCGGACTGGCGAATCCGCAAGCTGCCATGTCCGGCCTCGATATCCTCCGCCAGCATTTTCATGCCGCGAACGAGGTTGTCGCCGCTCGATGCCAGCGTCTCGCGCAGGACTTCCGGATTGGTGAGCACAAAATTCGACGGCGCCAGCGCGTTGGTGATTTGCTGGACGTAGAACTCGGCCTTCTTGCGGGTGTGCGGATCGAGGCCTTCGGCGTTGACGACCAGATCCCGCGCCCATTGCGCGGTGAGCAGGTAGCCCTGCATCACAAAATCGAAAAACTGGTTCGATTTCCACTCGGGATCCTTGAAGCGTTTGTCGCGCGGCGATGGCTCGATCGCAGGCGGGGCCTGTTCGCCGGCGAGCCGGCGCATCGATGAGCCCCAGAGATCGAGATAGGCCTTGCCCATCTTGGTCTGCAGTTCTGCCGCCCGCGTTTTGTCCGACAGCCAATATTCGGCCACCGCGGTGAGGGTCTTGATCACCTCGCCGAGTTCGCTGGGCGGTTTATCCTTGAATTCGCCGCTCTCGCGCGGCTTGAGATAGGCCGCGAGCGCCTGGCCGCTGCTTTCCATCGCCCGGGCGAGGTTCATCGCAAAGGCTTCGGGGTCGAATTTCTTCGCGACCTGGGTTTCGGTGGTAACGTCGTTCATAACTGGACACTATAGCTTCGTTGGGAGTTCGTCACCGCGCAGTTGGCAACGGCATTTTCGGTGTTAATCTCGGTAGTCGTGCGTGCTGCACTGCGATAGGGTAGCTCGGTTCCGTCACATTGAAGCCTCAACGGTCCGATCTGTTGTTCAGGCTTTAATCGTTTCGGACGACAATGGTTTGAACGATTGCAATGGAATCTGACAACGTAGTGTCGCTGCAAGGCTCATACCAGCGACGGTAGGATTACCTGGCGGATGTCGGTGGATCGAAGAATAAGCATTCTGTCTGCGGCAGCGCTGTTGGTGGCGGCGCTGGCGCTTGGCGGCTGTTCGACGTCGATTGCGGATATGCCGCTGGCCGGCACGCCAGCCGATGCGCCGGAGCGCCCAACGGAAACCGGCGTCTTTCTTCCGATTCATGACCTGCCGCCGCCCCGTGACGAGGCCACCATGGAGCCGGCGGAACGGGCGAAGATGCGGTCCGAATTGGTGGCCGCGCGCGACCGCCAGGCCGCCTTGGCGGCGACCCAAAATCCGGCGACCCAAAATCCGCCCTCGCAAAACCCGGCCGCGAAATGACCTGACGGCGCTGTTACGGGTGGCGCTGCGGTTCGTCCGTGATAAAAGAACCCAATTCAACCGCAGATCGGGACGAAGCCGTCAATTATCCCCGAATTCGCGCTAAATCATTGATTGAGCGTGATTTCCGGACGAGGCCGAATGCGGCTTCGTTACCAAATGTGTCGGCGATTCCTCTCCCGGTTGCCGGAGCAAGGTTCCATGGAAGATTTCTACCGCATCCGCCGTCTACCTCCTTACGTGTTCGAACAGGTCAATCGGGCCAAGGCGGCTGCACGCAATGCCGGCGCCGACATCATCGATCTCGGCATGGGTAATCCGGACCTGCCGGCGCCGCCCCATGTCATCGAAAAACTCAAGGAAACGCTGGGCAAGCCGCGGACCGACCGCTATTCCGCCTCGCGTGGCATTACGGGGCTGCGCAAGGCGCAGGCGGCCTATTACGCCCGGCGTTTTGGCGTGAAGCTCAATCCCGAAACTCAGGTGGTGGCGACGCTGGGCTCGAAGGAGGGCTTTGCCAACGTGGCCCAGGCGATCACCGCGCCCGGCGACGTCGTGCTGTGTCCGAATCCGAGCTATCCAATTCACGCCTTCGGATTTCTGATGGCCGGCGGCGTGATCCGTTCGGTGCCCTCGGAGCCGACGCCGCAATTCTTCGAGGCGGTGGAGCGCGCGATCGTTCATTCGATCCCGAAGCCGCTGGCGCTCGTGGTCTGTTATCCCTCCAATCCGACCGCCTATGTCGCAAGCCTGGATTTTTACAAGGATCTGGTGGCGTTCGCGAAGAAGCACGAGATCTTCATCCTGTCGGATCTGGCCTATGCCGAAGTCTATTTCGACGGCCACCCGCCGCCCTCGGTGCTGGAGGTGCCCGGCGCGATCGATGTAACCGTGGAATTCACCTCGATGTCGAAGACGTTTTCGATGGCCGGCTGGCGGATGGGATTTGCCGTCGGCAACGACCGCATCATCGCCGCGCTGGCGCGGGTGAAATCCTATCTCGACTATGGCGCGTTCACGCCGATCCAGGTTGCCGCGACCGCGGCGCTGAATGGTCCTGAGGATTGCATTCGCGAGATGCGCGATAACTACCGCAAACGCAGGGACGCGCTGGTGGAATCATTCGGCCGGGCGGGGTGGGAGATTCCGCCGCCCAGCGCCTCGATGTTCGCCTGGGCGCCGCTGCCGCCGGCCTTCAAGGATGTCGGCAGCATGCAGTTTGCCACCCTGATGGTCGAGAAATCAGGCGTCGTGGTCTCCCCGGGGGTCGCCTTCGGCGAGCACGGCGAGGGCTATGTTCGCATCGCCATGGTGGAAAACGAGCAGCGTATCCGCCAGGCCGCCCGTGGCGTGCGCCGCTTCCTTGAAAGCGGCATTGAAACGTTGCACAACGTGGTTCCTCTCGCCAACCGGCGGTAGGCATGATCCCGAAAAGTGGAATCCGGTTTTCGGACCAGATCATGCCTGGTTATGGTCTTTCCAGTAGGCTCTTCGCGTCATGGTCGCACCCCTGAAAGTGGGTATTGCGGGGCTCGGCACTGTTGGCGCCGAAGTCGTCCGCCTCATCGAGCAGCAAGGCCGGATTTTGTCGGCGCGCTGCGGACGCGGCGTGCGCGTCGTCGCCGTCACCGCGCGTTCGAAAGTGAAGAAGCGCAGCATCGACCTGCGCGGCATCGCCTGGGCCAGGAATCCGCTGGATTTGGCCAACGATCCCGGCATCGATTGCTTCGTCGAACTGATGGGCGGGGCCGGCGAGCCCGCGCTGTCGGCGATCGAGGCGGCGCTGAAATCCGGAAAATCGGTGGTCACCGCCAACAAGGCCCTGATCGCCAGGCATGGATTGCGGCTGGCGAAGTTCGCCGAAAAGCACGGCGGCGCGCTGAATTTCGAGGCGGCGGTGGGTGCTGCCATCCCCGTCATCAAAACCTTGCGCGAAGGCCTGGCGGGCACCGAAGTCAATCGCGTTTACGGCATCCTCAACGGCACCTGCAATTACATCCTGACCCGGATGGAACAGGAAGGCTTGTCGTTCGCCGAATGCCTGAAGGATGCGCAGCGCCTCGGTTACGCCGAGGCCAATCCGTCGTTCGACGTCGACGGCCACGACACCGCGCAGAAACTGGCCATTCTCGCCAGCCTCGCCTTCGGCACCAGGGTGGCGCAGAGCGCGGTTTATGTCGAAGGCATTTCCTCGATCAAGCCGGAAGACCTGCGCGCCGCGGAACAGCTCGGCTTTCGCGTCAAGCTGCTCGGGGTGGCGGTGCGGACCGCCAAAGGCATCGAACAACGCGTGCATCCGACCATGGTACCGAAATCGTCCTCGATCGCTCAAGTTATGGGCGTCACCAATGCGGTCACCATCGATGGCGAGGGCATCCCGCCGATTACGCTGGTCGGGCCAGGCGCGGGCGGCGCGGCAACAGCATCGGCCGTGGTCGCCGACATCGCCGATGTGGCGCGCGGCATCCGCGCCGAGCCGTTCGGGCGTCCGGTGGCACGGCTGCGCGCGATCAAAAAGGCGCCGATGGAGCGTCATGAGGGCGGCTACTACATCCGCCTGATGGCGCGCGACCTCGCGGGCACTGCGGCCGCGATCGCCACGCGGCTGGCCGAACAGAAGATTTCCATCGAATCCATTGTGCAGCGCCACCCCGACGGCGTTGACGTTACGGGTGCCACAGGGAAAACTTCCCCAGTGCCGGTCATCCTGATTACCTATGCGACCAGCGAGGATGCGGTTCATCGTGCGCTGCAGGCCGTGCAGCACGACAAGGTGATCAGCGGCCGGCCGCAGGTAATACGGATCGAAAAAAACTAGCGTAAGGTCCGAACCGACGATGCGCGAAACCACTATTTGCGGGCCGAAAGACCCGCGGTGACGTCCCAGGGAGTTTACGATGTCGACCCATATTTCCGTTCCCCCGCAGCTGTTGCTGGAGCGCATTCTGACGCTCGAAATCGTGCGGGTGACGGAGCGCGCCGCGGTTTCGGCCGCGCGGCTGCGCGGCCACGGCAACGAGAAAGCGGCCGACCAGGCCGCGGTCGACGCGATGCGCCGCGAGCTCAACAAGCTGCCGATCGAAGGCACTGTGGTGATCGGCGAGGGCGAGCGCGACGAGGCGCCGATGCTGTTCATCGGTGAAAAGGTCGGGATCAATGCCGGCCCGCAGGTCGATATCGCCGTCGATCCGCTGGAGGGCACCACGCTGTGCGCCAAGAACATGCCGGGCGCGATCGCGACCATGGCGATGGCGGATGCCGGCACGCTGCTGCACGCACCCGATGTCTACATGCAGAAGATCGCCGTCGGCCCGGGTTACGCCAAGGGCGTCGTCGAGCTCGATGCTTCGCCTGCCGATAATGTTCGCCGCCTGGCCAAGGCAAAAGGTGTCGACGCTTCAGCGATTACGGTCCTGGTGCTCGATCGTCCGCGCCACTCCGATATCATCAATGGCGTGCGCGGCACCGGTGCCGCGGTTCGCCTCATCACCGACGGCGACGTGGCCGGCGTGATTCATTGTGCCGATCCTGACAACACGGGTGTCGATATGTATATCGGCACCGGCGGCGCGCCGGAGGGCGTGCTGGCGGCGGTGGCGCTGCGCTGTATCGGCGGTCAGATGCAATGCCGGCTGATTCTCGACACCGAGGAAAAACGCGAGCGCGCCCGCAAGATGGGTGTCACCGATCCCCGGATGATCTACGGCATCGAGGATCTTGCGAAGGGCGACTGCCTGTTCGCTGCAACCGGCGTCACGACCGGCTCGCTGTTGTCGGGCGTCAAGTTCCGCAAGGACGTCATCGAAACCGAGACCGTGGTGATGCGCTCGGTCACCGGCACGGTGCGCTATATCAAGGCCGAACACCGGCAACTCGACAAATTTCACCTCGATTGAGCAAAGCGATGGATACCGATGTGGTGATACGGCCGGTCGGCGAAGACGAGCGGGAAGCCTGGAATCCGCTGTGGGCCGGCTATCTCGCCTTCTACAAGACGGCGCTGCCGCAGGATATCAGCGATCTCACATGGACCCGGTTTCACGATCCGGAGGAGCCGATCTTTGCGCTGGGCGGTTATGTCGACGGCGAACTCGCGGGGTTCGCGCATTATCTGTTCCATCGCTCGACCTGGGCGACCCACCGCTATTGCTACCTGGAAGATCTGTTCGTGGCGGAGACGGCGCGGGGCTGTGGGCTCGGTCGGGCCTTGATCGATGCGGTCTGCGCCAAAGCGCTGGCGGCGAATGCGAGCCGGGTTTACTGGCTGACGCAATCCGGCAACGCGCAGGCGCGCGCGCTTTACGACAAGATGGCCGACAATCTCGGCTTCATCCAGTATCGCAAGGTGCTCTGAACAATAGGCGTCATTACGGGATGCCAACGCTTCATCCCGCAAATGACGAAAGAACAGGGAGTGGTATGTCCGATATTTTCGCAGTGAAGGCGCTGGTGTTCGATGTGTTCGGCACCGTGGTCGACTGGCGCTCGAGCCTGATCGCGGATTTCACCAAATGGTCGCAGATACGCGGCATCAAGGCCGACTGGACCGCCCTGGTCGATGGCTGGCGCGCTGCCTATACCGCGTCGATGGATGAGGTGAGAAAGCATCCGGAACGCGGTTATATCATACTGGACAGACTGCATCGGCAGTCGCTGGAAAAGCTGGTCGCGCAGTTCTCGATCCAGGGATTGACCGACGCCGACCTGGATTACCTCACCCGTGGCTGGCATCGGCTTCATGCATGGCCGGACAGCGTGGCCGGACTGGCCCGGCTGAAGACGAAATACATCATCAGTCCGCTCTCCAACGGCAATGTCGCGCTGCTCACGAACATAGCTAAATTCGCCGGCCTGCCGTGGGACCTGATCCTGTCGGCCGAACTGTTCGAACACTACAAGCCCGACCCCGAAACCTATCTCGGCGCGGCGCGGTTGCTTTGCCTGCCGCCGGAGCAGGTGATGATGGTGGCCGCGCATAACAGCGACTTGAAGGCCGCGCAAGAATGGGGATTGAAGACCGCCTTCGTGGCACGACCGACCGAATACGGCCCGTTGCAGAAACGCGATTCCAAGGCTGATGGCGATTGGGACATCGTTGCCAAGGATTTTGGCGGGATCGCCGACCGGATGGGGTGTTAGGCTGCGGCCGCGCCCAAGCGCCCGGCCGTCGTGCGGGGATGACGGGTATAAGTCAGGACCGGCGCGCACGAATCATTGAACCTGCGCCGATCTCGCCTATCTGCTGCAGGTATCATGACGCTTCCCGCATCCGTACTTCCCGTTGAAACGCCGCCGGCGTTTCTCGGCGTTTCGCATTCGGCGACGGGCAAGGTGTGGCGCGACCGGCTCGATGCGCGCGGCACGGCGCGGGCGCTGGCGATCGCGCAACGCTACCGGTTGCCGGAAATGCTGGCGAGGGTGCTGGCCGGGCGCGATGTCGAGATCGACGCGGTGGAGGACTTCCTCAATCCGACCATCCGCAAGTTGATGCCCGATCCCCATACCGTGACCCAGATGGAAACCGCCGCCAGACGCATCGCGGATGCGGCCACCCGAAACGAGAAGGTTGCAATCTTCGGCGACTACGATGTCGACGGCGCGACCTCGGCGGCGCTGCTGGCGTGGCACCTGCGGCATTGCGGGCTCGATCCGCTGATCCACATCCCCGACCGGATTTTCGAAGGCTACGGTCCCAACGTCGAAGCCGTTCGCATGCTGGCGGGGAAGGGCGCGACGCTGCTGGTGACCGTCGATTGCGGCACCACCAGTTTCGAGCCGCTGGCTGAAGCCAAGCGTCTCGGCATGTCGGTCGTCGTCATCGACCATCATCAAAGCGGCGACGAATTGCCCGAGGTCGAGGCGCTGGTGAATCCGAACCGGCCCGACGACCTGTCGGGCCTCGGTCATCTCGCCGCGGTCGGCCTCGTCCTGGTGACGCTGGTCGCGGTGAACCGTGAACTTCGCGCGCGGGGCTTCTGGACCGGCGAGATGCCGGAGCCGGATCTGCTCGGCATGCTGCATCACGTGGCACTCGGCACCGTCGCCGATGTCGCACCATTGATCGGGCTGAACCGCGCCTTTGTCGCCAAAGGCCTGATCGCGATGCGCCGCCGCGATCATGTCGGCCATACCGCGCTGATGGATGTATCGCGGCTGAACGGGCCGCCGGAGGCCTGGCATCTCGGCTTCATGCTGGGGCCGCGCATCAATGCCGGCGGCCGCATCGGGCGTGCCGATCTCGGCGTGCGGCTATTGCTGGAGGGCGACGTCTCCGAAGCCGCGCGGATTGCGGCCGAACTCGACCGGCTCAACACCGAGCGTCGCCTGATCGAACAAATGGCGGAAGCACAGGCCGAGGCCGAGGCGCTGGCTTCGCTCGGGCTTGAGGACAAGGGCTCTGTCATTGTTACAGCCTCCGAAGGCTGGCATCCCGGCGTGGTCGGTCTCGTCGCATCGCGCCTGAAGGAGAAATTCTCCCGTCCCGCGTTCGCCATTGCGCTGGAGCCGGGCGGCATCGGCACCGGCTCGGGCCGTTCGATCTCCGGCGTCGATCTCGGCAAGGCCGTGCGTCAGGCGGTAAAGGATGGATTGCTGATGAAGGGCGGCGGGCATGCCATGGCGGCCGGCGTGACCTTGCGCAAGGAACGTCTGGCCGAATTCCGCGCCTATATGGAAAGCGCGCTGGCGGACGATGTCGCCAAATCGCGCCACGAAAATGAACTGTTCATCGACGGGGCGGTCAGCGCCCGCGCAGTCACGCCGGAACTGGCCGCAACCCTCAATCGCGCCGGGCCGTTCGGGTCCGGCAATCCTGAGCCGGTGGTGGCGTTGCCGTCGCATCAACTGGTCTACGCCGATGAAGTGGGGCAGTCGCATTTGCGGGTGCGGTTCAAGTCCGGCGACGGCGCTATCGTCAACGGCATCGCGTTCCGTTCGATCGGCCAGAAGCTCGGCAATGCCTTGACGCAGCATCGCGGCCAACCGCTTCATGTGGCCGGATCGCTTGCCGTCGACCGCTGGCAGGGCACCGAGCGGGTGCAGTTGCGGGTGATGGATGTTGCCGTCCCGGATCAGGGACCGGCGGTGATCAGGTAAGACAAATGCCGGAAGAGATCGCGAGAACCGTGGGAGCGCTGTTTATCGGCCGAGACGGTAAAGTGCTTCTTGGCTTGCGAGCGCCATCGAAGAAATCATGGCCGCTGCATTGGGACACAATCGGTGGGCGCGTTGAGGACGGCGAGAGCCTCGAAGACGCGCTGGTCCGCGAGGCCCAGGAAGAAGTGGGCGCAACGCCGACACAATTCAGATTAATCGCAAGGGTGAAAGAGCGGCAGCCTGAACTCTACGGCGAGGCATTGCATCATGTTTATGCTGTCACATCCTGGCGAGGCGGCGAACCCGCTAATGTCTGCGATGAGCATACAGAACTACGCTGGTTCAGCGTCAGCGAGATGCGCCTGCTAAAAAACATCGTCGATAGCGACTATCCCCTGTTCGCACAGCGGGCGTCGGTGGGCGAGACGGACTGACCACCGGCGCACTAACTGCCTTGTCTCAGCCGCGCCAGCACCTTCAATCCAGCGTAGCCGTCCGCGGGCAATAGCCCTATCCTGGCCTGATAATCCTTTACCGCCTGCATGGTGTCGTTGCCGACACGGCCATCGGTGCCACCGGTATCGAAGCCGGCTTTGGTCAATCGTGTTTGCACTTCCTGCACTTCGGCCAGCGTCAGCGCGCGCTCGGAGCCCGGGAACGATTGCAGGAACGGCGGCGCGCCCAGAATGCGATCGCCGAGATGGCAGATCGCCAGCGCGTAGTTCATGGAAGGGTTGTAGCTGCGCACCGCATAGAAATTCGGACCGAGCAGGAAAGCCGGCCCGCCCGGCACCGGCACCCACATCTTCGCACTCGCACCCGGCTGCGGAAACGGCTGGCCGTCGGCGCGCGAGATTCCGGCGCTCGACCATGCCGCATAGGTCCGGTTGCCGCCGGACGATGGACCGGGCGCACGCACCTCATGGCCCCAATGTTCGCCGCGGTGATACTTGCCGCGATCGACCAGAAAACGAGCGGTGGAACCAAGCGCGTCATCCGGTTTGCCGAACGGCGAAACCCGGCCGTCGCCATCGTAGTCGATCCCGACATTGAGCCAGACTTCAGGCATCCACTGGGTATGCCCCATCGCGCCGGCCCACGATCCCCGCATTTCCGCAGGACTGCTCCAGCCGCGATCGACGATCTTCAGCGCGTTGATCAGTTCGGTTTCCCAATAGGCGCGGCGGCGCGGCGCATTCCAGGCGAGTGCAGCGAGCGACGGAAACACCGGTCGCATATGATTTTCCTGCACCTGGGGATCGCCGAACGCGGACTCCACCCCCCACAGCGCCAGCAGCGTGCCGCGCTCGACGCCGAAATCATGTTCGATCCGCGCGAACAACGCCTGGTTCTTCCGCAGCGCTTCCTTGCCGGCGATGATGCGCCAGTCGGAGACGCGGCGGTTGATGTATTGCCAGATCTGCTCGTCGAATTCGGGCTGGCTTTTCATTTGATCGAACACGGACATGTCGGGCTCGATGCGGCCCATCACGCGAGCGTATGTCGCGTCCGAAATGCCTTTGGCCCGCGCCCGCGCGCGAAAGCCATCGCGCCATCGATCGAAACCGGGCGGCGCTGCGGCGAATGCGCCCGGTGGGTGCGCGAGCAGGGCGCCGGCGCCAAGGCAAAATCCAAGGCATGATCGAAGCAGCGCGCGGCGCGTCAAGGTTTTACGAGAATCAGATTGTTTCATCGATTCAGTCTAGCGCAGGTCTGCGGCAATTTTGGACCGGCTATGAATCTGCCGGGCGGACGGCTTGCCGGAGTCCTACGCCCGATAGCGAGCATATTCTGCAGCGCACCGAAATGACGCGGCCGGGAGATTGCACCCCTTGCCAAGTGCCGGGCCAGCGATGATCTTCGTCCCGTTCAGCCTGTCAGGCCTCTCCAGGATGGTTGCGCCGCGGAGTGCGCATGTAAGTCTGCCGGATCGTGGCGAAGCAGAGGGCGCTCTCATGTACCAGGTTTTATGCGTCCTGATGGCGACCATCGCCTATGGAACAGCGGTTGGACGTTGCCAGCAGGCAGGCACCACCGTCACGTTTCAATCTGCCACCTACGGCGACTTTCGCCAGATTCTGACGCGAGAGGCCGCAACCGGAACGGTTACGGTCCGGGCGAATCTCGAATTTCCGGAAGAGGCAAGGGATCAGCATCCCGCCGTCGTCGTCGTTCACACGCTTGGCGGCTATCGTGATGCCAATGAAGGCTATGTCGCTGCCGAATTGCGCAAATCAGGCTTCGCCACCCTGACCTATGACAGCTTTGCCGCGCGCGGAACGACGGGGGCTGCGATGCAGGGGTTGCCGGGTTATTTCCCCGCCGGTGTCGCCGACGCTTACGCCGCGCTACGGCAACTCGCGAGCGAGCCCAGGATCGACGCCGATCGAATTGCCATCCTGGGCTTCTCGTTCGGTGCTGAAGTGGCTCATCTGACGGCATTTGAGCGGATTAGATCGGCGCTAAATCCCGGACAAAGTCGATTTGCCGCGCACGTCGCCTTCTATCCCGCCTTGAGTTATGGCGCGATTGCCGAATCCGGCGCCTATACCGGCTCGCCGGTGTTGATGTTGCTCGGCGAAAAAGATGACAATCTGCCGGTGGCGAAGGTCGAGAGTTATCTCGGTTACGCTCGAGCCGCTGGGAATCCGGCCCCGATCGAAACCGTGACCTACCCTGGAGCGTACCATGCGTGGACGGCTTCCAACCTGGTTACCTTGCGCTTTTACCCAGAGTTGGTCAGCACGAAGAAATGTCCGGTTATTCTGTTCGGGCCAAACCGGCCGATGTTGCTCGTCGACGGCCAAACAAAGCCGTTTGACCCAGCCACCTTCGGCGCCTGCATGGGTGAATCTCCGGGCTATTCCATGGCATTTGATGCTGCGGTTCGCGCACAATCGATCGCCGATGCGGTGCGGTTTCTTCAGCGAAATCTCCAACGGTAGGGCGTACTGATTGAGATCAGATTTGAGGCTCGTAGATATCCGCATCCCGCGGCATCATTATGAATCCGCGCCTAGTTCTCGCTGCCCTCGTGCGGGTCGAGACGCAGCACATCCTCGGGCAGTGCGTGCGCCACGGCAGGAGGCGTGGCGAGCTCGGGCCCGAACTCGCTGCCGCGCCCGCGGATCAAACGCTCATAGGCCGAAATCAGCGTGACGTAAGGATTGACCCAGAGCCAGCCGTCCCGCGTAAACACCTGCACGTCGAAATGCAGGTGGCGCGTGGTACCGTTGGGATGGTCCAAATAATTTGAAACGACGCCGATTTTTTCGCCTTCCTCGACCTGACGTCCGTTGAGGACGCCGTCGGCGTCCAGGCGCGCCGGGTTCATGTGCATGTAGCGAAAGCGGATGTGCTCGTTGCGGGTGTTGATCTGCAACATCGCCGCCTGCTGTTTGAGCGAGCGGACCACCACACCATCGCGGACCGCGACGACCGCCTGCTTGTCAAGCTCGCAACGTTCGCGCTCGCTGTCATGCAGCGGGCAGGCGGTAGGGCGGATGTCCTGGCCCTGATGCCCATAGCCGTTGGCGCATTGTCCCACCTCGAAGTTGCGGGCCTCGCAAAAATTATCCCGCCATGGATAGGCGTAATTTCCGGCTGGCCCGCCGGACGCCGGCTTGCGACGGAACGATTGCGAGTTGGCGAAGGCGGGGGACTTTTCCAGCGGAAAGCGGATCTGCGAATAGGCGGTGAGGTCGGCATGCCCGCTTTGTTTGTGATAGCCGCTGTTGGCGACGATGTCGCCGCTCGGGCGATAGGTGAAATCGGACGAGAGTTCCGCCGGCCGTTCGGCAATGTCGGACGGAATATCCATTCGCGGCCGCGAGGGCTGGCCACCGGCGATGCGCAGTGCTTTCAGGAAACGCTCGGCGACTGGATAGGCCTCGCGACAGGCGAGCCGCTTTGCGCGCGAGGTGCTGTCGAGACACTGGATCGACACCACGTAGGGAATGCCGAAGCGCGTAAAGGCGTAACGCACATAGCCTTCGCGGATGAAACGGCGCAGATCGGGGAATTGCGCCGCCAGCGCCTTGACCGGTTCGCCCTTGCCGCCGCGGGGATCGGCAATGTCGTAGGTCAGGATCGAGCCGGTGATCTGCACTTCGACGGGTTTGGCAAAGGTCCGTTGCGGCATGCCTTCGCCAGCGCTGGGCTCCAGCGAAAACACCGCGTCGTAACCGGCAGGCCCCGCGTCAAACAGGTCGACGGGTCGGAAGTCGGCCTGATAGTGCGAGATCGGAAGGCTGGCAGAAACGCCATTCAGCCGCGCCTCAACGAACGCCGCGGTGTCGAACGGCAGCAGCACCGGCACCGGACTGCGCCCGATACCTGTGAATATCTCCGAGCTAATCGCGTTCAATTGCACCAGCGCCGGCGTCGAACGTGGATCGTAGGCGGGCACCCGGCGCTGGCCGGAAAACGTGAAGGCGGATACGACCGCCGGCTCGATGCCGATCTCGGACCGCAGCTGATCGACGACGGCGCGCCATTCGACGCGCGCCGCTGAAATTGAAGGTGTGCGGAACTCGTCGGCGGAAAGCCTGCTTGTCCCGGCGATCAGTGAAGCCGACAGGCACGCCATCAAGCTTAGACCGCAAACCCCAGGAACCTTCGGTCGCAATGGCGTCGCCTCCGGCGTCACGTCAGGTCCGGCCGCTCCTCAATCCTTGGCGCGTTCGACGTAAGATCCGTCCTCGGTCATGACCACGATCCGCGTCCCCGTGCCGATATGGGGAGGTACGTTGGTGCGCACACCGTTGGACAGTTTTGCGGGCTTGTAGGACGAGGATGCGGTTTGCCCCTTGGTCACCGGCTCGGTCTCGACCACCTGCAGCGTGGCGCGCTGCGGCATCTGGATCGCCACCGGAATGGCGCCGTGCAGCGACAATTTGACGGTCATGTTTTCCTGCAGGTAAGCCGCGGCGCTGCCGATGATGTCCTCGGGTACCTGGACCTGATCGTAATTGTCGTTGTTCATGAAGTGGAAGCCGTCGGCATCCTTGTAGAGGTAGTTGAAATTCTGGTCCTCGATGGTCGCCTTTTCGACCTGATCCGTGGTCTTGTAGCGTTCCGAGATCTTCACCCCGTCGCTGATCCGGCGCATTTCGATCTGACTGACCGGGGTTCCCTTGCCGGGATGGATGTTCTCGGCGGTCAGGACCACGTAGAGCTTGCCGTCTTGCTCGATGACGTTGCCCTTGCGAATAGAACTGGCGATGACTTTCAAAGCTGTTTTTCCTGATATTCTGGCCCGGGACCGATCCGGACATGATCGTCCCGAGGCCGGCGAAGCGGTTTCGGGCTGCAACATACTGATTTTGCCGGTCGATGCCAGCGTTTTACGGGGCCGCCGGCGGACGACTGAAGGGGCGAAAAATGGCCGACGTTCGTCCCACCCGATCGCTTCCTGGCACACATGGATCGAATGACTGAAAAACCCGCAAGCGAATCCGCACCATCGCCATGGTGGACGCCGGCCCGGCACGCCGACGTCCGGCCGTTTCTGGCCGCGCGCGGGGCCATCACCAAGGCCGTCCGGGTATGGTTCGACGAACAGGGTTTTGTCGAAGTCGAAACCGGCGTTTTGCAGGTTTCGCCCGGCAATGAGACCCATCTGCATGCGCCTCGCACCGAACTCAACCGCGCCGACGGCACCCGCGCGACGCGGTACCTGCGGACGTCGCCGGAATTCGCCTGCAAGAAACTGCTGGCCGCCGGCGAGACCAGGATTTTCGAGCTTGCGCGGGTATTTCGCGACCGCGAGCGCGGTGACCTGCATCTGCCGGAGTTCACCATGCTGGAATGGTACCGCGCCAATGCGACCTACGACTTCGTCATGGCCGATGCCGTTGTCATCATCGCCCATGCCGCGCAAGCGACCGGCATCGGGCGATTTTCGTTTCGCGGAAAGACCGCCGATCCCTTTGCCGAGCCGGAGCTGTTGACCGTGGCGATGGCATTCGACCGCTTCGCGGGCATTGATCTGCTGGCGACCATCGCCGACGGCCGGGGCGATCGCGATAGTCTGGCGGCGGCGGCACGAGAGCGGGTGCGGATCGCGGACGATGACACCTGGTCGGACATCTTCAGCAAGATATTGGTCGAGCACGTCGAACCGCAACTGGGGCAGGGGCGCCTGACGGTGCTGTTTGAATATCCGGCGCCCGAGGCAGCACTGGCGCGCGCAAAGTCGTCCGATCCGCGCGTCGCCGAACGCTTCGAGATCTATGCCTGCGGTGTCGAGGTTGCCAACGGATTTGCCGAATTGACCGATGCGGAAACCCAACGCCGCCGCTTCATCCGGGACATGGATGAAAAAGAGCGCCGCTATGGCGAACGCTATCCGCTCGACGAGGATTTCCTGAATGCGCTGGCGCAGATGCCGGACGCCAGCGGCGTCGCGCTCGGGTTCGACCGGCTGGTGATGCTGGCGAGCGGTGCGCGCCGGATCGATCAGGTGGTATGGACGCCGCCGCCGGGTGACGCATGAGCCGGACCAGTCTCGATCTTGCCGCGACGTTGCGCCAGCCCGAGGAGCTGATCGCGCTCGGCCTGGCGCCGGCTTCGGCGCTTGCCGATCTGGAAAAGGTGGCGGCACGCTATGCGATCGCCGTCACGCCCGATATTGCCGCGCTGATCGACGCTGACGATCCCGACGATCCGATTGCGCGGCAGTTCATTCCGAGCGCCGAGGAACTGGTGATGCAACCGGGCGAGAGCGCCGATCCGATCGGCGATCGCGCGCATTCGCCCGTTCCCGGCATCGTGCATCGCTACCCCGATCGGGTGCTGTTCAAGCTGGTCCATGTTTGCGCGGTGTATTGTCGTTTCTGTTTTCGCCGCGAAATGGTCGGGCCGGGCAAGGCGACCGCGCTGACCCCTGACGTCTATCGCGACGCACTCGACTATATCCGCGCGCATCCCGAAATATGGGAAGTGATCCTGACCGGCGGCGATCCCTTGATGCTGTCGCCGCGGCGGCTTGCCGAAGTCATGGCCGACCTCGCCGCGATCGATCACGTCAGGATCATCCGCCTCCACACCCGCGTGCCGGTGGCGGATCCCGCGCGTGTCGGTCGCGAAATGGTCGCGGCGCTGAAGGTCGGCGGGGCCGTGAGCTGGGTTGCGCTGCACGCCAATCACGCCAGGGAATTGAGCGCCGCCGCCCGCGCCGCCTGCGCTGCAATAATCGATGCCGGTATCCCCATGGTGAGCCAGTCGGTGCTGCTGCGCGGCGTCAATGACAATGAAGCGGCACTGGAAGCACTGATGCGGGCGCTCGTCGAATGCCGGATCAAGCCCTATTATCTGCACCACGGCGATCTCGCGCCCGGCACTGCGCACCTGCGCACGACGTTGGCGCGGGGGCAGGAATTGATGCGAAACTTGCGCGGGCGGGTGTCCGGACTATGCCAGCCGGAATATGTGCTCGATATTCCCGGCGGCCACGGCAAGGCGCCGGTCGGGCCGAATTATCTCTCGCATGCGGATGTTTTTTCCCACGCAAATTCTTCATCCGGGACAAATTCTTCTCCCGGGGAACGTGAACCGCATCCTGAATCGCGCTATCGTGTCGTCGACTATTGCGGTGACGTTCATCTCTATCCTCCGGCGCCCGACTGACGGACGGCAAGCGGAGGAGGGGCGAGAGTCCGGAACCGCCGGAGGCGGGTTGCGTTTCTCTGTTGGTGGAGAACTCAGATGCGAAAGCTGATCGCAGCGGCAGCGCTGGTGCTTTTCAATTCAATGGCGTTGGGGCAAACCGGCGGCATGGGTCCCTCGACCCCCGCTGCAAGCCCGGCCCGCCCCGGTCACGAAGCGCCGGTCGGTCATCGCCAGCCGCGCGCCGATCAGGTGCCTTCCGAGAAAAACCTCAGCGACCCCAACGATCCCGTCAATCGCGAGGACGCCCTTCTCGACCGCAAGCTCAAGAGCATTTGCCGCGGTTGCTAGACTTTAACCCTTGCGGGCTGCGGCCGCCATTCCGATCAACGACGCGCCGCCGAACACCAGGTTGATGCCGACCAGGAGTCCGATCGCCCATTCCGCCGAACCCGGCAACCCCGTGATGATCATGGCCGAGATCAGGATATCCAGCACGCCGGAGAACAGCATCCAGCTCCAGCGTTCGGACAATTCGCGGCGATGCTCCAGCGCATACATGATGGTGGCGACGCCTTCGGCGAGGAAATAGGCGCCGATCACGATGGTGAGGGTAAGGACGCCTTGCGCGGGCCGCGCCAAAAGAATGATGCCGGCGCCAACGGCCAGCACGGCCGAGAGCAGCGACCACCAGAAGCCCGGCATCTGCCGCGCCCAGAACGTCATCACCAGCCCGGCGACGCCGCTGATCAGGAACATCCAGCCAAGGAAAATCGTGAACGCGAGGCCCGCGATCAGCGGCGCGATCATCGCCGCCAGTCCCAAAATCACCAGCAGGATACCTTCGAACAGAAAGGCCTTCCAATGCTCGCGAACGGCGGCGCTCATTTTGGATTGCAGATTGGTGATGTCCTGGGGAAGGGTCATTTGAAATCTCCCGATGCCGGCACGGCGGAAATGACGCGCCAGTATAGCGCGCGCAAACCCCGCGGGGTCAAATTTGTTCGGATGAAAAACCCCGTGGCGCGTTGCGCATCCGGTTGCGGCCGAGGATATAGATCGTGGTGGTGACCACCAGGAGCGCCGAGCCGATCAGGATCGACAGCAGGCCGAGCGGGACCAGAACCAGCGCCGTGTTGCGTTCGGGATTCACCAGCCAGTGATGGATCGACGACAGCACGAAGGCCAAGCCGGCAAATCCCGCGCCGCCGCCCGTCACCAACAGCGCCCACATCCGGCGCAAATGGCTGAGCCGCTCGCGGGCGGTGTCGGTGCGCGGGGCGTGATGGCGGCCGACCCGCCGCACCAGCCTTGCTGCAAATGCGATGGAGCTGAACCCGATCAGCACGCTGACGGTGCCCAGGATGACTCTGGTGGTTGGATCGAGGTCCGGATGTTGTTGCAGCGTCAATAGCGGGAAATCGAAGCCGGAATGGAGCGCCAGCGGCCCCAGCAGGATCAGGGTCCTGCTTGAGATGCGGGCCCAATCGCGGTGGTGCCGGTGGGCGCCAAGGGCGGTACCGGCGCGCGCGATCGCAAGATAGGCGCCGGCAATGACGCCGAGCGAACCGTGGAACGGCACGGTCAGGACGCTGCGCAGCGCCGCCAGCGATTGCCATATCTCCTGATGCTGCACCAGATAGGCCAGGTTTTCGTAGGCCGCAAAGCCGAGGCCTGCTGCCGCGCCATAGACCACGGTGTCCATCGGATCGGCGAAACGCGGACGGCGGGCTGAAACCGCGACGATGACGAGAATTTTGACGATTTCCTCAGGAGCTGCGACCCCGAATACCGAATTCACCACCTGCGTGACCCAGGGATTTTCAGGCGCGTTCAGGATCGGCATGAAGGGCGCGCGTGCCACGCCCAGCAGCGAGATGCTGGCCGCGCCGAGCAGAAACGCGCTCCAGACCTTGACGGGCGGTCCGGGGCGCTCGTCGGCGGCGATCACCAGCCATAACACCATTAGCGCCGGTGCGACCGCCGCGGTGCCGACAACAGTGGGAAGCGAGGCAAGGATATTCATCGTGATGGCAGATATGCCGTTTTTTCGCGTTATCTACCGCTCATAACGCCGATGTGCACGCGCCGCCGGCGGCGGCCTGTCCGGGAACCCGCACCCGGAGCAGCATTTGCTCAGCAGCCGCGGCAGATATTCTTCAGCCTGGCGTTCATCAGGGCGTCTTCGGCGCTGATCGAATCCACGAATTTGTTGCGGTCGACTTTCGCGACGGGCGCCCGCGACGCCGGCTTTGCCGATGATGCAGGAGACGCCGCTTTATCGGCTTTGTCGTAGCAGGCCAGTCTTGCAGTGGAATCCGGGATCGATTTGCATTCCGAGGTCTGGGCGGCCGCAGTCTGCGACAGCGCACAAATCGCGACGAGCAATGCAAAGCGTCTCATTTCAGTTCCTTGTTGGCTGCAGAACCAGGCTTTGAAATGCCGGCGCTCCCGAACGAAGGAAGACTATTCAACAAAATCAACAAGTTTGCCAGCGTTTCCCGACCTTAACGTTAGGGCTTATTTCGCGAGCAGTCTGCGGCAGGCGTCAACGAACACCTCGGCACCCCTGACGATATCGGCATCGGCGGTGTTTTCGGTCCAGTGATGGCTGATGCCGCCGATCGAGGGCACGAACATCATGCCCGCAGGCATGATGGTGGCGAGAACCTGGGCATCGTGACCGGCGGAGCTGGGCATGCGGATCGACTTGCCGCCGGCATAGGCTGTGCTCGCCTCCTCGATGGCCTGCTGGAATCCGGCGTCCATCATGGCGGGAGCGCCGGTGCGAATGCGCTCCACCGTGACATTGCAGCGGCCTTGAGCGCTGAACTCCGCAGCCATGCTCTGCAGTTCCTCCTCCAGCCGGCCGATCACCTCAGGGTCGGCGTCGCGAATCTGGAACAGCATTTCCGCGTGTCCCGGGATGATGCTGGGTGCGCCGGGGTCGAGCGTGATGCGGCCGGTGGTCCACACCGTGCGCGGTCCGCTGAGCTGCGGGAACCGGTCGTCGATGGCGACACAAAACCGGGCCAGCGCCAGCCCCGCATCCTTGCGAACGTCCATCCGGGTCGTTCCGGCATGATTTTGCTCGCCGCTAAAGGTGATGCGGTACTGCCAGATACCGACGATGGAGGTGACGATGCCGATCGCAAGGCCGCCGCTTTCAAGCGTCTGTCCCTGCTCGATATGCGCCTCGAGATATCCGATGTGTCGGCCGCGTTCCGCTGTTACGCGCGCCAGGCCGGCAAGGCCCACCTCGCGCAACGCTTCCCGCATGGTCTGGCCGCTGTTGCGATCGCGTGCCGCGTCGATATCGGCCTCGGTCACCGCGCCGACATAGGACCTGCTGCCGAGGAAACTGCCGAAATGTCCTTCTTCATCGCACCATGACGCCACTTCAACGGCGCCGGCCGCGCTGGCGTCGGGATTGATGACGCGGGCGGCTTCGAGCGCATAGACGACGCCGAGCGGCCCGTCGAGCCAGCCTGCGTAATTCTGGCTTTCGAGATGCGAGCCCGCCAACAGTTTCGGGCCGGGTTTTTCGCTGGTGCCCAGCACGTTGCCGATGCCGTCGATTGTGGCGGCAAGCCCCGCCTCGGCAAGCCGCCGCGCAAGCCACTGCAGCGAGCGCATGTGGGGTTCGGAAAAAGTCGGCTTGTGGACGCCGGTCTTGTAAGTGCCGATGGCGCGCAGCGCATTGAGATCCGAAAGAACCCGGGCTCCGTCGACTTGAAACGGATGGTCAGGCATGGGCCGCGCTCCGCAAGATCAAGACAATATCGGCTTGCGATAAACGTCCTTGGTCGCAAGCTTGCCATCCCTGAATGTATAACTTTCGATGCCGCGCTGCTCGCGCCGTTCGCCGCTGGCGCGCAGCGTCTCGCTGACGCGGAACGTCATGAAGCTCAACTCCACGGCATGATGGTAGGCCACGTCGTGAAAACGCTGGGCTGAAAACAGCGCCTTCTGTTCGGCCAGGTGCCCACGAATGGCGGAGGGGCTTGCGAGCGACTTGGTCACGACAACACCGTCGTGGAAACTCCAGATAAAGTCAGGCGTGACCACCCGGTACAGCGCGTCCATGTCGCCCCTGAACAAAGCGCGCGCGAAATCCCTGAACAGCTCATCTCTTTCTGCAGGTGAAGGAGCCATGGCTATGCACTTGAAGGCGCTGGCGCTCCCTAGCGGAATCGAACCGCTCTCTCCACCGTGAAAGGGTGGCGTCCTAACCGATAGACGAAGGGAGCGAACACGTCAGGCTTGCTGCGACCGGCCGGTCGCGGCACTTCCGTCTCGCAATATTTCACACACAAATATGACCGGCAACTCAACGTCTTGAAGGGTTGTGGAGGCGCCGTGCCGAACCCGAAGATAGTGAGTTGGTATGGGTGGCGGCGGCCGAACGTATAGTGGCGTTTAGGCTGCCGGGCAAGCCGTCGAAAATCCCGTTTTGAGGGGTGGATCGAGCACGGTCCGTGGACCGCAAAACCCCTAAATTCTGCTCGGATCGCAACGGTTTCTAAAGCCCGACCGGGTAGGGATAAGGCAGCTTTGGAGCCACCGATATGGCCGTCACCAAAAAGCGGGATGCCCGCAAATCCGTCCAGCAGCCCGGCTGGATCACCCTTGATGGCGGCTTCGCAGCACGCCCCTGCACGGTGCGGGACATGTCCGCCACCGGCGCCAGGATCACGGTCGACGATCCCAACGCGTTGCCCGGCAGGCTGCGGCTGGCATTTACCCGCGATACCCGGACCGGACGCAACTGCGCCGTGGTCTGGCGCCGCGGCAAGTCGCTGGGCGTCAAATTCGTCCGGTAGCAAAACCAGATCACAAGCGATAAAAGGCCGGATGCGAAACATCCTGCTTGCGATCGCCGTTGCGGCGCTGCCGGCCGCCGCCGCCGCGGCCGAGCCATCCAGCATTCTAAAGCCGGACAAGCCCACCGCCTCGGACAAGCTGCTCCCGATCAAGCAGCCGGGCGCCGGCAATTCCTGCGCGGCGTTCGGTCCGGGTTTCGTCAAACTCGCGGGTTCGGATACCTGCGTGAAGATCGGCGGCGCGGTGAGAATCGATGGCGGCAGCCACGGCGGTTCGCGTTGAGCCGCATCAACTCATCGGCGGCGCGATGAATTGCTGGAATCCCGGACGGCCGGCAAATTCCGCAAACCAGCGCTCGAGATTTGCCAGCCTGGGTTTGCTGACGCCTTCGACTCCGAACCAGCGCCTGGCGTAGGCGCCGAGCGCAATATCGGCGATGCTGAAATCATCGCCTTCGATGAAGCGCCGGGTCGCCACCTGGTTATCGACGATCCGCCATTGCACGGCTTCCGCATCGACATCCTTCTGGATAGCCACCATGTCGCGCTTTTCGACCGGCGTGCGCACCAGCGCCCAGAACACCGGGCGATCGACCGGCTGCATGGTCGAGAGCGTCCAGTCCAGCCAGCGGTCGACGCTGGCTCGCCGTTTCGGCTGTTGCGGATAGATCGGCGAACCCCGTCCGTAGGCCATGACCAGATAGCGCATGATGGAATTGGATTCCCACAGCACGAAATCGCCGTCCACCATGGTCGGCACGCGTCCGTTGGGATTCATCGCGAGATAATCGGGTTCGGTATTCCGGCCGAACGCCATGCCGGCATCGATGCGCTCATAGGTGAGATCGAGCTCGCGCAGGCACCACAGCACCTTCTGCACGTTGACCGAATTGGCCCGGCCCCAGATCTTCAGCTGATTTTGAGTGTCGTTCGGCACGCGCTTTCACTCCCGATGATCCGTTCTCACGGTTCATATCGGAATATCAGCCAACTTAAAAACGATTCATTTTCGCGTGATGCCCGGTTCGCGTAATGGCCGGCACCGTCCCGCCCATCCACGCCTTCGGCTTGCCTGACTACATTAAAAAAAACGTGGATGCCCGGCACGTGGCCGGGCATGACGAGCTCTGCGAATTGCGATCGGCAACGATCAGCGGCCGAAGAACAACCACAACAGGATAATCACCGGTATCGGCACGCCCAAAAGCCAGAGCAAAATTCCTCGTCCCATCTCAACCTCCATAAACTGCCCGTGCATGGAGAACGCGAGGAGGGACGATGGGTTCCGGCAATGGAAACTGAAAATGCCTCACCAGTGTCCGGTGTTGGGCATCGACGACCATGGCTCGGCCGCAGGCTTGGCTTCGCCCTTCTGCAACAGTTCGATCGAATGCAGGTCGGGCGAGCGCACGAACGCCATCATGCCGTCGCGCGGCGGCCGGTTGATCGTGACGCCCATTTTCATCAGCCGGTCGCAGGTCGCGTAGATGTCGTCGACCTCATAGGCGAGATGACCGAAATAACGATCCTCGCCGTATTTCTCTTCGTCCCAGTTGTAGGTCAGTTCGACCAGCGGCGCGCCGCGAGTCTTGGGCAGGTTCTTCAGCAGGGCTTCGTCCTCGGCCGCGCACAAAAACACCAGCGTGAATTTCGCCTTTTCATTGTCGATGCGCCGGACCTCCTTCAATCCCAGAGCATCCCGGTAGAATTTCAGCGCGACATCGAGATTGCGGACGCGCAGCATGGTGTGGAGGTAGCGCATGGTTGTTGTCTCCCTGAAAGCTTTTCGCGGATTTGAATTCGGCTAGGACGGGACGGAGCGTTCAATAGCAGTAAAATGTGGGCGAGGGCAGGGGCGTTGCGCCCGTCGGGATCGGGGATTTTTCAGCGGCCGCAGTGCGTCCCGCCGGAACCCGCCGCGCTTCTCGGCCTTTAATGACCAGGAGGTGTCCCATGGCTGAAAAACCCTATCCCGCTGAAAAAGCGCGGGGCGGCGAAATCATTCTGAACACGCCGGCGCGCCGCGCGATCTTCCTGTCAGGTTTGATCGGCGCGGTGGTTCTGGTGCTCATTCTGGCGATGGTTCGCTGACCAAACCCCGGTTCCCGCGGCAACTTTTGTAAAACACCAGCGTTATCCCGCCAGCCGCTATGGAGGAGATGCGCATGAGAAAAGCATTGGCAATTATGGCCGTGGTCGCCGCTGTCGGCGCAACCGCCGTAACCGCGCCTGCGCAAGCGCGCGGCTGGGGCTGGGGGCCGGGTATTGGTCTCGGCATCGCAGCCGGCGCGCTGACGGCGGGAGCCCTTGGCGCTTACGGACCCTACGGCTATTACGGGCCGTATCCGTATTACGGATATTACGGACCGCGCTATTACGGGCCGGCCTATTACGGACCCGGACCGTACGCCTATTACGGCGGACCGTATTACCGGCATCGCTACTACAGGCATTGGTAACAAGAAGAAGCCCGGAGCGTTCCTCCGGGCTTTTTCCTGAGCGGCATAGCGGCTAAGCAGGTGGCGAAACCAGTGTTGGGGAAAATGATGGCCAAGGACGACAAGACCAAAACCGCTCCGCCGAAAAAAGAATCCGTTATCGAGAGCAAAACAGCCGAAGCCGCGCCCAAGACGGAGGCACTGAAGACAGAAGGCGTGAAGGCCGAAGCGGTGAAGACGGACGCGGCGCCAAAGAAGCAAGGCATGGGCGAAGGGCAGAAGCCGGTAACCAAGGCCTACAAGGATAACTGGAATGCGATTTTCGCAAAGAAAAAGAAGAAGCGGTGATTGTCGTCATTGCGTAGCGAGGCGATGGCGATCCCGCTAACCCCAATGCCGCCTGCGCTCATATCCGTTTCGGGCATTTTCCAGCGTGGTGGCAAAATATTCCTCGCGCTCGCGTTCGAATTTTTCCTGCGTGGCCCTGAAGTTCGCCACGCGCCTGGTGATTTCTTCGCGCTCGCGCGCGAGCCGGTCCCTTTGTTCGCTCATGCCCATCCCTTTTGAGTCGTGTCCCGTGCCCATTGGCGTCCGGGATTGGGGCGCGAATTGGGACATGGCGTTGCAGGATTATGATTGGGGGTTCGCGGTGGATAAATCGTCGCCGTCCTTGTGACGGATGCGCCTTCCGGGCTGTTATCGGTGCGGCCAACCCTTCGGATCATCCCGATGATCGCGACAGATCTTCGCAGCGGCGTGGAACGGCTCGGCGACCTGATCGCCGAGGCGAAGACCATTGTGCCCTTCACCGGTGCGGGCATCTCGACCGAATGCGGCATTCCCGATTTCCGCTCGCCCGGCGGATTATGGACCCGCAACCGGCCGATCCCGTTCGAGGAATTCGTCGCCAGCCAGGACGCCCGGGACGAATCCTGGCGGCGGCGCTTTGCGATGGAGCCGACATTCGCCGCCGCCAGGCCGGGGCGCGGCCACCGCGCGCTGGCTTCGCTGTACAGGGCCGGCAAGATTCCGGCGATCATCACCCAGAACATTGACAATCTGCATCAGGCATCAGGTTTTGCCACCGATCACGTGATCGAGCTGCACGGCAATACCACCTATGCCCGCTGCATCGGCTGTGGGCAGGCTTACGATCTTCCCTGGGTCAGGCAACGCTTCGACGAGGCCGGTGCCGCCCCCGACTGTACGGTGTGCGACGAACCGGTGAAGACCGCGACCATCTCGTTCGGGCAGGCGATGCCGGAAGACGCGATGCGCCGCGCCGGCGAACTTGCCCGGCATTGCGATCTGTTTTTGGCAATCGGCTCGTCTTTGGTGGTTTGGCCGGCCGCCGGCTTTCCGCTTCTGGCCAAAAACGGCGGCGCCAGGCTGGTCATTATCAATAATGAGCCGACCGAACAGGACGATATCGCCGATCTGGTAATCCGTTACGACATCGGGGAAACGCTTGGACCGTTCGTGGGCAATTGATGCCCAAATGATTCGCGGACGCGCAAGGTTGTTCATAGGTCGGGGCAAAAATGTTTTTTGTCTATGCGCGGCAAGCGGGAGTGTTATCTTTTGATTCGAGAGATTCGCGTGGCGTCATCATGAATCGTCATGGATGGGCGCGTGTATCGGTGCCGTCGCGTGAGATGGCGGGCCGTTGATGATGTGTAGGATCCGGGGTCATGGGGTCGGACGGATTTGAGTCCAAGAAGCTCGGAGGCTCGGCGCCAGGCGGCGCGGGACCTAACCGGCTTGGGCCAGGCGAATTTTCGGTCGGTGCCGAGCGTGATCCGGCGATCGACGCGCTGTCGGGCCTGGGCGAGGCCGCCAACCTTGTCGAAATCGCCGGTGTCATCAAATGGTTCGACGCATCAAAGGGCTACGGCTTTATCGTTCCCGATAGTGGCTGGCCGGACGTACTGTTGCATGTCACGGTGCTGCGGCGTGACGGCTACCAGACGGCCTACGAAGGCGCACGGCTGGTCTGCGAATGCGTGCAGCGCGCCAAGGGCTATCAGGCGTTCCGGATCCTTTCGATGGATGAATCCACTGCGATCCATCCGGCGCAAATGCTGCCGCCGCGGACCCATGTCAGCGTGACCCCGACCAGCGGCCTGGAGCGGGCGCAGGTCAAGTGGTTCAACCGGCTTCGCGGCTTCGGCTTCCTGACCTGCGGCGAGGGCACACCGGACATTTTCGTGCATATGGAAACGTTGCGCCGCTTCGGGATGACCGAGTTGCGCCCCGGCCAATACGTGCTGGTTCGGTTCGGGCCCGGTTCCAAGGGCATGATGGCCGCCGAAATTCAGCCGGAGACCGGCTCGCCCGGGCTGTCGTCGCACTAGCCGCGCGATCCTTCCACGCCACTTTGCCAAAACCACTGGCCGGATGATGCCGAAAATGGCATCGCCCGGGCCGGCGGATGTCTGGTATTTGCCACGATCATCGGGCTAGGGTCGGCGCAACGAAATCCTGTGGCTGGCGGCGAGCGTTGTTCATGAATTCATATCGGGGTGTGGGTCGAAATCGCGCAGGCGCACGCGTCTTGATGGCGATTACGGCCGTGGTCGCGCTGTTCGGCCTTGCCGCCGGCGCCCGGGCGGCGACCTTTGAGCCGCTCGAGATCGTCACCAAGACAGGCGTGCAGGTCTTCTCGGTCGAGATCGCAACCACCGAACAGGAGAAGGAGACCGGCCTGATGTACCGCAAGGAATTGGCCGACGGGAAGGGGATGCTGTTCGATTTCTCGCCGGAACAGCAGGTGTCGATGTGGATGAAGAATACCTACATTTCGCTCGACATGATCTTCATTCGGGCCGATGGCCGGATCCTGCGCATTGCCGAAAACACCGAGCCGCTTTCCACCAAAATCATCCCGTCGATGGGGCTGGCCAAGGGCGTACTGGAAGTGATCGCGGGCACTGCGCAAAAATACGGGATCGCGCCCGGCGACCGCGTCGGGCATGCGCTGTTTAATGGCCATTGAGATGGCCGCAGCGCCTTGCTGGTCCAGCCTTAAGCGTGTATCGACCTTGTTTCCCAGACAATCGGGGTATAGCGCAGCCTGGTAGCGCGGCAGTTTTGGGTACTGCAGGTCGTTGGTTCGAATCCAGCTGCCCCGACCAATAAGTACTTGATTATAATGCTATTATTTTTGCAAATCCATTCTTTTCGTGGAATGATTGAGTGAAAATCGGCACCGAGTCGGCACGGATTTACTCATCGATCGGTCGCTGCAGCCGACACCATGGATGAACAAGAGAACCCCCCGCCTGATTCACCAGAAGCGCAGGCTATCGATCGCTTCTTTGCGGCTGCCGAGGACGGTGACGAAGATGGCGCGGCTGAAGCCCTTCGTGGGGCTGGAAGCTTGTCAGGCTTTGCACTCACTTTCCTAGCTGAGCTCCTCGATCCTGCGGTGGGACCGGGAAAGTTGCCTTGGCGGTTGCGGTTGGTGAAGGTCACAAAAGGCAGACCCCGAAAAACTCAGGTTAAAAGCTTGGGCGAGCCGCCCAGCCCATTCCTTCGCGAAATCTCCGGTGGGAGCGCCAAAAAGGCTGCGAAGTCTCTTGGAGCGCGCAAGAAACTATCGGGTTCCGAACTGAAGTTGCTGGCCGAGCTCCTCGACCGAAATGCTCCGTTGCACAAAGGCTATTCGTTTCGATTGCGATTCGTCGCGAACAAGACTGGAAGACCCATCAACAAGTTAGAGAAGCGCGTAAATGACTTTTACTGGCGGCGGATTCTCTTGGCTGCGTCTGCAAAAAAGCAAAAAAGCCTAAAGGGAAAGGTCCAGGAGGTGATCAAGATTTTAGAGGCTAGAAAGAAAGATTTTCTGGCTGCGGGCAAAAAACCCAAGGCTTTGCCGTCACACTCAACAGTGAGAAACATTATGGAAAGGCTCGGCTTTTTGCCGCCGGGTAAGAAAAAATAATCGCAACTTATTTAACGCCTTTGTTTACACTATCGCACCGGGTTGTCGTAGCTGTCTCCGCACAACACCATTTTTCATTGGCGTTGATGGTGCGGAGGATCCCATGCAGCTTACCAAACTCAATGTCATTGAAGCTGCGACGTCGTTAGGGGTCAGCAAGAGCTGGCTCGACAAGACCCGAGTTTATGGGGGAGGGCCTGAATATCACAAGTTCGGCCGGAGAGTGCTCTACGATGTGAATGATTTGCAAAATTGGGCAACTCGCAATAAGCGTCGCCATACTTCAGAGCCGGCCCCGCATGCGCCGGTGGTCGCCTTCGCCAAAGCGGCCTCCGACCCTGAGTCAAAGAAATGACGGGGGGTGAGTTGGCGATAGCCCTCGGCGGGTCGCGCAACGGGAAGTGGTACAATATTCCCGGTCCGGGGCACAGTAGTGCGGATCGCTCACTCGGATTCTGCTTTGATCCGCTCCAGCCTTCTGGAATTGGGATCTTCAGTCTCGCAGGTGACGATCCGGCCACTTGCCGCAAGCACGTCATAAACAAGCTGACCCTCCTGGGCAGCGGAGTGTTGCCGGTCATTGAGCTGAAGGCCCATGAGGCCTCTGATCATGCCGCCACCACCGCCAAGGCATTGGCGATCTGGCATGCGGCCGTGGCCGTGGCCGGAAGCCCAGCTGAAAGCTACCTCGCCAACCGCGGTTGCTTGCCGGCTTCACCAGCTTGCCTAAACGACATTTTGCGTTTCCATCCGACTTGTCCGATGGGCGCTACGAAGGTTCCCGCAATGGTGTCGATAATGCGAGACGCCTCCACCGGAGAACCCACGGGTATTCATCGTACGGCGCTAGCCGATGATGGATTGGCAAAACGCACGATGCTCAATGGTATGCCCGCAAAAATGATGTTGGGCCCGGCGGCGCAAGCGGTCGTGATGCTTTCTAAACTGGCACCCAGCATGGGGATTGCCGAAGGAATTGAAACCGCTCTTAGCGCCCAAAAGATCTTTGGACTGCCGGTGTGGGCTTGTGGGTCGGCTCGGGGCATCCATCGCTTCCCCGCAATTCACGGTGTGCATCATCTAACAATTTTTGCCGACCACGACGATCCTGGAATCGCCGCTGCTCGCAAGTGCGGAGCACGGCTGCTCAAAGCCGGCATTAAGGGTGGGATAAAATACCCATCAACTCCTGGCGACGATTGGAATTGCTACCTTCAGAAGGGGACACACAATGTCTAATGGCTCGATGAGCGAAGACTCGGTCGTGTTTGTCGACTTTTCGACTATTGCGAATGCCCAACAGGAAATCGGCCCTCATTGGATCGAAAAATGTCTCATGGAGCACGGCAAGCCGGTCAACAACTTGGCGAACGTCCTGATCGCCCTCCGGTTCGATCCAAGGCTTTGTGATGCAATTGCATGGGACGAGATGCAACAGAGACCATTTTTGATGAAGCCCCTCGATGGTGTCGATCATCCGGCTTTCGTTGCTAGGCCGTTGACTGATTATGATGTTAGCAAAATACAAGAAACCCTTCAGGTTGCCGGTTTGAAGACTGTCGGTAAGGATGTCGTTCACAGCGCCGTTGATCAACGGGCCCACGAACGATCGTTTCATCCGGTGCGCGACTATCTCGATGGTCTTGCGTGGGACGGCGTTGAACGCCTTGATAGCTGGCTCACCGACTATTTGGGTGCGGAGCACAGCCCCTACACCGCGGGTGTCGGAAAAATGTTCCTAATTGGCACCGTCGCGAGAATTCTTAAACCCGGATGCAAGGTTGACCATATGCTTGTTCTGGAGGGATCTCAGGGCGCTAAGAAATCCACAGCCTGCGCTATCCTCGGGGGGCCCTGGTTTTCGGACAGCCTCCCGGACGTGAACGCCGGAAAGGATGTCTCGCAGCATTTAGCGGGAAAGTGGGTGATTGAAATCCCTGAAATGTCTGCGATGTCAAAAGGCGAGACGGCACATTTGAAGGCTTTCATCACCAGGACGGTCGAAAAATACAGACCGTCATATGGACGTAAGGAGGTCTCGCAACCTCGTCAGTGCGTGTTCATCGGCACCACGAACAACTCGACATATCTCCGGGACGAGACGGGCGGTCGCCGTTTCTGGCCCGTAAAGATCGGCACCATAGACACCATCGCGCTGTCTGAACAACGCGATCAGCTTTTCGCCGAAGCAGTCAAGTGTTACCTCGAAGGTGAAACATGGCATCCCGATGCAAAGTTCGAGAAGGAAATTATCTTCCCCGAACAAGAAGATCGGTACGAGCCTGACGCATGGGAGGGGCCCATTCGGGACTATCTGCAGGAGAATGCGCCGGAAAAGGTCTATCTCGGCGAGATTTTTCAGCACGCATTAGCGATCGAGGTCACCGGTCGGGATCGCGGCAAGCAGAACCGGGTGACGGCCATCCTGACCCGTTTGCATTGGGGCCGCCTGAAGAAGGATTCAAACGGCAACATTCCGTGGGGGCCTCCCACCGGATGAGACTGACGACACGGACGTAACTTTCAGAGTTTGCGCCCTGACACCTTCACCACACGCGTCTTGCCATTATCGTCCGTACCGTCCGTTCTGACCTGCTAGCCGATCCTAGTACAATCGCGCGCTGGTGGGGTCGGTTTCGATGCTTTGTCCGACCCGTGTCTGAGCAGTTGATCAGACACTAAAACAGACATCGCCAAATTTGAAGAATGCGGCTTGTTTAGTTCAAGGAAAGCAATGAAACTTCAACACGATACGTAGCCGATACTTCCTTTACCTAATGGCCATGATGACCAGGTTTCCGACAAAATTCCTGGACATCCGCTTCCCAGACAAAACCCACTTTTGCAGTCAACTTTAATGCGCTGTAGGTCGTGTCGCAGGTAGTTGTTTGGTTCAAATGGTCGCGAAAGCAAAACCGGGGTTGGCTTAGTAGATCCCGCCTCGCGGTTACCTCTGATAATCTTCCATTATCACCGGTCTCAAATTCAGATTTGCAGTCAACTGCAAACGTCGCCGGCACTCCGATCCGTGCTTTGCAATCAACTGCAAATCTCGTCGGCATCGGTCGGGAGGGCTGATCCCCGGGGCGAACATGGGGTAGGGTAACCTCTCTGATCTTCCTAGGGAGACTTGACCTTGGCGCTTTCCGATCTGACCGCCGCCGCCGTTCGGCAAGCCATTGGCGAATTCGACATCCTTGGACGGGATGCCTTCCTGCAGAAGTACGGATTTGGAAAGTCGCGTGGCTATTTCCTCCAGCTCAACGGCAAACCGTACGACAGTAAGGCCATCGCGGGTGCGGCCCATGGGCATATCCGGAGCGGTCTTGAGCCACTGTCGGCCTCAGAATTCAGCGGAGGTGACAAAACGGTCGCGAAACGCCTACGCGACCTCGGCTTCACCGTCCTCGAACCTTCTGACCTCAAAGCCGTCGGCATCCCGTTCGAAGTGGGAAAGCTCTACCACCGTCAGGGTGATATCCATCAAGTCTTCGGCGGGCAAGAACGCGGCGGCATAGCAACCCCCGACGGCTGTCCATTTGTCTTTTTGTTTACAGGGGAATCCGGCGAGCAATTTGGCTATTCGGATGGTTGGCGGCCTGACGGGGTCTTTGCCTACACAGGCGAGGGCCAAAAAGGCGACATGACATTTGTCCGCGGCAATCGAGCGATCAGAGACCATATGGCCGACGGTCGTGACCTGCTGCTGTTTGAAGCCACCAAGGCCAAGGGCAACTACCGCTTCATGGGGTGTTTCGCGTTTGCGGGATGGGAGGCGATTGAGGCTCCCGATCGTGATGGACAACAACGAAACGCAATCGTCTTTGAGCTCGTTCCGGTTGCCGAGGCTGAGCGCGCCCCGCCGGTGGAGCCGGACGAAGTGGATCTCAAAGGCCGGTCGCTACCAGAGCTCCGCGCGTTGGCTCTTGCGGCGGCCGCGACGCCCAAGGCGCCATCAAAGGAATCACAGCGGACCTTTTACGTTCGCAGTGCCAAGGTGAAGGCGTACGTTCTCAAGCGGGCGAATGGATATTGCGAAGCCTGCAAACAAGCTGCGCCATTCCTTAGAAGAGATGGCAGTCCGTATTTGGAGCCGCACCACATCAAGAGGGTAGCGGATGGTGGCCCCGACCATCCCAAGTCTGTCGGTGCGGTCTGTCCAACCTGTCACCGGATGATTCATCACGGGGAAGGTGGCGCTAAACTCAATACTGATCTCAAGCAATACGTTTTACAGATCGAGCGGGCGCAAGGCGCCTTAGATGTCCGCGAATTAACTGATCGTAATAATCTTGCGTAATCCAAGCTGGAGACGTTTCATTGAGAGGAGTGACCTGGCGCTGCCTTATGCCCCACTTTGGGCGCGAGAAGCGACCATTCCATATACCCGATCCATGCTTTGTGACGAGCGCTGGCAGTCATGCAGGCGCTTCAAAACGGGGGCACAATCACGCTTTCAACGTTTCACAATGTACGAAAATGGATCATTGCTTGGTACGACAGTTTATCGCAAGCAGGCTGAACTGATACGGTAACAGCTCTGGGTGTGTCTCTTCATATTTGTAGAAGGCTCATATCTATGCGACGCAAAATCATTTTGTGTGGAGCCTCGTATGGCCTTGCCTACGTCTCCGCAATCCAACAAGAACCCGCAAGTCTGGAACTTGTTGGGTTGCTTGCGTCTGGTAGAAGCAGTTCTCGAATGTTGGCAAGGGCACTAAAAGTCCCATACTACACGCGTGTGAACGAGATCACCAAACCGGTGCACCTCGCTGTTGTAGCCATTGGCGGACCGGTCGGTGATGAAATCAGTTTGGAGTTTTTGCGTCAGAAAATTCCAGTGCTCCGAGAGCATCCGGTCACGCCATCGTTTTTGCAGCAGGCACAATTATTGGCTCGGGCCAAGGGCACTGTTGTTCATGTGAACCATCATTTCTATGATGTGGAGGCGTCGAATTTGTTCAAGAGAGAGTATCGCCGCTTATTGAAGACGGATAACGTACAGTCGATCGTTGCTAATTTTAATGGCAGGACCTTGTGTTCAGGACTGGATTGTCTAATACGGATCTTTGGTAGATCGCAAAAATCTATACGCGGGCCCCGACTTAAGTTTTTCACACATGCAAATATTACGACCGCTCTTGGACAGCTTAACGGCAAAACAATCCGCATAAACGTCAACTGGTGTGTGGCACGGGCTGATGATGGGCAAGACCTAATGGCTGGACATCAGGTGGATGTGAAGTTTCGAAAAGCGGTGCTCGCGATTGGATCATTGGTGGGGCCGGTGCTAAAAAGCTGGAACTGGGCAAATCGGACCAATTCTCCAAGTTGGCAGATATTGGGCGTAAAGCGAGGGCCGAATCGCAAGGAAATCTCTGGGATTCGTCTGCGCGCAAATTGCATAGCGATTAGACGCATCGTTCAGCATCAAGACACCGGAGTAATTCCCGACGGCCAGCAGCCGGAACATCTGCGGCGGGTGGCTAAGCTTTGGTGCTCGTTTTTAGAGCACCGTCCACTTTAGGCAAGTTACGTTTCTAAGCGCCAATAGCTAAAACTCAGGCTGCCGACGATGTATTCAACTTGATGCCACCAATAAGGTGGTACATATAAGAGATCCCCAGGGTACATAAGGGCTCTTAAAAACTCTACTCGTTTGAGTTTAGGAAATTTTCTCAAATCCGCTCGTCGTGCATCGGGGACACTACTGAGAAGATGATTCTGCGAATGAACATACAGATTTGCAGATGCTGATGGTTTAGCAATTGTTACCAGCTTTTTGCCGAAACTAAGTCCCATAAAAACTGGGCATTCGTCTTGATGCAGCGACCATATACGCCCAGAAGGTGCACTCCAAACAGTCGTAAGAGTGCAGCCCATATATTTGCAAATGTTAGGCAAAGGAGCGCATCCGTTCTTAACAATCTTGGCAGCCGGTACGCCGGCGATAGAGTAGACATCTTCAGAATGAGATTCATTGCGTAGTTGTAGAAGAAATCGGCTGAGCTTCATTCGCCGTATGGACATGTGCCTAGCTGGATAGCTGCGAAGATATAGCTCCCTGTTGTGAGTCCATTCATGGATATCAAACTGCCTATCTTTAACATGAACAGAAATGGAGTTGTTCCCATGGCTATCCGCAAGTGTTTCTAAGCTCCAATCCGAAAGGTTCCCATTCTTCGCGAGACCATCACGTATAAGCAAAGGACGTCGTCCGGCCTTCGAAAGGTTCGAAAAATCCTTCAACGACTTGCTTTCGAGAGGTCTTAATGAACTCCAGGTCACGACCGATGTCCTTTGTCGAGCGGCGATCTGCTCAGGTAGTGGCGTGAAAACATTTCGCGGAGAACCCCTAAAGCGTCGTCAGGTGATAGTGATGAGTCGCGGGCCGAAGCAGCCAAGATCTCTTTGATTGTGCGAGAGCCGTCGCACTTGAGTAACAATCTCCATGCGCGCTCGTTCAATAACGTCGGCATGAGGTAGAATGGGAACCCTTGAAGTGTAACGTCTCCTGAGCTGCCGCACCGACCTGTCGCATTTGGGTGAAGGAGTGGCCGCCACCTCAATAGCTCAGAGTGTTTTGTCTGGATAGAATTGACGAGCTCAGTCCCGGCAGCGCGCCGCGCTCGGCGGTACCAAAATTCAGCCCGCATGGAGCTGGGCCGCCTGTCCCTCACAAAACGCTGTGTTAGTTTATGCAGAACTCGTTCGATTGAGGGAATATCGGAAATGTGACGTCCATCACAAACGAAGTCAGCATGTATAAGCAAGCAACCGCCTGGCTTTAGTGAGTCAGCGATCTTCTCTACCAACTGCGGAGCGCGCTTTGTGTGATCCAATACATTTATGCAAAGGGCAGCGTCAAAAGGTGCCCGGGCCGGATGTTCATGAAGCCTCAACCTCAGCTCTTTTGCGGCATATTTTATAAACTCCAGGCAGACAGGGTTGGGGTCGTTGCAAGTCACCGTTGACCCTCGGCACGCTAGAGATATCGCGTACATCCCGCTGCCGCAGCCGACGTCAATAACTCGCCGCAGTCTCAATTTTGTTAGCTCCCGTACCCGAACCGAGACAGTGTCCCACGTGAAAAGCTGCTCAAACAGATTAACGACCAGCCCGTCTACATTCTTTACAAGACGGGGCACGGCTGTCCCCGTTTTACCGGAGACAAACTGACCCAAACGTTGAAATATCTTGTCATCGCGCATCATTATCTCATCGGACAAATATCGGTAGCCTATGGCGATTGCTTTCGAAGGCGACCATGCGCGATATAATTGTCCGGCGCGGGGACCAATGGTAACCGTGCGGCTCACGTTGGAACGACTATTCATTCTTGGTAGCACCAATTAGACTTAGTGCATCGCTTATCCAACAAACCGAATCTTGTACCGGGCTCGCAATTCCCAACAGTTGCATATTGAACCCATCGCACAGGAATAACATGCGGTCATAAGCCTGAAGAAACCGGCGATAGGTCAAAAGATTAAAACGCGCTCGTGATATCCATTTGAAAGTATCATCCGTAGTCTCTAAGCCGAGGCCTTTACGAAATTCGTCAGATAATCGTTCAACTCGTCCAGGTGCGGGATGGAAGCCGTGTTCTATGGCGACCGCGTCAATTGCGGCCCAGATCTTGGCTGCCCAATAGAACGCCGCCGATGGAATTGCGTCTCCCGGAGCGCGTATCCTTGCGGGGTTCGGTGAATGAAGAACAAGGAGGTATTTACGAAATCGATTTACCGTTGGCTTCGTTATTTTATAGGTACGCCGCGTTGTTTCTAGCCATTGTTCAATCTTCTGTAGTCTAGCGGCACGATTTGGATTGACCGCTGAGGTAGGTCCGCTTGAAAGCGAAGAGGCGGCAGCCAAGAGAACGGCCAGCCGTTGAAAAATACCAATGTGCTGTGGCCAATTAGAAAGTGCCCTACTGCTCGCCGCTTCCGAGGCAGGTAATCCAGGAGTGTCAGGTTTGAATGTGCGACAAAGCACGTCTCCCTGTAGCTTTCGTAAAAAGACCGATCGAAAAACTGGTGGGTAGATATGATGGGGTGTTCTGGCATGCTTATCAACAAGTAGCTGCCTCATCAGAGTGTCAGCGTCAATTTGCTTCTGATCGACGTATCCATTTCCTTTGAAATAGGCCGCTATTCCTTCGATCTCGCGTTTATTGCGATGAGCGCCTAAAGCTTCAGGGATCGAATCCGCCAAGTTTCGCTCGGAATAAAACCTCCGCTTGTTAATATCAATGATCGAGCGACATTCTGTGCTCGTCAATAAACCCGACTGCAATGCACGAAAGACACTCGCCCGAATATTCACCATAGGATCGGAGATGCACGAATAGCCCCACGGGGCTTCAACAAATCTTACAGCAACTTCGTCATCGTCTAGTAACAAGCCGTCGCGGTAATCGCTAAAGATGGTGCCGACTCCAATCATCCCGAACGTATGAAGTTCTGCAGCGCGCAATGCTCCCATACTTGAACTCCCATAAACCCGAATGCCATCTTCCATGGCGAGCAGTATTTCTTTGTGCCAAACTGCAGCGTTCTGTTCAAAGACTCCGTCGATTAGCGCGATTGCCTGGGGCCGCAGACGCCGTGCCATAAGAATATCGCCACATTGAGCCGGCGGCATAAGTAATATCGAGGGGCAAATGCGGTGTTTTGGATCCGCCCGCAGGGATGGACCGGCATACACAATGGTCAGCGACGACCCTTCGATTGGCAACTTATCCATTAAATACGATTTCCGCTGAAACTCATTCCTGGAACTAGTACGGTCACGACTGAAATTGGGAGATCATCGCCCGTATGGCTAAATACCGAAATTAAGGGGTAGCCGTTTATGCGCAATTTCTCGACGATCCAATCCAGATCGTCTTGCAAAGTCAAACCACTGAAAGCATCTTGCCGGTTCTTGATGCTTAAACGAGGCGTGGGAAGTTCAACTGCAGGCTGGTTTTTCTCCTGCATGTCTCTGTAGAGGTACGGAAAGACATCCTCCCTACTGCCGCTGATCCAAGTCAGGCGGGCCTGTGCTGCTTCAGTGAGTGCTCGCGATAGGGCCACGGACGTCACGAGGTGTGAGCCTGAGCCGTGGAAACGTCCAAGATTTCGTTCGGCGTCTTGATCGATCAAAACACAACGAAATGTCGGAACACCGAGGCGGCTAGTGATGTCCCAAATTAGGGGCAGCTGCTTTGCTATGCGAAGCCGGGTAAGTAAGTCGCGCAGAAACGGCGTATCAATTGTCTCTGGGTCAACCAAGGTGGCTGCGCGACGTCTCGCCGATAGGAGCGACCAACGAAATTCAGAATCTCGTTCGACCAATTCATATAAGGCGTGCAGCACCGCCTCTACCCAATTGTTGCCTGAGGCGAGACCATTCGTTGATACTTGCAAAATGGCGAATTCTGGATGGGGTGCAGTTGAATCCATGGTCAGCGCGATAAACGGTATCCAAATAGTTTGTCTTCGAATCAACTCGTACCCTTTGACCCATCGCATGGGCGTTTCCATATTCCAAATTTTCCAACGCGGCCCCCGCTCCAGCAGTCTCGGGTCCAGTGCTAGTCGTTTCCGTGTCATTTCCCGGAACGAGAAATAATTAGTCGGCGCCCGAACGGTTTCAGCGTGATATCCTTCGATTGACTCCATGATTGCTGAAATATCTGCTAGTTCCTGGGTAAGTCCTTTGCCTTGCGCAGTAGCTAAATGCCTAGCGTTGGGCCTTATACAAATGGAGGTCGGAATCCCAATCGTGTCTAAACCGGTGACGCGAGCAACACGAGTAATTCCAAATTGTGGAAAAAGAGGCCGGACTGCTGTAAGAGTTTCGGTGGCTGTTCGGGCTCGTACCGTGCCAGTAAGATCGATCTTCTTAAGCGATGAGAGCTTTTTGGCCATGCAGCTAAATTCACCGTGTTGGTCGCGGATTTAGCCCCAACTAGCGATATGGGCCGGACGAAGAGCTAAGCGTCGCAGTGCGACTGCAAGTACGTGCGTTTCGTCTGCCGACTGTATCAAGATGCCCTCTTCAACAAGACGTTCTATTTCTTCGCGACGCGTTCGCCGATCACTTTCGTCAGCGTTCTCCAGGAGCCTCTCGATGCTTTGAACTTTGTCACACTCAAGAAATATTCGTGCGCTGTAACCTTCGAGTACTTTGTGCAACGGCGAATTCCCTTCTCGAGCAAGAAATACTCGGTTTGGTCCCAACCAATAGAAAAAATTACTCTGTGGATATCCCGCGGTCCAATTTGTCTCGACAAAGGAAATAAAATTCTGGCGCGCAGTTTCGATAAGACTGTCTTTTGTCGAAGGGTGATATCCCTTGAACGAATATGCGAATTGATCGAGGTCGATTTCTCCTTTACGGAAAATGCCCTCATAGAACGTGCTGGGAGCTGGCTTTTCAAACCCATAATTCGACCAGTTCTCAAAATAAGGTGAATACCTATTTAGCTCGATAGGAAAGACACCTGAGGGCGGATGAATATGAGGAACATTGCGGACCAGAGCGAGTGCCTCATAATAGTCCGAAGCTGTTTCATCGGGAACATGAGTAAGGATATTGTAGTGAACACCTATGCCAGCTTCAGCAAACCATTTTAAGGTCTGGACGTGCTGCAAGGCGCGGTTGCCTTTACGCATTCGCTGTAACAACCGGTCGCTGAACGATTCGATGCCTAATTGGACAGCAATAAATCCGGCATTGGCTAACGCATAAATCTGTTGTTTGGAAAGATTTGGTTTGACGTCGGCTAAAAACTCAACATCAAAGCGTGATCTAATTTGTTGAAGGTGGGGCAGAAGATCGCGTAAATGATCGATCCCTAGGATGGTATCGGAGAACGCGATTCTAACTGTTTTGTGCTTCTGGATTAATGTTTCAATTTCATCCACTACTCGGTCAACATTCTTGGATCGAAAGTTCAGCCCGTTGGCGTGGATTCCACAGAATGTGCAGTGATGTTTTTGGCCCCACCAACATCCTCTCGATGCTTCTACATAAAAGTTAGCCGGCCGCTCGTTTGGCGATATTTTCTCGTACGAATTTTCGTAAGTCGCGTAATTAGGCGATCCCATCGCCTGCGCTGAAACGGCTTTGATTGGGCCGAGGTGGATCTCACTGCCGGAGCGCCAGGCGACGTTTGGGATATCTTGCAGAGTGCTTCCGGTGATTAACGCCGAGAATAAGGGGCCAAGCGAGTCATCGCATTCACCTCGAGCTACCACATCGATCCAGGGGTAGGCTTCGAGCAGCGCTATCCCCATAGGGTCCGAGCATTGACTGCCCCCAAATACGATTTTAACTTGCGGCCATCGACTCTTGATTCTACTACCGAGAACCAAACTAGGAACTGTTTGGTGAATTCCTAATCCGAATCCACAGACCAACGTTTGACTGAGATCAAATCTTGCAAAGCAATCGTCGAAGAAGTCCTGCAATTCTTCGACGACAACGCTAGCCTGCTTTCGAGTAATACCGACCTCTCGCAAAAGTCTCTGTCGGATGACAACTTCGTCAGAAGAACCAACACTATCGGGGCCGGACAATAACTCGGAGCAAATTAATTCGCCGACTCGGCCATCTTCGAAAACTTTGTTGGCGAGCGCACCTAAACGCTTCTTTAATCGCACATAGAGATCTGTATTTCCATGAACTATTTCATAGTCGATGTCGAGCAAATCGAGCTTGTTGGCGACTATAGATAGACCCAATGGAGCATGCCATGGTTCGGCCCACGGAAGACAAAAAAGGATTACGCTGGTACTGTCCTTTCGGGCGGCTTTTTCTCCACCAAGGGTGCTAGCCCTACTTCTAGGTCGGGTCGTCACCCTTTGCGAGGCTTCGGCTTTTGAGGATCTTTTGAGGCCGGAACGCTTACGTACCCCGGAGCATAGGCACCAACCTGGCTGCCACATCCCGCCGATAGTGCTCCCTCTCGTTTTCGCTCCAGATTTTTAACTAGCTTGCTCGATTTACCGCGCTTTTTTGCTTTTTTCGCCATTGCTCAGCTCCCCAAATTGTCTCTTGACGATGGTCAGTTGTCATCTTTCCAGGTGGCACAGACAATCTTCCAGTCTCCGTTCTTCTCCCGCCGAACTATCCGAGTTAGATAACCGGAAAACTGGACACTACGCCCAGCATCATTTTTATTCATCCCCTTATAGCGAATGAGTTGATACGCGAGACCTTCATCCTCCTCGCTCTTCACAACAGTCATTTGATACTTTGGGATTTGCGCGTTTGTTCTTATCCATTTTCGAACTTTAGATGCTGTTTCGATCGGCTTTTTTGCGGTGGACGGCAAGATGGCTGCGTCGTCAGCAAAACAGTCTAGAAATGGCTCTATGTCTCCCGAGAGATACGCCGCGACTTGCTTTTCCATAAGTAGCGACAATGCACCCGTGCCCATATCGATCTCCCAAATAATTTTTAGCGTCACAACCAGTAGTATAAAGCCCCTAACAATGGAAGCTCAATAGGCATGCGTTACCCAAATTGACCTGTCCGATCTTGTTTTGGTCGGTTGGGGGAGACCCGTTGTTATTTGAGCTGGTCAGTAACTGGACTGAGCTTGGAACGTCGATCGCTTCATCGAGTTCGATCGCACAGGCCGACGTCACTTGAGTTCAAACGAGGCTTATAGGTAAGATTGCTATTTTAGCTTCAAGATCTTGCTAGTACCGCGGTTAAAAAAGAACGACGCCACAAGTCGGCCTGAAGTTTTGGTAGTTCCAAAGTAACCGGTAGCTGAATGAATCAACGCTCCATCGTAACAAACTAATCTATTGAATACATTGGGAATAGCCAGAGTGGGTTTGAAAGTTGTTCGGTCTACATTGGGCAGGAAATGCGGGACGATCGAACTGTATGGCGCGTTCGCTGTGCTGCTTTCTCGCCAAAAGAATGTCGTACCAGCCTCAGAGGGGGGGCGCTCGTTTAAGTACAGTACCGCAGCTAAATCAAACGGATCGGCGTGAGCGCGAATGAGGGACTTGGCTGCCGCGCAGTTGATCATGAACTTACAAATCGTGCTTCTTGGGGAAGAAATATTCCAATCGTATAGCGAAGCGCCGATCGCCGCTTCCAGATGGTTGACCACGCGCTTTAAGCCAGCGGGCTGGCGATCAGCTACAAACCAAGGAATTGCGGGGAGCGGTTTAAAGTAAGTCGCGAGGAGTGCCTTTCGACGTGTGGCACCGGGATCAATGAGAAAATTGTCCCAGACTAAAATGGTCGAATCTGCTGCCCGAATTCTTATAGGTCGGCTTTGTGTGTTGCAGAGCATGCGCGATGACCTTCTAGAAGCATTGGATCTTAGATCGAACAATTACAAAGATGCAAATATGAGGACTTTTACCGCAAGTACGTCGGCTTTGTTTGCGAGATAAGCGCCGGTTAACTACCACCAATGCCCACGAAGAATCCCCGGACTATCCGGCGTTAGTTGTTCCGAGGTCGATGGCGGGTCGAATTGGTCATGTGCGTTTGGGCATGGTTGTTCGAGATAGGTCAGATATAGGTTCGCTAGCAGAATCTCAGAATTGTACGGTTTGGTGGAAAGCGCATTTTCAGACCGGCTGCTCAATGCCTGCGGCTAAAGAATGACGGAACTGCTGCTGGACACCCGCCCGGGAATGTTTGCGCGTGACTTGCGGTGTCTCGGCAATTATTTTCGCTGGGGCCCGGCAATTTAATTGGCTTCTCGTCGCTCAAAGTTAACGTCAACCGTGCCTTTCAACGCACGGAGACATTGATGAGTGACGAACTTGCTCCAGCAAAACAGCGACTGACCATCGGGCTTGATCGCGAACCGATTTTTGTTGCGCCGCTCATTGCGGATGAATGGGTTATCAAGAGTCTACTTCAGAAATCGATACGACGGGGCGAAGTCGAGATCGCGCAACGGGCCGCGCTAACGTTCTTGGCGCAAAGAGGCTCAGCGATCTGGCGTCGTTTCATCGTGATCGCATTCGAGGACATTGGCGCGGGCTCCGCCGACGTTGTTGCAATGACGGTCGCCGGAAGCACCGATGGGAAGTGGCGTAAACAATCGGGTGGGGATATAGTAGTTGCAGCTCACCTCGCGCGATTGCTCGCTGAAGCACCTAAGAGTCGATCCGCCGAGCACCTAATCACGGGTTCGAACGGGCACCCGTCATTGGAACAAGAGAGGAGGGCGGTCAGCGCCAGCTCGATTGCGGACAATTTGGCTGGCGTCGCGGATAAATCCAACAGCCTTACGCATCGTGCTCTCGCAGGCTGGTGTGTATCGGGTATCGGTTGGCAGCGAGAGAAAGTGCCGGGGAGTAATTTACCCGGACTGCTCGACGCCTTTCGGCGACTTGGCCTGCCGGAGGAATTGGCCGCAGCAGCCGGGATCGCCGCCACGAAGTCCCGCGAGCCGATCACCTTGATGGTGCCGCTGATTTGGCTGGTGGCGCACGATGGCCAAACGCCCGCCGTGGTGGAAGCTGCGGTTCCCGGGACACTCGTGCTTGATGACGTTCCGATGTATGCGCACGACAAACACACACGCCTCGGACAGGAAGCCATCCGCAGCCTGGTCAAACATAACCTAGCAATCCGCAAATTTCTGGAAACGCACGTTGCCCCAGCTCATCTCCATAAAGCTGCCTATATGGCTGCCTTCTATGTCGATGCTGCGCCCTTGGCGTCCAAGCTCACATGGGACGGCGCAGATCGATTAGAGGCACTGGGAACCGAAACCGATCTGCTGAAGGTGGGTGTGCCCCTTGAGCATATCGAATCCTTGCTCCAGCTATTTCGGGCGAATCTTGACCACCTCAACAAGGTCCGCGCCCAGACATTTTGCAGGAAGCGGGGATTGGTCGAGATCGCGAGCTCCATCATGGTCGACGGGGAGGGCCAATGACCTTCCTCACCCCCGATAACCCTCACTTATCAGAGCTAACCATCGATCCGTTGATCCCCGCTCAGTTTGCAGTCAACTGCAAACAAGCGCAGGAGGGCGTCGATCAGGACGTCACTGAAGAGGTACGTCGGCTGGTCCAGGCCGCCACGTCCCCAAATACGCGAAGGGCATATAGATCAGACCTAGCCCATTTCCTTGCCAACGGCGGAAAGTTGCCGGCTACAGCAGTCGACGTGGCTGTCTATCTTGCGAGGTTTGGGGGCAAACTGGCGATCGCCACTTTGGCCCGTCGGCTTGTGGCTATCGGTAGGGCGCACACGTGCCAGGACCTTACAAACCCGTGTCAGTCTGAACCGGTTAGACTAACGTTTCGCGGAATTCGGCGGACGTACGGTCGACCGCAACGGCAGGCTAAGGCGCTGACAAAAGAGGACATCTGCGCTGTTGTTGCATCGCTTGGCGACTCCCTTAGCGACCTCCGAGACCGAGCTTTGATCCTGCTAGGCTTCCATGGGGCATTTCGTCGATCGGAACTATGTGCAGTTGATTGCAAATCGATCGCTTGGTCGGATCGCGGAATGGTCATCACGATCCGAAAAAGTAAGACAGATCAGGAGCGAAAAGGACGTGACATTGCGATGCCGAGGGGTAGGGGCATCTGTCCGGTAGAAGCTCTTCAACGCTGGTTAGAGACTTCGGGAATCAATGAGGGGACCGTATTTCGTTCGATCGATCGCGCCGGCAGGATCTCAAACGCAGCTCTCTCTGGCGATGCGGTCGGCGTGATCCTTAAACGACGGTTGAGGCAAGTCGGCTGCGATCCATCCGATTATTCAGGTCATAGCCTCCGAGCCGGGTTTGTGACAGAGGCGGTCAACGCAGGTATACCCACCTGGAAGATCCGGCGGCAAACCGGACATTCAAGCGACACGATGCTCGATAGATATATTCGTCGGGCGGAACCGTTCTGATCCGTAGCGAATGCCAAGACCCAAGACGACAGCGCCGGCCTTAATAAGGCACTGCACCTGCTGGGCCTGCAATTATGTTTGTTGAGCGCAAGGAGAAGGGCAAGCCTGGCAAGTTTGACGGCATGACCATCGCAGGCAAGCGGGAGCGAACCGAGGCATAACCAAGCGACTCGGGCTTGATCGCATTAGAGACGAACACGGTGCCACCGAAGGCGAGACGATAGATATTGAGCCTGATTGAGATAGCAGCTGATAGCCAATCAGCGAATCCTGTATTGAATTTGTTGCTAATTCAATCGTTAGGAAATTGCGAGCGTCTGCCGGGTAACGCACGGGTAACGTCCCACGCTCGGCCGGGTCACGACAAGGCTAGGTCGGAGCGTGCGGAACTCAATCCTGGGGACTCCTCCGAGGACGCTATTCATGAGTCTTGAACCCTGTGCCAAACTAAATTTGCGGAAATCGCCCGGAGCAACATCATGACCGTAGTCGAACGAACATCTGCGGGTCTACAGACCGTCATCCCTGGCTGTGAGCGGCGCACGTTGCCGAGATCGACCACCCGCGTTGATGAAAACGGCCAAGGTCTGCTGCACTTTTACAAGCCGTCGAGCCTTCGCGAACAACTCGCCAAGCGAGCGGATGCACCTTTGCTGCCGAAACGCGGGCAGAAGCCGCTACCGAAAAGCGGGTTGTTCGTCTCATAGTGGCCGCGGGAAATAGCCGCGCGACTGCGCCGCTCATTCCAACCATGGTCAATCGCCCAATCCGACCCCCATACCCCCCGCCTATTAGGCCGGATCGCAAATCAATCGAGGGCCGCCTGAAATTTTTTGGTCGGGGTTATGGCGGACGAGGTTGCACTTTTCATTGAACACACGCTGGCGATGGTCACGCTCGGCATGTCCGCTGTTGAGGTGCCGGCTCAACCGGTCGACGCAACACAGGCGTTAAATCTCTCTGCTGGGGTTTCAAATTGCAAGGTCTCACGTGGTCGTTCGTTTAGCTGACGAGCCACTTTG
>NZ_SSMW01000131.1 GCF_004799405.1 Bradyrhizobium sp.
TCGCGTTCGGCGGAATTGCCGCCTTGGTGCTGGCAAACCATCTGCACCGCTGGCACGAGAAGTGGATTTCCTATCGTCTGCTCGCCGAATTGTGCCGCAAGCAGGGTGTGCTGTCGGCGATCGGCCGGTCGCTGCCGGTTTCCGAAGTCGTGCGGATGTCGCTCGACAGTATCGAGGACAAAGAGGGCGAGGAGGAAATGAAAAAATTCCCGCGCGAGGCCTGGGTGGCGTGGTATTTCACCGTCGCGGTGCGCGCGGCCCCGTTTCTGGTCGGCTCGCTATCGGCGGCCAATACCGGCGCACTGCGCATTGCCCGGGCATTGACCGATGACCAGACCGGCTATCATCTCGAACGCCGCGATCGCAACAGGGCGGCGGGGCGCAGCATCGGCCTGATTGGCGAGACATTCTTCCTGCTGGCGGTCGCCGCGGTCGGCTCAAAACTGTTCTTCCTGCTCACGGGAAAAATGATGGATGCGATTGAATGGAGCGTGACCCTGGGCGCCTGCCTGTCGGCCGCTTCCGGCGCGTTCGTCGGCATCCGGGCGTATTCGGAATTTCCGCTGCTGGTGCAGCAGTCGACCCATATGCTGCGCGTCATGAAGGATACCAGAACCCAGCTTGACGCCGTCGAGCTCGATCAACCGCTCGCTTCGCGCGACCTCGGCCGCATCATGCAGGAACTGGCTGTTTCGATGATGCAGGATGTGGGCGGGTGGATGCAGCTATTTCGCATCAAGGCGCTCGAGGCGGGGTAACCGTCCATCGAAGTGGTTCAATCGGTCGTTGCAAACATCAAGCAGCCGTGAAACCGTAACGTTCCTGCAAGACCCCTTTTTGAGTTCGCTCTTGAACTATTTCATCCTCAGATTGACGCTGCTGGCCGGGCAGGTTGGCGCGTTCGTTACCCGTCATCGCGGCTGGATTCAGGGCGTCGCCGGCGCGATTGCGATGGCGTTGGGGTTCTGGGGCTGGATGATCAAGAAGCCGCCCACCGATCCCGCCGGATGGGTCGACAATTTCTTCCGCACCATGCAGCTCATCACCTTGCAATTTCCGACTGATTTCGGCGGCTCGATTCCACTACCACTGCAGATCGCGCGGCTCGCGGTGCCGCTGGTCGCGGTGCTTGCGTCCTTCCAGGCCCTGGTCAGTTCGATCACGCGGCCGGCCCGGCTGGCACTGCTGCCGCATTCGTCCGGCCACGTCATTGTCTGCGGTTCGGAATCGCTGACCGACGCGGCGCTGATCGCGCTGGCCTCTCGCGGACGGCAGGTTGTCATGATCGCCGCCAGGATCGGCGCCGCGCAGCGCGATGCGCTCGAAGGTCTCGGTCTCACCATTATCGAGGCGGACCCGATGCGGCCCGCGACGATCCGGTCGTTGCATCTTCCCTACGCTGCCGCGCTGTTTTTGACCGGCGATGACGACGTCGACAATCTCAGCATCGCCATGCTGGCGTTGTCGGCGGCCGGCAAACGTCCTGCCGACCTTCCGCCGCTGGTGCTGGCGGTGCGAATCGACCGGGAGAATTTCGCGGTCGAGCTCGATTCGGCGCTCGACGGCCTCTCGCGCGGGCATGGCGTGCGCTACTACCGGCTTTGCCCGGATCGGGAAGGCATTCGCCTTGAACTGACCCGTTTCGCGCCGGTGCTGCTGAAGGGGGATGTCGACACGGCTTCGCACGTGCTGGTGGTCGGACTTTCCGGCAATTGGCGGCAGGCCGTGGCGCAGGTCATCGCGGCCACGCAAGATCATCCCGATAAGCGCGCGGTGTTGACGTTTATCGTCGACGACAATGAAGCCGAAGTCGTCAAGCACTGGCATGAAGCCAGGCCCGAGCTTGACCACCTGGTGGAGATCGCGATTTTGCCGCGGCAGCCGGACGCCGTGCTGCCCCCCGACACCATCGTTGCGCCCTGGCGCCAGATGCACGCGCCGCCGCACTTGGCCGTCATCCTGCTCGACGATGCCGATGCGATCGCCGCTTCACTGGCCTTGCGCCGGCCGGGCGGCATGCTCGGCACCGATACCGTTCCCGTCCTGGCGCATCAAACGCGAGAGGACCGGCTGCTGGGTCGCCTCGGCGACGCCCAGGTCAGCAACCGCGATATGACAAGGCTGATCGCAATCGGCGGACTGGTCCGCGCCGAGAGCATCGAGCGTGTGCTTGATCGAAAAGGCGATGAGATGGCGATCGCGCTTCATGCGCATTATCAGGACGCGACAAAAACGCTCGGGTGGAATTCGCCGGCGGCGTCGCAGGCCTGGGACGAGTTGACCGAAAATATGCGTGATGCCAACCGCGCCGCGGCCGAGCACGCGCCGATCCTGTTTGCCGCGGCGGGTTTGCGGATCGCCGATGCCGGACCCGGTGTCGAGCCTGTCGTACTATCGGACGCGGAGCTTGAACTCCTCGCCCGGGTCGAGCATCGCCGCTGGATCGCCGACCGCGTCGAGCGCGGCTGGCGCTATGGCGCTGTCCGCGACGATCACCTGATGCGGCATCCCTCACTGGTGCCGTTCGATGCGCTCAATGAGGATGACAAGGAAAAGGACAGGAATGCCGTGCGGGCCCTGCTGAGCGTATTGGCCGGGCAGGGACGGGTGGTCGTCCGCCCGCGCTAGCCGTCGCTCGGTCCCTGCGTCATGGAACCGCGGGATATCCGGGGCGTTATCCCTGCCATGGAGGATCAACATGGCTGAGAGATTCAATCCTGCGGCCCGCGACAGGCACGCCGTCGACCCCCGTCAGGCCGCTTCGGCCGACCGCGACACCCATGCGCAACTGGAAGCCGGCCTGAGGGACAGCTTTCCCGCGTCCGATCCGATCAGTGCCGCCCAGCCATCGCCTTCGCGGCATGACGGTGACCGCGAAAATACGTCGTTGTGGGACAAGTTCCTCGCGGTCTTCCGATAGTTCGGCCCGCTCCATTCCAGCGCAGCGAGCGTGTTTCATGAATAGTGAATTCAACCACGCCGCCAACGATTCCCCGCGCAGCGGGAGTTCAAAGCAAGTCACGCCGGTGGTGTTGGCCGCGACCGTTACGGCCATCGTGGCGATGGTGCTCTGGTTTGCGTTCAGGCCGTGAAGCGATGCCTCTCGATTCAGTAATGCGGCGGCGTTTCATCGGTCGCGCCGGGCGCTTGAGTTTCCGCTTCCTGCATCCGTTCGCTCAAGTGCGCGACCTGGCGCGTCAGTGCGTCGATCTTGAGCCATTGCTCCGTGATGGTCCCGTTCAGGATTTCGATGGTCGCGTCCTGAAACGTCAGCCGGGTTTCCAGCGCATCGATCCGCGCACTGAGTGCCTTTTCGCTCATTGGCTTTTCACCGAGTGTCTTTTCACTAGGTATCTTGGCGTCACTCATCGCAACCGGCTTCCATCGCGCGCTCGCGCAACCCGTGCCGGAGCGCGACGCGGCCGTCAAAGACAAAACATTCGCCGCGCCAGCGGCTTTCGGCTTCCGGCACGCCTTCCAGATATTTCAAGATGCCGCCCTTGAGATGGTAGACCTCGGCAAAGCCGCGCGACAGCAGCCAGGCGCTGGCCTTTTCGCAGCGGATGCCGCCGGTGCAGAACATCGCGACCTTCCGGTGCTTCGCCGGATCGAGGTGACGAGCGGCAAACTCCTTGAACTGTCCGAAGCTTTTGATGCCGGGATCGACCGCTCCGGGAAACGTGCCCATCGCCACCTCGAATGCGTTGCGGGTATCGATCACCAGCGTATCCGGGGTCGCGATCAGCGCGTTCCAGTCGGCAGGCTCGACATAGATTCCGACCCGCCGCGTCGGATCGGCCGTGCTGTCGCCGAGCGTGACGATCTCCTTTTTCAGACGGATTTTCAGACGCTGAAACGGCATCGCCGCGGCGTGCGAGAATTTCAGTTCGAGATTGTCGAGCCGGCCGCCGAACAAGGCTCCGTGTTGCAATTCCCCGACCAGCGTGGCAATCGCCGCCGCGTCGCCCGCCAGCGTGCCGTTGATGCCCTCATGCGCCAGCAACACGCTGCCCTTCAGCTTGAGGCGGGCGCAACTCGCGCGCAGCGGCTTGCGCAATTCACGGAAATCCGGCAATCCGGCGAATTGATAGAAGGCGGCGACCTTGTACGGCATGGTGATGGTTTATCAGGAGGGCGGGGAAGGGGAAACCTGCTATCGCGATCCCCGCGCTCTCCGGGATGATGATATGGCGTGGCGTTATGCGTTGCGACCATTGCCCATCACGGGATGAATGTGCCAAGTAACCCCCCGAGAACAACAATAAAGCGGGCAATCTGGCATGAGGAATTTCCATCTCGCGGGCCGCTCGACGGTCCACGCCGAGAATGCGATGGTGGCGACGTCGCATCCACTGGCGGCGTTGACGGCCATCGAGGTGTTGCGTGCCGGGGGCACCGCAGCCGACGCTGCAGTGGCGGCGTGCGCGCTGCTCGGCGTGATCGAGCCGCAATCCACCGGGATTGGCGGCGATTGCTTCGCGCTGATCCAGCCCAAAGGCGAGGGCAGGATCGTTTCCTACAACGGCTCGGGCCGCGCGCCGATGGCGGCGACACCCGAATGGTATCTTGAGCGCAAGATCCATGCGATCCCGCTGACGTCGGCGCATTCGGTATCCATTCCCGGTGCGGTCGATGCCTGGGCGACCATCCTGCGCGCCCACGGCAAGCTTGGCCTCGACACCCTGCTACAGCCCGCGATCAAGGCCGCGGAACAGGGTTACATCGTCGCCCCCCGCATCGCGTTCGACTGGAAGAACCAGTTCGAAAAGCTGAAAAAAGGCGTCAACACCGAGCGCTACCTGCTGCCGCATGGCAAGCCGGCGGTCGCCGGCGACGTGATCCATCAGCCCGAACTCGGCCAGACCTTGCGCGCCATCGCCCGGGACGGCCGCGACGCCTTTTACAAGGGCGCGATCGCCGAGGACATGGTCGAGACCTTGCGTGGGGTCGGCGGCCTGCACGCGCTGGACGATTTCGCGGCCCACACCACCGAGACCACCAGTCCGATCGGCACCGTCTACAAGGGCCACGACGTCTGGCAGTGCCCGCCGAACGGCCCCGGCATCACCATGCTGGTGATGCTGAACATCCTGTCGCGTTTCGACCTGACCAAGTTCCCGCCCCTGAGCATCGAACGGTTTCACCTTGAGGCCGAAGCCGCGCGCATTGCCTATCTGATGCGCGAGCAATACATCGGCGATCCCGCCCATGTCGACGTCGACGTGGTCAGGATATTGTCGAAGGAATTCGCCGATGAATATGGCGGCAAGATCAGGATGGATCGGATGCTCGACCTGCCGGTCGTGACGCCACCGATGAATCCCTCGACGGTTTATATCACCGTGGTCGACAAGGACCGCAACGCCTGTTCCTTCATCAATTCGATCGCGCACGCCTTCGGCTCCGCGATCGTCTCCAACAAGACCGGCATCCTGTTGCAAAATCGCGGCGGCGGTTTCCGGATTCAGCCCGGCCATCCCAATTGTATCGCGCCAGGCAAGCGGCCGCTGCACACCATCATTCCGAGTCTTGTCACCAGGAACGGCCGCGCGATCATGCCGTTCGGCGTGATGGGCGGCCAGTATCAGCCGGTCGGTCAGACCCATGTGCTGACCAACATGCTCGACTACGGCTGCGACGTGCAGGAGGCGATCGATATGCCGCGCGGCCTGCATTACGAGGGCATCTACCAGCTCGAGGACGGCGTATCGGCCGATATCGTCGAGGGTCTGAAGAAGCTCGGGCACAAAACCACCCGCATCGTTTCGCCGCTCGGCGGCGGCCAGGCGATCTGGATCGACTGGGACAAAGGCACACTGACCGGCGGTTCCGATCCACGCAAGGACGGCTGCGCATTGGGGTATTGAACCAGCGCTCCGTGCATGCAATCTGTCTTTCCCTCGATCACCACAGAAGTCCCGAAAGATGCAATTTCTCCAGTTCCGAATCCTCCCGATCGCCGTCGCCGCCACCATGATCATGGCCGGCGCCTTTTTCGTCGTCGCGCCGTCATATGTGGCGGCCCAGACCGCAGGAAACATCATGACCACACCTTCAGGCTTGCAGATCATCGACTCCAAGGTTGGCACGGGCCTTTCGCCAAAACCCGGCCAGATCTGCGTCATGCATTATACCGGCTGGCTGTATGAAGACGGCAAGAAGGGCAAGAAATTCGACAGTTCGGTCGATCGGAACGAGCCGTTCGAATTTCCGATCGGGCAGCGCAAGGTGATCGCCGGCTGGGACGAAGGCGTCGCCACCATGAAGGTCGGCGGCAAACGCACATTGATCATTCCGCCGGCACTGGGCTATGGCGCCCGCGGCGCCGGCGGCGTCATCCCTCCGAACGCGACGCTGATGTTCGACGTTGAATTGCTTGGCGTGAAATAGACTCACGGGGAGGAGCGTGTCGTGAAGATTGCGATCCTCGACGATTACTTCGACACCGTGCGCACCCTCGAATGCTTCGGCAAGCTCAGGGGGTACGATGTGACGATCTGGAACGACCACGTCCAGGACGTCGATACGCTGGTGAAGCGGCTGCACGATACCGAGGCGCTGGTGCTGATCCGCGAGCGCACGCAGATCCGCACGCCGCTGCTGGAACGCCTGCCGAAGCTGAAGCTGATCAGCCAGCGCAGCGTCTATCCCCACATCGATATCGACACCTGCACCCGGCTTGGCATCATCGTGTCGTCGAGCCAGCATGCGGGAACGCCGTCTTATGCGACCGCCGAACTCACCTGGGGGCTGGTGCTGGCGGCGATGCGCGCCATTCCGCAGCAGATGGCGTCGCTAAAGGCAGGCCACTGGCAGATGGGTGTCGGCCACACGCTGCGCGACAAGACGCTCGGCATCTACGGCTATGGCCGGATCGGCGCCGTCGTCGCCGGCTACGGCAGGACGTTCGGCATGAAGGTGCTGGTGTGGGCGCGCGAACCGGCGCTGGCGCAGGCGCGCGCCGACGGCTACCAGGTTGCCGAGAGCAAGGCGGCGTTTTTCGAACAGTGCGACGTGCTGTCGCTGCACATGCGCCTCGTCGACGCGACGCGCGGTATCGTCACCGCAGGCGATCTGGCGCGCATGAAGCCGACGGCGCTGTTGGTCAACACCAGCCGCGCGTCATTGATCGAGCCGAACGCGCTGGTGAATGCGCTGCGCGCCGGCCGGCCCGGTATGGCGGCGGTCGATGTCTACGAGAAAGAACCGCTGCGCGACACCGGCGATCCCTTGCTGACGATGAACAACGTGATCTGCACACCGCATATCGGCTACGTCTCGCATGACGAATACGAGTTGCAGTTTACCGATATTTTCGACCAGATACTCAGTTACGCCGCGGGTGCGCCGACCAATGTCGTCAATCCGGATGCGATCGGGAAGCGCTGAGGGCGGAGCGCCAGCGTGCGGGCTTGCGGCGCCATTTTCATCGCCCGTAACTCTAGACAAAAAAAGACCGGCCCGATGGACCGGTCTTTCATCCAATCAACAACTGGTCGATCAGAGATTCTTGTTGGCTGCGGCCGCTGCCTTGTTCACGGCGTCCTTGGCGGCTTGCTTGGCGTCGCCGACGGCCTTCTGGGCGTGACCCTTGGTTTCCTGGATCGCCCCTTCGCCCTGCATCTTGTCGGAACCGACGGCTTCGCCGACGCCCTGCTTGGCCTTGCCGATGGCTTCGTTGGTGGCGCCCTTTACCTTGTCTGCCGTTGCACCCATGGGAACTCTCCTTTGGTCGGTGTTGAGCTTCGCCAAATCAAGTCGCAAACGGGTCGAAAGTTCCTGATCTGCTGTGGTTTCCGATCACGCTTTTATGCAGGTTCGAGGGGAACCTGGCGACATGACGATGCTGCGTAACGCGATCCGGCCCAAACCAAGAGACGCGGCGCCTGGCTGCTGCGTTACAGGTCGCGTGTCTGCCGGTCGCCCCATCCAAGCACAACGGCGAAGGTTATAAACATCATCGTGACGGCAATGACGACCAGAAGGCTGTCGAGAGGCATCTGACTTCTCCATGATTGATGGAGAATTGGTAGCGAGCTTGTTGCCCTGCCGCGTTGAGGTGGATCAAAACGGAACGGCTGATCGTGCCGCGTCGGACTGATCAAGCCGCCCGATCATGAGCAGTCGGACCCCATCAGGCACGATCACAATCACCTTTTCCCGTGCGAACTTGGTCAGGGTGCGACTGACGGTCTCGATGGTGAGGCCGAGATAGTCGGCAATATCCTGCCGACTCATCGGCAGCGGGATCGTCACCGAGGCTGCGCCGACCCGGGCATAGCGCGTCTGCAGGTTGAGCAGGAAGGCGGCTACCTTCTCTTCCGCGGTCTTGCGTCCCAACAGCAGCATCTGGTCCTGGGCGAGACTGAGTTCATGGCCGGCGAATTCATGCAGTCGTCGCAGCAAATGCGGCTTGCCGTCGACATAGGCGAGGAACGCCGGCCGCGCGAACCGGCAGACCCGAACCTGCGTCACGGCCTCCGCCGCGACCCCATATCGCTCCATCAGCGCCAGGCCGAGGAAATCTCCCGGCAGCGCGAAGCCCACGATCTGTCGGCGCCCGTCCGGCAGCGATTTACACAGCCGCACCATGCCGTCGGTGAGGTTGAACACGTTGTCCGCCGGCGCGTCCTGGTCGAACAGCATGGTCCTGGCCGGGAAATTCCTGACCTGGCTCAGCCTGTCGAGTTCCTCCAGTTCGGCCGGTTCGAGCGCACCGCAGACGCTGAACCGCCGCACCTTGCAGTCGTCGCAATCATTGCCGCGGCCGTGCTTGCAATCGCGTGGCGCCGGCCCGGCGCAGGATGTCGGCGATGGCTCGGCGAAGGTCATGGGGCTTCCCCTCTCGGTTGGCTCGACTCGATATATCCGTTGAATATCCATTGACCTGGATCAATAATCGGCTGTTGACCCAGATCAATGCCGCGGGACCGCCGACAATCGCCGGTTACCGTCGAGGATCAGGCAATGAGCGAGCAATTCGAGGCACTTCCAATGGATCGGCAGCGCGCGAGCGCGGCTTATCCTCGGGTGTACGTGCACGATTCCGGCATCACGCTGCAAAAATGGCTGCGTTTTGTGGGCCGGCGCTGCCACCAGACCATCACCGTTGAACAGCCGTTCCGCAGGCCCGGATGGGCAGGGGGGCGGCCGTGACCACGCACAAGTTGAGGCGCGACATCATTGTCATCCTGTCGATCAAGCTCGCAATCGTGCTGCTGGCGGCTGTTTTCGTTTTCGGCCCGCGCCAGCGTCCCCTGATCGACGGCAACGCGCTCGATCGCCAGATCCTGAACCGTCCGGACAGCTAGCAAGGAGTTTCCCGATGACCTCGATGGACGTCGTGTCGCTGTCGCGGCTGCAATTCGGGCTGACCGCCCTGTATCACTTCCTGTTCGTCCCGCTCACGCTCGGCCTGTCGATCCTGCTCGGCATCATGGAGAGCGTCTATGTGATGACCGGCCGGACCATCTGGCGCGAGATGACGAAATTCTGGGGGCTGTTGTTCGGTATCAATTTCGCGATGGGCGTCGCCACCGGCATCACCATGGAATTCCAGTTCGGGATGAACTGGGCCTATTACAGCCATTACGTCGGCGACATCTTCGGCGCGCCGCTGGCGATCGAAGGTTTGATGGCGTTCTTTCTCGAGGCCACCTTTGTCGGCCTGTTCTTTTTCGGCTGGGACAAGCTTACCGGCGTCCAGCATCTGTGCGTCACCTGGCTGGTGGCGCTGGGCTCGAACCTGTCGGCGCTGTGGATCCTGATCGCCAATGGCTGGATGCAGTATCCGGTCGGCGCCAAATTCAATCCCGACACCATGCGGATGGAAGTCACCGACTTCATGCAGGTGCTGTTCAATCCGGTGGCGCAGGCCAAGTTCGTGCATACCGTCAGCGCCGGCTATGTCACCGGCGCCATGTTCATGCTGTCGGTCAGCGCCTTCTATCTGATCAGGGGGCGGTACACTGAATTCGCGAAGCGTTCGATGACCGTCGCCGCGAGCTTCGGGCTCGCCTCCGCGCTATCGGTGGTCGTGCTCGGCGACGAAAGCGGCTACACCGCCGGTGAGAACCAGAAGATGAAAATCGCAGCGATCGAGGCGATGTGGGACACCCAGGCGGCGCCGGCCTCCTTCACGCTGTTCGGCGTGCCGGATCTCGCCAATCGCCGTACCGATTACGAGGTCAAGGTGCCCTGGATGCTGGGCCTGATCGCCACGCGCTCGATCGACAAGACGGTGCCGGGAATCAAGGACCTGGTGGCACATGCGCAAGAGCGCATCCGCAGCGGGCTGATCGCCTATGACGCGCTGGAAAAACTCCGCGCGGCGCCCGCCAATGCCGCCGAGCGGGCGCGGCTCGACGCCACCGGCGCCGACCTTGGCTATGCGCTGCTGCTCAAGAAGATACGGCCCGATATCGCCAACGCGACGGCCGACGAGATCGTGCAGGCGGCCTGGAGCACGGTGCCGGCGGTGTCGCCGCTGTTCTGGAGTTTCCGGATCATGGTCGGGCTCGGTTTCTATTTCATCGCGCTGTTCGCGGTCGCCTTCGTGCTCGCCAGCAACCGTCAGCTGACCCGATATGGCGGCTTTCTGTGGCTGGCGCTGCTGAGCCTGCCGCTGCCATGGATCGCGGCCGAACTGGGCTGGATCGTCGCCGAAGTCGGCCGCCAGCCCTGGGTGATCGAGGGCGTGCTGCCGACCTTCCTTGCGGTCTCCAGCATTTCGGCGGCCAACATCTGGACCACGCTGATCGGCTTCGTGGTGTTTTATTCGACGCTCGCCGTCGTCGACGTCTATCTGATGGTGAAAACCGTGAAGGCCGGGCCGCCGCCGGACGGTCCGGTCGCGCGTCCCGACCTCAGGCTGGCCATCGTCGGCGCCGCCGAATAACGGAGAGCATCATGTTCGACTACGAATCAATGCGGTTGATCTGGTGGGCGTTGCTCGGCGTCTTGCTGATCGGCTTTGCCGTGATGGACGGCTTCGATCTCGGCGTCGCGATATTAATGCCGTATGTGGCCAGAACCGACATCGAACGACGCATCGTCATCAATACCGTCGGCCCGGTGTGGGAGGGCAATCAGGTCTGGCTGATCCTCGGCGGCGGCGCCATCTTCGCGGCGTGGCCAGCGCTCTACGCCACCGCGTTTTCCGGCTTCTATCTGGCGATGTTCCTGGTGCTGGCGGCGCTGATCCTGCGGCCGGTGTCGTTCAAGTTCCGCAGCAAGGTCGCCGCCACGCGCTGGCGCGCGATCTGGGACGCGGCCATCTTCGTCAGCGGCCTCGTTCCCGCGCTGATTTTCGGCGTCGCCTTCGGCAATGTGATTGTCGGCGTTCCGTTCCGGTTCGACGATACCCTGCGCATGACCTATGAGGGCGGCCTATTCGGCCTGCTCAATCCGTTTGCGCTGGTCAGCGGCCTCATCAGCGTCGGAATGCTGACGCTGCATGGCGCAAGCTATCTTGCGCTCAAAGCCAGCGGCCCGGTGGTCGGTCGCGCCGTGAGCGTCGCGCGCCTGGTGGCGCCGGTGACGATCGTGCTGTTTGTGCTGGCCGGCATCTGGGTCGCCTTCGGCATCGACGGATATGTCGTCACCTCGCAACTCGCGCATGATGGTCCATCGAATCCGCTGTCGAAGCAGGTGACGCGGCAAGCCGGCGCCTGGCTGACCAACTACCGCACCTTTCCCCTGACCATGATGGCGCCGGTCGCGGCCGTCGCGGCGTTGGCGATCGCGCCAGCCATGCTGCGTGCCGGCCGCGCCGGCCTCGGCTTTATCGTCAGCGGGGTTGGCACCGCCTCGATCATCGCCACCGCCGGCCTCAGCCTGTTTCCCTTCATGTTGCCCTCGTCGCTGGAGCCGCAGGCCAGCCTTACGGTGTGGGATGCGTCGTCCAGTCACCTGACCCTCAAGATCATGCTGTTCGCGACCGTCGTGTTCCTGCCGCTCGTCCTGCTCTACACCGCCTGGGTATACCGCGTGCTTCGCGGGCCGGTCACCGCGGCATATATCGAAGGCAACGACCATTCGCTCTACTGATCGGAGAGAAATCGATGTGGTATTTCAGCTGGATCCTCGGCGTCGGCTTTGCCGGCACCTTTGCGATTCTCAACGCGATGTGGTTCGAAGCCCATGCCCAGCGTGAAATCGATGATAACCGGCGCGCGCCGTGAGCGAGCGACGGCGCTGGCGCGGGCGATCCAGGCGGCTTCGTTCGCCGCGGCGCTGCTGGCGAGCCTGGCGCTGATGCTGTTTCCGTTCCTGCTGCGTCAGGTGCCGGAGACGCGGCTGCACGCCGCGTTGCCGTTCATGCTGCTCGGCGTCGCCGGCGCATTCGTTCATGGCGTCGGCTTTTCGCCCGACAACAGACTGCTGCGGCTCCTGTTTGGACCCGCCTGTGCCTGGACCCTGATGGTCGGCGGCGCCCTGCTGATGCTGGCGCCATAACCGGCTGCCAAGAAAAATCAAAGCATTGATCGGAGGAAGCCATGAAACATCTCGATCGTCCGCTGGCGCGGCGGAGCCTGATCAAGGGTGCCGGACTTGGGCTTGTTGCGGGAACCCTGGTGGACGCGCGGCCGGCGCAAAGCGCCGATGCGGTTTCCGAAGACGGCGAAATCTGGAGCAGCGAATACTGGGCCAGGAAGGGCGACATCCCGCTGTGGATGTTTCGCAAGCGGATCGGGGCGCCCAGGGCCGGCGAACCTTCGCGGCCGGTGTTGTTTTTTGTGCACGGCTCGTCGGTGACATCGAGGGTGTTCGACCTCAACGTGCCCGGACATGGCGAATATTCCGTGATGAATGAATTCGCCCGCCATGGCTTCGATTGCTGGACCATGGATCACGAAAATTACGGCAAGTCGGGACGCACCTCGGGCAATGCCGACATCGCCAGCGGCGCGGAGGACCTGAAGGCGGCGGCTGAAGTCGTCGCCCGCGAAACCGGCCGGCAGAAATTCCACTTCCTCGGTGAATCCTCCGGCGCGCTGCGCGCCGGTGCCTATGCGATGCTGGCGCCCGAACGGATCGACCGGCTGGTATTCGCTGCCTTTACCTACAAGGGCGAGGGCTCGCCGACATTGACCAAGCGCGCCGAACAGCTCGAATATTACCGCTCGCACAACATGCGCAAGCGCGACCGCGACATGATCCGCTCGATCGCGACCCGCGACCGGCCGGGCACCAGCGATCCCGCCGCCATCGAGGCATTGGCGGATGTGGAAATGCAATTCGGCGACCAGATTCCGACCGGGACCTATCTCGACATGACCGCCAACCTGCCGGTGGTCGATCCGAAGAAAGTGCTGGCGCCGGTGCTGCTGGTGCGCGGCGAATTCGACGGCATCGCCACCGTCGCCGACCTTGAAGCGTTCTTCAATCTGCTGCCGAACGGCGATCGTCAGTTTGTCATCCTTCCCGGCACCGCGCATTCGGTCGTGCTGGCGATCAACCGGCAATTGTTCTGGCATGTGAGCCGGGCGTTCCTCACCATGCCGACGCCGATCGCGACCTAGCGCGAAGTGAAATCATTGTACGCCGGCAACCGCCGCGCCCGGGACAAGTCCGGCCACAACGAAGATAGTTGACGCGGGATGTCGGGATGACGCGGTGCCGTTCGTCCTGCGTCCGACCCGAACGAAAACAGGAGCTTTGCCATGTCGAAAATCTCGCCCTGCCTGTGGTTCAATGGCGAGGCCGAGGAGGCCGCGAAATTCTATGTCTCGCTGCTGGCGGATTCCAGGATCGACAAGGTCCAGAAGAATCCCGTCGACGGCCCCGCGGGCAAGGCCGGCACCGTGCTGGTGGTCCAGTTCACGCTGGCCGGGCAGGAGTACATGGCGCTGAACGGCGGCACCCGGTTCGAATTCACCCATGCTATCTCGTTCAAGATCGATTGCGTCGACCAGGCCGAGGTCGACCGTCTCTGGGACGCGCTGTCATCCAACGGCGGATCGGTCGAACGCTGCGGCTGGCTCAGGGACCGCTACGGCATATCGTGGCAGATCGTGCCGTCGGTGCTGCCGCAATTGCTTGGCGGTTCCGATCGCGCCGGCGCACAGCGCGCGATGCAGGCGATGCTGCAGATGGTCAAGCTCGATATCGCCGCGCTCAAAAAGGCTTATGACGGCGGCTGAAACGCGCGAAACATCGCGACCGCGCAGATCGCGGCATAGGCGACCAGCGAGGCGGCGACCATCGACGCCAACAGCGCCATTCCGCCGCCGAAATAGCTGACCGCGATCCAGCCACCGCCGGCGGCAAGCAGCAGGCGCGTGGAGGCTGCGACGAACGGCCAGAATACGTGCCCGGCGCCTTGCGCGGAAAAGGCAATCACGAAACCCAGTCCCAGCCCGGCATAGGCCGGCGCCACGATGCGCAGATAGGTCGCGCCCTGGCGCAGCACGTCGGGATCGTGGCTGAACAGCGTCAGCCAAAGCGCCGGAAACAACGCTACCACCAGGCCGATCGTGCCGGTCACCGCCAGGCCGACCAGGCTGCTGGTCCAGGCGATCCGCCTGGCGCGTGCGACCTGGCCGGCGCCAATGTTGACGCCGACCATGGTCAGGACGGCGGTGCAGATGCCGAACAAGATCGGGATCATCACATAGTCGAGCCGCGAGGCGATGCCGTAGCCGGCCAGCGCCTTGGTGCCGAACAGCCCGACCGCGCCGGTCACCAGGATCACCGTCAGGTTGGTCAGGAGCGCATTGACGGCGGTCGGGATTCCTACTTTGAGAATATCCGCGAACAACCGGCCCCGCAGCGGGACCAGCCTGAACGTCAGGCTGCCGCGTCCCGAGGTCATGTAACGCAACAGCACCAGCATGGCCGCGCCATAATACACGCCGAAGGCGATTCCGGCGCCGCCGATGCCCAGTCGCGGCACCGGGCCGAAACCGAAAATCAGGATCGGCGAAGTCGGGATCAGCACCAGCGCGCCGACCAGGGTCACCATCGCCGGAACCTTGACGTTACCGGAGCCGCGCAGTGCGGCTGCCTGCAAATTGACGATCCACACCGGAATAGCGCCGGCGAAAAGATAGTTGGAGTATTTCAGCGCAGCGTCGAGCGCGCCGTCCTGGCCGCCGAGCGCCCGATACAGCGCCGGGCCGCCGCGGTTCGTGCCGAGGGTGAACATCGCGCCGAAGATGATGGCGAGAACCACGGCGTGGAACACGATCGCATCGGCGTCCTGCTTGCGGCCGGCGCCGATTGCGCGCGCCACCGCAGAGGCAACCCCGCTGCCGAGTCCGCCGTTCGACATCATCGTCATCAGCATGAAGATCGGAAAGACCATGGCGACGCCGGCCAGCGCGTCGGTGCCGAGGAAGCCGACATAATAGGCTTCGGCGATGTTGACCGCGGTCTGCGCCAGCAGCACGACCACGGTGGGCGCCGCCAGCCCGAGCAGGGTGGCCAGAATGGGTCCGGTCAGGATCGCGGTGCGCGCGGTGTCGGTGCGCTGCTTTGCGCTCTCCACGCCTGCCGGTGCGACCGCCGGCTCCGAACGCGTGTCGCCGATATTCCCGCCGCTCAATGCTACGGTTGCCTGCTGCAGTTTCATTTTCGCGTCCTGTCGCCCAGATCGCCCCAAACAGCCGTTTTCCGGACTGTCTGCCTATTGCATTACACTCATAATGCATTATTATGATCGTAATGCAATGAGGAGAGCGGTCACGATTGCGTAAGGTAGTGGCGCGGGAAGCGGCCGCCCCACCGATCTGAACATCCGACGGGAATTGAGGATGCGCTACGAAAAGGGACACAAGGACGCCACCCGCCGGCGCATCATCGATGTCGCCTCGCGGCAGTTTCGCCAGCAAGGCGTAGCCGCGGTCGGCGTTGCCGGCATCATGACCGAAGCGGGGCTGACCAACGGCGCCTTTTACACGCATTTCGAATCCAAGGAGGACCTGGTCCGCGCCGTACTTTCCAACGCGCTCGGCAAGCGCGAGGCGACGCTTCGGAACGCCGGCGACCGCGAATCCGGGCTTGAGGCTTCGATCCGCGACTATCTGTCGGCGCGCCATCGCGACAATCCCGGCGGCGGCTGTCCGACCGCCGCGCTGGTGGCGGAGATCGCGCGCGGTCCGCGGGCAACCCGCGACGCCTTCACCGGCCGGGTATCGCAATTCATCGGGTTGATTGCGGACCAGCTCCGCGCGGGATCCCCATCCGAGCGCCGCCGCAATGCGATCGCCATTTACGGGATCATGGTGGGTACGCTTCAACTCGCCCGCGCCGTCAACGACAGGCAGCTATCCGACGAAATCCTCGAGAATGGCGTCAGCACAGCGCTCGTGCTCGCCAACGGCGAACGATGACGTGGATCGCCTCACGCCTCGCGCCGGCTCAGTAATTCACCCGTAACCCGATGCCGCCGTGGATGGTATTGCCGACCGGCTGCGGGCCCAGCGTGCCGTTGAGGAAGAGATCGGCGACCCAGCCGTTGGCGATGCGGAAACCGAGCCGGCCGCCATATTCGAACCAGGACTGGTTTCCGATCGTCGGCGCCACGAGGCCGTAGTCCGTCACCGTCGCGACGATGCCGGAGTGGTTTGCAAACGATTGCACGAACGCGCCATTGAGGTTGCCTTCGATGCTACTGCCGAAAAGATGGGTCCACTGTGCGCCGATCTTGGCCAGGTTCGTTCGATCGGTTCCGCTCGCAAATGAGGCATTGAACGGATCGAACGGCACGGACGGATCCGTATAGCCGCTCACCCGTTGCCAGAGCTGCCAGATTTCGACGGACGCGGCGAATTCGTCGCGCGGAGATACCCGGCTGATCCAGCCTGCCCTGCCGTACACGGCATAATCCGAAGCAGTGGTCTGGCTCTGCAAGGCCACGGGACCGAAACTGGTCATGTAGCCGCGGTTATAGCTGACTTTCTCATACGGCGTCAGGATGGTGCCGAGATCGAAGAACGGCCGTGACGACCCCCAGTCGACGAAATCGTAGCGAAGCGCGAGCGCGCCGATCGGCGCGCTGGTGACGGCATAGCCGTTCTCGCTGTACTGGGTGTAGGCGATGCCGGCCAAGAGCGACAGGTTGGGCGTCAGTTCCTTGCGGCCGTGGAAACCGGCCGAAAACGATCCGGCGGAGCCGAACCCGCTGACGCAGTCGCTGCAATTGACCTGCTCGTTGACGCCGAGCAGCACCGAGCCGAGTACCTGGTTGGTGATCATCTGGTTGAAATGCGCGTTGGCGACACCGGTGATCGATCCGGCGCTGCACCCTGCGCCGGTCGGGCGACCCTCGTCGGCGTTTAAGTTGGTCGCGGCTCCCGATGAGGGTGGCGGCGTCGTGCACGATCCCGATTGTGCGAATGCGGCTCCCGTTTCGCCGCCGTGGAATAGCAGCGTCGCCGCGACCACGAGGATGGCAAACCCGATCCAGCTTTTGATGAATCGTGCCATGGTCAGCGTCCGCACAGCATGCCGGTGGGGCTGCTGCCGTCATCGACGGGAGGCGCTGTCGGCGTTGCATCGGCAAATTGCGTGACGTTGCAAAGCCCGGCGGCGGCGCCGCAGCTTCCGGCGAACGTCCAGGGCGGCATGTTGGTTTTCTGTAGCGTATTCCTGCCGCCGGTCGAGGTGATGATGGCGGTATCGCCACGTTCCGTCAGTTCGGTGCATTGACCGCCGATAGCGCAGACGCGCGCACAGCAGGCCTGCAGCGCCACGGTGCTCTTGCCCCGCTGCGACAGGACATCGAAGATGGTTCCGCGCACGCCAATGGTCGCAACCGAGGTCGTGATCTTGTAGGCGGCCTTTTCCGAGTCTCCGGTGACGAAGCGAAACGCGCCGGTCGTCAGCCGGATCGCGATATCGCGGTAGCTGTGCTCGTCGTTGAAAACGGTGCGATCAAGGATGATCGTCGAATTGGCCCCGAGCGACAGATTGGTGTTGTCGGCCATCACCAGCCGCGCCGCGCTGTCCTGACCGGTGTGAACGGTTTCATTGCGCAGCAGGCTGTCGCCGACGTTGATCTGGCTGGTCGCCGGTCCCGCAACGCGGACGACCTGGTTCTGGACGACGGCCGCTTCGCCGACGCGCGCTTGCGCGTAAGCAGGACTTGCCGCAAGGCCTGCCGCCAGTAGTGCGGATATGCAGAGAACGCTGTGACGCCAATTCATTTTTCTGGCCCGATCGATTTGTCCCGTCATCGTACCGGATCGCGCGCAAATACGATGTTGTAAATATGCCACAAGCGGCGCTTTACGAACCCGATGGTTAGTCACGGCGAAACCGGAATGCGTTCAATGCAATAGACTTGAAATCGATGGCCTTGAAAATTCGCCTCGCCCACATTCAACCGTCGCAGCCCGGTCGATCTGCGAACAATATGCGCGAATCACCTTCTGTTCCCGATCAATCGGCAATGCGGGCCGCGATTGTCGCTGTCGTCCTGTTTCTTGCCACGCATCTTGCGATTCTGGCCGGCGTGACGACGCCGGACAAACTTTATTTCGACGAAATCCATTATGTGCCGGCGGGGCGGCAGATGCTCGAACCGGCGACGGCGGCGCCGTTGCTCAATCCGATGCATCCCCCGCTGGCGAAGCAGTTGATCGCACTGTCGATCCTGACCTTCGGGGATGTCCCGCTCGGCTGGCGTTATCCCGGCGTGCTGTTCGGCTCGCTTGCGATCGTCGCGGTCTATCTCTGCGGCCTGGTATTGTTCGCCGCGCAGGGTCCTGCGGTCGCCGCGGCGCTGCTCGCCTTTTTCAACCAGATGGTGTTCGTGCAGTCGCGGATCGCGATGCTGGATATTTTTGCGCTTGGGTTCAGCCTGTTCGCGATCGCCTCATTCATGCACGGCTTCCGCCAGTCGAGACCGCATCTGTGGTTCGCGCTGGCCGGTCTTGGCTTCGGTCTTTCGGCCGCCTGCAAATGGAGTGGATTGTTTCCCCTCGCAGTCTGCATCGTCATCGTTGCGGTGATCCGCCTGATGCAGGGCTGGCGCGCGCAATTCGCCGACGGCAACGCCGACGACTGGAACCGGCCGGATCTGTGGCCCGATTTCAGGTTCTGGCATTTCGCCGCGTGCTTCGTGCTCGTTCCGGCAAGCGTCTATCTCGCAACCTTCGTCCCGCTCTATGGACTGTCGATCCCCGGCATCCTGAAGGCGCAACAACGGATTTTCACCGACACCACCACCACGGCGATTGCGGGCCACACCTATATGAGCGCGTGGCCGTCCTGGCCGTTGCTGGTGCGGCCGGTCTGGTATCTGTTCGACAAGATCGGCGACGATCGGATCGCGGCGATTGTTTTGCTCGGCAATCCGCTGGTGCTGTGGCCGGCGCTGCCGGCGCTCGCGGTCTGCCTGCGCGACTGGATCGTGACGCGGCGAACCGACGCGTTTCTGATTCAGGCGTTTTATTTCGGACCCTATCTGGCCTGGGCGCTGCTGCCGCGAACCCTCGGATTCCTGTATTACTATCTGCCGCCGGCCACCGTCGCGAGTCTTGCGTTGGTGTATGTGCTCCGGCGCGGCAACAGCCCACGCTGGCTATTGTGGGCCTTCGTCACAATTGCGTTCGCAGGCTTTGCCGCCATGCTGCCGATCTCGGCGGCGTTGGTCGGAACCTCGATGGGGACGTTCGTCCGGCTGATGATTTTCGAGAGCTGGATTTGAAGACCCAAAATCGCGTGCGCGGCGCGCGGCATGCGATTGGTTCCGCGCCGGCATCACTTGACGGAGCTTGGCCTGCCCGTAAGTTGGTTTGTTATCGCGAATCTCTCGACCACCGGTTGAATGGGGACGACGGGCATGTGGGGGTTCTTTGAGCGATGAAGCCCCTGACCCAGGCGATGCTGGCAGCCAAGATCAGGGGATTCCTCGACAAGCCGTAGACGTGCGCAAAGCGCTGTTACGTCAGAAACGAAACGCCCAGGGAATCCGGTTCCAGCGGATTTGGTTGTGATCAACGTGCGGCCAGAAGATCGGGAACGGCTCCCAATAAGCATACCGGCGGTAGTGACGATGGGCATAGCGCCGATGCCGGCGCTCGTCCGGGACCGTCTTCGCATCGGGCTCGGCGGTTTTGGGAACCAGCGACGGCCGCGGCACGCTCGGGGGCGGCGCCTCGGTTTGAGGAGCGGCCGGCGCCGGCTTTACCGCATCTTCGGCATAACCGGGGAGGGCGAGGCCGCCAACCAGCAACGCGGCAATGGCAACGCCCGCGAAATATGACTTCATGTCGGTGATCCTGTTCTTTGAGAGATTGTCATTTCCGGGATAAGTCCGCAGCACCACACGCTTGAGATTTCCGGTTTAGCGTTGCGTGCCAGCAATGACGGCGCACAACATCCTTACAAATCTGCGATGCCTGAAATCATTTGCCGCATCCGCCTGCCGCCTGGCGGCGGGCGGATGCATCGCATCGGTCACTTCGACGCGGTCTTGGTGTCCATGTTGACGACCTGGACGCGGCGGTTGGTCGGGTCCATCGGCGCGCTCGGATCCTTTGGCTTGTCCTTGCCATAGCCTACGGTGACCAGATCGCTGCCGGCGATGCCGAATTTCTCGACCAGGTAGCGCTTGATGGTGTCGGCGCGCCGCTCGGAGAGAGCCTGGTTGTAGGCCTCGCCGCCGATCGCATCGGTATGACCCTCAACCACGAACGTCGAACCCTTGAGGCTGGGATCCGACAGCGCCTTGCCGAGTTCCTGCACCGTGGCTACCGAACTCGGCCTGATGTCTGCCGAATTGTAGTCGAACTGGATATCGAGATTGATGTTCGGCTTGGTCGCCGCGATCTGCAGGATTTCTTCGCGCTCGCCGAGCGAGAGCGACCGGGTCTTGCGGTTGCGCAGCGTATTGACGAAATGCAGTTCCTTGGCCCGGTCCGCAGGATCGGCCTGCGGGCCGGACAGGCTGCGCGTCACCGGCTTGGGCTGCAGTGCCTCGCGGATTTGATCGGCCGAGATAGTATTGTCGCCGGCAAGTGCCAGTCCCGCCGTCATCGACAGCGCGACACCGAGCGTAATCGCCGCAGTTGCGGAAAGTCTGTGAAAGCTGGTCATGGTCCTCATCCTCGCTGTTACGCCTGATGGCGTTTTGACGATTGGAACATACGACGGGTTGAAAGCAGTGAATGTGATTTTGATCACATGGCTTGTTTTTGGGCGACTATTCGATGCAACGCCGATGCAGGTGATCACCAAACTATAACAGGATCTCGGGATTATCATGAAGCCAAACGGTCGGGCCGAAAAGCCCGGGCGTGGCATTTTCAAGTCTGTTGCCGAGCCGGCTGCCGGCTGCGATTTGCGGGCCCGGTCGGCGCCTCGTGAGCGCAGGTCCGATCGCTTCGCCCCCAATGTGATATAGATCACATTCCGCACATGAAGATTTGGTCACATTGCCCCCAACGGTCCGGCTTGCCGGCCAGCCACTTTCGGACATCAGGGGAGAATGGATCATGCGCTTCTTGATTGCAGCATTGTCGATCGCAGGACTTCTCGTCAGCGCCAATGCTGCCAACGCCGACAACAAGCGCGTCGCCTTCGTGGTCGGCAACGGCGCCTATAGAAATGTCGCCGCACTGCCCAACCCTGCGATCGACGCCAGGTCGATGGCCAAGGTTTTGCGCAATGTCGGCTTCGACGTGGTGGAAGGCACCAACCTCACCCGCGACACGATGACCGAGAAACTGGTTGAGTTCGGCCAGAAGGCCGCAGGCGCCGATGTCGCGCTGTTTTTCTATGCCGGCCACGGCATCGCCATCAACGGCACCAACTATCTGCTGCCGGTCGACGCCGATCTGAAATCCGAAATGGACGTCAAGCTCGGCAGCGCCATCAACATCGACCTCACGCTGGAGCAGACCATGGCCGACGCCAAGGTCAAGCTGGTGTTCCTCGACGCCTGCCGCGACAATCCGTTCGCCGCCAGGATCAAGTCGAATTCCGCTACCCGCAGCCTGTCGGTGCAGTCGGGCCTGGCCGAGATGAAATCCGGCGAGGGCACCCTGATCGCATTCGCCACCGGTCCCGGACAAACCGCGCTTGACGGCGAGGTCGGCACCAACAGCCCGTTCACCCGCGCGCTGATGGCCAACATTGCCGCCCCCGGCGTCGAGATCCAGCAGGCGATGACCAAGGTTCGCGCCCAGGTCAACGAAGAGACCAACAAGAGCCAATTGCCCTGGGGTCACACCAACCTGATCGGCTCGGTCTATCTTAATCCGGCTCCCGTGGCGGCAGATCGCACGGTCGAGGCGCCGAATACCCCAGCGGTCGCTGCCGGCCCGGTTTCGGAAGTCGAACTCGAGTTCTGGCGCTCAGTCAAGGATTCCAACAAGCCGGAAGAACTCAACGCCTATCTCACCAACTATCCGAACGGAACCTTCAAGTCGCTGGCGCTGGCCCGCATTGCGTCCTTGCAGGACGGTCCCTCGACCGCGACCCGCAACCTGTCCACCGGGATCGATCCCGCAACGTTCACCGCGGAGGCCAACCAGACCACCGAGGACCAGATCGGTCTCGACAGTGGCCGGCGCCGCGACGTGCAGCGCCGCCTCACCGGCCTCGGCTTCGACACCAGGGTCAACGGCAGGTTCGACGAAGCCACCCGCGACGTGATCGCCCGCTGGCAGGCCGCGCGCGGCTATCCCAGGACCGGCTACCTCAACGCGCTGCAGCACAAGGCGCTGCAATCCGAGATCATGGCAACACGGGTTGCTTCAGCGGATGACTCCGATGACGAGCCGGTGCATCGTTCCCGCCACTCCGGCGGCGGAGGAGGTGGCCGTCACTATGGCGGCCGCGGCCCGGGCGGACTTTTCGGCGGCATGATGGGCGGACTGTTCGGACGCCGGTGAGGTTCCATTTGACGCGGGCGATGAGACAGCTGGAACCGAGGCGGCCTTCGCCCGCCGCCTTTTTCGTTGCTGGTCTCAATGTCGTCGCGCAAGCGCCGACCTGCGGACAACAAATCGGCCAGATGCGCCAATAAACTATCATGAAGAAAACAAGAATAACCGGACGGCGTTGTGTTCCAGTCTCCAAAACGACCCAGCGAGTATCAGGGGTATCGCGTGGCCACGCCTGAGCGTGCGGCTTCGGGAACCGCGATACCGATCATTATCGGTGCCGCCATGATTGCGGCGGCCATTCTGCTGTCCGCGCTGGTGACCGCGGTGGGCACCCGCTATGTCGGAATCGACAGTCCGACCGACGACGTGATGTGGCTGGTTGACCGGCTCAACGGCAGCGTCTACAAATGCCACGCTTCCGATTTCGGCAAAGCCTCCTGCGTGGCCGAGATTGCGACCGGAAGTATCGGGGAACGGGCCAAGCCCTGAGCGTCGCCTTACGCGCCGTGCGCGAATCCGGCTACATTGCCGCGCTATGCCCGATAAATTCCATCCCCTCACCAGGATCGCGGCCAGCCACATCTGGCTGCGCGCCCAGCGGCTGGACACGACGGCGCCGTTCGGCGACGGCCCGCATGCGACCGCCGCCGCGGTGGAACATCTGGGCTATGTCCAGATCGACACCATCAACGTCATCGAGCGTTGCCACCATCACATTCTCTGGACCCGCATCCCCGGCTATCAGCGCGCGGATCTGCGTCAGGCCCAGAGCGTCGACAAAAGCGTGTTCGAATACTGGACCCATGCGCTGTCCTATGTGCCGGCCAGGGACCTGCGTTTCTTTATTCCGGCGATGAAGGTTCACCGCCGCGAAGGCCACAAATGGTTCCGCGAGGTCAAGCCGGCGGATTTGCGCAAGGTGATGAGGCTTCTCACGAAGGACGGCGCACTGACCGTCCGCGACATCGACGACGATGTGCTGACCGAGAAGGTGCATCTGTGGGCCAGCCGCAAGCCGTCGAAGCGGGCGCTGCAACTGGCATTCTATACCGGCGCGGTCACGATCTCCGAGCGAAACGGCATGCTCAAGACCTACGATTTGACGGCGCGGCATTTCGGCTGGGACAAGCCGCCGAAACCGGCTACCGCAACGGAAGTCGCCAACTATCTGCTCGACCGCGCCCTGCGCGCGCAAGGCGTCGTCAGCCCCGATTCGATCTGCCATCTGGACGCGCCGAGCAAGGCGGCGGTCCGGCGCCTGATCGAGGCCAGGATCCGCCGCAGCGAACTCGTGCCGGTCGCACTCGAAGGCGCCGGCAAGCAGGAACATTGGGCGCGTCCCGAGACGCTGGCGAGCGCCGGCGACAATGCGCCCGAACTGGTCCACATCCTGTCGCCGTTCGATCCGCTCATCATCCAGCGCAAGCGGACCGAGCTGTTCTTCGGTTACGGCCATCGCTTCGAGGCTTACGTGCCGAAGGAAAAACGAC